>NZ_JAHUTH010000002.1:0-428591 GCF_025376855.1 Variovorax endophyticus
CCGAGGATCCGCACCTTCGCCGGATCGCTCGTGACCTTGGCCGAGATGCCGACCGGATGCCAATAGCGGCGCATCAGCTCCCCGCACGGCGTTCCCGGCTCCACCAAGGTCAGGAAGTCGTCGGAACGCCCGGGCTGCTTGCCATAGCCACCGCCCTGCTGGCGCTTGCCGAGAAACACGATCGGTTGCTGACGAGGAGACGCGGTGTCGTTCATGGATGAGGGCTTGCGAAATGGACGCTGGCGACATTGCCTCGACCCCGTGATCGGGATCAATTGATTGCATTATGCAAATGATTATGTCGCCTCGCAAGTCGGCTCATGCCCGCGAGAAACGATGCATCGTGCCCGCATGGCGCGGGCGCGGACCTTCAATCGTCTTCGCCTTGCTTCGTGGCCAGCACGCCTTGCGCGAGCGCCGCCACCTGCGCATCGATGCGTTCCAGGATGCTCTCGAGGCTGCGCACTTCCTGCATGGTGAGACCCGCGCGCAGAAAGAATTCGTTGGTCATCGCGCCCTGCTCGATCTCGTCGTAGGTCGAGCGGCCATGCGGTGTCAGCTGAAGGCTGGCGCGCCGGCGGTCGGCGGGGTCCGCTTCGCGCGTGATCAGGCCCCGCTTCACCAGCAGATCGATGGAACGCACCACCCGATAGGGATCCGAGGAGGTCTTGGCGCCCAGCTCGCCCGCCGAAAGAGGCCCATATCGAGCGATCACGGCCAACGAGCGCCAGGCCGGCATCGTGAGCTGGTGCTGTTCGACGTACTTGGCGGCCATCACCGCGCCGACGCGAGAGGCCACCAGGCCGAAACGGTAGGAGATCCAGTTCTCCAGGGGAAGCTTCTTCTTTGAGGCCATGACTGCCAGCGCGAGCTGCTTGAGCAAGGGTTTCCGAGGATAGCGCAGCGATCCGGTCGAGCGCGGTCGCCCTGGACCGCCTCGCCAGTCCGTCCTGGGATGCCAAACACCGATTGCAGGCTCGGTTTTTTATTTTCATAATGCAAGTATCAAGGCGCGGTTTCGGGCCGAGACGGACCGGGACCGGATGCTTGGATGGATGGCGCCTTGCCGAGCAAGAGACAGAACATTCACAGGAGACAGACCCAATGAAATACAGAAGCCGCTCCGCGCTCTTCCTGCTGCCGCTGGCGTTCGGCCCCTGGGCAGCCCGCGCGCAGGACCCATGGCCCAACCATCCGGTCCGGCTGATCATTCCCTTTCCGCCGGGAGGATCCACCGACTCGCAGGGCCGGCTGGTCGGCCAGCACCTCGGCGAACTCTGGAGACAGCCGGTCATCGCGGACAACAGGCCGGGGGCCGGGACCGTGCTGGCAACCAACACGGTGGCGAAGGCACAGCCCGACGGCTACACCCTCGGGATCGTGGTGTCCTCGCATGCCATCAATCCCACGCTGCGCCCGAACCTTCCCTACGACACCCTCAAGGATCTGCTGCCGATCTCGGAGATCGGCGTGCAGCACATCATCCTCGTGGCCAACCCATCGCTGCCGGCCGCCAACCTGCAGGAGGTGCTCGAACTCGCGCGCAAGGACCCCGGCAAGCTCAGCTACGCCAGTCCCGGCAGCGGCACGGCCCATCACCTCGTCATGGAGCTTCTCAAGTCCAAGACCGGCGTGAACATCGTGCATGTCCCCTACCGCGGAGGCGCTCCCGCGCAGCAGGACGTAATGGGCGGGCAGGTGCCCCTGTTGATGGACACGTACTACGCCAGCGAGGCGCTCATCAAGGCCGGCAAGCTCAAGCCGATCGCCCTGTTCAGCCCGAAGCGGCCAGCCAGCGTGCCCGACATCCCCGTGGTCGCGGAGACGGTTCCCGATGTCTCGGCCACCAGCAGCGTCGGCCTGGTCGCGCCCGCGGGCACGCCCTCCGCCGTCATCGCCAGGATCAGTTCCGACATCGCGCGATCGGTGCGGACAAAGGCCTTCGCCGACCGCCTGCTGACGATGGGCCTCGACCCCGTGGGCTCCTCGCCGCAGGAGTACGACCAGCGGATCCGCGGCGACATCCTCAAGTGGGCGCCCGTGATCAAGGCGACCGGGGCCACGGCCGACTGAGCAGCGCCAACACGTGCATCGGGGGTCTGCCGAATTCATTGTTGACACATCAACGTTGATAGATCAACAATTAGCGTTTCGCAAGCTTCCGAACTCACCATGCCGGCCAAGAAAACGCCTTCCGCACCTCGGCGCGCCCAGCGCGCCAGCCCTCCCGCCAGGACGCAGGAGCGCAGACACGACGGCCATGACCCCGTCGTGGGACGGCCGGTGCCCGGGCTCGCCACCGACTTCATCGGCTGGCTGGTCACGAGCCTGTCCGTGCGATTGAGCCGCAGCGCTTCGAGCTACTACATGCAGCGCTGGGACATCGGGACCACCGAATACCGGCTGCTGCTGGCGCTGGGCGTCGAGCACGAATGCAGCGCCGCGTTCGTGGCCGCCGCCGCCGATGTCGACAAGGCTGCGGCCAGCCGAAGCCTCCAGGTCCTGAGCCAGCAGGGCCTGGTCGTTCTCGCCCGGCATGGGCGGGAGATGACGATCAGCCTGACCGAAACCGGGCGCTCGCTCTCGCAGGAGCTCTACAGCACCTCGCTGCAGCGCGAAACGCGCCTAACCCACGGCATGAGCGCGGCGCAGGTCAAGCGATTGCGCGCGGACCTGCACCAGCTGATCGAGAACCTGCCGCGGATGGGTGACGACAGCCTCGACGCCGATCCCGCGGACTGACTTCCTCCACTCCAAGACAACCCCACGCGAACCATGCTCAGCAAAGAAAACAACGACCTCCTGACCCGCACCGGCCCCGACACCCCCATGGGCCAACTGATGCGCTGCTTCTGGACACCGGCCATGACCGAGGCCGAAGTGCCGGCCGCCGACGAGGCGCCGGTGCGCCTGCAACTGCTCGGCGAAGCACTCGTGGTGTTCCGCGACACCGAAGGCCGGGTCGGCGTGCTCGACCAGCACTGCCCGCACCGCGGCGCCAGCCTCTTCTTCGGACGCAACGAGGAAGGCGGTGTTCGCTGCGTCTACCACGGCTGGAAGTTCGGCGTCGATGGCGAATGCCTCGACATGCCGACCGAGGCATCCGACAGCCCCATGCGATGCAAGGTGCGCGCGCGCGCCTACCCGGCGCGCATCGCCGGCGGCGTGCTCTGGGTCTACATGGGCGAGCCCGACAAGATGCCGCCACTGCCCGACTTCGAGTGGCTCGGACTGCCTTCCTCGCACGTCTACGTTTCGCGCTGGGAACAGGATTGCAACTATGCGCAAGCCATGGAAGGAGAGCTCGACAGCGCGCACGTGGGCTTCCTGCACAGCCTCGTCGACAAGACCCACGACGACGACCGCGCGCTGACGGGGCGCTTCTTCAAGAACGACAAGGCGCCGCTGTGGAAGATCGTGCCGACGCCTTCCGGCTTTCTGGCCTGCAATGGCCGTCGCGTCGACGAAAGCCAGCGCTACTGGCGCGTGAACCAGTTCCTGCTGCCGTTCTACACGATGATTCCGCCGCACCCCGCCGAGGCCCGGCTGGTGCGCATGTGGGTGCCGATGAACGACGAGCGCTGCTGGGTGCTGTGCGCCACCTTCCGGCCAGACCGTCCGCTGGAGGAGAAGGAGCTCACGGCCTGGCGCAACGGCGACTATGCGCACCGCCGGGTGATTCCCGGCACCACGCGTCCCACCGAGCGGCTGGACAACGACTACCTGATCGATCGGCAGCAGCAGAAGACCGTCTCCTTCACGGGCATCGCGGGTATCCGTGCGCAGGACGCGATGGTGTCGGAGTCGGCAGGTCCCATCGTGGACCGCACCCGCGAGCACCTGGGGAGCAGCGACCGTGCCGTGGTCGCGATGCGCCGCTCGCTCATGGAGGCGGCGCGCGCCTGCGTGGACGGCCAGCGGCCCGTCGGACCCGACCACCCGTACCTCTACGGCGTTCGCGCCACCCAGACGGTTCTGCCCGAAAGTCTCGATCCCACCGAGTCCGACGAGCTCATGGGCACCGCGCGTCCCAAGGATCTGCCAGCCGCCGCGGCCTGAGCCGGTTGCAAACAACGGCAGCACAAGAGGCGTCCACGCCCCGCTGCCCCGCCCCTACATGCCAAACACCAGGAGACCCACGATGAAATCCCCCCATGCCCGGTCCGGCGCGCGAGCGCTGATCCGTTCCATTGTTCTGGCCGGCCTCTTCAGCCTCGGCCTCGCGCAGAGCCAGGCGGCCGAGACCGATTACCCAAAGCAACCGGTGAGCATCATCGTGCCCTTCGCACCCGGCGGCAGCCTCGATGCGACGGCGCGCGTCATCGCCGAGAAACTGCGCGACTTGCTCGGCCAGCCCGTGCTGGTGGTGAACCGCCCCGGCGCCGGCAGTGCCGTGGGAGCGCGCTACGTCGCCCAGGCCAAGCCGGACGGATACACGCTGTTCATCGCCTCCGGCTCGGCCTTCGGCTTCCTGAACCTGATCGTTCCGAACTTCGAATACCAGCTGAAGGACTATGCCCCGCTGGGTGGCGTGGCCGTCTACACCTCGCTGTTCGCGACCAACGCGTCGGTGCAGGCCAAGACCCTGCCCGAACTGGTGAAGCTCTCGCACGAAAGGCCCGGCGGCCTGAGCTTCTGCACGACGGGCGTGAGCGGGCTGAACCACCTCCAGCTCGAGATGTTCAAGGGCCTGGTCAAGACGAAGACCGGGACCGCGCTCAACGTGATCCACGTGCCCTACAACGGCGTGGCACCGGCCCTCACCGCGCTGAAGGCCGGCGAGGTGCAGGCCTGCGCGCTGCCCTACAGCACCATCGTGCGCAACTTCGAGGGCAACGGCATCCACAACATCGCGGTGCAGCGCCATGAACGGCTGAAGGCCATGCCCCAGGTCGGCACGACCGGAGAACAGGGCTACGCGGAGATGGACGACAACGAACAGCTCGTGACCCTGTCGGCGCCCGCGGGTACGCCGGCCCCGGTGATCGCCAGGCTCGAATCCGCGCTGCAGACCACGATGAAAGACCCCGAGATCGTGAAGAAGCTCAACGACCTCGACGTGCAACCCACCTTCGTGGGCTCGGCCGAGGCGCGCAAGTGGCTCGAGAAGGATGTCACCAAGTTCAGCAAGGTGATCAAGGCAGCCGGCCTGGCCGTGCAGCAGTAACGAGGAAGGATGACGAGGCCGCATCCGATGCGGCCTCGAATGGACATGCAGCAAACGACCACCGACACCCCCTCGCAGACCGATGAACTCCTGCGGGTTCGGGTGAGTGCCATGCGCCTGGAGTCGCCCGACGTGCTCAGCATGGAGCTGAGCGGCGTCGATGGCCTGGAACTCCCTCCGGCGTCACCCGGCTCCCACGTCGACGTGCGCCTGCGCGATGGACTGACCCGCCCGTACTCCGTCGTCAGTGGCGACGAAGGCATCTACGTGCTGGCCGTGAAGCGCGAGCCGTCGGGCCAGGGCGGCTCCGCCCATGTACACGAGCGTCTTCGTGTCGGCGACGTGATCCGGGTCTCGGCGCCGCGCAATCATTTCGCGCTGGCCGACGGCACGGGTCCCGCCGTGCTGATCGCGGGGGGCATCGGCATCACGCCGCTGCTTCCGATGGCGCGTGCGCTCGAGCGCGCGGGCCGTCCCTGGCGCCTGCACTATGCCGCGCGCGGCACCGCGGCAGCCCCTTTCGTGCGCGAGCTTCGACAGCTGGGCGACCGGGTCCGCCTGCACGACAGCGAGACCGCCGGACGGCTCGACCTGGCCGCGCTCGTGGCGAAGGCGGAGCCCGGAGCGCATTTCTATTGCTGCGGTCCCGCGGGCATGCTGGATGCCTTCGCCGAGGCGACGCGGGATCTCGATCCGGCGCGCGTGCATATGGAACGCTTCGGCGCCGCCGCACCGCCCGCGGATGCGGGCAGCTTCGAGGTCCGGCTCGCGAAGAGCAATCGACGCGTGCTCGTGAAACCGGACATGAGCACCCTCGACGCATTGCTCGAGGCCGGCGTGGACGTGGATTACTCATGCCGGCAAGGCATCTGCGGCGCCTGCGAGGTCCGCGTGCTCGAAGGCGTGCCGGACCACCGCGACGAGATCCTGACCGATGCCGAGCGGGCCAGCCACAAGACCATGATGGTGTGCTGCTCGCGCGCCTGCAGCCCGGCCTTGGTTCTGGATCTCTAGGAGCCTGCGCAGCTTCGGACAGAGGAATGCCCCTGGTACGGGCAGGTGCACGATTGCACGCAGGGGTGGAGGACGCTCGAATAGGCGCTTTGCCGCTCCACCCAGCCCTGCCCCGATGACCGCATTGCTCCCCATCGACATCGCACCGCAACTCTCGCTCTCACGCGTCGTGCTCGAACGCCACCTGCCCGGCCGCATCGAATCCCTGCACCTGTTCGGCTCGGCCGTCGACGGCGGCCTCCAGCCCGAGAGCGACATCGACCTGCTGGTCTGCGTGGCCGCACCGCTGACGGCCGCGACCCGGCAGGCGCTGATGACCGACCTGCTTTCGGTGTCGGCCCCGCCCGGTACCGACGCGGCGCTGCGCCCGCTCGAGGTGACGATCGTCGTGCACGACGAGGTGCTGCCCTGGCGCTACCCGGCGCGGCGCGAGCTGCAGTTCGGCGAATGGCTGCGCGACGCGTTGAAGGCCGGCATCTTCGATGCGCCCGAGATCGACCGCGACCTCGCGATCCTGCTGACCAAGGCCAGGCAGCACAGCGTCGCGCTGATCGGCCACGCCGCTAAGACCTTGTTCGATCCGGTGCCCGCGAGCGACTTCGCACAGGCGCTGCACGACACCATCGGCATCTGGAACGAACCCGCGGACTGGGATGGCGACGAGCGCAACGTGGTGCTCGCGCTGGCGCGCATCTGGTTCAGTGCCGCGACCGGTGGCATTGCTTCGAAGGATGCGGCTGCGGCTTGGGTGATCGAACGGCTTCCTGATGAACTGCGCCCGTTGATGGCGCGGGCGAGAGAGGCTTATCTGGGGCAGGCGGCGGACGACCTGGCGTCGCGGCAGGGTGAGGTGGCGGCGTTCGTGGCGCATGCCAAGCAAGCTGTCGAGCGGGCGTTGGCATCGAAGGAGGCAGGGTTGCCCTTCGCCGACAACGTGCGCTAGAGCTGGGTCGGATCCAGCTGCGCCTGCTCGGCCACGGCCCGCACCCCGCCGAATGCCTGCGTCATCTGGCGCAGCACGATCAGCAGCTCGGCCTGGTCGCCATCGGCCAGGACGCCATTGATGACGTCCATCGCAAGGGCCGGATCGCTGCGGTACAGCTCGGCCATTGCGTCGTCATGCGGCTTGCCTTTCGGCATCCGCTCTCCACTGCCAGTGGTTGCCATTTTTTTCCACTCCCTTCGCTTCACGCCTGCGCTGACCACCCGAAATCTACCCCGACACGCTGATCCGAATCAACGTCCGCTCGACCTTGCCGCGCCACCTGCGCGCTTTGCTTTCGCCCTCCCTGCCCCGACGCTTCGTTTCTCCTCGCCCGCCCGCAGCTCATGCACCAAATCCACCAACGCCCGCAACGCCGCAGGCAGATGCCGATGCCCCGCGTAATAAAGGCACAACCCCGGCACCGGCACCGTCCACTCGTCGAGCACGCGCACCAGCCGACCGCTGGCGAGGTCTTCGGCCACGTACCACTCGGCCAGTTGCGCAACGCCGACGCCTTGCCGCACCGCCTCCAGCATAAGCATCGGCGCATCGAGCACCAGCGGCCCCGGCACATCCACAGTGAAAGGCTCGCCGCCCTGCGCGAACTCCCACGGTGAGGGCACGCCGCTCGGCAGTCGCGCGCGGATGCAGGCGTGTTGCATCAGGTCGGCCGGCACCTCGGGCCGGGGGCGGTTCGCGAAGTAGTCGGCCGACGCCACCACGGCCATGCGCAGGCTGCCGCCGAGCGGCACGCGCACCATGTCGCGCGGCACCAGCGGCGCGAGGCGCAGGCCGGCGTCGAAGCCCTCGGCGACGATGTCAACCATGCGGCCCTCGGTGACGATGTCGACGGTCACGCCGGGATGACGGCGCAGGAACTCCGCCACCAGCGGGCGGAACACCATGAGCGCCGCGCCCAGCGCGCTGTTGATGCGCAGGGTGCCGCCCAGCGTGGCGCGGCGCTCGCCCACGCTGTCCATCGCATCGCGGATGTTGGTGACGGCCGGGCCGATCTGCTCGACGAACTGACGGCCGGCCTCGGTCAGCGAGACGCTGCGCGTGGTGCGATGGAACAGCCGCGCGCCGAGCCGGGCCTCGAGGCTGGACACGGCATTGCTGACGGCGGTGGTCGACATCTCCAGTTCCACCGCCGCGGCGCGAAAGCCCTGCCGCCGCGCGACGGCCAGCACCACCTCGAGTTCGATCAGGCCGCTCTTGTGCATTGTTCCGATTTTCTGGATGAGTCATCTCATTTTGATCGGATTCTCAAAACGATGGCGGATTCCTAGACTGCCTTCAACCCCGCCAACCGCCGGCAACAAGCCAGGAGTCAGCACCATGTGGAACATCGACAAGGCCTACATCGACGGCGCCTTCGTGCCCGTGCAGGGCACCGAGGTCGTCGAGATCGCCAACCCCGCGACCGAACAGCGCATCGGCAGCGCAACGCTCGCCAACCGCGACGATGCGAAGCGCGCGATCGCGGCCGCGCAGCGCGCCCAGCCCGCGCTGGCCGCCACCGGCAAGGCCGAACGCATCGAGATGCTGGATCGCCTGCGCACCGCGGTGCTCGCGCGCACCGACGCGATCCGCGACGCGACCATCGAGGAATACGGCGGCCCGCTCGCGCGCGCCCAGTGGGTCAGCGACTACGCCTCGCAATGCTTCGCCAACGCGGCACACACGCTCGAGGCCTTCGAATTCACGCGCCGCGTGGGCGATTCCACGGTGACGCTGGCGCCAGTCGGCGTGGCCGGGCTGATCGCGCCCTGGAACAGCGTCGCCGGCTCGGTCTGCAGCAAGCTCGCCTCGGCGATCGCGGCCGGCTGCGCGTCGGTCATCAAGCCCAGCGAGCTGGGGCCGATCCAGGCCCGGGTGGTGACCGAGGCGCTGCACGACGCGGGCCTGCCCGCGGGCGCATTCAATGTGCTGCTCGGCCGCGGCGCCGACGTGGGCGACGAGATCGCCACCCATCCCGGCATCGCGAAGCTGTCGTTCACGGGCTCGACGCCCACGGGCAAGCTGATCGCGCGCGCCGCGCTCGACACCATGAAGCGCGTGAGCCTCGCGCTCACCGGCAAGTCGGCCTCGATCGTGCTCGACGACGCCGACTTCGCGAGCGCGCTGCCGCTGGCGCTCAACGCGGCCTTCATGAACAACGGCCAGGCCTGCGTCGCGGGCACGCGGCTCCTGATCCCGCGTGCGCGCATGCCGGAAGCGATCGAGCGCATCGCCGCCATCGCGACAGCGCTGCGCGTGGGCGATCCGCGCGATCCGGCCACGGCCATCGGGCCGTTGCTGAACGCGGCCCAGTTCGAGCGCATCCAGCGCTTCATCCGGCGCGGCAAGGAACAGGGCGCGACGCTCGTGGCCGGCGGCGAGGGCCGGCCCGAGGGGCTGTCGCACGGCTGGTACGTCAGGCCCACGGTGTTCGCCGACGTGCGCAACGACATGGACATCGCACGCGAGGAGATCTTCGGGCCGGTGCTGTCGGTGCTCGGCTACGAAGGCGAGGACGAAGCCGTCGCGATCGCGAACGACTCGCCCTACGGACTGCAGGCCTACGTGTTCTCGTCCGATGCGCAACGCGCCGGCCGCGTCGCCACGCGCCTCGAGGCCGGCACGGTGCTCGTCAATCGCATCGCGCCCGACCTGCTCGCGCCCTTCGGCGGGGTCAAGCAGTCGGGCGTCGGTAGGGAGTTCGGGGTCTTCGGGCTCGAAGCCTTCCTCGAGCCGAAGACGATCACCACCGCCTGAGCCTGCCCGTGCCGATCAGGCGATCAGGCCGGCCCGCCCGAAGTAGTGGTCCGCAATCACCGGATCGTTCGCCAGGTCGCTCGCCATGCCCTCGTGCACGATGCGCCCCTGCTCGAGCACCGCGGCGCGGTGCGCGGTCTGCAGCGCGAGGCGCGCGTTCTGCTCCACCAGCAGGATGGTCATGCCCTCGCGGTTGAGCTGCACCAGCGCGCGGAACACCTCCTTGATGATCACGGGCGCGAGCCCGAGGCTGGGCTCGTCGAGCATCAGCACGCGCGGGCGCGCCATCAGCGCGCGGCCGATCGCGAGCATCTGCTGCTGGCCGCCCGACAGCGATCCCGAGAGCTGGTGGCGCCGGTCCTTGAGCACCGGGAACAGCGCATGCACGCGCTCCAGGTCCTTCGCGTCGCTGCCGCGCACGCCGGCGGCCTGGCGGCCGAGCTCGAGGTTCTCGGCCACCGACAGGGGCGCAATCACGCGCCGGCCCTCGGGCACCTGGATGATGCCGGCGCGCGAACGCAGGTGCGCGGGCATGCGGCCCAGCGGCTGGCCCTCGAAGCGGATCTCGCCGCCCGCGGGCACGAGGCCCGAGAGCGCGTTCACCAGGCTCGACTTGCCGGCGCCATTGGGGCCGATCAGCGCGAAGATCTCGCCCTGCTTCACATGGAGGTTCACACCGCGCAGCGCCTGGATGCCGCGGTAGTGGACGTCGAGGTTCCGGATCTCGAGCATGGTTCAGGCCCCCAGATAGGCTTCGACGACCTTCGGGTCGCGACCCACCGCCTCGGGCAGGCCGTCGGCGATCAGCCGGCCCGAGGCCAGCACGTAAAGGTGCGAGCACAGCGACATGACGAAGCGCATGTTGTGCTCGATCAGCAGCACCGCCACGCCGCTGGCGGCGACGTTGCGGAAGATGCCCGCGAGGCTCTCGGCCTCGGCGTCGTTCATGCCGGCCACGGGCTCGTCGAGCAGCAGCAGCTTCGGGCTCGTGGCCAGCGCGCGCATCATCTCGATGCGCCGCTGGTGGCCGTACGAGAGGCTGCCCGCGCGGTGCTCGGCCAGCGCGGCCATGCCGAAGCGCTCGAGCAGTTCCATCGCGCGCGCATCGAGCTCGCGCGCCTCGGCGCGCGCCGACGGCAGGCCCAGCAGGTTGGCCCACAGGCCGGACTTCTCGTGCCGGTGGAAGCCCGCCACCACGTTCTCGCGCACGCTCGCATCGGGCACCAGCCGGATGTTCTGGAAGGTGCGCGCCACGCCGGCGCGCGCGAGCGCGGGCGCCTCGTCGCGCGATACGTCGCGGCCCTCGAGCAGCACCCGGCCCGCCGTCAGGTGCAGCAGCCCGGTGATCAGGTTGACCACCGTGGTCTTGCCCGCGCCGTTGGGGCCGATCAGGCCGGTGATCTGGCCGGCCGGCACCTGCAGGCTCAGGCCGTCGACCGCCGGCACGCCGCCGAAATGGCGGGCCACGCCTTCGAGAACCAGGGTCGCGGTCATGGGCGCACGCCTCCTTCGATCGATGTCTTGACGATGGGTGCCTTGGGCACCGCCGGTGCCGCGGGCGCGCGCGCCGCATGCCCCGCCTGGCGCCGCAGCCGGCGGTCGTGCAGCAGCGCGATCGCGGTGTCGGCCACGCCGCGCGGCAGGTAGACGATCACCAGCATCAGCAGGATGCCCTGCACCACGTTGCGGTAGTCGGCGAACACGCGGAACATCTCGGGCAGCGTGGTGAGGATGGCCGCGCCCACGAGCGCGCCCCACACCGAGGTGCGCCCGCCGAGCACCACCATCGCGAGCACCGCCACCAGCATGCCGAAGCCGAACTCGCCGGGCGTGATGGCGTAGCTGCTCGAGGCCTGCAGCGCGCCGCCCAGACCCGCGAGCAGGCCCGAGAGGATGAAGGCGATGCGCTGGTGGTAGGGCACCGAGATGCCGAGCGACACGGCCACGGTCTCGTCCTCGCGGATCACGTCCATCGCGCGGCCGATGCTGTGGCGGCCCATCGCGGCCAGCAGCACCACCACCGCAACCACGATCACGAGCAGCTCGCCGGTGCCGGCCACCTTCGGAATGCCGCTGATGCCGATCGCGCCGTTGGTCACGCTGGTCCAGTTCTGCGTGGCCGACAGCACGATCTGCACCATGGCCAGGGTGGCGACCGCCTGGAACACGCCGCGCAGCCGCGACAGCGGAAAGGCCAGCACGGCGCTCGCCGCGCCGCCGAGCGCGGTGCCCGCGGCGATCGCCGCCAGCGGCGGCCAGCCGGCCTTGACCACCAGCAGCGCGCAGCCATAGGCGCCGATGGCGGCGAAACCCGCGCTGCCGAGCGAGAACACGCCCGCGCGCAGCACCACGTACTGGCTCATCGCGAGCATCGCGTAGACCAGGATGTGGTCGAACAGCGACTGGTAGGTGTAGAAGAAGTTCATCATGCGCGTTGCACCCGCATGGCGGCGGACGATTGACCGAACAGCCCGGTGGGCCGGACCAGGATGACGACGAACAGCGCGGTGAAGACGATCGCCTCCGCCACGCCCGAGGAGACGTAGGCCACCGCGAGCGTCTGCACGATGCCGATCGCGAGCCCCGCGATCAGCGCGCCCGGAATGCTGCCGAGCCCGCCGAGGATGATGATCACGAAGGCGCGCAGCAGCAGCGGCTCGCCCATCGCGAAGTGCACCGAGTTGAAGACCAGCCCGATCAGCACGCCGGCCATGCCCGCGAGCGCGCCCGAGATCAGGAACACCTGCATGTTCACCGGCCCGGGGTTGATGCCCAGCAACCGCGAGGTCTGCTCCGAATAGGCCACGCAGCGGATGCGCTGGCCGAATCCGGTGCGGTAGAGGTACCAGACCAGGCCGAACACCATCGCCACCACCAGCGCCACGATCACCAGCTGCAGCAGCTGCACGCGCACGCCGCCGATGGTGTAGATGACCACCGGGAAGGCATCGAAGGGAAAGCGCATCACGGCCGTGTTCGACAGCTTCTGCGCCAGCGCCAGCAGCACCAGGTCGGCGCCGATCGACGAGACGATGGCCGAGAACTCCGGCGCGCCACGGCGGCGCAGCGGCCGGAACGCGAACAGGTCGAGCGCCACCGACACCAGCCCGCCCGCGAGCATGCCGATCAGCAAGGCGACGTAGATCGGCGCGTCGAGCACCGTGACCGCGTACAGGCCCGCGAACGCGCCCCACATGAACACCGAGCCGTGGGCCATGTTCATGATGTGGTTGACCCCGAACAGAAGGGTAAACCCGAGCGCGAACAGCGCGTAGACGCTGCCCACGACCACGCCATTGAGTAGTTGTTGCATCAGCATGGCGGCGATCATCGGAATGCGGCCCTTGGTTGTATGTCCCCTTGCGGTGGTACGGGTGCGCCCGGGGCCGCCGTCCCCCGCATGGGGACAGACGCGCGCGGCGCGCCTGCGGACACTGGGCGAAGCACTGTGCCGACCCTGGAGACCCCATGCGCTTTCCGCAACTGCCCGTCGAGGACGAGCTCGAGATCCGTTCCCTGTTCGCCCGCTACGGCCACCTGGCCGACGCCGGCGACCCCGACTTCGCCCAGCTGTTCACCGAGGACGCGAGCTGGACCCGCGCCAACTCGCCACCCGCCTCGCAGGGCGGCAGCGGGCTGCCACCCGAAACCATCCGCGGCCGCGACCATCTGCTCGCGCTGATGGAAGAGGTGATGAAGAAGAAGTTCAGGCAGCGCATGCACCACCAGATGACCGACTTCTACGCCGTGCCCGGCGAAGGCGCCGACGAGGCCCACGGCCATGCGCGCGCGCTCATCACCGACTGGCGCGACGGCCCCGGCAAGATCGCGATGTTCGGCAAGTACGACCTGCGCTTCCGGCGCACCGGCGAGGGCTGGCGCATCGCCGACATGACCGTGCGCGTGCTGCCGAGCGCGGATTGAAAAGGACCGACCCATGAACGCCACCGCCACCCTGTCCGTTCCCGACGCACCGGTCCTCGACGAGGATCCGTTCTCCGACGCGAACATCGCCGATCCCTATCCGCTGTTCGACCGCATGCGCGAGATGGCGCCCGCGGTCTACGTCGCGCCGCACGGCTACTACGCCGTCACGCGCCATGCCGAGGCCGGCATCGTCGCGAGCGACTTCGAGCGCTTCACGGTCGAGGGCGGCGTGGGCATGAGCGACATCCGCAAGCCCGGCGCCTGGCGCACGCGCAGCCCGATCTCGGAGATCGACCCGCCCGAGCACACGCGCGTGCGCGCCGCGCTGCAGCGCATCCTGTCGCCGCTGGTGGTCAAGAGCTGGAAGGAGAAGTTCGCGCAGCGCGCCGAGGAGATCGCCGAGGCCGCGGTGGCGCGCGGCCGCGTCGACGGCGTGGCCGACATCACCGAGGCCTACGTGCTCGAGGTGTTCCCGGCCGTGCTCGGCATCGCGGTGCCGCCCGAGCGCATCAAGCTCACGGGCGAGCTCAACTTCAACCAGCTCGGGCCGAACAACGAGCGCGTGGCGCAGGCGCTCGAGCGCGCCGCGCCGATCATGGACTGGTACCAGCAGGTGCTGCAGCGCGAGCACACGCTGCCCGGCGGCTTCGCCGAGAAGATCTACGAGGCCGAGGACGCGGGCCATTTCGACAAGGGCACGGCGCCGCTGCACGTGCGCTCCTTCTTCCGCGCCGGCGTCGACACCACCATCGCCGGCATCGGATCGACGCTCAAGCTACTGGCCGAGCACCCCGACCAGTTCGCGCTCGTGAAGGCCAACCCGGCGCTCATCAAGGGCGCGTTCGAGGAGGCGCTGCGCCTGGAGTCGCCCGCGCAGGTGATGTTCCGCACCACCACGGACGAGGTCGAGCTCGGCGGCGTGCGGCTGCGCGCCGACACCAAGGTCGGCTACCACATGGGCGCCGCCAACCGCGACCCGCGCCAGTGGCCCGACCCCGCGCGCTTCGACGTCACGCGCCAGACCGCGGGCGTGCACCGCGCCTTCGGCGTGGGCGCGCACGTGTGCATCGGCCAGATGATCTCGCGGCTCGAGGCCGAGAGCATCCTCGGCGCGCTGGTGCGGCGCGTGAAGCGCATCGAGCCCGCGGGCGCATCGCGCTGGCGTCCGGTCAACACGCTGCGCACGCTCGACGTGCTGCCGCTGCAACTGATAGCCGAATAGCTTCGGCGCCGCTTCGGGTCGGTCCGTCCCCTGCGATGGGGACTGACGCAACCCGGATGCATGAAGACACTGCCATGGCCCCCTGAGAAAAACCGCGCACCTTCGCGCGCCCTTGGAGACACACCATGACCATGCATCGCAGAGCCGCCGTCGCCGGCGCGCTGCTTCTCGCCTTCAGCGGCCTCGCCTTCGGGCAGGGCAAGGAGATCCCCGTCGGCGTGTTCAACGCCATGACCGGCACCTACGCCTTCGGTGGCGTGCCGATCCAGAACGCCATGAAGCTCGCGCTGGAGGAAGCCAACGCGCAGGGGCTGCCCGGCGGCAACAAGTTCAGGATCGTCGAGGGCGACACCGCGGGCGACAAGGGCCAAGTCATCAACCTCGTCAACCAGTTCGGCAAGCGCGACAACGTGATGCTGATCCTCGGCCCCACGGTCAGCGCCGAGGCCCTGGCCGGCGCGCCGGTGGCCAACGACCTCAAGCTGCCGATCCTCGCCATCGGCAGCTCGCCCGGCATCCTCGCCACCGGCCCCTGGGCCTTCAAGATCCAGGCCACGCCGACCGACATCATGGGCTTCCTCGGCAAGCTGGCCTCGGAGAAGCTCGGCGTGAAGCGCGTGGTGCTGCTGCACGACCAGAGCAGCGACGGCTACATCGGCCAGAAGAACGCGCTGGCCGACTACTTCACCAAGGCCGGCGTCACCATCGCGGCCGACGAGAAGTTCATCTCCTCCGACTCCAACTTCCTCGCGCTCGCGACCAAGGTCGCGACCACGCCCACCGACGCCATCTTCATCGCCGCGCCGGCCGAGGTCTCGGCCAACCTGATCCTGCAGATCCGCCAGGCCGGGCTCGAGTCGAAGGTCAAGTTCATCGGCCCGTCGACGCTGGGCTCGGCCGGCTTCATCAAGGCCGGCGGCAAGGCGGTCGAGGGCACCTACTTCGTGTCGGACTATTCGCCCAGCAATCCCTCGCCGATGAACCAGGCCTTCGTGAAGGCCTACCAGGCCAAGTACAAGGCCGCGCCCGACAACTGGGCCGGCATGGGCTACGCGCTGGGCCAGGTCGCGGTGCAGGCGGTGAAGAACGCCGGCCCGAACCCCGACCGCACCAAGATCCGCGACGAGCTCGCGAAGCTCAACAAGGTGCCGATGGTGCTGGGCAACGGCACCTGGAGCGTGGACGCGGGGCGCAACCCGAGCTACGGCGGCGTGCTGCTGCAGGTGAAGGGCGGGGAGTTCGTGGCGGTGCAGTGATCGCCTGAGCGGGGGACGGCAAGCGCGGACGCCGGGCTTGCCGCACAATGCGCCGTCCTTTCGACGCCCCCGGCCATGCCCCTTCCCAAGACCGGCCTGCTCGCGCAGGTCTCCGCCGCTCACCTCGTCAGCCACCTGCACATCATGGCGCTGCCCGCGCTGTTGCCGGTGTTGCCCGGCGCGTGGGGTCTGAGCTTCGTCGAGCTCGGCCTTGCGCTCAGCGTGTTCAACGTGGTCTCGGCGCTGGTACAGGCGCCGCTGGGCTTCGCGGTCGACCGCTTCGGCGCGCGGCGCCTGCTGATGGCCGGCCTGCTGCTGGGCAGCGCGGCCTTCGGCTCGCTCGCGTTCTCGGGCCACTACGCCTGGCTGCTCGTCGCGATGGCGCTGGCGGGCATCGCCAACGGCGTCTACCACCCGGCCGACTACGCGATGCTCTCGGCCGGCATCGACGGCGCGCGCATGGGCAAGGCCTTCTCGGTCCACACCTTCGCGGGCTTCGTCGGCGGCGCCATCGCGCCGGCCCTGTTGATGGGCATCGCCAGCACGTTGGGCGTGCGCTGGGCCTTCGCCGCCACCGGCCTCGCGGGGCTGCTGGCCTGGGCCTTCCTGTTCGCGGGCGAGAAGCCGGCGCTCGCCGCGCGACCCGCGAGCAAGCCGAAGACCGCTGGCGGCAACGGGGCTGGCGTGCGCATCCTCACGCCCGCGATCCTCACGCTCACGCTGCTCTACGTGCTATTGAGCCTCAGCACGAATTCGATCGGCAGCTTCTCGGTGTCGGCGCTGGTCGGCGGCTATGGCGTGAACCTCACCTGGGCCAATGCGGCGGTCACGGCCTTCCTCTTCGCCAGCGCCTTCGGCGTGCTGGCCGGCGGCGCGCTGGCCGACCGCACGCGCCGCCATGGCCTGGTGGCGGCCGTCGCGTTCGCGGGCGCCGCCGTGCTCGCGGCGCTCGCCGCCTGGGGCCGGCTGCCCGATCTCGCGCTCGTGCTGTGCCTGGGTGCCACCGGTTTCCTGACCGGCGTGATCACGCCTTCGCGCGACATGCTGGTGCGCGCCGCCGCCCCGCCCGGCGCCGAGGGCCGCGCCTTCGGCATCGTCTCCACCGGCTTCAACATCGGCGGCGCGGTCGGCCCGATGCTGTTCGGCTGGCTGCTCGACCGCGGGCATTTCAGCGGCATCTTCTGGGCCGCGGTGGTCTTCATGGGGCTGACCGTGATGCTGACCCTGCTGCAGGAACACCGCGCCGCGCGCGTGCCGCGGCCACTCTCTCGCCCCGCCGCGGGCTGAGGAAGACGGGGCGGCGACCGACACGCCCTTGCCGCGCGGCTGGGCACACTCGGTCATCGACATCACCCGGGCGCACCGCGCGCTCCCACCGCATGCTGAGCTACGCAATCCAGAAGGTCGGCGACGACTTCCAGCAGACCCACCCGCAGGGCGAGACCACCCTCCTCGGCTTCATGGCCGCGATCGATGCCCATCCGTGGCTGCAACAGCACCGCGAATGGAACGAGCAGCAGGACGGGCCGCTGCCCGCGCTCGTGCTGCGCAATGAGGCCGACCAGCGCGAGCTGTGGGTCACGCTGCTGGGCGAGGGCACCGACCGGCGCGGCGAGTACCAGCTGCAGTCGGTGGCGATGCGCCCGCGCAAGGGCTTCTTCGGCAAGGGCAAGCTCGAGCAGGACGTCGCGGTGTTCGAGACCCGTGACCGCGGCGAGCTCGATCGGCTCTGCGAGCTGTTCTGCGACGGGCAGTACGAGGCCCTCGACCGCGAAGCGGGGCGGATGGCGGCGCGCGAGGACGACAGCGATTGATTCGCCGCGCCCCCGGGCGCTCTATCGGCCGGCGGGATTCGCGAGATTGACGGCCTTGCTGCCGGACAGCAGCTTCTTCGCTTCCGCCTCGTCGGCTCCCCTGACCGCCGCGCAAGTCATGCTGGGGCTGACGACGAAGTAGTTCGACGATGCCTTCGCGGCGTCGAACTTCAGCGAGTCCTCCTTCCAGGTCGGCGTGAAGCCGCCGAAGCATTTCACCCCCAGGTAGTGCTCGCCGGGCGACACCTGGAATTCGGCGTGCTCTCCGGAGCCGATGCCGAAGATGTCCTTGCCATCCATCGCCACCGTGTAGCCATTGGCCGCGCCGACGATGCTGCTGATGCGGACCACCACCACCTTGGCGGCGACCGAAGCATCCGGGACCTCGGGCAACGGGCCGAGCCTGCCGGAGGTCGTGCCACAAGCGGCGAGCAATGCGGCCGTGGCCGCCAACACGAGCGTCTTCATCATCCTGTCTCCCTCCTGGTGATTGAATGGATCGAGCAACACAGTTGCATCGATGCGCTTGCGAGCGCGCGAGATCATATCGCCGGGATGGCGCACCACGGCCCGCGCGCAGATTCACCGTTTTCCGTTATCCTCCGCCCCGCCCGGACACCAAGATCCGGCCCTTGCAAGAAGGGGCGTTCACCGCCCGGAGACGGAGAGAGACAGATGAAATCGATGGCGTTCTGGCGTCCGCTGCTCGCGGCCGCCACGATGGCGGCTGCGGTGCTGCCGGCTGCGGCGGTGCAGGTGGTGGTCGGGCAGGTGGCCCCGATGTCGGGGCTCGAGGCGCGGCAGGGACGGGCCTTCGGGGTCGGCCTCAAGCTGAGCTTCGACGCGATCAACAAGGCCGGCGGCATCAACGGCCACACGCTGGGCCTGGTGCGCAAGGACGACCTGGGCCAGCCCGAGCAGACCGTGGCGCTGACCAGGGCCCTGGTCGCGGAGAGCCGGCCGATGGTGCTCGCGGGCTACTTCGGCACGCGCAACATCGCGGCGCTCGTGGCCTCGGGCACGCTCGAGAAGGAGAAGCTCGCGCTGGTGGGCTATCGCTCGTCGGAGCTGCGCGCGCCGCCGCCACTGCTGTTCAACATGCATGCCGACCTGCGCGAGGAGCTGACCAAGATCACGCGCCACCTCGCCACCATCGGCATCAACCGGCTCGGCGTCTTCTACGAGGACGTGCCCGCGTCCGGCGAACTGCTCAAGCTGATGGACGAGCTGGCCGCGGCCTCGTCGTCGCGCATCGTGGTGCGGGCCTCGTACCCGGCGGGCACCACCAAGGTGGGCGACGCCGCCGAGGCCTTCCTCAAGGAGCCGCCGCAGGCCATCGTGATGCTGACCAGCACCGGCGCCGCCGCGGCCTTCATCGAACGCTACCGCATGGCGCCCAAGGGCACGGCGCAATTGGTCGCGCATTCGGGCGTCGACGTGGAGCAGCTCTCGCAGCGGCTGTCGGAGCAGCACATGCAGGGCATCGTGATCGCGCAGGTCACGCCGAGCCCGTTCCGCATCTCGAGCAAGCTGACGCGCGAGTTCATCGAGGCCACGGCCGGGCAGACGCTGGAGGTGCCGGTCAGCTACTCGATGTTCGAGGGCTACATCACGGGCCGCGTGATCGCCGAGGCCGTGCGCCGGCAGGGACGCACGCCCACGCGCGAAGGCATGGCGGCGGCGCTGGCCTCGCTGGTGAACTTCGACTTCGGCGGCTACGTGGTCGACCTCGGCCCCAATGCCGGCGGCAACGGCACGCGCTTCGTGGAGCTCACGATCCTCAGCAACGCGGGCAAGATCCGGCAGTAGCGCCGGGATTCATTTCTTCGGGCCGAACAACGCGCCCAGCGCCCGTGCCGCCTTGACCAGCGGCGACGGCCGCAGCTGCTGGTACTCCGCGCGCAGCTCGGCGCGCAAGCCCTCGTCGATCTTTCCGGCGGGCAAGGCCAGCAGCAGTTCCAGCGTCTCGACCTGCCGCTCCACCTGCCCCACGTGGCCATAGCTGCGCGCGAGCCCGATGCGCGCCTTCACGACCTGGGCCGCGATGCCCTTGTCGGCCTCTTCGCCGCAGGCCTCCACCAGCGCCTCGCAGCAGGCCACGGCCTCCTCGTAGCGGCCGGCCTTGCGCAGGCGCACGCCACGGTTGACGCTGGACTTCGCGGCATAGGTGCGCAGCGCGACCTCGGGCGCCTGCAGGCAGGTGTCGATCACATGGCCATAGAGCGCCAGCGCGGCATCCAGGTCGGTGTCGGCGATGGTGATCGCCTTGCAGAAGCGCGCATTGGCCACGCGCTCGCGCAGGTAGGCGACGTCGGAGCGGGCCCAGCGCACGATGATCGCGTCGTAGGTCTGCAGCTCCTCGGCGCGGCGGCCGAGCTTGTCGAGCTGCACCGCTCGGTTCGACATCGCGAGCGCGACGTCCTTCTCGGCCGAGGTCGAGAGTTCGTTGCCATAGCGCGCGATGACCTCGTCGTTGACCGCCAGCGCGGCCTCGCGCTGCGACAGGCAGCCCAGGCTGTAGCCCTTGCGCACCATCGCGTCGAGGCAATGGCGTCGCAGCTCCGGATGCAGCGATTCGACATGGGCCTGCAGCACCTCGTCGTAGCAGGCGATGGCCTCGCGGTGCTTGCCCTCCACGGCCAGCACGCGCCCGCGCTCGATGGTGGCGTCGATCTCGTCGCGCTGCGCCAGCGTCAGGTCCTCGTACTGGTCGCCATAGCTCACCGCCGCGCCCTGGCGCTGCAGCCGGTTGAGGCAGGTCAGCCGACTGGCCGCGGCCTTGGCCAGCGTGTCGCGCATCGATGCGCCGGTGGCATTCGGGAAGCGCGCGAGCAGCGCGTCGTAGACCGGCAGGGCATCGGCCTCGCGGCCCAGCAGCATCATCAATGCGTAGGCCTGGTTGAGGTAGGCGCTGGCGACCACGCCCTCGACCTCGGAACCGGTGTCGGCCACGAAGGCCTGCAGCAGCGCCGCATAGGCGTCGACCGCGCGCTGGAACTGCAGGCGGCCGCGCCAGTGGGCCGCGAGCGCGTACTGCGCCTTCACCGCGATCGTGCGCAGGTCCTCGGCCGGATCCTTCGCGAAGCGCGCGACGAGCGCGGCGACCGCCGCGGCATAGCGCTCTTCGACCTCGACCACGGCGACCTCGATCGCGCGGCCCTCCTCGTCCTTGCCGTCCGGGCGCGGATGCGCGGCGGGCGCCTGGGCCTGCAGGATGTCGCAGCGCAGGTCCATGGCGCGCGCGATGGCGCGGCGCAGCGCCGTGTCCTCCGCGCCACGGGCCTCGGTCCAGCCTTCGAGCGCGCGCAGGGCGGCCTCGACATCGCCGCGGGCCCAGAGAATCCTCGCGCGCTCGATGCGGCCGTGCACGCATTGCAGGCGCGTGTAGGCATCGGCGGACTCGGCGTGCAGCGCATCGAGTTCCGAGAGCGCCGAAAGCGCCTCGTCGCCGCGGTCGAGCGCGCGCAGGGCCCAGGCCTCGAGCAGCCGCGTGCGCGCCAGCTGCGGCTGCAGCAGCGCGCTGCGGTCGTCGCCGAAGCGATCGAGCAGGCGGCGGTAGCCGGCCAGCTCGCGCGGCGGGTCGTCGAGCGGCACCAATTGGTCGAGCATCGCGAGCAGCAGCTCCTTGCGGACCTGCGCATCGGGATGCCCGGCATAGCGCGACCATTGCCATTCGGCCAGTTCGTCGGCGCGGTCCTCGTCGTCGGGCTCGGCATCGCGGTCGCGCAGCAGCTGTGCCTTGACGCGCAGGATGCGGTTCACGCAGCGCAACACGGTGGCATCGTCGCTGTCCGCATGCGGGTCCAGCACGGCATCGCAGGCCGCGAGCAGGCGCTCCTCGAGGTCCTCGTCCTGCGCGCCGCGCAGCAGGTCGCGCTGCAAGGCGAGCGCGAGGTCGGTGCGCGCCAGTGCGAGGGTCTGGCGCCGCTCGGGCTCGGCGGCATCGGCGTGCGCGGCGATCAGGGTGTGCAGCAGCGCACGGGCTTCCTCGTCGCGGCCCAGCATCTCGAGCAGGCGTACATGGGCATGCTGCGCGTCGGCGGCTCGTGCCTTCAGCGCGGGTTCGGTGGCGGCTTGCAGGTCCTCATGCAGGGCCGCGTATTTCTTCAGCGCCTCGTCGTGGTAGTCGAGCTCCGCCAGCATCCGGGCCTGCACGGCGCTCACGCGGGCCACGAGCACGCGCGTCGCGAGCCAGTCGTCGCCGCCGAAGCGCCGCGCCAGGTCCTCGCAATGCCGCACCATGTCGACCCGCGCGAAGGTCGCGCCACCGGCGGCGCGCAGCCTCGCCTCCTCGAGCCCCGCAGCGACGATCCATTCGCGCAGCGCCGGCGACTGCGCCTGCTCGAAGCGGCGCTGTACCTCCCGCAGCAGGTCCAGCGCGGCCTCGGCGTGGCCGGTCGCAGCCAGCGCGCGAGCCTTCTCGCACTGCGCACGCGCGATCCACGGCCAGGCCGCGACCGGCGCGAACACCGGCGCCAGCACATCGCGCGCACCGGGCTCGAAATGCGCGCACAGCGCATCGGCCGCCGCCACCACCTCGGCCGTGCGCCCGAGCGCGTCCAGCGCCTCGATCTGCCGGAACCAGGCCGAGGCCAGGTGCTCCTGCAGGTCGGGCGAGGCACTGTCGGCGGGCGTGCTCAGCGGCAGCAGCCGCGCGACGAGCGCCTCGGCCTCCGCGAGGGCCGATGCGGCGGTGGCAAGGTTGGCGAAGCGAGGCGAAGGGTCCGGGCGATCGATGTCGTGCAATCTCGTGTCCTGGCTGGGGCTCTGCGCTTCATTCTCGCCGCCGGCCGGCCGGCGCTTCACCAGAACGAATCGTCCTCGCGCGCCTGCACCACCCGCAGCCGGTGCTCGGCGATGCGGCGGATCAGGTCCTCGGGCAGCGGCTCGTCGTAGCGCACCTTGAGCAGCTCCTTCGTGGTCTGGTGCCCGGCCAGTTCCTTGCGGAACGCCTCGAGCGCCTCGGCCGAAGGCGCGAAGCCCAGGTGCGCCTTGTGCGCGGAGAAGGCGAACAGGAAGCGCGGCTCGACGAAGAAGGGCGTGCCCCACTTGATGGCCTCCCGGGCCTCGGGTGCCACGCGCCGCAGCAGCGCGCGCAGGCGCCGCAGGTGCGCATGGGCCTCGGGCGGGGCGGCGGCGATGTAGTCGTCGATCGTGGTGGGCGCCTTGCCGGCCATCTCGTTCATCCCCTTCGTGTTCATCCGCCCTGGCGCTGCACGTCCTTCGGCGTGCGGCCGAACCTCGCCTTGAAGGCGCGGCTGAAATGGCTGAGGTCGGTGAAGCCGAACTCGAGCGCGGCCTGCGACACCTGCCGCACGCGCCCTTCGGTGAGGGCCCGGTAGCTGGCCTCGAGCCGCTGCTGCCAGAGCCAACGGCCGGGCGTGGTGCCCTCGGCGGCGAACAGCCGCATCAGCGTGCGCAGCGACAGGTGGCAGTCGCGCGCGATGGTCTCGCCGTCGAGCGTGGGGTCGCCGAGCCGGGCGCGGAGGTAGCGCTTCACGGCCGCCAGGCGCCCGTCGCGCGCGCCGGCGTCGACCTGCGAGGGCGCGAGCTCCGCCTCGAGCGCCGTCGACCAGATGTCCATCGCCGCCTGCGCGAGCGCCGGCGGCGCATCGTCGTGCAGCGCCATCAATTGCTGCAGCACCGATCCCGCGAGCGCGGCCAGCTTCGCGTCGCGGCCGACCGGCCGGGCCACGAATTCGTCGGCCGCGCCGATGCGGCTGGTCAGCAGCGCGCGCGGGATCGCGACCATGACCGCATGCGACCACTCGCCGAACTCGAGACTGAAGGGGCGCGACTGGTCGTGCAGCACCATGTCGCCGGGGCGCATGCTCACGCGCCGCTCGTCCTGGCTGAAGCGCGTGTTGCCGCCGAGCGCGAACCAGAGAAAGAAGTCGTCGCGCGGATCGCGCCGGATGTCGGTGGCGCCGCGCGTGACGCGGATCGTCGCCGCGCCGGGCAGCTTCGACTCGATCTCGTTGAGCGCGAGCGCGCCCAGCCCGCGCTGCGACACCCTGGCGCGGAACGCCGCGCCGCCCGGCGCGTTCGCGCACTGCGTGACCGAGTAGCTGCGGCACGTGACCTGGTGCCACTTCTCGAAGCTGTCGCCGGGTTCGACCAGGGTTTTCATGGAACGGATGGCAGGTGGAGAACAAAGCTTGGCAAGCCGGGGCCAGCGCGGACGGCCGGCGCGACCCAAGATCGCCGCACCCGCCACCATCCGACTCAACCACCGAGGGGCCAATATGCCTTATCAGATCGATCGCATCAATCCGGCGACCACCGCCGTCATCGTCGTCGACATGCAGAACGACTTCGTCGCCGAGGGCGCCCAGCTGCGCTCGGCCCAGGCCGCGGCCATGGTGCCGACCTTGGCGCGCACCCTGGCCACCTGCCGCGAGCGCGGCATCCGCGTGATCTACACCGCGCACGTGCACCGGCGCGACGGCTGCGACATGGGCCTGTACGACGACCTCTACGGCCCGATCGCCGACCGCAGCGCGCTGGTCGACGAGACACCCGGCAGCGAGATCTTCGCGGCGCTCGCGCCGGCCGCGGGCGAGCACGTGGTCAAGAAGCACCGCTACAGCGGCTTCTTCGCGACCGACCTCGACCTGATCCTGCGCGAATGGGGCATCGACACCGTGGCGATCACCGGCACCACCACCGAGAACTGCTGCCATGCGACGGCGCGCGACGCGATGTTCCGCAACTACAAGGTGGCCTTCCTGTCGGATGCGACCGGCACCTTCGACTATCCCGACGTGGGCCAGGGCGCGATGCCGGCCGAGGCAGTGCACGAGGCCACGCTGACCATCCTGGCCTTCTCGACCGCGCATGTGATGACGAGCGAGGAGTTCGTCGCGCGGATCGATCGCTGAGCAGGCGCGACGGACCGAGCCGGACTGGATCTCAGGGCTTGAGCACGACGAGCAGCGCGATGCCGCCGAGCGCCGCGACGCACAGCCCCGGAGCGATCCGGACCCATGCACGCTCGCGGGTGTTCGTGCCCTCGACCTGCCTTCTGAGGCAGGCCGACAGCACGCCGTGCAGCCCCGACAGCGCGAACACCAGCACCAGCTTCGCGTAGAGCCAGCCCGCGCCGAACCAGCCGCCCAGGCTCGCGAGCGCGATCCCCAGGCCCCACACCGCCACCATCGCCGGCACGGTGACGCGGCGGTCCCAGCGCAGGAAGGCCTGCCCCATGCGCTTCTCGTGCGGCAGCAGCACGCCGCCCGAACGGCCGAGCGCGGCGACCGCGACGCCGAGCAGCAGCAGGCCGCCGGTCCAGGCGAGCACCGCGGCCAGATGCAGGGCCTTGAGCCACAGGTAGGTCATACGGCCGGCCCGCGGTCGAGCAGCTTCCAGCTGTGGAAGCCACCGCCCGGCAGGCAGGCGAAGAGCACGAGCTTGAAGCCCATGCGCGCGGAGACGTCCTCGAGCGTTGCCGCGTTCACGACCTTCCAGCAGAAGCCCAGGAAGACGAGGCCATGCAGCGGCCCCATGAGGCTCACGGCCCATGGCAGGCCGGCGAGGTGTTTCATCGGCACCGCGACCAGCAGCAGGACCAGCAGCGTGGCGGCTTCGAGCAGGCAGAAAAGCCGGAGACGGGAAAGGCGCAGGGCTCGGGACGGCAAGAGCAACTCCATGGCGGAAACCTCCATAGTCTCCCGGTGCATGGCCCGAAGCGAAAGTGGCCGGATTGACAAGCTTCGACTGTTTTCCGCCATCCATGGAAGAATCCGCCGCCATGACACCCAGCGCCCCGAAGACCACGCCGCACCGGCTCGCGGTGCTCGCCCTGCCCGGCCTCATCGCCTTCGATCTCGCGAGCGCCTGCGAGGTCTTCGGTCATGCGGAGCTCGGGCCCGGCCAGCCCTGCTACCGCATCGCGGTCTGCGGCGAACGGAAGTCCTTCGACAACGGCAGCTTCACGCTCACGGTCCGGCACGGGCTCTCGGTGCTCGAAGCGGCGCAGACCATCGTCGTGCCCGGCATCGCCGATCCCGCGGCACCGATCGGCCGCGCCGTGCTGCAGGCACTGCGCGCGGCCTCGGCACGCGGCGCGCGCATCGCCTCCATCTGCTCGGGCGCCTTCGTGCTGGCGCAGGCCGGCCTGCTCGACGGACTGAGCGCCACCACGCACTGGGTCGCGGCGCCGCTGCTCGCCGAGCTCCATCCGCGGGTGGAGGTCGATGCCAAGGTGCTCTACATCGACCACGGCCGGATCCTGACCTCCGCGGGCGCGGCGGCGGGGCTGGACCTGTGCCTGCACATGGTGCGCAAGGACTTCGGCGCGGCCGTCGCGGCGCGGGTGGCGCGGCTGTCGGTGGTGCCGCTGCACCGCGAGGGCGGCCAGGCCCAGTTCATCCAGCCGCTCGACCTGCCCGCCGACCGCGACCTGCAGCCGCTGCTCGCATGGGTGGAGCGCAACCTGCACCGGCCGCTGTCGCTCGACGATCTCGCGCGCCAGGCCTGCAGCAGCCAGCGAACCTTGAACCGGCGCTTCCAGGACCAGTTCGGCGTCTCGCCCGCGCAATGGCTGATCCGCGCGCGCGTGCGCCGCGCGCAGGAGCTGCTGGAACGCACGCGCCTGGGCGTCGAGCAGATCGTCGCCAAGGTCGGGCTGGGATCGGCGGCGAACTTCAGGGCGCAGTTCCAGCGCGTGGCGGGCGTGAGTCCGAGCGCATACCGCCGCAGCTTCGGCGCGAGGTCGAGGGCCTGAACTCCGCGGCGCCGCGCGACTACGAATCCTTGTAGTCGCGTGCTCCCGCGGCAAAAACGGCAGTAGAGTCTTCCCGAAAAGAAAACGTTTGCCCCATCGGCTCGACGTTGCTACACCGACGAACGCCAAGCTTCATACCTTCGACTGATATTCGTTGTCGAAGGTAGTGGAATGGATGTATCGCCATTGCAATTTGGTTGCAGCTTATTACCGCCGATCGTCACGAGCTTCTCTACAGTGCTCGGTTTTTCGCCTTCACGCTTCGTTGCAGGGAGTTTCATGCCCACGCCCGCCTCCAGTCGGGGCCGCAAGATCACCGCGACCTCCGACGCCATGCCCGTGCTCGACGGGATGGCCGCGCTCGAACCCGTCCTGATCGAGGGCGAGGAAGCACTGAGCCGCCCCTATCGCTACACGCTCACGCTGACCACGCCGGAGTCGTCCACCATCGATGCGCGCTCGGCCGCGAACATCAAGCTCAAGCCGCTGATCGGCGAGGAGTTCGGCGTCCACATCCTGCTCGACGGCCGCCCCGGCGGCGGGCAGCAGCAGCGCCATCTCTCGGGGCTCGTGACGCGGGCGCGCTTCCTGCGCCTGGAGGGCCGGCGCGCGCTCCATGAAGTGGTCATCGAATCGTGGCTGAGCCTGGCCCAGCGCACGCAGGACTTCCGCATCTTCCAGAACAGGAACGTGCTCGACATCGTCGGCGAGGTGCTCGGCGCCTACGGCTTCGCGCTCTCGATCCGGGCCACGGGCAGCTACCCGCCGCGCGAGTTCGTGGTGCAGTACGGCGAGACCGACTACGACTTCGCGAGCCGCCTGCTGCACGAGTGGGGCCTCTACTACTACTTCGAGCACGCGGCCAACAGCCACACGCTGGTGATCGTCGACGACATGCAGGCGCACGGCCCCTTTCCCGCCGGCGGCTACGAGCGCATTCCCTTCAGCGCCGCCGAGGCGTCGTCCAACGAGGAACACTGCCACCACTTCCAGCTCGCCGAAGCCTTGCAGAGCGGCCAGTGGGTCACGGGCGACTTCGACTTCACGCGGCCCAAGGCCGACCTGCTGCGCACCAAGGCGATGCCGCGCCGCACCCGGCATGCGGCGCGCGAGGTGTTCGCCTGGCCTGGCAACTACGCGGCCGAGGCCGATGGCGAGCAGATCGCGCGCGCACGGATGGAGGAGACCGGCGCGCCCGGCCAGGTCGCCAGCGGCGCGGGCAACCTGCGCGGCCTGGCGGCCGGCTACCGCTTCACGCTGACCGACCACCCGCAGGACAGCGCGAATGCCGACTATCTCGTGACCGCCACGCGGCTGTCGCTGCAGGAAGCGGGCGACGCGACGGGGCAGGAGGAGTTCCGCTGCCGGGTCGAGTTCGAGGTGCTGCCGGCGAACAACATCTTCCGCCCCACGCCCGACGCGATCAAGCCGCGCACCACGGGCCCGCAGACGGCGGTGGTCACCGGCCCCGCGGGACGCGAGATCTGGACCGACCAGTACGGGCGCGTGAAGCTCAGCTTCCACTGGAACCGCTACTGCAGCAAGGACGAGAGCAGCTCGTGCTGGGTGCGCGTGTCCTCGCCCTGGGCCGGCAGCAACTTCGGCGGCATGCAGATCCCGCGCGTGGGCCAGGAGGTGGTGGTCGACTTCGAGTACGGCGACCCCGACCGCCCGCTGATCACGGGCCGGGTCTACAACGCGGACAACATGCCGCCCTGGGACCTGCCCGCCAACGCCACGCAGAGCGGCCTGCTCTCGCGCAGCTCCGAGGGCGGCAACGCCGCGAACGCGAACGCGCTGCGCTTCGAGGACAAGCTCGGCGAGGAGCAGCTGTGGCTGCACGCGGAGCGCGACCAGTTGCTCGAGGTCGAGAACGACGAGGTCCACACCGTGGGCCGCGACCGCAGCAAGACCGTCGAGCGCGACGAGACCCACCACGTCAAGAACGACCGCACCCGAACCGTCGACCGCAACGAGACGGTCACGATCCACGGCCAGCGCGCCGAGACCGTGGACGGCGACGAGGCGGTCAGCGTCAAGTCGAACCGCAGCCATGCCGTCACCGGCACCGAGACCCTGACGGTCACGGGCGACCAGACGCACATCGCCAAGGCCCACCGCACCGCCAGCGTCACGGGCAACCAGACCACCTCGGTCACGGGCACGGATTCGCTGACGGTCACCAAGGCCCGCACCGTCACGGCGCAGGACAACGACCTGTGGAACGTCACGCTGGCCCAGACCACCACCATCGGGCAGGCCTACCAGGTCTCGGCCCGCTCGCACACCGCGACCTACAACGACGCGATGACGCTCAACGTGCCGGCCGGCCCGGCCTCGGCCACCGCGCAGGGCGACGTCTCGCTGACCAGCTCGGCCGCCAACCTGTTCGGAACGGCCGCCCTCAACATGGGCCTGCTGGCGCAGGGCGGCGACTTCTCGGCCGTGGCCTCGGGCAGCGTGGGCGTGAGCGCCGAGGGCGGCACGCTCGACACCTTCGCCTCGGGCGCCATGACGCATGCGAGCCCGACCAGCGTGGTGCTCAACGTCGACGGCACGGCGGTGGAGGTGACGCCGGGGCGCATCGTGCTGCGCGCGGGCAGCGCCACGCTGATGCTCGACGAATCGGGTGTCACGGTGAACGGCACCAAGATCTTCCTGAACTGCTGAGGGCCGCATCGATGTCCTCCGCGGCACCGGTGCGCAACCCGGTCGAAAAACGCATGGCCCGGCTCCACGACCTGTGGTGGGAGCGCACCGACGATGCCTCGCTGCGCGCGGTCGTGCTGCGGCTGCCGCCCGACTCGCAGCGCATGCTCGACGCCTTCTTCGCGCTGCAGATGGTGGACAGCGACTACGCCACGCCCGACCTGTTCCTGCGGCTGGACACGGCCTACGAGACCGGTTACCGCTACAGCCGCGAGCTGCGGCAGGCCATGATCGAGACCGTCGCGCACAACCGGCCGCAGCTCGCGAAGCAGGGCGTGGCCGGCCCCTGGGAAGAGGAACACGCGAGCGCCCGCGACAGTGCCGCCGGCTTCGTCGACACCGGCCTGTCGCTGGCGCGCCACCTGCGCCGCCAGCGGCTGTCGGTCGTGCTGCAACCGGGTGGCGTGAGCGACGTCGCCTGCTTCGAGCGCTGGCTCGACGCGGCCATGCAGGCGCCCGTGCCGCCGCAGGATGCCGGGCTGCTGCGGCTGGTGCTGGTGGACGACAGCGACTCGCGCGCCTGGCAGCCGCTGGTGGAGCGGCACGCGGGGATCGTGCGCGTGGTCGATGCGCCGCTCGACATCCTGGAAGCCGCGCGCGAGATCGCCGCGCAAGCCGGCGGCGGCGCCGGGGGGGCCGCGCTGTTCCGGCAGCTCCATGCCGACATGCTGATGCTGCTGCGTCGCGGCGACGCGGCCGCCGTGGAAGCGACCGCCGAGCGCGCCGCGCGGCTGGCCACGCGCAACGGCTGGTCCGACCAGCGGGCCGTGCTCGACGTGATGGTGGGCGGCGCCTGGCTGCAGGCGCGCGACTTCGCGCGCTCGGTGGCGCGCTACCGCCAGGCCCGTGCCGCGGCGGCGGAGGCCACGCAGGCCGGCAACCCGATGGGCCCGATGCTGCTGATGCAGGGCTGGATGGCCGAGGGCGGCGCATGGGCCGCGGCCGGCGACATGAAACAGTCGGCCCAGGCCTTCGAGCAGGCGGGCGAAACGGCCCGCCGCATCCCCAACAGCCTGTTCGCGGTCGAGGGCCGGCGCGCCGCGGCCCAGGCCTGGCTCGGCGCCGGCGAGCGCGACCGGGCCTGGGCCTCGGCGCTGGCCGGCGTGCGCGAGGCACGCGCCATGGCCGGGGCCGACCGGCCGAACAGCACGGTGCCGCAGCTGCTGCAGGACATGCTCGCGATGCAGGATCCCCGACGCTGCGAGCGCATCGCGCAGTGCGCCTCGGCCTACGAGCGCGAGGCGCGCGCGGCCCTGGTCGAGGCCGATCTCGCGGGCCACCGGCTCGGCCCTCACCCGCCGCCGGCCGCGATCGCGGCGATCGAAGCGCAACTGGTGCAGCGCTACGAGCTGCTGTTCCAGGGCCAGCTGCGCGAGCGCGAGCAACTGGTGCAGGGTGGCGAGGAGGTGTTTCGCACCGTCGTCGCCATGGGCCGCGAGTGGCTCGACCCGGCCTGGAGCGGACTGCCGCACGTGAAGCATCCGCTGGACCTTTCGCCCGGCGAATGGCGCGAGCCGCCAGCGTTCGCGCGCCTGCCCGATCCGCAACCCTTCGTCGAGGCCGCCTGAGGCGCGCCGGCTCCTTCACGCCCCAAGGAAAGCACTTGTTCTTCGCGGCCAAGCATTTCGATCCGCAGCTGGGCATCGACGCCCACACCTACCTGGCGCCGCCCGGCGTGTGGCCCACGGTGCACATCGGCATCGTGATGGACCCGTTCGACTACCTGCCGACCATCGAGGTCTCGCCCGACAACCCGATCGTCAAGGGACTGGGCGCGCTCGGCACCGCGACCGAGGCCGCCAAGAACGCCATCGGCGAAGGCACGGCGTCGCCTCGGATACCGGCGCCGCCCGGCGCGCCGCCGGACGATGGTGCGATGCCCGAGAGCATCCCGCTGCCGCTTGGCGCCACGGTCGAGGTGGCCGGCGTGCGGCGCGCCAATGCCGGCACCGGCGGCGTGGACTTTCACATCCTGGTCGGCGCGCCGATGCCGATCGTCAAGGGACCGGGCGGCCCGCAGTTCGACGACGAGCTGTTCATGGGCAGCCGCACCGTGCTGGCCGACGGCGATCCGTTCTCGCGCATCACGATGCCGGTGCTCGGCTGCAACATCGTCGGCCTGGTGCCGCCGTTTCGCCCGCGCAAGCTGGTCAAGCCCGTGCGCCTGAGCCTGATGCTGCCGACCACCTTCAACGTGGCGATCCCGCCGCAGGTGTTCGTCGGCGGGCCGCCCACCATCTCCTGGGGCGCGATGATCCAGCGCGGCCTGTTCAAGGCGCTGGGCCGCGCCTACACGCGCATCGCGCGGCGCGTGTTCAAGAACATGCCGCCGGGCTTCCTCAAGTGCCGGGTGCTGCGCGCCGAGCCCGTGGACATCCGCGACGGCAGCGTCTCGGTGACGCACGAGGACTTCCACGTTCCCGGGCGCCTGCCGCTGACCTGGAGCCGCGCCTACGCATCGCGCGACCACGACTTCGCGGGCCACTGCGGCCAGGGCTGGCAGACGCCGGCCGACCTGCGCCTCGTGGCCGAACCCGACGGCCTGCTGAGCCTGCACGGGCCGGACAGCTGCGCGCTCTTCCCCGCCCTGCCCCGGTCCGAGCGCGAACCGGTGCGCGACCTGGTGGACGGCGCACGCCTCGAGCGGCGGGGCGTGCGCCTGACGGTGCGGTTCAAGGACGGACTGCGCCTTCACTTCGACGATGCCCTCTCGCCGGCGGGCGAACTGCGGGCGGCGGCGCTACCGATCGCATGCATCGAGGATGCCTGCGGCAACGGCTGGCGCTTCGTGCGCGACGAGGACGGCGCGCTGGTACGCATCGTCGAGAGCGGCGCGCACGGGCAGCCGGGACGCAGCATCGAAGTGCGCTCCAGCGGCGGCCGCATCGAGGCGATGGCGCTGCGCGACCCGCTCACCGGCCTGGAACATCCGCTGGTGAGCTATCGCCATGCCGGCGGCGATCTCGTGGCGGCCGTCGATGCACTCGGCGCGGCACGGGAGTTCGCCTACCTGCAGCACCGCATGGTCCGCCACACGGATCGCCTGGGCCTGAGCTTTCACTACGCCTACGACGACCGGTGGCGGGTGGCGCATGCCTGGGGCGACGGCGGCCTGCAGGACTGCCGCTTCGCCTACGACGAGGCATTGCGGCAGACGCAGGCGACCGACTCGCTCGGTCATCTCACGGTGGTCAAGTTCGACGAATCCGGGTTGCCGCTCGCGGAGATCGACCCGCTCGACGGCGTGACCACCTTCGAATACGACGACGCGGGCCGCACCGTGGCGGTGACACGGCCCGAGGGGCTGCGCACCGCGTTCGTCTACGACGCGCACGGCAACCTGCAAAGCACGCGCTGGCCCGACGGCAGCACGATCCGCAACGAATTCGACGACGAGGACCGCGTGCTCGCGGTCGTCGACCCGAACGGGCAGCGCTGGTCGCAGGGCTACGACGAACGCGGCCTGCTGGCGAACCAGCGCGATCCCCGCGGCGCGGTCACGCGCTTCGAGCACGACGCGCACGGACAGCTCGTGCGCCATGTCGATGCGCGCGGCGCCGTCACGCAGCTCCAGTACGACCGGCATGGACGGCTTCTCGTGCTGACCCATCCACTGGGCGCGCGCACCCGCTTCGAGCACGACGTGCTGGGCCGGCTGAAGGCGCGGCAGGACGCGCTCGGGCGAACGACGCGCTACCACCACGATGCCAAGGGGCGCACGCTGCGCATCGAGCGCCCCGGGGGCGGCCATGCCGCCTGCGCCTACGACGCCGAGGATCAGTTGCTGCTCTACGTCGACGAAGCAGGCGCGCGCACGCGGATGCAGTACTTCGGGACCGGCAGCTTCGCCGCTCGCGTGCAGCCCGACGGCCAGGCGGTGCGCTACCACTACGACACCGAGGAACGGCTGGTCGGGCTGACCAACCAGCGCGGCGAGCGCTATGCGCTGCGGCGCGACGCGCTCGGCCGGATCGTCGAGGAGGTGGACTACTGGAACCAGTCGCGCCGCTATATCTACGACGGTGCGGGCCGCCTGAGCGCCACCGTCGACGCGCTGGGACAGCGCGTGGCCTTCGCGTGCGACGCGATGGGCCGCATCACGCGCAAGACCTTCGACGATCCGCTGCAGGCGGGGCGCCAGCGCCACGAGCACTTCGTCTACGACCGCCTCGGCCAGCTGGTGGAGATGCGCAACGACGCGATGCACGTGCGGCGGCGCTTCGATGCCGTTGGCAACCTGCTCGAGGAGCGCCAGGGCGGCTTCCGCGCGAACTACCGCTACGACGAGGTCGGCCATCGGATCCTGCGCGAGACGAGCGCGGGCCATCGCCTGCGCTACGCGTTCGACCTGGGCAACCAGTTGCAGGGCATGGCGATCGACGACGACCCGCTGATCGCCATGACGCGCGACGCGCTGGGCCGCACGCTGAGCGAGCGGCTGGGAACGGGGCTGGAGCGCCGCTTCGCCTACGACGAGCGCGACCTGCTGACCGCGCAGCGCCTGCTCGAGGATGCGGGCCCGGTGTTCGAGACGCGCTACGACTACGACGGCGCCGGCAACCTCGAGTGCCGCGCCGACAGCCGGCAGGGGATCGATCTCTACCGCTACGACGCGCTCGGCCAGCTGCTCGAGCATGCGGACCCGCAGGGCCGGATTCAGCGCTTCCTGCACGATCCGGCCGGCGACCGGCTGCACACACGCGTGCGGCAGACGCCGCGGGCCCGCGTGGCCGGCGGCGAGAACGATGCCGAGGCCGTGCACTGGACGCGCGAGGGCAGCCTCGACGGCACCCACTACGTGTTCGACCGCGCGGGCGACCTCGTGCAGATGCACGATGCCATGCCGGCCGGGGACGCGCTGCAGCTCGTCTGGGATGCCAACCACCGGCTGGTCGAGAGCCGCAGGGGAACGGCCGTCACCCGCTATGGCTACGACCCGGTCGGCCGGCGCGTCTTCAAGCGCGGTCCGCAGCGCACCACGTGGTTCTTCTGGGACGGGAACACCCTGCTGGGCGAACTGACCGAGGACAACGACGTGCCGCGGCCGCCGCCGGCCCTGCCGTCGAACCCCGTGTTGCAACTGGCGGGCGCGCGCCGTTCCTCGGCCGCCCCCGGAACGAACGACGCGCGCTACCTGAAGGCGCGCGAGTACGTGCACTATCCGTCCACCTTCGTGCCGCTCGCGCTCGTCGAGCGCGATGGCGACCGGAGCGCGGTCCTCCACTACCACGTCGATCCGAACGGCTGCCCGACCCGCCTCACGGACGGGCAAGGCCGCACGGTCTGGTCGGCGAGCCATGCGGCCTGGGGCGCGATCCGCGCGCTGCAGTGCGAGGAGGTCGGCAATCCGCTGCGCTTCCAGGGCCAGTACTTCGACGAGGAGACCGGGCTTCACTACAACCGCCACCGCTACTTCGATCCCCGCAGCGGCCAGTTCGTCTCGCTCGATCCGCTGCGCCTGGGCGCGGGCGAGAACCTCGTGCGCTATGCCGAGAACCCGCTGCTGGGCATCGATCCGCTGGGGCTGGTGGCCGGCGAAAGAATCCCCTATTGGGAGATCGGCGAAACGGGCCAGCACGGGCGCCCCATCCTCGCGCGCGTCACCGGCGACGACGGCAAGTTCGACCACTACGAGAACCCCGGCCATCACGATCCCAACATGCGCTCCCCCGGCCGCGGGACCGATCCCTACAACACCGGCAAGAGCGTGCTGCCCGAGAACCATCGCGAGTTGTTCGAGAGCAGCCGCTCCTACCCCGGCGATCGAAGCGTGCGCTATGCCCGCGACAGCCACGGCAACGTGCACCAGTTCCAGGACTCGGGCGCGCGGATCTTCCACTGGGCCGGTTCGGACAACGGCGTCTCGCTGCGCGGCACGGTCGACCACCTGCGCATCAATGCCGCGCGGCGCCGCTTCGCGTCGACCGTGCCCGCGTGCCGCGCCTAGCGGCGCGCCTCGAACCGACGGCTTCAAGGACAATCGCCCCATCATGCCCGCACATATCTTCGGCACCCGGGAGACCCTGCAGTTCGACATCGCGCCCAAGGACCCCGAGAGCTTCGCGATGCGGCAGGTGGACATCCACGCGGCCGGCACGCACGTGACCGCGACCGATAACGGCGTCTACGTGCCCAGCTTCCTCTTCACGCTGCACAGGACCCTGAAGAGCTTCCGCAACCCGGCCCGCTTCCAGCCCAGGGCGGACATCTTCGGCGACCGCGGACCCGTGGACATCCACCGGATACTCGCCGACGCGCCGGATCCATCGCCCGATCCCGGCGACTTGCCGGACCTCTGGGCCTTCCTCCAGTTCGGAGACGTCACGTTGCGCGTTCTGAGCTTCCTGATCCCCACCGCGCACGGCGTGTACCTGAGCTGCGAAACGCCCTCGCCGGAGACGCCGCAGCAGCCCGGGATCCGGGTCGTCGAAGTGTCGGTGGAAGCCCTGGCACGGACCATGACGCAGGCCTTCGAGGCCGTCGCCGCCGAGTACGAGGGCGACAAGTCGTCCGTGTCCTGATCCGCCCGCGGGCGTCGAGAGAAGGTCGCGGCTAGTCGATCGCGATCTTGGCGCGCGCCACCACGTCCTTCCAGCGCTCCAGCCCCTGCCGGATCGCCTGCGTGACCGCCTCGGGCTCGCTCGATCTCACCGCATAGCCCAGGCGCGCCAGCCTCGCGGCGAGGTCGGCATCGAGGGCCTTGCGCGTGGCGGCGCGGATCGTCGCGAGCACGGAGGGCGGCACGCCGGCCGGCGCCAACAGGCAGTACCAGACCTCGTAGTCGACCGAGGGCCCGCCGATCTCCTTGAGCGTGGGCACCTCGGGCAGCTGCGTGCTGCGCTGCGCGCCGAACACCGCGATGCCGCGCAGCCGCCCGGCCGCGATCTGGCTCGCGACCGAGGGCGAGGTGGCGTAGACCATGTCGATCTGCCCGCCCATCGCATCGTTGACCGCCGGCGCCGTGCCCTTGTAGGGCACGTGCAGCGATTGCAGCGGCGAGATGGTCGAGAGGTACTCGCCCACCAGGTGCGGCGAGGTGCCCGCGCCCGGCGTGCCGTAGCTCAGCGAGCGCTTTTTCGACAGCGCGACCAGCTCCTCGAAATTGCGCGCGGGGAAGTCGGGACGCACGGCCATCACCACCTGCGTGCTGCCGACCATGCTCACGGGCGCGAAGTCCTTGAGCGGGTCGAAGCGCGTGTTGCGGTTCACGCTCGGATTGGTCGCGAGGTAGTCGTTGGCGAACAGCAGCGTATGGCCGTCGGCCGGCGCGCGCGCGACGAAGTCGGTGCCCATGTTGCCGCCGCTGCCCGGGCGGTTGTCCACGACGACCGCGCGTCCGAGCAGCTGGCCGAGCCGCTCCGCAAACGGCCGCGCGATGGTGTCGAAACCGCCGCCCGGCGGAAACGGGACCACCATCGAGATCGGGCGCGAGGGAAATTCCTCCGCGGCCCAGGCGCGTGGCAGCGGCGAGGCCGCCAGGGCGGCGCCGAGTCCCAGCACGATGCGACGGCGCCGGCCGTCGGACTGAGGGTCGCGCATGGTCACAGCCTCGGCAGCTCGATCTGCAGCAGCTCGCTCGCGGCATCGGCTGTCATCGCGCTGGCTGTCTCCCCGCTGTAGAGCGAAGACCGCGCTTCCCAATCGCGCCGGCCGTCACCCGCGTGGCCCTTGCCGGCCAGCACGAACACGATGCTGTTCGGCGGCACCTCGATGCTCCGGCCCGCCTCGAGCGCGATCAGCGACAGCACGGTCCGCGCCTCGGAGAAGCTGCCCAGGTGCTTGCGCGCCACGCCGGGCCGCTGCGCATCGCCCAGCCATTGCGCGGCAGAGGGGCGGATGAAGATCGGCTTGTCGTAGCGACTCTCGGGGTAGCGCAGCTCGCGGCCGTTCATGTGCTCCCAGACGGCTTCGTAGGCATCCTGGTTGCGCGTGCCGCCCTCGGGCTTGTCGACCTTGTAGACGCCGGCCTCGAAGCGCCCGTTCTTCTTGAGTTCGACGATGCCGCGCTGGAACGCCGCCTCCGACAGGTAGCCGCTGCGGCTCGCGCCACCGAACTGCAGCACCAGCGTGAGCGATTCGCCCGCGATGCTCTGCGGGCCGTAGAACACGCCCTCGGGAAAGTAGCCGATCATGCCGGGCTTCATGACGCCATCGCGCGCGAAGTCGGCGTCGCCCTCGAGCTGCACGCGCACCTGGTCGAAGTTGTGGCGGTGGCGCGGCGAGTCGAAGTCGTTGAAGGTGTTCGAGAGCTGGAGGAAGAAGTTGCCCACGCTGCCATCGCGGCCGGACAGCAGCGGGTGGTAGCGGAACTTGCCGCCGCGGGCATGGGTGCGCTCGATCATCGTGAGATCGCGCAGGTTCAGAATCTGCTGCATGGAAGGATGCGTCTCCTTGTTGGAATGGCCCGCATGCTGACGCAGTCCCCGCCACAAGCCCAGCGACATTAATTCACGGCAGCGTTGCCATTGCGGCAACGCTGCCCCGCGCACCATGAAACCCCGACGCCCCCTGCTCGACCACCTGAACCTCGCCACCCTGAAGCTCGTTGCGGCGATCGAGCACGAAGGCAGCCTGTCGCGCGCGGCCGCCACCCTGCACATCGTGCCCTCGGCCGCGAGCCGCCGCATCACGCAACTCGAGAACGCGATGGGCGTCGAGTTGCTGCTTCGCACGGCGCGCGGCGCCGGCCTGACCGCGGCGGGCCTGTCGATCGCACGCTATGCGCGCGCGATGATGGAGGACGTCGACACCCTCGATGCCGAGTTGCAGAACCTGCAGGCCGGCGTGTCGGGCCGCATCCAGCTCGTCGCCTCGATCTCGGCCATCGTGCAGCACCTGCCGCAGGACCTCGCGCTGTTCCTGCAGCAGCACCCGGGCATCAAGATCGAGCTGGCCGAACACACGAGCGCGGAGATCGTCGAACTGCTGCTGCAGCGCAAGGCCGACGTCGGCGTGTTCGTCGCCGAGGGCGACATCCCGGGCCTCAAGCTGCAGCCCTACCGCACCGAGCGGCTGGTCGTGATCCTGCCCGTGCACCACCGGCTCGCGAAGCGCAAGCGCCTGCGCTTCGAGCAACTGCTGAAGGAGGAGTGGGTGGAGCTGCCCCCCGGCACCGCGCTCGCGAGCCGCGTGGCCAGGGAGGCGCTCGCGCACGGCGTGCGGCTGCGCACGCGCATCCAGGTCAAGGGCATGGATTCGGCCAGCCGCATGGTGCAGTGCGGCCTCGGCATCGGGCTGCTGCCCCAGGCCAGCCTCGAGCAGCAGGCGAAGTTTCCGAACCTGGCCTTCGTGCCGCTCGACGAGCCCTGGGCGCACCGGGTCAGCTACCTGGCGGTGCCCGCGCTGGCCGAGCCGGCGCCGGCGAGCCGGATGCTGTTGCAGGCGTTGATGGGGCTTTGAGCGGTTCCGGGGCGAGCCCCGGTCTCAGCGCGGCGCCTGTATCAACGGATCGAGCGCCGCCCGGATCCGCCGCACCGCCAGTTCGCTCGCCAGCGTCTGCGGCCCGCGCCCGTAGGTGCCCGCGAGCCGGATCAGCCGCAGCTGCTCGCGCTGCAGCCGCGTCTTGAGCCGCCGCGCCCTGGCGCCGAAGGCCCGGCCCATCTCGCGGCGCACGCGCCAGCGTGCCAGCGGCTGGCCCAGGCGCACCCATTCGTCGTCGCGGATCAGTTCGCGCTCGGGCACGAAGTAGGCCGCGAGCGCGTGCAGGTAGGCGCCGTTCTCGCGCGCGGCCTCGCGCCAGAACAGCCAGGCCGCGATCAGCACCGGAATGCCCTTGACCAGCAGCAGCAACGCCATCTCGCCATAGCCGCCGTCGAAGTAGTCCTCGAGCAGCGGCGAGTTCCAGACGAAGTGCATGGCCCAGGCCAGCACGAAGCACAGCACGGCGGCGCCGATGCGCGTGACCAGCCGCCGCTCGGGATGCAGCAGGAACCACGCGACGCCGAAGGACGCGATGGCGGTGTAGGCCGCGTGGCTCCACAGCCCGCTCATGAGTCCGCGCGTGAGCAGGTTCAGCAGCACCGGGTAGACCTGGTTCTCGAGCGGGAAGCGCATCGAGGCGTTGACGGTGTAGGTCAGGTTCTCGACCACCTGGAAACCGAGCCCCGCCATGGCGCCGACGATGAGCACCGACAGGTAGGTCTGGAACTGGTTGCGCGCCACCAGCACCAGCAGCACCACGCCCGCTAGCTTGAGGAATTCCTCGGTGATCGGTCCCGCGACCGCGGGCCCCCAGGCCGCCACGAATTCGGGCGAGATCAGCTTGGCGCACAGGCTCTGGATCGCGATGTTGGCCGGCGCGGCGAAGTACACGGCGCCCATGCCGCCCCAGGCGAAGGCCAGCACGAAGGCCTCGGGCGGATGCTGCTCGAGCAGGTCGAGCGTGCGGAACACCAGCAGGAAGGCCAGCGTGTAGAGACCCCACACCACGAGCCCGAGGAAGGCCGTGATGGGCACCACGCGAAAGCCCATCGAGAACATCTGCGCGGTGTAGAACAGGCCGTTGACTATCAGCGCGCTCAGCAGCCAGAAGGCGGCGCGGCGCGGCTGGAAGAAGGAGTCGGTGCCGACCGGCCACGGCGACTCGTCGCTGTCGAAGGCGGTGGTGGTGATGGTGGTGTCGTGGCTCACAGCGGCGCCTCCAGGTCCATCGACTCGAGCATGCTGCGCGCATCGGCCATGGCTTCGTCGAGGCCGTCGCTGCCGCCGTAGACGTCGATCTGCACCAGCGACTTGCGGCGCTGGTCCACCACCTGCCAGAAGCGGCCGGCGATCTTGCTGCCGTAGTAGGCGAAGGTCTTGCCCTGCAGGCCCCACATGGTGACGAAGTCGGACACGTCGCCCTCGATGCTCAGGCCCTGGCCGCGCTCCATCAGCCGCTGCTGCCGCACCAGCGGACCGTCGGGCCCGCCGGCCCAGGGCAGCGTGGTCACGAGGAACTTGTGGTTGCCCTTGAACAGCATCAGCGAACGGCCGGCCTTCGAGCGCGCCACGTCCATCTGCCAGCCGCGCGCGGGCTCGAAGCGCGCGTGGCCGACCGACACGGTCTCGCCGGCCGGCAGCGGACGCGCGCCCGGCGTATGGCGGTCCCAGAAGATCAGGCCGCCGACATAGGCGGCGATGGCGAGGAAGACCGCGAGGGCGCCCGGCCAGGTGCGGTAGGGGATGCGGCGGGAGGGCTCGTGCATGGGGGCGATGGTGCCATGGCGCGGCACGAGCGATCCCGCCCTCGCACGGTGCGCGCGAGCGTCTTCGACGCCGCGTGTTCGATGCGAACTTTTCACTTCGGCGTCAGTGTGCGGTCAGTCGTCCTATGTCATGCATCTGCCACCGGGAGGTCATACGACCCCCGCATGATCCGCCCCGCGCCCGCCGGCCCCTTCACTGGGGCGGCGGGCGTTTCGTCACTTCTTTCGCGGATCTTTTTTCATGATTTTTTCCTTCCCTCGCACCGCGCGCGCGACCTCGACGCTCGCCGTCGCCGCGGCCGTGCTGCTGCTGTCCGCCTGCGGCGGCAGCGACAACCAGAACGCCGGCTTCCTCCCGCTGCCGCCCTCTGGCTCCAACCCCGGCCAGACCACGCCGCCGCCGGCCGAGTCCGCGCCGCCGGTGCAGGTCGCGTTCATGCCCGACATCCACTTCCACGACGTCTATGCCAACTTCAAGGACGGTTCGTTCCCCGGCGTGTTCAATCCGAAGTCGGGCCGCAACGCGACGATCCGCCTGATGCACGCGCAGATGACCTCAACGCGCCTGTTCAACGAGAACTACTTCGCCTTCATCACCGCGCTCGACGACGCGGTGGCGCGCGGCGTGAAGCTGATCGCGCTGCCCGGCGACTTCTCGGACGACGGACAACCGGTGCACATGCGCGGCCTGAAGAAGGTGCTGGACGACTATGCGAACAAGCACGGCATCCAGTTCTTCGCGGCCCCCGGCAACCACGACCCGAACAAGCCGCTCGAGCGCGCGGGCGGCAAGGCCGACTACCTGGGCATCGACCCCACGACCAACCGTGTCGGCGCGCCCCAGCCGATCTACAGCCGCGGCGGCAACGGCGATTGCGCGGCGTCCAACTACAGCGGCGAATGGGCCAAGGTCAACAGCAGCTACTGCACCGAGGAAGTCAAGGAGCAGGGCTACGCGGGCATCACCGAGGCGCTCGACCAGCACGGCCTGATGCCCAAGGCCGGCTACCGCTATTTCGAGACGCCCTACAGCAGCTACAGCTACCAGAACTACGACTTCGCGAAGGCGAAGGAACAGGCGGCCTGGAGCAGGCGCAGCTTCGAGATCTGCGCGCAGGGCGCGGGCGGCACCTACAAGAAGGACGGCTACACCTTCTGCCATGACGTGCCCGACACCAGCTACCTGGTCGAGCCGGTCGAAGGCCTGTGGCTCGTGGGCATCGACGCCAACGTCTACGTGCCCACCGGCACCGGCCTCAACGACTTCAACGGCTCAGGCGACGCCGGCTACAACAAGATGCTGACGCACAAGCCGCACGTGATCGCGTGGCTCAAGGACGTGGTGGCACGCGGCAAGAAGCAGGGCAAGCAGGTCGTGGCCTTCAGCCATTTCCCGATGAGCGAGTTCTTCAACGGCGCCTCCGACGACATCATCGCGCTGCTCGGCGCGGGCAAGATGCAGATGGTGCGCCGCCCCACCGAGGACGTGACCAAGGCGCTGGCCGACACCGGCCTGCAGGTGCACGTGGGCGGCCACATGCACTTCAACGACACGGCCGTGCGCAACTACGAGGACGGCCATGGCCTGGTGAACATCCAGGCACCGTCGATGGCGGCCTACGTGCCGGCCTACAAGCTCCTGACCTTCAAGGACGCGACGCACATCGACGTGCAGACCGTGCGCCTGGACAACGTGGCGCGCTTCGACGAGCTGTTCGACCTCTACCGCGAGGAACACCGCTTCTTCACCGACTTCCCGGGCCGACTGCCGGGCGGCAGCAACGGCGTGCTGTGGGACAAGACGGTGCTCGACGCGAAGAACTACGGCGAGTTCAACACGCGCTACATGTCGGAGCTGGTGCGCCTGCGGCTGCTCAACGACGACTGGCGCTGCGAGATGCGCGAGCTGGTGAAGAGCCCGATCTACGGTTCCGACCTGCTGGTGCTGTCGCAGCTGCAGACCAAGGTCACGCTCAAGCAGCTGGGCAACACCGGCAACCGCGGCCTGCTGAGCAGCGCCTTCTTCTCGTGCCTGGGCGACGCCGGCGGCGACGGCAGCGCGCAGCAGGCGGCCTATGCCAAGGACTACGCCGATGCCGAAGCCAAAGCGCGCGCGCTCGCGGGCGCCAGCGGCATGCGGCTGGAGGACTTCAACCAGTGGAAGGCGATCGACCTCGCGGGCGACTTCGTGCGCCTGGCCAATGCCGGCGACCTCGCGTTCGCCGACATCCCGGCCGACCGCGCGCGCCAGTACAAGCTGATCGCCCAGGCCCTCGAAGGCACCAGCGCCACGCTGGCGCTCAACGGCAGCCAGCAGGTGATGAACGACAACCCGGCCCATGCCGTGTTCCAGGCGCGCTTCAAGCCGCTGATGCAGATCCTGCTGAAGCTCGCCAAGGGCGCGCCCACGCAGCACTTCACGATCGACCTGCAGACCAACAAGCTGACCGACATGACGTCGGCACCGGCGCCCTTCTGAATCGCAGCGAAGACCCAGACATGACATCGAAGAACAACATCCAGCGCCGCGGCCTGCTGCTCGGCGCGGGCGGCGCGCTGCTGGCCGGTTGCGGTGGCGGCGGAAGCAGCGGCGGCTTCCCCTTCGTGCCGGCACCCGCGCCGGCCCCTGCTCCCGCACCGGCGCCCGCGCCGGTGGCCGAACCCGAGGTCACGGCCCCCATGCTGACCGGCCGCGCCGTGCTGCCGGCCGACAGCTACGTGGCCGGCCCGACCTCGGGCCAGTTCATCTCGGGCGGCGACTACACGCGCGCCAAGGACACCTATGGCTACACCCTGCCCTTCCAGGGCAAGCAGCCGATGCAGGGCTTCTCGGCGATGGTGCCCAGCGGCATGCCGGGCGTCTTCTACGCGATGCAGGACAACGGCTTCGGCGGCCGCGCCGCCTCGCCCGATGCCCTGCTGCACATCTACGCGGTGAAGTTCGACTGGGCCAAGGGCCAGGTGATCCCGGCCAACTTCCAGACCGGCGAGACGCTTTCGTCCTTCAGTGCGCAGAGCTATATCCGCCTGAGCGATCCCTACCGCAACCTCGGCTATCCGGCCGTGGCCGACATGGTCAACTACCCGGGCAGCTCGGTGTCGCCGGCCGGCCAGACGCTGGCCGTTGACCCGGCGATCGTCTCGGGCCGCCTGCTGACCGGCTACGACATCGACCCCGAGTCGCTGCAGATCGATGCGCAGGGCAACTTCTGGATCGGCGACGAGTTCGGTCCCTTCCTGCTGAAGTTCGACCGCCAGGGCCGCCTCGTCGCGCGCGAGGTGCAGATGCCCAACCTCGCGAAGATCGGCGGCAATCCACTGGTGCAGACGCCGAACAACCCGTACATCCAGTCGAACACCTCGGTGGCCAACCTCGGCGGTTCGGGCGGCCTGGAAAGCATGGCGATCAACGCCAGCCGCACCAAGCTCTATGCGATGTACGAGAAGGAGATGAACGGCGACAACGCGCAGCGCCGCATCATCAGCGTGTTCGACCTGGCCTCGCAGAACTTCGAGCCGCGCGTCTACGCCTACAAGGTCAGCACCGGCCAGCGCATCAACGGCGACGGCAACCTCGAGACCGAGGTCTACAGCGTCAACGACATGGTCGCGATCAACGACACCGAGTTCCTCGTGGTCGAGAAGGACAGCGGCGCGGGCGACGTGCGCAGCGGCAAGTTCCCGGCCTCGGGCACCTGGCGCAACGCGGCGCGCTTCAAGCGCGTCTACAGGATCGACCTCGCGCAGGTCGACAGCAGCGGCTACCTCAAGAAGGAAGAGATCGTCGACCTGATGGCGCTGAAGGACCCGAAGGGCCTGGGCGGCGATGCCACCATCGACGGCATCTTCGCCTTCCCGATGGAGTGCGTGGAGGTGGTCACGATCGCCGACGCGCAGACGCTGATGCTGGTGAACGACAACAACTACCCCGGCGGCTCGCCCTCGCGCCTGCCGAACAAGGTGGACGGCAACGAGTTCATCCGCATCCGGCTGCCGAAGCCGCTGGCGCTGCCTTCCGCGAAGGCTTGAGCGCGCGCGGCGCGGGGATCGCGATGCGCCGCAGCGCCACGGCCGACACCACGGCCAGCGCCGCGATCCCCGTGGCCGCCACGGCGGACGACACGCCGAGCCCGGCCACGAAGGCGTGCCGGGCCTCGTCGAGCAGGCCCGCGGGCAGGCTTTGCGCAAGCGAGGTCGCGCTCCAGAGGCCCTCTTCCACCGCGCGGGCCGCCTGTTCGGGCAGCCCGCGCGGCAGATGCTCGGCGATGCCCGCGCGGTAAACCACGGTCGTCAGGCTGCCGAAGATCGCCACGCCGAGCGCGACCCCGAGTTCCTGCACCGTTTCCGACAGCGCCGAGGCCGAGCCCGCATGGGCGGCCGGCGCCGCGCCGATCACGAGGTCGGTGCCCAACGCGGCCAGCGTTCCCAGTCCCAGGTAGATCAGCGCATAGCCGGCCACCGCCCAGCCCAGGCCCTGCGTCGCGGGCAGCACGGGCAGCACGGGCAGCACGGGCAGCAGCGCGAGCAGGCCGTGGCCCAGCGCCGACAGCGCGAGCGACGCGGCCATCACGAAACCCGGGCGCACGCGCCGCGCGACCAGCGGCGCGCCGATGCCGGCCACCAGCATCGCGAGCGCGGGCGGCGCCATCCACAGGCCGGCCGTCACCGGCGGCAGGCCGATCACGAGCTGCAGGTACTGCGTCACCAGCAGCAGCGCACCGCCCACGCCGGTCAGCCCGACCAGCAGCACGCCGAGCGCGACGCTGAAGCTGCGGTCGGCGAACAGCCCGATGTCGAGCAGCGGATTCGCGAGCGCGCGCTGGCGCCGCACGAACGCGATCGCGCAGGCGATGCCGAGCACCAGCGCCAGCGTGGTGGCAATGCCCCAGCCGCTCTTCGCGCTCTGCTTGACCACGTAGACCAGCGGCAGGATCGCCGCCAGCGACAGCGCGACGCTCGCGAGGTCGAGGCGCGCGCGTTCCGGCGCACGGTATTCGGGCAGCAGCAGCGGCGCGCCTATCCACAGCAGCAGCACCACCGGGATCGCCACCAGGAAGGCCGAGCCCCACCAGAAGTGCGCGAGCAGCAGGCCGCCGACCAGCGGCCCCGCGGCCATGCCGAAGGCGAACATGGTGGCCCAGACGCCGATCGCCAGCGCGCGCTGGCGTGCATCGAGGAACATGTTGCGGATCAGCGCCAGCGTGGAGGGCATCAGCGCCGCGCCCGCGATGCCGAGCAGGGCCCGCGCGGCGATCAGCAGGTTGGCGCTGGGCGCGAAGGCGGCCAGCACCGAGGTCACGGCGAAGGCCGCGGCGCCGATCAGCAGCAGGCGGCGGCGCCCGATCGCATCGCCCAGCGCGCCCATCGTGACCAGGAAGCCCGCGATCATGAAGCCGTAGGCGTCCATGATCCACAGCGCCTGCGTGGCGCTGGGCTGCAGGTCCTCGGCCAGCTTCGGCAGCGCGAGGTAGAGCAGCGTCACGTCGAGCCCCAGCAGCATCGTGGGCAGCGCGAGCATGGCGAGGCCGGCCCATTGGGCGAAGCCCGCGCGTGCCGGCGGCGTTGTCGCAACGCTGTTGCCGTTGTGCTGTTTGAGAGCTAAAGCCATGCGAACCACTCCTGAATGATGAAGGAGCGATCATTCTGGGAACGGATCGGCAACAGGACAATATTTCCTCTCATGCTATTACTGGCAGCAATACGAAGGGCGGCGTGCCATGGCGTCTAGATCGCTCGACCGCACGCGCACCGAACTCTCGGCCTTCCTGCGCGCCCATCGCGAGCGGCTCGCGCCCGCGGACGTGGGCCTGCCCAGCGGCGGGCGGCGCCGCACGCCGGGTCTGCGCCGCGAAGAGGTGGCCGCGCTCGCGGGCGTGGGCATCACCTGGTACACGTGGTTCGAGCAGGGCCGCGAGATCGGTGTCTCGGAAGCCTTCCTGCTGCGCATCGGCAAGATCCTGCGGCTCGACGATGCCGAGTGCTGCCACCTGTTCCTGCTCGCGCAGCAGCGGCCGCCCTCGGCCGAGGCCTATCACTGGCCGAGCATCCCGCCGCTGGTGCAGCGCATGATGGACGAGCTGGTCGCGCGCCCGGCCTACGTCACCAACCTGCGCTGGGACGTGGTCGCGTGGAATGCCGCCGCCGACCGGTTGTTCGGCTTCTCGGGCCGCGAGCCCGCGCAGCGCAACTTCCTGCGCCTGGCCTTCGCCGATCCCGAGCTGCGTCGGCGCTTGCCGGACTGGAAGGAGGATGCGCCGCGCCTGCTGGCCGCGTTTCGCCGCGAGCTCGCGGTCGCGCCCGACGATCCCGCGATGCTGGAGCTGGTCGATCAGCTGCGGCGGCTGTCGCCCGACTTCCGGCGCTGGTGGGACACGCCGCGCGATCCGCAGCCCTCGCGCGGCATCTCGGCCCTGCTGGACGAGGGCCGGCGCGTGGCCTTCGAGCACGAGGCGCTGACGGTGGACGAGTACCGCCACCTGCGCATGGTGGTGTACTTCGAGGACGGCGCCGGGCCGCTCAGCGAGACGTCGTCGCCGGCCGCGCGGGAATCCACGCCACCAACGGCGCCAGCCAGCGCGGTCGCCAGCTCAGCGTGAAGGTCACGGCGAGCGCGGCCCCCGCGAGCGCCATGAACCAGACCAGCGAGGCCATCGAGACATGGTCGACGCGCAGGCACAGCCCCAGCGACACGAGCAGGCAGGCCGCGCCCAGCACGCGCAGCACGCGCGCCATGCGCACCGGGTAGGCTGTGCCGGGGCGCGCCTGCTCCCAGTGCACGTCCATCGACAGCGCGAACAGGCCCGCGCCCACGAGGTTGGCGGTCAGCGCGGCCGCGAGCATCAGGGCCTCAGACACGGGCCACCGCCGATCCGTTCGACGCCGACACGGTGGAGACGGCGGCCGCGGCCGTCTCAGCGGCTCGGCGCCGCAGCATGCGCGCCGCGATCACGGCCAGCGAGACCGCCGCGAGCACCGACAGGTCGACGCCCGCCACGGGCCAGTAGCCGCTGCCGATGGTGCGCAGCAGATGGTCGCCGGTGGTGATCCAGTTCAGCAGCACGGCGGCCACGCCCAGCAGCGCCACGGCCCAGCACTGTTCGGCCCAGGCCGGTGCGAGACGGCCCTGCGCCGTGGGCGCGGTGCGCCACAGGCCATGGAGCAGCGAGAGCAGCCAGGCGCCTGCGAAGACGCCGATCTCCCAGTTGCCGCGCAGCGGCAGCTCGGCCGGCAGCAGGCGGTTGGCGATCAGCATGGAGAAGGTCGCGACCAGCAGGCCCGGCACCGTCGCGACCGCGAAGGCATCGACCCAGCGCGCGCCCTGCAGGCCCTGCTTCGCATGCTGGCGCTTGCGCTTCTCGACGAAGAAGATGAAGCCGGTGGCGATGCAGGCGCAGCCGGCCAGCCCGCCCAGCACGTAGAGCCAGCGCAGCAGCCAGTGCCTGAAGTGCTGCAGGTGCAGGCCGGTGAGGAAGTCCTTGATGCCCGCGACCACCGTGGGCGCCGGGTCTTCGCGGATCACCTCGCCGGTGGCGCCGTTGAAGTGGATGCCCTCGCCCGTGAGCGTGACCCGGTCGGTGCCCGCGCGGTAGACGCTGACGTAGGCATTGGCATCGTTCACGTGCTGCACGTTGAGCATGCCCACTTCGCCCGCCATGCCGCGGCTGGCCCAGCGGCGCTGGGCCTCGGCCACCATCGCGTCGACCGAAGCCAGCGTGCCCGGCGTGCCCGCGCGGTCGTGCGGCAGGCCGGTCTCCTGGGCCTCGAGCTTCTCGTGCAACTCATGCAGCGGCTCGAGCTGGGTGTGGCTCACGGGGAAATAGACGCCCGCGAACACCACCAGCCCCGACAGCGCGAAGATGAAATGGAAGGGCAGCGCGACCACGCCCGTGAGGTTGTGCAGGTCGAGCGCGCTGCGCTGCACGTGCTTGGCCGGACGGAAGGTGAACAGCTCGCGGAAGATCTTGCGGTGCATCACCACGCCGCTCACCAGCGCGATCAGCATCACCAGCGCCGCGAAGCCGACGATCCAGGTGCCGAGGTTCAGCCAGTTGAGGTGCAGGCTGTAGTGCAGCGGGTAGAAGAAGTCGCTGCCGATCTTCAGGCGGTCTTCCGATAACGTCTTGCCGGTGCGCGGGTCGATGGTGGCGTTGCCCCAGACCCCGTCTTCAGGGTCCTTGGCGTTGGGCAGGATGAAGCCCGAATAGATGCTCAGCACCGGGTCGCGGTGCGTGGTGTAGGCCAGCCACTGCTTGGGCTCGAAGCTCGTCGCCATCGGGCCGTTCACGCGCGAGCGCGCTTCCTCGACGTTGGCAGGGGTGGGCTTCGCCTCCTTGAACAGCGGCAGCAGCACCTGGTCGAACGAGGGCATGCGCTGCGGCTCGAAGCGCGTCTCGGGGATCGCCCAGCGGTCGATCTCGCGGTCGAACACCGACAGCGAGCCGAAGAAGAACACGACCATCAGCACGAAGCCGAGCACCAGCCCGAACCAGGTGTGAAGCCAGGCCATCGAGAGGCGGAAGTTCTGGAACACGGAAGTCTCTCCTCGCGGGAATGGTTCGATTCGGGTCAGAGCAGCGCGCGCTGCACGAGCGATGCCGCCGCCGTCATCGACAGGCCGCCGCCGGCCAGCACCAGCCACACGCGCTTGATGCTGGCGGCCGAGAACGCCCAGAGGAACGCGACCAGGAACACCAGGAAGGCCAGCATGCTGGCGAGCGACTCGGCGTCGTGGAACGGCATGCCCGCGGCGAACAGCAACCCGATGCCGAGCGCGACGAAACCCCAGGAGAACGCATAGCCGCCGAGCACGGCGGCGCCGATGCGGGAGACGATCTGCAGGGCGGGGACAGCGTTCTGGGCCATGGTTTCTTCGACGGGGTGGACGACGGCGGCAGGCGTGACGCCTTGCCGATGCCAGCCTCGTTTCAGTGGGCCCGCATGCGCGGCCGTCCGAGGCAATTGATAGTCGTTCTCATTCTATCAAGCGCGTTCGGGCGGCCCCGATCTCGTCACGATCCGAAGGACATTCGACTCGAAGCGGCAGTCAGGGGGTCTGCTGCGCCGCGTGCTTGACGCGCAGGATCTCGACGATGCGCGCTTCGTGCAGCACGCGATAGAACACGATGTAGTTGCGATGCACGACCAGCTCGCGCACGTGGCTCGGCAGACCGGGTCTTCCGCTGCGGCCGAGTTCAGGGTGCTGCGCAAGGGGCAGGGTCTTGTCGCGCAACTCCTGGCCGAAGCTGCGCGCCCGCGCAGGGTTGTCCTTGCCGATGTAGCGAACGATGGCACGCAGATCGTCGACCGCCTTCGGCCGCCACTCGATGCGGCAGGGCGTCATACGCGTTTCTTCGCGGCGGGCTTTCGTCCGGCCGTCGGGGCCGCGATGTCGGCCTCCATGAGGGCCAGCACTTCATCGTGCGAAAGATTCGGCCGGGGGTCGTCGACCGCCTCCTGGATTTCCGCAGCCAGCCACTCGTTGTAGGCAGCGGCTTCGTGCGCCTTGCGCAGGGCCTGCGCACGGTTGTCGGTGGAACGCTCCACGGGCTCCCGCTCGGCCGGATTCCACTCGCTGGCATCGAACTGCCCGACGGTGATGCCCAGGTCGCGCAGCACGCTCAGTGCAGTGGCCGGATTTCCGAAACGACGCGGCTCGGTGCTGCGGGCCTTCGCCAAAACGGCGCCGGCACCGTTGCGCGTCGCGATCTGAACGAGAAACGTGCCCCCCTGCCCTTTGAGCGTCACGCTCGAAACACCGCCGGCTTCGGAGGCCGTGCGGAGTTGCTCCAGGGTCATGCTCTGCATGGCGCCTCCTTGCAGTCAAACAACGTCCATTGTGCAAGACTTGTTGAAATCGTGCAACTCACGGCGCCGAGTCAGGGCTCCGTCACATCTTCAATTGCGTCAGTGCCCAGGCCACCATCGCCAGCTGTGCGACGTTCACCAGCATCCCCGCGATGTGCAGCTTGCGGAACGCGACGATCGAGGCGTCGACGCCCGGGATCGTGCCGCGCAGCTCATCCATGCGCGGGATGATGATCCAGCCCCGCAAGGCGAAGGCGAGCCCTCCGATGACCGCGGCACCGAGCGCGAAGACGAGCTTGCCCGACCAGACATAGCTGAGCGCCGCGGCGCTCGCCGTCAGGATCACCGCCACGTAATAGACGTTGAACAGGCCCCGGATGAAGCGTCCGTCCAGCGGCGTGTCGTGCTTGAGCACGAGCAAAGGCAGCGAGCCCATCATGAAGAAGCCCATCCAGACCAGCAGGACGACGGTGGCAGCGAGCGCAACGACGATGGGAAGCATGGCGATCCTCCGCGCGGTCTCGCGGCGGGTGCCGGGGCCGAGGCGCCGAATGTATCCGTTCGCTTCGCCGTTGCGTAGAGGTTCACCCCCTGCTCAAGCCGTCATCCCCCCATCCACGTTGTAAACCCCACCCGTCACGAAGCTCGCCTGCGGCCCCAGCAGCCAGAACACCAGGTTCGCCACCTCCTGCGCGCTCGCCGCGCGCTTGAGCGGCTGGTTTAGGAAGTGCTGCTTCAGCGCGGCCTCGGCCTGCGCCTCGGTGCGGCCGTCGACGAGGAAGGTGCTGCGCAACAGCGGCGTGTCGATCGGTCCCGGGCAGATGGCGTTGATGCGGATGCCGAGCGGCGCGAACTCGAGCGCCGCCTGCTGCGTCATGCGGATCACCGCGGCCTTGGAAGCGCCGTAGACGCCGAGCCCGGCCTCGGCGCGGCTGCTGCGCTGGCCCGACACCGAGGCAGTGTTGACCATGGTGCCGCCGCCCTGGTCGCGCATCGCGCGCGCCACGGCCTGCATGCCGAGCAGCACGCCGCGCACGTTGACCGCGAAGATGCGCTCGAAGTCCTGCATGCGGAACTCGAGCAGCGAGGATTGCGGGCCGACGATGGCGGCGTTGTTGTGGAACAGGTCGATGCGGCCGAACTTGCTCAGTGCGGCATCGACATAGCGCCGCACGTCGGCCTCCTGCGCGACATCGGCCGCGACACCGATCGCATCGCGCGCATCGAGCCCCTCGAGCGCGCGGTCCAGCGCGGCCTCGTCGCGGTCCACGATGGCGACGCGCGCGCCGGCCTCGAGCAGCTGCCGCGCGAGCGCCAACCCCACGCCGCTGGCACCGCCGGTGACGACCGCCACCCGGCCTTCGAACACGGGCGCGCTCATCGCAGCGTGACCTCCAGCGCGCTCGGCGCGCGAAACACGAAGGTATGCAGATGCGTTGCGCGGTCGGGCTCGACCAGCCGCATGCGCGGGAAGCGCTTGGCGAACTCCTCGAACACGATCTTCATCTCGAGCCGCGCGAGCGGCGCGCCCAGGCAGAAGTGCACGCCGTTGCCGAAGGTGAGCTGCTTGCGCGCATTGGCGCGGCGGATGTCGAAGCGCTGCGGGTTCTCGAACACCTCCTCGTCGCGGTTGGCCGAGGCGAAGGACAGCACGATGGGCGCGCCCTTGGGGATCGTCACGCCGCGAAACTCCACGTCCTCGAGCGCGATGCGGCGCCAGCCGATCACGGCGCCGGCATAGCGCATGCCCTCCTCCACCGTGTTCGCCGCGAGCGAGGGATCGGCGCACAGCGCTTCCCACTGCTCGCGGTTCTCGAGCAGGCTGCGGAAGGTGTTGGTGAGCTGGTTGGTGGTGGTCTCGTGGCCGGCGAAGGCAACGCCGAAGGTGTGGGTGATGATCTCGGGAATGGTCATCACGGCGTCGTCGCCATTGCGGATCTCGAGCATGCGGCTGGTGAAGTCGTCCTGCGGATGCTTCTCGCGCTCGCGGACCATCTCGGTGCAGTACTGCCAGAACGCCACCATGTTGCGCGCGCCCTCGAGCTGCTCGGCATGGGTGGCGGGGCTGAAGTCGATCACGCTGCGCGCGCCGGCCCAATGCTTGACGTTCGGAATGTCCGAGTCGGGAATGCCCAGCACCTTGAACACCACCTGCGCCGGCAGCTCGTAGTTGACCTCGCGCAGCAGGTCGACGGCATCCCTGCCCTCGACGCGGTCGATGGCCTCGTTCACGAGCCGGCGGATATGGCCGTCGAGCTTGACGAACTCGCGCAGGTTCAGCACCTGGCCGGTCACGCCGCGGATGCGCTTGTGCACCGCGCCGTCGAGGCTCGAATGGCTGCCGGTCTGCGCATAGCCGCCCTCCTTGAGGATCGCCTGCGCATCCGGATGCATCGGCGTCACGGGCCGCGTGGTGTTCTGCGACGAGAAGCGCGCGCCGTCGTGCAGCACGCTGTAGACGTCGGCGTGTTTGGTGAGCACCCAGTAGCCGATCTCCTCGCACCAGAACACGGGCTCGTCGCGCCGCTGGGTCTCGAAGGCCGCATGCAGCTCGGGGCTGAAATAGGGCTTGAAGTCGGCGGACGACGAAGTCCCCGCATGAAAGGGGCAACCGGCAATGGCATTCATCGGGAAGTCTCCTGGCGTGGGTGTTTGTTCTTGGAAGCGGAAGCGGTCAGCGCATCAACATGCCGCCGTTGACGTCGATCGTGGCGCCCGTCACGAAGCCGGCACCGGGCGACACGAGGTAGGACACCGCGGCCGCGATCTCCTCGGGCGTGCCGATGCGGCCCAGCGGCACCGCCGCGGTGCCGAGGTACTTCTGGCCTCGCTGCGCCTCGGGCACGGTCTGGTGCAGCATCGGCGTGTCGATCGGTCCCGGCGCCACGGTGTTCACGGTGATGCCCAGCGCGGCGGCCTCGCGCGCCACCACCTTCGACAGCGCGAGCACCGCGCCCTTCGAGGCGCTGTAGGCCGCGCCGCTCTGCATGCCGCCCATCTGCCCCGCGAGCGAGGCGACGGTGACGATGCGGCCATGCTCGACGGCCTGGCCGCCGCAGCGGCGCAGCATCTCGCGCACGCAGAGGAAGGTGCCGAGCGCATTCACGCGCAGCACGGTGTCCCACTCATGCAGCGTGATGTCGACCGTGGGCAAGCGCCCCGGCGCGGGCTGCGCGCTGAGGATGCCCGCGAAGCAGGCCAGCACGGCCACGCTGCCGAGCTTCTCCTGCACCGTGTCGAAGGCGGCGCGCACGCTGTCCTCGTCGGCCACGTTGCAGCCCAGGCCGATATGGCCCTTGCCCGGCAAGGCGGCGGCGGCACGCTCGGCGGCCCCCGCATGCAGGTCGGCCACGGCGACGGTCAGGCCGTCCTCGGCCAACCGCCGGGCGCTGGCCAGCCCCAGCCCGCCAGCGGCGCCGGTGATGAGTGCGATGCGCATGAAAAGACTCCTGGAATTCAGCGGTCCAGATGGGCCTCGGCCCAGCACTGCACCAGCGGTTCGCTGATGTAGGCGCTCGTGGTCTGGCCCCCGTCGACGGCCAGCACCTGGCCCGTGACGTAGCCCGCGTCGTCGCTGCACAGGAAGGCGGCCGCGCCGGCCACTTCCTCGGGCAGGCCGGGCCGGCCCATCGGCGTGGTGCCGACGATGGTGGCCTGGAAGCGCGCGGTGTTCAGCCGCCCCGCGGTCTGCGGCGTGGCGATGATGCCCGGTGCGATCGCGTTGACGCGGATGCCCTGGTCGGCATAGTCGGCCGCGAGATTGCGCGTGAGGCCGATCACGCCGGCCTTGGCCATCGAGTACACGGCCTGCCGACGGTAGCCCACCAGCCCCAGCGTGGACGCGATGTTGAGCACCACGCCGCGCGCCGCGATCAGCGCCGGAAAGGCCGCGCGCGTGACCATGAAGGTGGCCTTCTGGTTGATGTCGGCGAACTTGCGGTAGTCGTCGTCGGTGGTCTCGTGGAACGGCGGGCAGTTGCCCAGTCCCGCGTTGTTGACCAGCACGCGCAGCTCGCCGAAGCGCTCCATGCATTCGTCGACGATGGCCTGCGGCGCGCCGTCGGCCGTGACGTCGGCGGCGAAGACCTGCAGGTGCTCGTCGCGCGGCAGTTGCGCGAGCCCCTGGGCGTTGATGTCGACCGCGAGCACGCGCGCGCCCTCGGCATGCAGCCGCAGCGCGATGGCGCGGCCGATGCCCGAGGCCGCGGCGGTCACGATGGCGGCCCTGGCCTCGAAGCGTTTCATGCGACTTCCCACACGTCGTACACGGGCCCGTCGCTCTCGCGCGTGCCGGTGCCGACCGCGATGCGGTCGTTGAGCCATTCGAGGCCCGGTGCCGCGGTCTCGAACTGCACCGCGACGCGGAAGTAGTCCTCGCCGCGCGCGATCGGCTCGCGATTCACGATCTTGCGCATGACCTCGGGCGCGGCCCCGTTGCGGCGTCCGCTGTAGGTCATGTAGACAAGCCCGCCGCCCTCGGCCTCGAGCACCAGCCGCACGTCGAGGTGCAGGCCGCCATCGGGCCGCTCGAGCACCACGTCGGCGCCGCCGGGCAGCACCCGGCCGCGCAGCCGCTCGCCTTCGAAGCGGCCGCCGCTCACGCACATCACGCGTCGCGTGTAGCCGTGCGGCACGGCGCCCACGAGCTGGGCCGGTGCCGTGACCTCGGCCTTGATCGTGAAGAGCGGTCGCAGTTCGATCGGTGTCATGCCGGCGCGCCGCTCACTCGCCGGCCTTCTCGCCGTGGCCGCCGCCATAGCGCTTGCGCACGTCCTGGATCAGCTCCAGCAGCGCCTTGGGCACGTCGCGGCCCTCGGCCTTGGCCTGGCGCTTGCAGTCCTCCCACAGCTTGAGGTCGGCATAGCCCTTGTCGGTGTGGCGGTTCCATTCCTTGTCCAGCGGCGTGGTGATCTCCAGGCGCACGCCGGCCGGGTCGTGGAAGTAGATCGACAGGATCAGGCCCTTGTGGTCGGTCGGCCCGATCACTTCCACGCCCTGCGAGGTCAGCCACTCGTACCACTTCGTCACCTCGGCGCGGTCCTTCGCCTGCAGCGCGATGTGGTTGAAGATGTCGTAGGCCGGATGGCTGGACTTCGAGGGCGCGGGCACGCCCGGCGCCTCGAAGAAGGCCAGCGTGGAGCCGTCGCCCATGCGGAAGAAGATGTGGAAGTAGGGAATCGCGTCGCCGGTCGAGGGCACGCTGTCGTCGAGCACCGTGCTCGCGAGCTCCATGCCCATGATGCGGGTGTAGAAGTCGGTGGTCGCCGCCGCGTCGGGCGTGACCCAGGCCGCATGGTTCAGCATCATCGGCGTGAGGCCGGGGTTCGGGGTCAGCGGTGCCTTGGGCTTGGTGCTGAGATCGGGTGCAGTGGCTTGCATGAAGCGTTTCTCCGTGTTGATGTCGGCTCTTGGAACTCGTTCTTACAGTTGAGGGTCGGCCATGCGAACGGCGATGCCGTCGAGCGCCTCGCTCATGACGATCTGGCACGACAGCCGGCTGCCCGCTTCGCGCGGTGCGGCCGTGTAGTCGAGCATCTGGTTCTCGGTGTCGACCGCGGGCGGCAGCCTGTCGATGAAGGCCTCGTCGACGATCACGTGGCAGGTGGCACAGCTCATGACGCCGCCGCAGTCGCCGACGATGCCTTGCAGGTCGTGGCTGGTGGCGGCCAGCATCAGGCTCTGGCCTTCGGCGACCTCGAGCTCGGTGCGCTCGCCGTTGGAATGGATGTAGATGGCACGGGGCATGGAAGGACTTTCTCTCAGGCGGTCGTTCGCGTCAGTCCCCTCGACGGGGACGTTGGGCCGCGCCGCCGCGCAGGCGCCGCAGCACGCTGCGCACCAGCCCCACGAAGCCCTGCGGCATCAGGAACATGCACAGGATCAGGAAGCCCGCGAAGATCGCCGAGGGCGCCGACTTCGATATCTGGTCGGCGACGTTCGGTATGAACTGGATGAAGGCCGCGCCCACCAGCGCGCCCGAGATGGTGCCGAGCCCGCCCACCACCACGCCCACGAGGAAGAACACCGACACGAACATGCCGAAGCTGTCGGGCGCCACGAAGGCGGTGGCGATGGCGCCGAGCGAGCCGGCCACGCCGGTGTAGAGCGCACTGATGCCGAAGGTCATGGCCTTCACGTGCGGCACGTTGACGCCCATCGCGGCCGCGGCAGTCGGCTGCTCGCGGATCGCGATGGTGGCGCGGCCCAGCCGGCCGCGCAGCATGTTCCAGGCGCAGACGAACATCAGCGCCGCGATCGCCAGCACCACCAGGTAGAGCCACTGGTCGGCCGACAGCTGCAGGCCGAAGGGCGCCTCGGGCTTCATCAGCACGATGCCCTGCACGCCACCGGTCCATGGCTCGAGCGCCTTGTGCTTGAGCAGCTGCGGCGTGGCCAGCGCGAGCGCGAAGGTCGCGAGCGCGAGGTAGTGGCCCTTGAGCCGCAGTGCCGGCCAGCCGAACAGGAAGCCGAAGCCGAAGCACACCGCGGCCGACACCGGCAGGGTGGCCCACCAGGCGAAGCCGCCGTGCTCCATCAGCACCGCGGTGACGTAGGCACCGAGCGCGTACAGCGCGCCATGGCCCAGCGAGAGCTGGCCGTTGTAGCCCACCAGCATGTTGAGGCCGAGCACGCCGATGGCGGTGATCAGCGTCATGGTGACGAGGAAGAGGCGGTAGTCCGACAGCGCGAAGGGCAGCGCGAGCGACGCGATAGCGAGCAGCGCGAAGGCGGCGATGCGCCAGGGCGAACGCGCGGGCGCGGCATCGGCGGCCAGCGCCGGTGCCTGCTCGGGAATGAAGGGCAAGGCCGACATCTTCAGACCCTCGCCACCAGCTTGCGGCCGAACAGGCCCGAGGGCCGCACCAGCAGCACGGCCACGATGAGCACCAGGGCCAGCGTGAGCTTGAGCTCGGTGCCCACGAGGTAGGTGCCCGCGAGGTTCTCGACCACGCCCACGATCAGGCCCCCGGCCACCGCGCCCCAGGGGTTGTCGATGCCGCCGAGCAGCGCCGCCGCGAAGGCGTAGATCAGCACGCCGCCCATCATGTTGGGCTCGAGGAAGACCACGGGCGCCACCATCAACCCGGCCACCGCGCCGATCAGCGCCGACAGGCCCCAGCCCAGCGAGAGCATCAGCGACACCGGGATGCCCGCGAGCCGCGAGGACACCGGGTTCTCGGCCGAGGCGCGCATCGCGAGCCCGACCTTGGTGAAGCGCAGGAAGACATAGAGCAGCGCCATCACCAGCAGCACCACCGCGACCGTGCCGAGCTCGTGGCCCGAGATCAACGTGCTGCCGCCGGGCAGCTTGTCGGGGAACGGACTCGGGAAGGGTTCGAGCTGGTGGCCGAAGATCCAGCCGGCCAGCGAGTTGATGCCGACGAACAGGCCGATGAAGACCACGATCACCGACAGCTCGGGCACGTCGCCCAGCGGCCGCAGCACCAGCCGCTCGATGGCGAAGCCGGCCACGAAGCCGAAGGCCAGCGTGGCGAGCGCGGCGGCCCAGTACGGCAGGCCCCACTTCAGCAGCAGGAAGGCGATGAAGGTGGAGAACATCGCCATCTCGCCCTGCGCGAAATTGATGTGGTGGGTGGACTGGTAGATCATCACCAGCGCCAGGCCGAGGCAGGCGTAGATGCCGCCCATGGCGATGCCGGAGGCGATCTGTTGCAGCAGGCTGTACATGGGGAGGGTCCTTGTCAGAAGCCGAGGTAGGAGCGGCGGATCTGCGCGTCGTCGCGCAGCTGCTTCGCGGTGCCCGAGATGACGGTGCGGCCGGTCTCGAGCAACCAGGCGTGGTCGGCGATCTCGAGCGCGCGCGCCACGTTCTGCTCGACCAGCAGGATGCCCACGCCCTCCTCGCGATTGACCACGCGCATGATCTCGAAGATCTCGCGGATCACCAGCGGCGCGAGGCCGAACGAGGGCTCGTCCATCAGCAGCAGGCGCGGGCGCTGCATCAGCGCGCGGCTGATCGCCAGCATCTGCTGCTCGCCGCCCGAGAGCGTGCCGGCCTGCTGCCCGCGCCGCTCGCGCAGCCGCGGGAAGTAGCCGAACATGCGTTCCATGTCCTGCTCGACCTCGGCCTTGCCGCGGCGCAGGTAGGCACCCACGCGCAGGTTCTCCTCCACCGTCATGTTGACCAGCGTGCCGCGCCCGTCGGGCACGTGCGCGATGCCCAGCGCGGCGGTCTTCTCGGTGCTGTGGCCGTCGATGCGCTGGCCCGCGAGGCGGATCTCGCCGGTGCGCCGCACCAGGCCGCTCAGCGCGCGCAGCGTGGTGGTCTTGCCCGCGCCGTTGGCGCCGAGGATGGTGGTGATGCCGCCCTCGGCGACTTCGAAGTCGATGCCCTCGAGCACGCGCGTGGGGCCGTAGAAGGCCTCGAGGTTCTTCACCTCCAGCAGCGCGGCCATCAGGCGGTCTCCGTGCCGAGGTAGGCGCGCACCACTTCCGGGTCGGCCTGCACCTGCGCGGGCGGGCCATCGGCGATCTTGCGGCCGAAGTTCATCGCCACCACCTGGTCGGACACGCGCATCACCAGGTTCAGATGATGCTCGACCAGCAGCACGGTCACGTGGAAGCGCTCGCGCACGTCGAGGATCAGCTGGCGCAGCCCGTCGACCTCCTCGTGGTTGAGGCCGGCCGCGGGTTCGTCGAGCAGCAGCAGCTTGGGATCGGCCACCAGCGCGCGCGCCATCTCCACGCGCTTGCGGGTGCCGAACGAGAGGTTCTTCACCGGCGTCTCGGCCAGCGCCGAGAGGTCGAGCAGGGCCAGCAGCTGCTCGGTGCGCTCGCGCACCTCGGCCTCCTCGCGCCGCACCGAGGGCAGGCGAAAGGCATTGGCGAGGTAGCCGGTGCCGGTGCGGCAATGGCGGCCCACCATCACGTTCTCGCGCACCGTCATCGCGGGGAACAGCGCCACGTTCTGGAAGGTGCGGCCAATGCCCGCCGCCGCGATCGCATGCTGCGGCTGCGCGAGCAGGTCGACGCCGTCGAACACGATCGATCCCGAAGCCGGCGTGTAGATGCGGCTCAGGCAGTTGAACAGCGTGGTCTTGCCGGCCCCGTTGGGACCGATCAGCCCGCAAATCTGGCCGCGGCGCACCTCGAAGGAGATGCCGTCGAGCGCCACGATGCCGCCGAAGCGCACGCCGAGGCCGCTGACGCGCAGCAGCACGTCGGCGGCGGCGTTGGTGGAGGCGGAGGGGGTTGTCATGGCGGGCAGTATTCGCCGCGCATCGCGGGCCCGTCAGTCCCCTGCCCGTGGTACAGGCCGCGCTGTCCCTTGCCACGGGGACAGACGCCGCGCGACGCGGCTGCCACATTCGCCGCACTCCCCTCTTCCCACTCCTCATTCACTCATTCATTCCCTCGTGGAGGCACAGCCATGGACTACGGACTGCAGGACCGCGTGATCCTCGTCACCGGCGGCGGCAGCGGCATCGGCCGCGCGATCGGCATCGAGGCCGCGCGCGGCGGCGCGCGCATCGCCGTCGTCGACGCGGTGGCAGAGCGCGCGACGAGCGTGGCCGCCGAGCTGCGCGAACTCGGCGCGCAGGCCGTCGCGCAGACGCTCGACGTGCGCGATGCCGCCGCCTGCGAAGCCGCGGTGGCACGCATCGAGGAACAGCTCGGCGCCATCGACGGCATGGTCGCCTGCGCGGGCATCTCGCCGCCCGCGCCCGCCCACGCGATGCCCGACGAACTCTGGACCCGCTGCCTCGACGTCAACCTCACGGGCATGTTCCGCTCGCTGCAGCCCGTGGGCCGGCGCATGCTCGAGCGCCGGCGCGGCGCGATCGTCACCGTGGCCTCGATCGACGGCCTCGGCGGCCATGCGGGCCGCGCGCACTACAGCGCCTCGAAGCACGGCGTGATCGGCCTCACGCGCGCGCTCGCGATCGAGTGGGGCCGCTTCGGCGTGCGCGTCAATGCGCTCGCGCCGGGCGTGGTCGACACGCCGCTCGTGCAGGCCAACATCCCGCCCGATCACCTGCAGTACGCGATGGTCGACCGCAACCCGCTGGGCCGCCTGTGCCGGGCCGAGGAGCAGGCCGGCCCCGCCCTCTTTCTGCTGTCGGATGCCGCGAGCTACGTCACCGGCTCGGTGATGACCGTCGACGGCGGCAGTGCCGCGGGCTTCTTCACGCGCTGGAACGGCGCCGACCTCGGCTCGCGCGCGCTGCTCGAGGCGGGCGCCTACGGCGCGCCCGAATGAAACGAACTCTTTGCACCACTCCCTGAAGGACGACAACCCATGAAGAACCTCTTCGACCTGCGCGGCGAGCGCATCCTGATCACCGGCGCCGGCGGCGCCATCGGCGGCGCGACCGCGCGCGTGTGCGCCGCGCTCGGTGCCGAGCTGTTCATCGCCGACCTGAAGGCGCCGACCGAGCTGGCCGACGAGCTGAAGGCGCGCGCCGCCGCGCTCGACAACACGAAGCGCGACGACGTCAACGCACTGCTGCAGGACATCGGCGAGATCGACGCGCTGATCGACACCAGCGGCTACTACGTCAAGGGCGACTGGCTCGATGGCGGCGACGAATGGGAACAGCTGTTCGAGCGCACCATGGCCGTGAACGTCAAGGGCCCGGTCAACCTGCTGCGCGCCGCGCTGCCCGCGATGATGAAGCGCGGCAGCGGCCGCATCGTGCTGACCAGCTCGATGGCCGCGCGCAACGCGGGCTCGACGCTGGCGGTGGAGCCGGCCTACGCGGCCTCGAAGGGCGGGCTGTCGGCGCTGGTGCGCTACTTCGCGCGCCAGGCCGCGGCCTCGGGCGTGGTGGTCAACGGCGTGGCGCCGGGGCCGATCTTCACGCCGCTGCTGGTGTCGGCGAACCAGCCCTTCACCGTCGACCAGTACCCGATGAAGCGCCTGGGCCAGCCCGAGGAGATCGGCTGGCCCGCCGCCTTCCTGGCCTCGCGCGGCGCCAGCTTCACCACCGGCGCGGTGCTCGACGTCAACGGCGGCATGTGCTTCTCCTGAGCCGCGCATGACGACGCCGACCGCGCTCGACGTCCTGTGGGAGCCGGTGCGCATCGGCCCCGTGCAGGCGCTCAACCGCATCTACCTGCCCGCGCACCAGGTCAGCCTGCCGCCGCCGGCCTATGGCGCCTACCTGGCCGAACGCGCGCGCGGCGGCGTCGGCCTGATCGTCACGCACGGCTTCCATGTGCATCCGGCCAGCGCGCGCGCCGGCGTGTCGCCGTGGGAGCCCGGCTGGGCCGATGCGGTGCGGGCCTTCGTCACGCCGAGCAAGCGGCTCGGCGTGCCGGTGATCGTGCAGGTCACGCACATGGGCGCCAGCGGCACGCGCCGCACCGACGACATCGCGCACTGGGGCGCCGTGCTCGCGCCGTCGCAGCTGGCCTCGCCGGTGCACCGTGCCATGCCGCAGCCGATGGAGGAGGACGACATCCGCGCGGTGATCGAAGGCTTCGCCGCGACCTGCGCCAACGTGCAGGCCGGTGGCGGCGACGGCGTGGAGATCCATGGCTCGCACGGCTACCTGCTGAGCAACTTCCTCTCGCCGTACTGGAACCGGCGCCACGACCGCTGGGGCGGCGACACCGAGCGCCGCGCGCGGCTCGCGCTCGAGATCGGCCGCGCGGTGCGCGCGCGCTGCGGCAGCGATTTCGCGATCGGCATCAAGCTGAGCCTCGACGAGTACCTCGGCGAGGCCGGCACCACGCCCGAGGAAACGCTGCGCGTGGTCGCGCTGCTCGAGGCCGAGCGCCTGTTCGACTACGTGTGCCTCTCGCACACCGACTACCACCAGAACCACCGGCTGGTGCCGCCGCAGTCGAGCGGCGAGACCGCGCCGCTGGCCGCCAACGCCGCGCGCGTGCGCGAGGCGCTGCGCGGGCGCATCCCGCTGCTGATCCAGGGTTCGGTGCGCGACATCGCGACCGCCGCACGGATCGTCGAGCACGGACAGTCCGACATGGTCGGCCTGGTGCGCGCCCAGATCGCCGACCCCGAGATCGTACGCAAGGCGAAAGAAGGCCGCGCCGACCAGACCCGGCGCTGCGTGGGCGCCAACCAGGGCTGCTGGCGACGGCTCGGACAGAACGTCAGTTGCACCGTGAACCCCGAGGCGGGCCGCGAGCTGCAGTTCGGCGCGGCGCTGCCGCGTCCCGCCGCCACGCCGCGCACGCTGCTCGTGATCGGTGGCGGTCCGGGCGGCCTCAAGTTCGCCGACAGCGCGGCCACGCGCGGCCACCGCGTCACCCTGTGGGAACGCACGGACCGGCTCGGCGGCCAGATCCGGCGCGCCGGCCTGCTGCCCGACTACGGCTCATGGAACTTCCTGGTCGACGACCTCGAAGCCTCGCTGCGCCGGCGCGGCGTGGAGATCGTGCTGCGCCGCGAGGCCACGGCCGACGCGGTGGCCGCCTTCGGCGCCGACGAGGTCGTCGCGGCCACCGGCGCGCGCTGGCAGCGCGGCGGCCGCTCGATGTTCCGCACCGACCGCGACGCGATCCCGGGCGCGGACCTGCCGCATGTGACGGACGCGCTCTCCGCGCTCGACGACCTGCCCGCCTGCGGGCGCCGCGTGCTGATCGTCGACGACAACGGCGACTACCTGCCGCTGGGCCTGGCCCGGCTGCTGAGCGCCGCCGGCCGAGAGGTCACGGTTGTCGGCGCCGACGCGATGCTCGGCCGCAAGCTCGAGCCCACGCTCGACTGGCCCTGGCTGATGCCGCGCGTGGCCGCGGCCGGCGTGGCGCTGCGTGCCTCGACCACCGTCGAGCGCATCGAGCCGGGCCGCGTCGTGCTGCGCAGCACGCTGGGCGGCGCGAGCGAGACGCTGGCGGCCGACACGGTCGTGCTGTCGATGCTGCGCGAGAGCGACGATGGGCTGTACCAGCAGCTGAAGGCACGCGGCCTGGCGGTGCGCCGCATCGGCGACTGCGTGGCGCCGCGGGAGGTGGACGATGCGGTGCTCGAGGGATTCAGGGAGGCGCAGGCGATCGGTTGAGTCCCCGCCATCACGCCGGCTCACCCCTCCTCGACGAACGCCTCCTCCCGCTTCGAGCGCACCGCCGGCGACAGCACGATCACCAGCAGCAGCGCCGCGCCGATCAGCAGCCCGGCCGAGATCGGCCGCGTCGCGAACACGCTCCAGTCGCCACGCGACAGCAGCAGCGCGCGCCGCAGGTTCTCTTCCATCATCGGCCCGAGGATCAGGCCCAGCAGCAGCGGCGCGGGCTCACAGCCCAGCTTCAGGAAGGCGTAGCCGACGATGCCGAAGAAGCCCACCATCCAGACGTCGAAGGTGTTGTTGTTGGTCGAGTACACGCCGATCGCGCAGAACAGCACGATGGCCGGGAACAGCCAGCGGTAGGGGATCGACAGCAGCTTGATCCAGATGCCGATCATCGGCAGGTTCAACACGATCAGCATCAGGTTGCCGATCCACATCGAGGCGATCAGCCCCCAGAACAGTTCGGGGTTGCTGGTCATGACCTGTGGGCCCGGCTGGATGTTGTGGATCGTCATCGCGCCCACCATCAGCGCCATCACCGGGTTGCCCGGAATGCCGAGCGTCAGGAGCGGAATGAACGAGGTCTGGGCACCGGCATTGTTGGCCGACTCGGGGCCGGCCACGCCGCGGATATTGCCCTTGCCGAAGGGAATCTCGCCTGGCTTGAGGCTGAGCTTCTTCTCGAGCGTGTAGGAAGCGAAGGCCGACAGCAGCGAGCCGCCGCCGGGCAGGATGCCCAGCGAGCAGCCGAGCGCCGTGCCGCGCAGCACGGCCGGGATCATGTTGCGGAAGTCCTCCTTGGTTGGCATGAGGCCGTGCAGCTTCGCCGTGAAGACCTCGCGCTCCTCCTCGGGTTGCGAGAGGTTCGCGATGATCTCGCCGTAGCCGAAGATGCCCATCGCGATGGCGATGAAGCTGATGCCGTCGGTGAGCTCGGGAATGTCGAAGCTGAAGCGCGCCACGCCCGAGTTCACGTCGGTGCCCACCAGGCCCAGCAGCAAACCCAGCATGATCATGCAGATGGCCTTGATCAGCGAGCCCGAGGCCAGCACCACCGCGCCGATCAGGCCCAGCACCATCAGCGAGAAGTACTCGGCCGGGCCGAACTTGAAGGCCAGCTCGGTCAGCGGCGGCGCGAAGGCGGCGAGGATCAGCGTGCCCACGCAGCCCGCGAAGAACGAGCCCAGGCCGGCCGCGGCGAGCGCGGGCCCTCCCCGGCCCTGCCTGGCCATCTGGTGACCGTCGATCACGGTCACGACCGAGGAGGACTCCCCTGGCAGGTTCACGAGGATCGCGGTGGTCGAGCCGCCGTACTGCGACCCGTAGTAGATGCCCGCCAGCATGATGAGCGCGGCCACGGGCGGCAGCGCGTAGGTCGCGGGCAGCAGCATCGCGATGGTCGCGACGGGGCCGATGCCGGGCAGCACGCCGATCAGCGTGCCGAGCAGGCAGCCGATGAAGGCGTAGACCAGGTTCTGCAGCGTGAAGGCCGCCGCGAAGCCGATGGAGAGGTTGTTGATCAGGTCCATGGCGTTTGCCCTCAGCCGCTGATGAAGGTGGGCCAGACCTGGAACTGCAGGCTCAGGCCGACGATGAAGGTGAGGTAGCTGCCGATCGCGAGGATGGTGCCGAGGATCAGCGCGGTGCGCATCGAGAAGCGCGGCCCCGCGACGCTCGCGACGGCGACCAGCGCGTAGATCGCCGCGATCAGGCCCATCGCGGGAACACCCCAGGTCGGCAGGCCGCCGAGCAGCACGCCGAACACCAGGTTGGCGCCGATGATCAGCAGCAGCGGCTTCCAGGCGATGCGCCCGACCGGCTCGCCGCCGGCCGCGCCGAAACGCAGCGAGCCCGCCAGCACGACGGCACCGCCGATCGCCAGCAGGATCCCCAGCACGAGCGGGAAATAACCCGGGCCCATGCGCGCCCCGCTGCCGATGGTGTAGTTGGTGGCACCGATCGCGAAGGCCGCGCCGACGCAGATGAACATGATTCCAGACAGAAAGTCCTTCTGGCTCTTGATCTTCATGGATGAGGAGGAGGGAACGCCGCGACCTTCCGCGCCGAAGGACGCGGGTGGGGCGAAGCGGGGGTGTTGTCGACAACGGACGCCGGGGCGTTCGCGCGGAAGAACCGGTCGCCGGCTCGTGGTCAGCTTCCGATCAGTTGCATCATGCTATGACATGTTTTATGTCACAGCATGAGTGATTACCCTCTGGGCCCATGCAACGGCTGATACATTGCGGTCTCTTTCGCCGATCCCGCCCATGCCGACTTCCTCCAGCCCGCTCCAGAAGCAGCGCTTCGAAGCCCTCTCCGATTTCCGCTACACGCTGCGCAGCTTCCTGCGCTTCAGCGAGGACGCCGCGCGCGAGGAAGGCATCACCGCGCTGCAATACCAGCTGCTGCTGCACACGCAAGGCTTTCCGGGCCGCGACTGGGCCTCGATCGGCGAGCTGGCGGAACGCCTGCAGGCGCAGCCGCACGGCGTGGTGGCGCTGGTGTCGCGCTGCGAGGAAGCGGGCCTGGTCGTGCGCAAGCCCAGCGCCGTCGACCGGCGCCAGGTGGAGGTGCACCTGCTGCCCGCGGGCCGCAAGAAGCTCGCGCGGCTCGCGACCGAACACGCCGGGCAGCTCGCGACCCTGGCCGAGGTGGTGCGGCTGGCGAGCAGCCTGCGCGACTGAGGCCGCGGGCCGCCGTCTTGTAACAGCCGGCATCGTGCGCGGGCCGGTCGTTAAAATCCGCGACTTTCCTTCAATCCCCTCTTTCGCATCCACCATGCTCCTTCGCTTCCCCGCACGCTCCGCCCTCCTCCTGTGTTCGCTGCTTGCCACCGCCGCCGTGCGGGCCGAACCCGCCGACGCGATGGAGATGGCCGAACGCTATGCGGATGCGGAGCACTGCATGGAGCGGATCATCGGCAAGCGCTGGGAGATGCGCTATGGCGTGGAGCTCGCGCGCAACCAGTGGGGCGCGCTCGAGCCCACGGGCCGCTCGATGGACAGCGCGCCGCAGGCGATCCGCATGGCCGACATGAGCTGCCGGCGCGAACTCAGCATCGAGCGCCAGCCGCGGCCCTGAGCCGCGCGCCCCGCGTTCAATCAAGGCAGGTAGACGGACCAGCCGGCCTGCGTGCCCTGCGCCCCCGGCGCATGCGACCACAGCAGCATGGCACGCGGTGAATCGGGCGCCAGCCAGGCGATCGGCGCGAAGTGCTCGCCGACGTTCGAGGCAGCGATCTGCGTGACCGCGCCCCACGCGAGCGTGTCGTGCCGGAACTGCCGCGCATGGATCCTGAGGCCCACGCCCGTGCCGTTGCCCAGCACGTTCTCGGTATAGGCCCAGGTCAGCAGCGCATCGCCGCGCGCGTTCATGCGCAGGTCGAAGCTGCTCATGTCGACGAAGCCGTTGCTGCCCGCGGCGCGCGGGTCCAGCTGCTGCGGCGCGCTCCAGGCCTGGGTCGCTGCCGAGAAGCGGCTGCCGTGGATCGGCGCGTTGTTCATCGGCAGGTTGGCGCCCACGCAGGTGCCGCAGGGCCACGCGAGGATCGCGTTGCCGGCATCGTCGGCCACCAGCTTCGGCGCGACGTAGGCCCCGAGGCGGCCGGCCGTGACGAAACCGTGCGGCGTCCAGCGCGTATCGGCCGGGCCGAGGCTGTAGACGTCGATCTCCTGTCCCTGGCTGTTGCTGTCCACGGGCACGGCCTGCCAGGCGCGGCCCGTGCCGTCGAGCGCGAACGCGGGGTAGTCGGCTGCATTGGGCCCGGGACCGGACCAGAGCGTCCATTGCTCGGTGGACAACGCATAGCGCGCGGCGCGCACCGTGCCGTCGAGGTGATGCCAGAAGGCCATCGCGTCGCCGCGCGAGTTCACCGCGAGCTGCAGCGGCATGCGATAGGTATCGCGCTCGAGCGACGCGATCGAGCTGCCGAGCGTGCTCGCCGCTTCGAGCAAACCATCGGACAGCCGCAGCCGGCGCACCCGCACCGTGCTGCCCAGGCTGTCGTGCGTGCTGGACCATGCGATCAGCGCCTGGCCGCCCGAGCGCTGCACGCGCGCCTGCTGCCAGGGGAACAGGCCCATGCGTACGCTCTCGCCGAGATCGGCGCCGTCGTCGAGCCGCCGCGCGGCGCTCCAGGCCGTGCCGCCGTGATGGCGCATCCACAGGCGCGGCATGCCGTTGATGATCTCGACCCAGACGGCCACGGCACGGCCCTGGTCGTCGGTGGCGATGCCCACGGGCGCCGCCTGCGCGGCCTCGGCGACCGCCGCGATCGGCTCGGCCGGATCCCAGGCGCCGGACGCCGCGCGGTAGCGCGTGGCCCAGACGTTGCGGCCGCCGTCGCTCAGCAGGGCCCAGGCATCGCCGTTGCCGTAGCCCTGCAGGGCGGCATCGCCGTAGTTCCACGGCGCGGCATCGAAGGGCGCGCGAATCGTCGCGCCCGGGCTCCAGCCCTGGCCGCTCGGCGGCGCGATCACGGTGAGCGTGACGGCCGCGGCGTTGGCATTGCCCGCGCTGTTGCTCACAGCGAGGTCGAGGCTGCTGCCGCTCCAGGCCGCCGGCACGTTGCCGAGCACCAGCGTTGCGCTGCCCGCGCCGCTCACGGTGGCCGGGGTGCCGTTGCAGCTGGCGGCCTGCGCGCCGTCGGCCAGCGGCGTGCCGTTGCGGCGCCACCGGTGCTGGAGCGGCGCGGTGCCGCTCGCGGTAGCGCTCAGGGTCACGCTGGCGCAGGCGACGATCGACAGCCCCGGCGTTGCCGAGATCGCACCCACCGTGGGTGCCTGCGCGGCCGAGGCCACGCGCAGCACGGCCTCGCTCGACACCGCGCGCCCGCCGCTGTTGGTCGCCACCGCGTAGAAGCGCGCGCCATCGTCGGACAGCTGCGTGGCCGGCGTGGTGTAGGTCGCGCCGGTGCCCACCTGTTGGTCGCCGCTCGCCTCCACGCGGAACCACGCGAGGGTCGGCGCGGGCCGGCCGCTGGCGGTGACGGTGAACGAGGCCGTCTGCCCCGCGACCACCGACAGGTCATGCGGCGCCTGCACGATGGCCGGCGCGATCGGCCCGGTGTAGTCGAGCCGCACCACGTCCGAATCGATGCAGTTCAGCGTGAGGCCGCGCGCGTTGCAGACCCGGGCCCTGATCAGCGCGCCATGGTCGGCCGCCTGCACATTCGCCACCGAGAAGCTGGTGCCGGTGCCGACGTTGCGCCAGCTCGCGCCCGCGTCGTCGCTGCGCTGCCACTGCACGAACAGGCTGTCGGGCGCCGTCGCCGCCACGCTGAAGCTCGCCGCCTGGCCGGCGCCCGCCGTTGCATCCGCGGGCTGGCGCGTGATGACCGGTGCCGCCACCGGCACCGGAATCGCCACCGTCACGGCGGCCACGCCGAAGGGATGGGGCCAGCCGTCGTAGACGAAGGCCACGTTGGGCGGATAGCCGCTGCGGTGCGTGCAGCTCCAGTCCACGTACAGGCCGCCGGTGCCGTTGAAGCCGTGGTCGAAGGCCACCGGCACGTCGACGCTGCCCGGACCGGCCAACACGCGGCTGGCGATGAAGCTGCGCGTGCCGCGGCCATCGTGGCGCATCAGCCGCAGCGTGATCGGGCCTTCGCACCAGATGCGGTTGGTGCCGGGCTGGTAGGCGATGGCGTTCACCTGCAGGCGCGCGATGCGCGTGCCCGCCTGGTCGATCAGCTTGTACTGCGGCTGGCCCGGCACGGCCTGCGCGGGCAGCAGCGTGTAGCTGCCGAGCAGCGCGCCGCCGAACCACGGCTGGCCGTCGGTGCACTTGTATTCGCAGGCCGCCAGGCCCCACGAGAAATGCGTGCTGAGGAAGCGCACCGCGTTGCCGTCCCGCTTCACCTCGTCGACCGGCAGGCCGATCCACGGCTCGCCGGGCTGGCTCAGCAGCACGGGCGGGCTGCGGTCCGCGGGCAGGCCCGATGCATCGATCGGCAGCCGGATCTCCACCGGCAGGTCGAACTGCTGCCCGTGCGGCGTGAAGGCATAAACGGCCGACAGCCGCTGCGCCTCGGCCGGTACGCCGGGCGCGCCGCTGCCGTCGCGCGCAATGCGCAAGGTGACGCGCTCGCGCAAGGCGCCGGGCGGCACGGTGACGCGCACGCCGTCGGGGCCTTCGACCACGCCGCCCTCGGCGCCGAGCGTGGCGCTACCTTCGGCCGGGGCCGGCGCCGGCGGGACCACCGGCAGGCCGACGCCACCACCACCACCGCCGCCCCCACCGCAGGCCGCGAGCAGCAAGGCGAGGCCGAGCGCGGTGGCGAAACGGGCGACGCCGCGCCGCGATCGGCGTGCCGGCAGGATGGGATGCATGGGCTTCTCCTCGTGCAATGGGTGGACCGCGCCCGAAGGCGCCACCCGCAGAAGTTAGAAGCAAGCCGCGCCAGGCAGTGAGTGAAGAAGGTCATGTGGCGGCGGCCTATGCCTTCAGGCAGAGGCCACCGCCGCGGCCCGACCGCTGGCGCGATCGATCACCAGCGCCGACACCAGATGCCGGGCCTCCACCGGCTTGAACAGCACCGGCAGCCCGCTGGCCTGCAGCGCCTGCAGCCGCAGCGGGTCGGTTTCGCCCGTGACCATCAGCACGTGCAGGCCGCCGCCGGCCGCGCGCAAGCGCTGCGCGGCCGCGAGGCCATCCTCGCCGTCGCGCAGCCGCCAGTCGCACAGCGCGGCCTCGAACGGCGCGCCGCCCTCCCCCCGCGCCTCGCGCAGCGCCGCCAGGGCGGCCGCCTCGGTGTCCACGCTCGCGGCCTGCACGCCGAACGCGCGCAGCACCTCGACCATCGCCGCGCGCGCGTCGGCATCGTCGTCGAGCACCAGCACGCGCCGCGCGAGTTCGCCCTGGCCCAGCGGCGGCAACACGGTCTGCCAGGACTGCGCGGCCGCCGCGGCGCTCGCCTTCATCGGCGGCGCCTCGGCCGCGGGCAGCACCAGCCGGAAGCAGGTGCCACGCCCCTCGCGCGTGCGCAGCACCAGCGGATGCGCGAGCAGCGCCGCGATGCGCTGAACGATCGACAGCCCGACGCCGAGGCCGCGCGAGCGGTCGCGCCCGACATTGCCGGCCTGGTAGAACTCGTCGAACACGCGCGCGCGATGCTGCTCGGCGATGCCGATGCCGGTGTCGCGCACCTCGAGCCATACCGCGTCGCCGCGCGGCCGGGCGCGCACCACCACGCCGCCGCGCTCGGTGTACTTGAGCGCGTTGTCCACCAGGTTGCCCAGCAGGCGCTGCAGCAGCTGCGCATCGCTGCGCACCCACAGCGGGCTGGAGCGCACGCGCAGCTCCAGCTCGCGCTGGTTGGCGCGCGGCTCGAACAGGTCGAACACGCGCTCGAGCAGGCCCTGCAGCGGCAAGGGCCGCAGCTCGGTGCGGACCACGCCCGCGTCGAGCTGCGAGATGTCGAGCATCGCGTCGAGCGAGCTGTCGAGCGTGCGCACCGCGCCCATCAGCCGGCGCGCATTGGCCTGCGCGGGATGGCCGCCCAGTTCGTGCTCGAGCGCGGCGCCGAACAGGCTGATGGCATGCAGCGGCTGGCGCAGGTCGTGGCTGGCGGCCGCGAGGAAGCGCGTCTTGGCGGCGCTCAGTTCGCGCGCGCGGTCGCGCTCCTCGCGCGCCACGTTCGACAGGTGCAGGTTGGCGTCGACCATCTCCATCAGCGCATGCAGGGTGCGCGCGCGGTCGCGCACGCCGGCCAGCAGCAGGAAGTAGGCAAGCCAGGGACCGAAGCCGATCAGCACGTCGATCGGCGTGCCGCGCAGGAACCAGCCCAGCGACATCAGCAGCGTGGGCGGCAGCGAGAGGCTCGCGAAGGCACGCGTGGAACCGGCCACCCCGTCGGCGCCCACCGAGAGCACCAGGATCAGGATCGCCGAGACCGCCAGCGGCGCGAAGTCGTCGCCCGGCGCCATGAACACGAAGGGCAGGATCGCGCCATTGAGCAGCCCGCCCGCGAGGAAGCCGCGCAGCAGCACCGGCAGCGCCGCGGCGCGCGCGGAAGGGCCCAGGCGCTCGATCCGGCGCCCCTGGCGGCAGCGCAGGAAGGTGACGACAGCCAGCGCAGCGAGCCAGCATGGCAGCGACAGCCGCAGCCCGTGGCGGTAGCCGATCACCGCCACCAGCACGAAGCCCGCATAGGAATAGGGCAGGCGCCGCAGGTAGGCCAACACCTGGTCGGCCTGCCGCTCGCGCACGCGCGCCTCGACGCGGGCCTGCCGCGCCGGATCGGCGGCGGGCAGCCCGAGCGTGTCCAGTCCGTCGCCGCCCACCGCTCAGCCCTGCGCGCCGAGACGGCTGATGAGCTGCGAGCGCGAGCGCATGCCGAAGCGCAGCAGCAGGCTGGTGACGTGGTTCTTCACCGTGCCCTCGCCGAGCGACATCGCTTCGGCGATCTCGCGGTTCGACATGCCCTCGAGCACGTGCCTCAGCACCTGCTGCTGGCGCAGCCCGAGGGCCTGCCCCCGCGCCGTGGCGGGATCGGCTGCATCGGCCGCGTCGGCCAGCGGCGGCACGCCGTCCTCGCGCCAGCGGCGCAGGAAGTGCGCGAGCTCCTGCAGGTCGCCGCCCTTCTGCAGCCACGCCACCGCGCCCATCGCGAGCGCCGCCTGCACTTGCGCCGGTTGCCGGCTGCCCGAGAGCATGGCGATGGTGGCGTCCGGGAAACGGGCCTGAAACTCGGCCAGGCCCGACAGGCCCTGCGTGTCGGGCAGCGCGAGGTCGAGCAGCACCAGGCCGATGGCGCCGCGGTGCCGCTCGTAGAGCGCCATCGCCTCTGCCAGCGTGTTGGCTTCCAGCGCCTCCATGCCCTCGCCGGTGTAGGCGCCGTGCGCCTGCGTCAGCGCGCGAAAGCCCAGGCGCACCAGCGCGTGGTCGTCGACCAGCAGGACGGCGGCTCGGGCGGAGGTGGACATGGCGGCGGGCCCGCGGGAAAAGGGGGCCTCATCGTAGAGGCTGGCGTGCCCTTCGCCAAGCAAGCCCCGGCATGACCTTCGTCATGCCCGAGGTCGCGGGCCGCGCGAGCCGCGCGCGTTCAGCGCTCGATCGTGATGAGCTCCGTCATCGGCTTCCACGACTTGCCATCGAACTGCGCCAGCCGCGCCTGCCGGATCGGGTAGTAGTCGTCGGCGCGGAAGTTGATCTTCATGCCGGGCAGCAGCATGCCCAGTTCGATGTCCTTGAGCCCCTGCACCTGCTTGAGGAAGTTCTCGCGCGTGAGGTTGTCGCCGCAGCGCTCGAGCACCAGCGCCGTGAGCTGCGCACCCATGTAGGTGTAGACCGAGGTGGTGTCGCCCGGATCGTCGTTGGGCAGGTACTTCTTGAAGAAGGCCAGGTACTCCTGCATCGCCTTGTCGTTGTTCCAGGTCGGGTCCGACGGCGTCTTGAACCAGTAGCTCGACACCAGCCCCACCGAGTTGTCGAGGCCGGCCGGGGTCAGCACGCCGCTGATCGAGCTCGACACGTAGGGCACGATGTAGAACGGCTTCCAGCCGATCGCCGCCGTCTTGCGGATCGCCTGCGCCTGCGCCTTGTTCGAGGTGAAGGCCACCAGCACCTCGGCGCCCGAGGCCTGCAGCTGCAGGATCTGCGAGTCGACGGTCGGGTCGCTCATCTCCTGGCTCACCTCCTTCACGATGTTCGACTGCTTCGCGCCGAGCGCCTTGCGGAAACCGCGCATGTAGGACTTGCCCACGTCGTCGTTCTGGTAGAGCACGCCGATCTTCGCGTTGGGCTTGGACTCGGCGAGGTACTTGCCGTAGATCGAGCCCTCGATGTCGTAGGCGAAGGAGAAGGGCACGGTCCACGGCGTGGTGGCGGAGTCATGCAGGTTCGGGCTCGAGGCATAGAAGAACACCTGCGGCACCTTCTTGCCGTTGAGGTACTTCTGCACCGAGGTCTGCGAGGCCGTGCCCATGGAGTTGACCAGCGCCAGCACCTGGTCGGACTCGACCAGCTTGCGCGTGCCCTCCACGGTCTTGGGCGGGCTGTAGGCATCGTCGACCGACAGCAGGTTGATCTTGCGCCCGTTGACCCCGCCCCTGGTCTCGTTGAGCATCTTGAAGTAGGCCACCGACATGCGGCCCACCATCGAATAGGCCGAGCCGGGGCCGCTGTAGGCCACGGTCTGGCCGAGCTTGATCTCGGTGTCGCTGGCACCGGGGCCATAGGTCTTCTGGGCCTGTGCCGTCGCCGCGGTCGCGAAGGCGGTGCAGGCCACGAGGGCTAGCAGGGAAGCGCGCATGTGTGTGTCTCCTGGTTCCGGGGGATGGTCGTTCTTCGAGCCGGCGCGAGTACATCAAGCGGAGCGCGCGGCGTCTGTCCCCTTGCCGGGGACGCAAGCGCGCAATGAGCCCGCGCCGTCCCCGCCAAGGGGACTGACGAGCGGCGGGAGCGCATCGAGACTCGATGCATTCCCCCACGCCAGGAGCCCCTGCATGACCACCACCGCCGAACCCGTCGCGCTGCGCGACGCGCCCGTGCTGGACATCGACCCGTACGCGATCGAGGTGCTGCTCGATCCCTATCCGTTCCACGAGGCGCTGCGCGAAGCCGGTCCCGTGGCCTACATCGCGCCGCACGGCATCTATGCCGTGGGCCGCCATGCCGAGGCGAAGACGGTGCTGGCCGACCATGCGCGCTTCACCAACGCGGGCGGCATCGGCATCCAGGACATCCGCAAGCCCGGCGAGTTCCGCATCCCGAGCCGGCTGCTCGAGGCCGACCCGCCCGATCACACGAAGATCCGCTCGGTGGTCACGCGCCTGCTGTCGCCGCTGGTGATCCGGCGCTGGAAGGAAGGCTTCGATCGCAAGGCCGAGGCCCTGGTCGATCGGCTGCTGGAGCAGCGCGAGTTCGACGGCGTGGAAGACTGCGCCGAGCGCATCGTGCTCGAGGCCTTTCCGGCCGCGGTGGGCGTGCGCCTGCCGCGCACCGAGACCCTGGCCATCGGCGAGATGCGCTTCAACCAGAGCGGCCCGCGCAACGCGCTCTACGAGCGCGCGATGCAGGCCGCGCAGCCCTACCTCGCATGGTTCGAGGAGAGCGTGTCGCGCCAGGGCGTGATTCCCGACTCGATCGCCGAGCTGCTGTTCCGCGCCGAGGACGCGGGCGAGCTCGACGAAGGCATCGCCTCGAACGTGGTGCGCAGCTTCGTGGGCGGCGGCACCGACTCGACCATCGCCGGCATCGGCTTCACGCTGCACCAGCTCGCGAAGAACCCGGCGCAGTGGGAGCGCGTGCGCGCCGAGCCGGCCAAGGTCAAGGCCGCGTTCGAGGAAGGCATCCGGCACGAGACGCCGTTCCAGGTCACCTACCGCACCACGCGCGGCGAGACCGAGCTCTCGGGCGTGCGCCTGGCCCCCGACACCAAGATCGGCGTGTTCATGGGTGCGGCCAACCGCGACCCGCGCCAGTTCCCCGAGCCCGAGCGCTTCGACGTCGACCGCCCCGCGCTCGCGGGCAGCCACGTGGCGCTGGGCAACGGCATCCATGCCTGCATCGGCCAGATGCTCGCGCGCCAGGAATCGGAGGCGCTGATCGGCGCGCTGAGCCGCCGCGTGGCGCGCATGGAACTCACGGCGCCGGCCAGCTACCGGCCGATCAACCAGATGCGCACGCTCGACCGGCTGCCGATGCGCATCGTGCCGGCATGACGGCGGGCAGCGAAGCGCGCGGTCCGCTCGCGGGCCTGAAGGTGCTCGAGATGGGCCAGCTCATCGCGGGCCCCTTCGCCGCCAAGACGCTCGGCGACTTCGGCGCCGAGGTCGTCAAGATCGAGCCGCCCGGCGCCGGCGATCCGCTGCGCAAGTGGCGGCTGCTGAAGGACGGCACCTCGGTCTGGTGGCAGGTGCAGTCGCGCAACAAGCGCTCGATCGCGCTCGATCTGCGGGACAGCGAGGCGCAGGCCATCGTGCGCCGGCTCGCCGCCGAGTCGGACGTGCTGATCGAGAACTTCCGCCCCGGCGCGCTCGAGGGCTGGGGGCTCGGTCCCGAGGCGCTGCTCGAGGCCAATCCGCGCCTGATCGTGCTGCGCGTGAGCGGCTACGGCCAGACCGGCCCCTACCGCGACCGCCCCGGCTTCGGCGTGGTGGCCGAGGCCATGGGCGGGCTGCGCCATCTCACGGCCGAACCCGGCCGGGTGCCGGTGCGCGTGGGCATCTCGCTGGGCGACACGCTGGCCGCGCTGCATGGCGTGATCGGCATCCTGATGGCGCTGCAGGAGCGCCAGCGCTCGGGCCGCGGCCAGGTGATCGACGTGGCGCTCTACGAGGCGGTCTTCAACTGCATGGAGAGCCTGTTGCCCGAGTACAGCGCCTTCGGCGCGGTGCGCGGCGCGGCCGGCAGCGCCCTGCCCGGCATCGCGCCGAGCAATGCCTACCGCTGCGGCGACGGCGGCTATGCGCTGATCGCGGGCAATGGCGACAGCATCTTCCGCCGGCTCATGGCCACGATCGAGCGACCCGATCTCGCGGCCGATCCGGCGCTGGCGGACAACGCCGGCCGCGTGGCGCGCGTGGCGGAACTCGATGCCGCCATCGGCGCCTGGACCGCGCAACGCGACGTGGCCGAGGTGCTCGCGCGGCTCGACGAGGCCTCGGTGCCGGCCGGCCGCATCTACTCGGTGGCCGACATCGCGGCCGATCCGCACTATCTCGCGCGCGGCATGCTGCAGACCATCGACACCGGCGACGGCGATGCGCTGCAGGTGCCGGGCATCGTGCCCAAGCTCTCGCGCACGCCCGGTGCGCAGCGGCGCAACGCACCGCGTCTCGGGCAGGACACCGACGCGGTGCTCGCCGAGATCGGCCTCACGCCCGCGCAGATCGCCGAGCTCAAGCGGCGCGGTGTCGTCGCGGGCAGCGAGGCATGAGCACGATGCGCGCCGCCTTCTACACGCGCCAGGGCGAAGCGGCCGAGGTGATCCGCATCGGCGAGCAGCCGCGGCCCGAGCCCGGCCCCGGCGAAGTGCGGGTGCGGCTTCGCACCTCGGGCGTGAACCCCTCCGACTGGAAGATGCGGCGCGGCGGCGGTGGCCGCGCGCTGGTGGCGCCGCTGATCGTTCCGCACAGCGACGGCGCCGGCGTGATCGACGCGGTGGGCGATGGCGTTCCCGCCGCGCGCATCGGCGAACGCGTGTGGACCTGGAACGCCCAATGGCGGCGCGCCTTCGGCACCGCGGCCGACTACGTCGCGCTGCCGTCCGCGCAGGCCGTGCCGCTGCCGGCCGCGCTGGGCTTCGCCGAGGGCGCCTGCCTGGGCATTCCCGCCTTCACCGCACTGCATGCGGTGCGCCTGTCCGAATGCGGACCCGGCCAGCGCGTGCTGGTGGCCGGCGGCGCCGGGTCGGTGGGCCACTATGCGATCCAGTTCGCGAAGCTGCGCGGCGCGGAGGTCATCGCCAGCGTGAGTTCGGCGCGCAAGGCCGCGCACGCGGTCGCGGCCGGTGCCGACCATGTCGTGGACTACCGCGAGCAGGACCTCGGCGACAGCGTGCAGGCCCTCACGGGCGGCGCGGGCGTGGACCGCGTGATCGAGGTCGACCTCGCGAACAACGCGGCGCATTACCCCAAGCTGCTGAAGCCCGGCGCGCGCGTCGTGGTCTACGGCACGACCGGCATGGACGCCGTGCTGCCGGCCGTGGTGCTGATGCAGAGGAGCGCCGAACTGCGCTTCTTCACCATCTACGAGATCGCGCCCAGCGAGCGCGAGGCCTGCCTGCGCGAACTGCTGCCGCTGCTCGAGGACGACCTGCTGCTGCACACCATCGGCCAGTTGCTGCCGCTCGAGGAGATCGTGCGCGCGCACGAGCTGGTCGAGCGCGGCGAGGTGCTGGGCAACGTCGTGCTCGCCATCGACTGATCTTCATTCTTCCCATCGTTTCCCGGAGGTTCCACATGATCGAAACCGACGTCGTCATCATCGGCAGCGGCGCGGCCGGGCTCACCGCCGCCATCACCGCGCGCCAGCTGGGCCTGGAGGTGCTGGTGGTCGAGAAGACCGCGCTGTTCGGCGGCACCACCGCCTACTCGGGCGGCGCGCCGTGGATTCCGTGCAACCACGTGATGAAGCAGATCGGCCTCGACGATTCGCGCGCGGCCGCCGAGACCTACCTGCGTGCCGTGCTCGGCGAGGCCTACCGCGACGACCTCGTCGCGAGCTACCTCGACCACGCGCCCGAGATGCTGGCCTTCATGGAGCGGCACTCCGAGGTGCGCTTCAAGCCCTTTCCGCTGCCCGACTACGAATCGGACCTGCCGGGCGCCGCGCGCAGCCGCTCGCTGCTGACCCAGGCCTTCGACGGCCGGCTGCTCGGCCACCGCCTGGCCGACCTGCGCATGCCGCTGCCGCAACTGATGCTGTTCGGCAGCATGCAGATCGAGGGCGCCGACATCCACCCGATGCGCCATGCGCTCAAGACCTGGGCCGGTTTTCGCCACACCGCGCGCGTGATGCGGCGCTTCGTCGCCGACCGGCTGCGCTACGGGCGCGGCACGCGCATCGTCAACGGCAACGCGCTGGCCGCGCGGCTGTTCCATTCGGCGATCCAGGCCGGCGTGACTTTGTGGAAGAACACGCCCGCGCTCGAACTGGCCATGGAGGACGGCCGCGTGACCGGCGTGGAGATCGAGCGCGAGGGCCGCCGCATGCAGGTGCTCGCGCGGCGCGGCGTGCTGCTGGCCACCGGCGGCTATGGCGCGAGCGAGGCGATGCGCCGCAAGCACATTCCGTTCGCCGAGCACCACCATTCGCTGCAGCCCGAGGGCAACGTCGGCGACGGCGTGCGCCTCGGCGTGGCGGCCGGCGGCCTGCACGACCCGGCCCATGCGGGCGACTGCATCTGGACGCCGGTGTCGGTGCTGCGCAAGCCCGACGGCGGCATCGTCAGGTATCCGCACATCTTCATCGACCGCGCCATGCCCGGCTGCATCGCCGTGGGGCCCGATGGGCGGCGCTTCGTCAACGAGGGCGGGTCGTACCAGACCTTCGTGGGCACGATGCACCGGCGGGGCATCACCACGGCGCACCTGATCGCCAATCGCGACTTCCTGCGCCGCTACGGGCTGGGCCTCGCGCGGCCCGCGCCCTTCAGCGCGCGCTCGCTGATCGAGGCCGGCTACCTGGTCGAGGCGCCGACGCTGGCGCAGCTGGCCGGGCGGCTCCAGATCGATCCGGGCGAACTCGAGGCCACGGTGCGGCGCTTCAACGAAGGCGCGGCGCGCGGCGAGGACCCGGAGTTCGGCAAGGGCGCCGACGCGCACTCGCGCTTTCGCGGCGACCAGACGCATGCGCCCAATCCGGGCGTGGCGCCGATCGGCGACGGGCCCTACTACGCGCTCGCGCTGCATCCGGGCGATCTCAGCACGGTGGGCGGCCTCGAGACCGATGCCGAGGCCCGGGTGCTGACGCCACGGGGCGTACCGATCGAGGGGCTCTACGCGGCCGGGCTCGACATGAACTCCATCATGCGCGGACGCTATCCGGGCGGTGGCAGCAGCATCGGGCCGGCGATGACCTTCGGCTACATCGCGGCGCGGCAGATGGCGCAGGCGCGATCGTCGATGCCGCGGGCCGACGCTCAGACGATCGGCGCGTAGCCGGGCGCGGCCCAGCGCAGGCTCACGCGCGTGCCCTGCCCGGGCCGGCTGTCGATGTCCAGCCGCACACCCATCGCCTCGGCCTGCTCGCGCAAGCCGACCAGCCCGTAGTGCCCGGGCGCGATGACCCGGCTGTCGAAGCCCACGCCATCGTCCGCGATCTCCAGGTGCAGAACGCCGGGGTCGGCACGCCGCAGGCGCAGGCCCAGATGCCGCGCGCCCGCGTGCCGCTCGACATTGCGCAGCAGCTCCTCGCACATGCGGTAGACCGTTTCCGCGGGCTCGGCGGCCAGCGCCGGCAGCTCGGGCGCGAGCTCGCAGTCCACGGCGATGCCCGTGCGCTCGCTGGTGCCCCTGGCCAGCTCGGTCAGCGCCGCGCCCAGCCCGATGTCGCGCACCGGGTTGCTGCGCAGCTGGTCGATGGCGCGGCGCGCCTCGTCCAGGCCCTCGCGCGCGGCCTGTTCGGCGCGCATCAGCTCGTCGGGCAGCTGCTGCGGCTGCGCGGTCGCGATGTGCTTGAGCACGCGGATCTCGGTGAGCATGGCCATCATCGAATGCGCCAGCGTGTCGTGCAGGTCGCGCGCCATGCGCAGGCGCTCGCGCATCACGGCAGACTCGCGCGACTCCTGCGCCAGCCGGCTGATCTCCATGGTGCGCTGGCGCACGCGCTCGTCGAGTTCCGCGTTGAGCAGGCGCAGTTCGTCGCGCTCGCGCTGCAGGGTGTCGAGCAGCCGGTCGAGCGCGGTGCCCAGGCGCGCCGCCTCGTCGGCGCCCTCGGGCACCTCGATGCGCGAGGCGCTGCCGGCGAGCACCGCGTCGGCCGAGCTCGCGATCGCGCTCACGCGATGGGTCAGGCGGTGCGTCATCGCCACGCCGACCACCGCGGCGCACAGGCCCAGCATGCTGAGCACCAGCGTGATGCGCCATTCGATGGCGGTCGCGAACGAAGCCAGCGACGCCACCGGTTCCACCACCACCACGCGCCAGCCCAGGCGCCGCAAGGTGCCGTCGCGCTCGGTGCGCGGCGCCGCCACCAGGAAGGGCTTGTTGTCGACCAGCCGCCGCACCCGGATGCGCGCCGGCAGGTCGGCGCCATCGGTGCCCAGGCCCGCGACCGTCGGGTCGAAGGGCGCGGCCAGGTCGCCGCTCTCGCGCCAGCGCGTGCCGAGCAGGGCCGCCGGGCCGTGGCGCACCATGCCGTCGCGGTCGATCAGCAGCCACTCGCCCGGCGAGGCCTTGATGCCGGACACCGTGTGGTCCACCCACTGCCAACTGAGCTGCGCCGCGACCACGCCGACGATGGCGCCATCGGCATTGCTCACCGGCGCGCTGAGCTTGAGGAAATGCTCGCCCGGCGAGCGGCCCTCCTCGATCCACGCGTCGGCCAGCCCCTGCGAGATCCACGCATGCTGGTTGACGTTCTGGCCCACCACCTGGCTGTCGGTGGCGGCGACGATGAAGCCGTCCGCATCGGTCAGCGCCAGCCATATCAGGTCCGGCACGCCACGGTGCACCGCTTCGAGCGAGCGCTGCCGCCACGCGGCATCGTCGCCCTGCACGTCCTGCGACAGGATCGAGGCCACCACGCTCACCGACTGCAGGCGCAACAGCATCGCGGTATCGAGCTCGGCGCTGACGTGCTCGCCGGCCGTCTCCAGCCGCTGCGAGTGCACCTCGAGCAGGGTCGAGCGCACGAAGCTGCGCAGCCAGAGATTGGCCGCCAGCGCCAGGCAGATGGCCAGCGCGATCATCAGCCAGCCGATCGCGGCGGCGAGGCTGCGCCGGGGGTCGATGCGCTGCAGCAGGCTCATCGAGGGGTCGAGGCCGGCGAGGCGGAAGGGGGGCGCGCGGTCATGGGCGGCGCATTGTCGCAAAGGACCCGCGGCGCGTCAGCCCATGACTTTCGGTATGGGCACTTACCCTGACATCTCGGGGTTTTCCTCGGGTCGCGGCGTGACTTCCGGCAGGCGCGAGCAGTTATTTTCGAGACGACAGTTGCGTCCATCGCGCAGCGTGTCGAGAGATGCGCCACATCCACCCAGTTCGACAGCGCCGCGACGCGATCGGCGTGACCTGCCAAGGAGACATTCGACAATGAGCACCCCCACATCCCTCTCGCCGGCCGTCGGCGCCTCCGCCGGCGTCCCGGTACGCTGGTACGCCAGCCGCTGGACGCAGCTGGTCGTCGGCATCGTCTGCATGATCGCAACCGCGAACATCCAGTACGCGTGGACGCTGTTCGTGCCCGAGATCCAGAAGTCCTTCGGCTGGGAACGCGCCTCGATCCAGATCGCCTTCACCATCTTCGTGCTGGTCCAGACCTGGCTGGCGCCGATCGAGGGCTACTTCATCGACAAGTTCGGGCCACGGCTGATCGTGGCCTTCGGCGCGGTCTTCATCGGCGCGGCCTGGGTCATCAACTCGCAGGCGACCACGCTGCTGGGCTTCTACATCGGCGCGGCCGTCGGCGGCATCGGCGTGGGATCGATCTACGCCACCTGCATCAACAACGCGCTCAAGTGGTTCCCCGACCGCCGCGGCCTGGCCGTGGGCCTGACCGCCGGCGGCTACGGCGCCGGCTCGGCCGCGACCATCCTGCCGATCGCCGCGATGATCGAGTCGTCGGGATTCCAGGAAGCCTTCTTCTTCTTCGGCGTGATGCAGGGTTCGCTGGCCTTCCTGGCCGCGTGGTTCCTGCGGGCCCCGAAGGCGCACGAGATCCGCGCCTCGGCCAAGCTCACCCAGAGCCGCCGCGACTACACGCTGAAGGAGGCGCTCAACACCCGCCTGTTCTGGCTGATGCTGCTCATGTTCTCGTGCGTGGTCACCGGCGGCATGATGGCCGTGGCGCAACTGGGCGTGATCGCGCAGGACCTGGGCGTGAAGGAGTTCAAGGTCGACCTCTACTTCTTCGTCATGGCCGCGCTGCCGCTGGCACTGATGCTCGACCGCGTGATGAACGGCATCTCGCGTCCCCTGTTCGGCTGGATCTCCGACCACATCGGCCGCGAGAAGACCATGGTGATCGCCTTCACGCTCGAGGGCATCGGCATCATCGCGCTGGGCTACTTCGGCCACAACCCGTGGGCCTTCCTGATCCTGTCGGGCGTGGTGTTCCTGGCCTGGGGCGAGGTCTATTCGCTGTTCTCCGCACTGGCCGGCGACGCCTTCGGCACCAAGCACATCGGCAAGATCTACGGCGTGCTGTACTGCGCCAAGGGCATCGGCGCGCTGTTCGTGCCCATCGGCAACCTGATGATGGAAGCCACCGGCACCTGGTCGACCGTGCTCTACACCGTGGCGGGGCTGGACCTGTTCGCAGCCTTCCTGGCCATCGTGGCGCTGCGGCCGATGCTCAAGGCGCACGTCGAGGCCTCGTCCGCGAATCCCGCGGGCAAGCATGGACGCTTCGGATTGAGCGAATGATCCGCTTCAGCGAATGAGCGGATGAACGACGCCGGGCACGACCCGGCGTCTTTTTTTCTCAGGGCTGTTTTCTTCGCGCGAGCACGAGCACCGCCAGTTCGGTGCGCGTGTTCGCGTGAAGCTTCTGCATGATGCGGCTCGCGTGGTTCTTCACCGTGCCTTCGGCCAGGTTCAGCGCCGCCGCGATCTGGCGGTTGCTCTGGCCCTTGGCGATCAGGTCGAGCACCACGGCCTCGCGCTCGGTCAGCGGGTCGGGCGCCTCCTGCGCTTCGGCCGAGACGGGCTCGGCGGAGGCCGGCGGGTCTTCCGCCGCCACGTCCTGCGCCACGTGGTTGGCCAGCAGCCGGAACTGGTCCATCACCTTGCGCGCGATCTGCGGCGTCATGCGCGACTCGCCGCGATGCACCGCGCGCACCGTGTCCAGCACCTCGTCCTCCGAGGCGTCCTTGAGCAGGTAGGCCTGCGCGCCGGCGCGCACCGCGTCGAACACCAGGTCGTCGCGGTCGAAGGTGGTCAGCACCATCACGCGGGTGCGCGGCAGCGCGGCCGTGATCTCGCGGGTGGCCAGCACGCCGCTCTGACGCGGCATGCGCAGGTCCATCAGCACCACGTCGGGCAGCAGGCGCCGCGCGAGTTCCACCACCTCCATGCCGTCGGCGGCTTGGCCGACGACCTGGATGTCGGATGCGGCGTCCAGCAGCATGGCCATGCCGCGGCGGATCAGGGGCTGGTCGTCGGCGACGAGGACGCGGATCTGCGGATCGGTGGGCGCAAGGGGGGGAACGGCCGAAACGGTGGTGGCGCTCATGGGGGCCTCATTGTGCGATGCAAGGCGGCCCGCGGCGGGCAGGGATGGCCCTGAGGTCCGGGGATATTTTCGGGTTCCGGGCGCCTGAGACACCCCCCCGCACCAGGGTTTCGGGGGCCCATTGGCCAGCCCCGGCCCCGGTCGCGCGACAATCCGGGGTTACGGCCAAAAAAGGGCCACCCCCTGACGGCCGGAAATTCCAGCACTTGACAACCTGCATCTACGGAAGAAGCGCATGAGCACGAAGCAACCCACCATCGTCTACACCCTGACCGACGAGGCGCCCCTGCTGGCGACCTACGCATTCCTGCCCATCATCCGCGCCTTCGCGAATCCGGCCGGGATCAACGTCGAAACCAGCGACATCTCCGTGGCGGCCCGCATCCTGGGCGAGTTCCCCGAACTGCTGAGCGACGACCAGAAAGTGCCGGACAACCTCGCCGAGCTGGGCAAGCTGACCCTCAAGCCCGAAGCCAACATCATCAAGCTGCCCAACATCAGCGCCTCGGTGGCCCAGCTCAAGTCGGCCATCAAGGAACTGCAGGGCAAGGGCTACAAGATCCCCGACTACCCCGAAAACCCGACCACGGACGAGGAAAAGGACATCCGCGCGCGCTACAACAAGTGCACCGGCAGCGCCGTGAACCCCGTGCTGCGCGAAGGCAACTCCGACCGCCGCGCGCCCAAGGCGGTGAAGGAATACGCCCGCAAGAACCCGCACAGCATGGCCGACTGGAGCCAGGCCTCGCGCTCGCACGTCTCGCACATGCACGGCGGCGACTTCTACCACGGCGAGAAGTCCATGACCCTGGACCGCGCGCGCAACGTCAAGATGGAGCTCATCACCAAGAGCGGCAAGACCATCGTGCTCAAGCCCAAGGTCGCGCTGCTGGACCGCGAGGTCATCGACTCCATGTTCATGAGCAAGAAGGCCCTGCTCGAGTTCTACGAGAAGGAGATCGAGGACGCGCACAAGACCGGCGTGATGTTCTCGCTGCACGTCAAGGCCACCATGATGAAGGTCTCGCACCCCATCGTGTTCGGCCACTGCGTGAAGATCTTCTACAAGGAAGCCTTCGAGAAGCACGGCAAGCTGTTCGACGAGCTGGGCATCAACGTCAACAACGGCATGGTCGACCTCTACAACAAGATCGCCACCCTGCCCCAGAGCACCCAGGACGAGATCAAGCGCGACCTGCACGCCTGCCACGAGCACCGCCCCGAGCTGGCCATGGTCGACTCGGCCAAGGGCATCACCAACTTCCACTCGCCCAACGACGTGATCGTGGACGCTTCCATGCCCGCGATGATCCGCAACGGCGGCAAGATGTGGGGCGCCGACGGCCGCCTGAAGGACGTGAAGGCCGTGATGCCCGAATCGACCTTCGCCCGCATCTACCAGGAGATGATCAACTTCTGCAAGTGGCACGGCGCCTTCGACCCCAAGACCATGGGCACCGTGCCCAACGTCGGCCTGATGGCGCAGAAGGCCGAGGAATACGGCTCGCACGACAAGACCTTCGAGATCCCCGAGGACGGCGTCGCCAACATCACCGACCTGGACACCGGCGAAGTGCTGATGAGCGAGGACGTGGAGCAGGGCGACATCTGGCGCATGTGCCAGGTCAAGGACGCCGCGATCCGCGACTGGGTCAAGCTGGCCGTCACGCGCGCGCGCAACTCCGGCATGCCGGTCGTGTTCTGGCTCGACGCCTACCGCCCGCACGAGGCCCAGCTGATCACCAAGGTCAAGATGTACCTGCACGAGCACAACACCTCGGGCCTGGACATCCAGATCATGAGCCAGGTGCGCGCCATGCGCTACACGCTGGAACGCGTGGTCCGCGGCCTCGACACCATCAGCGCCACCGGCAACATCCTGCGCGACTACCTGACCGACCTGTTCCCGATCATGGAACTGGGCACCTCGGCCAAGATGCTGTCGATCGTGCCGCTGATGGCCGGCGGCGGCCTCTACGAGACCGGCGCGGGCGGCTCGGCCCCCAAGCACGTGCAGCAGCTGGTGGAAGAGAACCACCTGCGCTGGGATTCGCTCGGCGAGTTCCTCGCGCTGGCCGTGAGCCTGGAGGACCTGGGGATCAAGACCGGCAACCAGAAGGCCAAGATCCTCGCCAAGACCCTGGACACCGCCACCGGCAAGCTGCTCGACAACAACAAGAACCCCTCGCCCAAGACCGGCCAGCTCGACAACCGCGGCAGCCAGTTCTATCTGGCGATGTACTGGGCGCAGGAACTGGCCGCGCAGACCGACGACAAGGAGCTGCAGGCCGCCTTCGTCAAGCTGGCCGACACCCTCGCCGCCAACGAGCAGAAGATCGTCGAGGAACTCGCCGCCGTGCAGGGCAAGGCCGTGGACATCGGCGGCTACTACCTCGCCGACAAGGTGAAGTTCGAGGCCGTGATGCGTCCGAGCGCCACGCTCAACGCGGCGCTGGCCTCGGCCCAGGGCTGATCGGCATCGCGCGGGTGGCGGCAGCCATGAAGCCCTCCTGGCTCGCGATGCTCCCCGCCGTGCTGGCCTTGGCCGGCGCGGCGGGCAGCGCGCACGCGGCCGAGGACTGCGAGGCCCTGCGCACCCGCATCGAGTCGAAGATCGCCGCCGCCGGCGTGGCGCGCTTCACCGTGGCCGTCGTCGATGCCAACGCGTCGACGAGCGGGCAGGTGGTGGGCAGCTGCGAGCTGGGCAGCAGGAAGATCGTCTATGAGAGGGACGTCGGTACTGGCGCGGGTTCTGCGCCGGGACCGGGCTCGGCTTCCGTGGGGGAGCCGATGCTGACCGAGTGCAGGGATGGGACTGTGTCGATGGGTGGGGATTGCAAGTAGCCTCGGATCGAAGGGTCAGGGTGACCACGAGCATCGAGAAGAATCTTTCAGCAGCCGTTGCCTAGCGATTCGCTTGCTTGGCGATTCACTTCCATAGACAAAGAAGCCCGCTTCGCTACACGAATGCCAGGCGATTTCTTCACCGTCGCGTCCCCACCGTAACGCACAATTCACTCGCCAAAACAAGTGGAGTGAAGGATGCCGAATCTTCGTTTGCGCCAATTCGCTGGCGCGGTCTTTTTGTTCTCTCTTTTGGGCTCGGCCGCCGCGCTGACTTGGCCCAATGGAGCGAAGAGCGCAATCAGTCTTTCGCATGACGATGGCTGGCCGTCGCAGTTGACCCAGGCCACCACCATGGAGAACTACGGTTTCCGCGGGACCTTCTACCTGACGCCGGGAGGACTCCCGGTGGTGGCCGCCAACGCAACCTCGTGGCGCAGCGTCTTTCAAAGAGGCCACGAGGTCGGCAATCACTCCTACTCTCACTGGGGGAGCGCGACCTTGGCGACCAAGTCCTGGGTGGATGTGGCCACGGATGTCGGTACCAACGAACAGTGGCTGCTGACGAACATCTACTCCAACACGCCGGTCGACCACACCTACGCATACCCGGAAGGCAACTACATCGTCGGCCCTCAGAGCAGTTCCCAGCACAGGCAAGTCGGAGCATGCGAGTACGCGGCGCTGCTGTCGGCCGTCTTGACCGGCGCCACCATCGCCGGATCCGGCGAGAACGATCCCAATAACGTTGCGCAACGACGCTTCTTCATTAGCCGACTCCCCATTTCCGGAGACGATGCCACCGCCTTCAATACCGCGAAAGCAGCCATCGACAACGGCATCGCCAAGGGAACCTGGACGGTCCTGGTCTTCCACTCGCTGGGAGACTCCGGCGACGGCAATGCGATCAGCCAGTCGGCCTACCAGCAGATCGTGAACTACATCTATACGAAGGGCAGCAATCTTTGGGTACAGCCGGTTGTCACCATCAAGAACTACGTCCTCGCGAACACTCCGTCGAACGCCTGGAACTGCTTGCTGCCCTGATCGCCGGCTCCTCATCGATCGGCGGCATCTTCACGAAGGGGATGCCGTCGCATCGGCCCGGACCGCGTCGAAACAAATGACGTTCACGGGTTCGCGCCGGCCTGCGCTGGTCCGGCGCACGACAAAATCGTCGACCTTCGGCATCGAGGTTCATGCCGCGCATGGCGACCCGAACCAGGTGGCAATGGCCTCGACAAGGCCCTCCCGCGTACCCGACCCCACCCACGCCACATAGCCATCCGGCCGGATCAGCACGGCCCCGGGCGCGCCCACCTCTCCAACGACCGGCAGTTCCCATTTGCCATCGAAGCTGGCTTCAACCAGCCGAAGCCTGTCCCCCGGCCTTCCGGTGTCCCAGTCACGGAGAGCTCCGAGATCGAGCAACAGCGGCCGCGCCGCATGCATCAGCTCGAAGACCCACCTCTTGGTGCCCCCAACCACCACCTCCAGATCCGGCATCCTCCTCCCCACCAAAGGATGCCCCTCCCCCAAGTCATACCGAATATCCAGCCCCGACATCATCCCCGCGAAGCGCTTGCGCGGCTCCTCCATCCGAAGCAGTTCCGACACGCTCTCCGCCAGCGCCTTGCTGCGACCGTCCTGCCGCCGCAGCGCGACCTGCGCCAGCGAATTGCGCAGCACCAGCGCCCCCACCGGATGCCGCTCCGCCGGATAGCTGTCGAGCAGGCTGTCCGGCGAGATCCCATTCACCACTTGCGCCAGCTTCCACCCGAGGTTGAATGCATCCTGCACGCCGAGATTGAGCCCCTGCCCACCCGCCGGGTAGTGCACATGCGCCGCATCTCCGGCCAACAGCACGCGCCCCTTGCGATAGCTGGCCGCCTGCCGCGCCATGTCCGTGAATCGCGAGATATGAAGCGGGCTGTGTACGCCGAAGTCGGTGCCGTAATGCGCGATCAGGCCTCCGCTCAGATCGCGCAGCGTGGGCTGGTCCGCGTGCCCCACTTCGCGCTCCGTCACCATGATCCGCACGGTCTTCCCGTCGTCCATGCGGCTCAGGCCGTGGGTGCCGATCGCGTCGTGCCGCATGCCCCACACGGGCTCCTCGGCGACCTCCGCTTCGGCGAGGATGTGGCTGATCGTGGCATCCCATCCCGGAAACTCGATCCCCGCCGCCTTCCGGATCACGCTGCGCCCACCATCGCAACCGACCAGGTATTGCGCACGCAGCGTCTGGCCGTCGCGCAAATGGACGTCGACACCGGCCTCGTCCTGATCGAAGCCGACCACCTCGCGCTCCCGATACGTGGTCACGCCCAGTTCGGCAATCCATCCCGCAAGAATGCGCTCGATGTGCTTCTGCCACAGCGCCAGTCCGTAGTTGTGCCGCGTCGGGAAATCGCTGATGTCGAGCCGGTTGAGGCCGAACGCGGCCACCTGGGCGGTCTGCCCCTCGGCCAGGAACCGGTCGACGATGCCGCGCTGGTCGAAGATCTCGAGAGTGCGCGCATGCAGGCCGCCGGCGCGCGATCCTTCGATATCCTGGTTCGAGCGCCGCTCGAGGATCGCGACATCGACGCCGGCCAGCGCCAGTTCGCCCGCGAGCATCATGCCGGTGGGGCCCGCGCCCGCGATCAGCACCGCGTGGCCGGACGGCTTCGTTTCGCTCATTCCCATGTCCCTCCTCGTGTTTCGACCCGCGCCGCATCGCGCCATCCGCCCGGCGTCACCCCATGCAGCCGCACGAATGCCCGCTGCAACGCATCCACCGACCGAAACCCGCTGCGGCTCGCGATCCGTTCCTGCGTCCACCCGGTCTGCCGCAGCAACTGCGCCGCCGCCGCCACGCGCGTGCGCTCGACGAAGCGCGCGGGCGTGCACCCGGTCTCGGCCGCGAAGGCGCGCGCGAAGTTGCGCGGGCTCATGCCCACGCGTTCGGCCAGCACCTCGACTGCAAGCTCTTCCTGCGGATGGGTGCCGATCCATGCGACCAGTTCGCGCAGCCGATGGCTCGCGCTGGCCTGCGCCTGCAGCGCCGGGGTGAGCTGCGGCTGCTCGCCGCCGCGCAGCATCGGCAGCGCCAGGGTGCGCGCGATGTCCATCGAGACCTCGTGGCCCAGGTCGTCCTCGACCAGCGCGAGCGCGAGCTCGATGCCGGTGACCACACCCGCCGAAGTCCAGACCTTGCCGTCGCGCACGTAGATGCGCTGCTGCCGCACGCGCACCTGCGGACGCAGTTCCTGCAGCATCTCGCACACGCGCCAGTGGGTGGTGGCCTCGCGCCCGTCGAGCAGGCCGGCCGCGGCGAGCGCGAAGGCGCCGCTGCACACGCTCGCGATGCGGCGCACGCGCGGCGCGGCCTGGGCGATCCAGTCGCCGATGCGCTGCTCGAGGATGGCGTGGCGCACGGCGGGTTCGTCGCCGCCGGCCACGATCAGGGTGTCGATGGCGGCGGGCAATGCATCCAGGCTGCAAGTGCCACCCAGTTGCAGACCGCTGTTGGTCGACACGGTGCCGCCACCCGGCGAGGCGATCAGCACCTCGTAGCTGCCGGGTCGCAATTGCTCGGCCTTGCTGAACACGCTGGCGGGGCCCGCGACGTCGATGGCCTCGACGCCGTCGAACGCGACCAGCACGACGGTGCTGGCAGGAACCGCGGCTTCTTCGTCCTTGTGGGTGGGGGTCGGCATTCCTAAGCTCGGTGCATCGAGGTCATGAAGGGGATTCTCCATGTGGAACGGGCTGCGTGCGCTGCTGTGCGCGAGTATGGCGGCGATCGGGTTGGCGGGATGCGGCACGGGCACGCGCGATGCGGCGGTGCCGCCCGCGGCGCACGACGAGGCGGCGCTCGCGCGCGACCGGCAGGCTTTCGTCGAGGCCATGAAGCCGCGCCGGCCCGGCCGGCCGGTGATCGCCATGCTGGCGCTCAACGAGGGCACCGAGCTCACCGACCTGCTGCTGCCGCACGCGGTGCTGCAGCGCGCCGACGTGGCCGATGTGCGCGTGGTGGCGCCGCGGGCGGGCCGGGTCACGCTGTTCCCGGCGCTGCAGGTCGAGGGGGCGCAGGACTTCGCCAGCTTCGGGCGCGCCCATCCCGCGGGCGCCGACTACGTGATCGTGCCCGCGATGGAGCCGGCCGATGCGCCCGCGGTGAGGGCCTGGCTGCAACAACAGGCCAGCCGAGGCGCGCGCGTGATCGGCGTGTGCTCGGGCGCGCTCGTGCTCGCGCAGGCCGGCCTGCTCGACGGCCGACGCTTTGCCGGCCACTGGTACGACCGCGGCACGCTGCGCCAGCGGCCCGGCGCCACGCATGTGCCGGACCGGCGCTACCTGGTCGATCGCGACGTGGCGACGACCACCGGTATCACGGCCTCGGTGCCCGCGACGCTCGCGCTGGTCGAGGCGATCGGCGGTCCCGCGAAGGCCGCGGCGATGGCGGCCGAACTCGGCGTGGACGGCTGGGGCCCGGCGCATGCGAGCGCGCCCTTCGGGCTCACGACCGGCCGCGGCGCCGAGTACCTGTTCAACAAGGCCGCGTTCTGGCGCGGCGAGCGCCGCCGGCTCGAGGTGCGCGATGGTGCCGACGACATCGCGCTCGCGCTGGCCACCGATGCGTGGACGCGCACGGGGCATGTCGATGTCGAGGCGGTCTCGTCCTCGGGCCCGGTGAAGCTGCGCAGCGGTCTCGTGTTGGTGGCTGGCCCCGCCACGCGCGAGGCAAAGCCCCTGCCGCTGGTGGCCGCGCTGAAGCCTGTGCAGCAGCTCGACCGCACGCTGTGCGAGATCGCGGGCCGCTACGGCAACGCGCGGCGCGACTGGGTGATGCAGGAGATGGAGTACCCACGCACGGCGGCGAACACCGCCTGCGCGTCCTGATCAGCCGGCGTCGGCGGCGATGAAGTTACGCCCGCGCGCACCGACCAGCGCCTGCAGGATGCGTTCGCTCCAGTCCGCCTCGGGAATGCCATAGCTCAGCGGATCGACGCTCACGCCCAGCCCCTCCAAGAAGGCGCTCAGCGACGCGACGGCCTGGCCGATGTCGGGCGCATCGAAGACCGACAGCAGCAACGCATCGAGCGCCGGATCGCGCCCGGCCGCGAGCTGCATGATGCGCGGCAGGCTGAACGAACACGCGATGCCGTGCGGCACGCCATGCCGCAGCGTGATGTCGTAGGACAGCGAATGCGCGAGCGCGGTGCGCGTGTTGGAGAACGCCAGGCCGGCCTGCAACGCGGCAGTGGCCAGGCGCTCGCGCAGCTCGGGCCGGTCGGGCCGTGCCAGCAGTTCGGGCAGCGTGGCGACGATGCTGCGCGCCGCGCTCACGGCCAGGCTTGCCGACACCGGGTTGCGGTGCACGTTCCACAGCGACTCGAGCGCATGCGACAGCGCATCGAGGCCGCTGGCCAGGGTGGCCGCATGCGGCAGGCTCAACATCAGGTCGGCATCGACGATGGCGGCCTCGGGCCAGGTCCACGGCAGTTGCAGCGACAGCTTGCGCGCGCGCGCCTGGTCCCACACGGTGGCCCAGGGCGTGACTTCGCTGCCGGTACCGGCGGTGGTGGGAATGGCCAGCAGCTGCCGGTGCCGCCGGACCGAGGCCGGCGCGCTGTCCGCGCCTTCGAGCAGCGCGAGCAGTTCGTCGAAGCGCCCGGCCGCGGGGCGCGTGAGCATCACCTTCGCGCAGTCGATCACGCTGCCGCCGCCGAGCGCGATGACGCAGTCGACCTCGGCATGCTCGCGCCACAGCCGTTCGTACATCGGCGCCAGCCAGGCCACGTCGGGGTTCGGCAGCACCTCGGTCTCGACGGCCGCCAGACGCTCGCCCAGCAGGCCGCGGATGCGATCGACGAGGCCGAGGCCGACCGCCTCGGGGAAGGCGATCAGGATCGCGCGGCGTGCGCCGAGCAGTCTAGGCAGCGCATCGAGCGAGCCGCAGCCGGCATGCACGTCGACGGGGTTGTAGTAGGTCCACATGATGGGTTCGGGAAAGCGGGCGCCGCGGCCGCGTCGTGCAGCCGGGCGCTCAAGAGAAAGGATCCGCGCGGCCTTCAGTGCCGGCCGCTGTGCTGGATGCGGTGGCGCAATTGGCTCGAGAGCAGGTCGGCCACGATCACCATCACGGTGATCACGATGATGCAGGTGGCGGTCTCCTGGTAGCGGAACAGCTTGAGGCTGCTCACCAGCTCGAAGCCCAGCCCGCCCGCGCCCACCATGCCCAGCACGGTGGCCGAGCGCAGGTTCACCTCGAAGCGGTACAGCACCACGGCGATCCAGGCCGTGACGACCTGCGGCAGCACGCCGAACACGATCACCTGCAGCGGCCGCGCACCCGTGGCGCGCAGGGCCTCGAGCGGTCCCTGGTCGATCTCCTCGATGGCATCGGCGAAGAACTTGCCGAGCATGCCCGCGCCATGCAGCGCGAGCGCCAGCACGCCGGGGAACGGACCGAGCCCCACGGCCGACACGAACACCAGCGCGAGGATCAGCTCGTTGATGCTGCGCACCACGTTGAGGGCCTGGCGCGTGCACTGGTAGACCCAGCGCCGGCTCTGCAGGTTGCGCGCCGCCAGGAAGGACAGCGGAATCGCGGGCAGCACCGCCAGCAGCGTGCCCCAGACGGCGATCTGGATGGTCTCGAGCGCGGGCGCGACCAGGCGGCTCAGGATGTTGGTGTCGGGCGGCATGGTGCGGCCCAGGAAATCGAGGATCTGCGGCAGGCCCGCCGCCAGTTCGGACCAGCTCAGTTGCGCGCCGCCGGCGCTCCACTGCAATGCCCAGCCGACCACGCACAGGCCGATCAGCAGGTTGAACCAGCCGCGGCGGCTCTCGGGCAGCGGGCCGGTCCAGGCGTATCGGGTCGAGGGGGTGTTCATGCGTGTCCTTCGGTGCGTGCAAAGAGCGGCAGCGGCACGGCCTGCGCGGCGGGCTCCTTGTGGTCGACCGCGGGCTGCGGCACGTAGATGCGGTCGATGTCCTCGGGCCCCATGGCCTGCGGCGCGCCGTCGAACACGACGCGGCCCTGCGAGAGGCCGACGATGCGGTCGGCGAACTCGCGCGCGTAGTCGACCTGGTGCAGGTTGCACAGCACGGTGATGCCGAGGTCGCGCGAGGCATCGCGCAGGTACTGCAGCACCTTGCGCGAGGTCTGCGGGTCGAGGCTCGCGACCGGCTCGTCGGCGAGGATCAGCCGCGGCTGCTGCGCGAGCGCGCGCGCGATGCCCACACGCTGCATCTGGCCACCCGACAGCGAATCGGTGCGCGCATGGGCCTTGTGCGCGAGTCCCACGCGGCCCAGGCATTCGTGCGCCAGCGCGATGTCGGCGCGGCTGAAGAAATGCAGCACCGAGGCCAGGGTCGACACCGCGCCGAGCCGCCCCGTGAGCACGTTCTTCAGCGCGCTGAGCCGCGGCACCACGTTGTGGTGCTGGAAGATCATCGCCACGCGCTGGCGCAGCGCGCGCGTGTCGGCGCAGTTCACGGCGTCCATGCCGTCGACCCTGAGCTCGCCGCCGTCGGCCAGCGCCAGCCGGTTCACGCAGCGCAGCAGGGTCGACTTGCCGGCCCCCGATTCGCCGAGCACCACCACGAACTCGCCCGCCGCGGCATCGAGGTCCACACCGCGCAGCACGGCGTTGTCGCCATAGCGCTTGGTGAGCTGCCGGATGCGGATCACTTCATGCTCCGCAGGTCGAGCTTGAGCACCTTGGCGGTGTCGCGCACCACGTTGTAGGCCGCGTCGGTGGTGGGCTGGAAGCCGTTGAGCACGCCCTGGTCGCCCCACGGCAGGTCCTTCACGTTGGCCAGTGCCTTCGCGATCTTCGCCTTCAGCGCCGGATCGAGGTCCTTGCGCCAGACCATCGGCGACTCGGGGATCGGGCTCGACGACCAGACGATCTCGAGCTCGTCCTGCTTGACCTGACCCTTGGCGATGGCGCTCGCGAGGATGCGGTCGGCCACGGCGGCGGCGTCGACCTTCTTGTTGGCCACGGCCAGGATGCTGGCGTCGTGCGAGCCCGAGAAGATCACGCGGCCGAAGAAGGTCTCGGGGTCATGGCCGGCCTGCAGCAGGCCCGACTTGGGGAACAGGTGGCCCGAGGCCGAGGTCGGGTCGACGAAGGCGAAGCTGCGGCCCTTGAGGTCGGCGGTCCTGGCGATGCCGCTGTCCTTGCGCGCGATGATCACGCTCTTGTAGGAGCTCTGGCCGGTCTTCTTCGTCACGGCCACCGCGAAGGCTTCCACGTCCGCGACCTGGTTCGCGAGCACGTACGAGAACGGGCCGAGGTAGGCCACGTCGAGCTTCTTCGAGCGCAGCGCCTCGATCACGCCGTTGTAGTCGGTCGCCACGAAGGGCTTGACCGGCATGCCGAGCTGCTGCTGCAGGCTGTCGAGCACCTGGCGGCTGCTCTCGATCATGGCCTGCGAGTCCTCGGCCGGGATCAGCCCGATGGTGAGGGGCTGCGCGGCCAGGGCCGGCAGGGCGGCGACCGCGGAAACTGCCGAAAGGGCCAGGGCGATCAGGCTGCGGCGCAGGCGGAGAAGGGTGTTCATGGTGGTGTCTGGGATGGAAAAAAAGGGACTGGAAGGGACCGGAACGGCAGGCATCGGCCTGCGACTACCCCAAGGCTAAGAACGCCATGTGACAGCCGCATATCAGATCGATCACGGATTTGTCACGATTCCATTCAAACAATCTATGGATGTCCGCCGCCAAACTCCGCGCCTTCCTCGCCGTCGCCCAGCACGGCAGCTTCAGCGCCGCCGCGCGTGCCGTGGGCCTGAGCCAGCCCACGCTCACCACCCAGGTCCAGGCGCTGGAGCGCCAGCACAAGGTCATGCTGTTCCACCGCCAGGGCCACCGCATCGAGCTCACCAGCGTCGGCGAGCGCCTGCTGCCCATCGCGCGCCAGATCGCGGCGCTCGAGCTCGATTCGTACAACCTGCTGCACGACAGCGGCGACCTGCAGTCGGGCGAGCTCAAGCTCGGCGCGGTCGGTCCCTTCCACGTGATCGAGATGGTCGACGCCTATCGCCGGCGCTATCCGCGGCTCGACGTCTCGATCCGCATGGGCAATTCGTCGTCGGTGTTCAAGGACCTCGAGGAGTACGCGGTCGACATCGGCGTGCTCGCGCGCTTCCACGAGGCGCCGGGTTTCAGCGCGACGCCCTATGCGCGCCATGCGCTGATCCTGTTCGTGCACCGCGACCATCCGTTCGCCAGGCGCGGCGAGATCCGGCTCGAGGAATTGCACGGCCAGCCCATGCTGCAGCGCGAGAGCGGTTCCAGCACGCGGCGCGCGCTCGACGAGGCCTTCGCGCGCGCGGGCGTCCGGCCCAGGCTCGCGATGGAGATCGGCAGCCGCGAGGCGATCCGCGAAGCGGCCGCGCGCGGCATCGGCATCGGCGCGGTCTCCGAGGCCGAGTTCATTCCCGACGCGCGCCTGCGCACCGTGCGCATCGAGGGCGATCCCGCGGTGACGCAGACCTACCTCTACTGCCTGCAGGTGCGACGCGACAGCCGCGTGCTCGCCTCTTTCTTCGACGTGGCGCTGAAGCTGCGCAAGGGGGAGTTCGAAGGCGCGACATGACAGCCGGCCCCCGCGAACCTTTGCATCCATATGCGAACGACGGCTAAGCATCCCTGAAAGCCTTCGTTGGCCCGCCACCGGCGGCCACCTTAGTCTGCGTCGATCCTCTTTCAGCAAGGACCCCGCAGATGAACGACCGACTCCAGCGCGTGCATGCCTCGCGCTCGGCCGCCGTGAAGGCCGGCCTCGACCACCCGGTGATCGACACCGACGTGCACGTCAACGACTTCGCGCCGGTGCTCGAGGACTACGTGGCGCAGTACGGCGGCAACAAGCTGGTCGACGCGCTGCGCAAGGCGCTCGGCGGGCGCTTCGTCACGCGCAACGGCGGCGGCAAGGACTGGTACCAGCAGTCGGCCGAGGAACGCCAGCTCCACCGCACGCTGCGCGCGCCCTGGTGGGCCCGCGTCACGCGCAACACCTACGACCTCGCGACCTACACCCTGCCCGCGCTGCTGCACGAGCGCCTGGGCGAACAGGGCTCCGACTACTCGATCCTGTTCCCCAACGACGTGCTCTCGCCGGCCGCGGCCGGCAGCGAATACCGCCAGCCGCTGCACCGCGCCATCAACCACTTCCACGCCGACCAGTACCGGCCCTACGCCGACCGGCTGACGCCGGTGGCGGGCATACCGCTGCACTCGCCGCAAGAGGGCATCGAGGAGCTGGAGTTCGCGGTCAAGACGCTGGGCCTGAAGGTCATCAACATCGCGGGCGGTGTGCGCCGCCCGATCCGCGCCATCGCAGAGAAGTACCCGGCCGCCGAGCATCCAGAGATCGCCAAGCAGGTCGGCTACATCGACTTCTACGGCATCGACAGCGAGCACGACTACGACCCCTTCTGGGCCAAGGTGGTGGAACTCGGCGTGCCGGTGACCACGCACTACGGCAGCCAGGGCTGGACCGGCCGGCAGTCGATCAGCAACTACATGAACAACCACATCGGCCACTTCGCCGACGGCTCGCAGGCCTTCGCCAAGGCGCTGTTCTTCGGCGGCGTGACGCGGCGCTTCCCGGGGCTGCGGGTGGGCCTGCTCGAAGGCGGCGCGGACTGGGGTTCTCACGTCTACACGCACCTGGTGGACCGCTGGGAGAAACGCAACCGGCATGCGGTACGCAACTACGACCCGGCCGAGGCCGACATCGAGCTGCTGGCCTCGCTGTTCGAGCGTCATGGCGGCGACCTGCTCAAGGGCCGCACGCTCGACAAGGCCACGCTGCTGCGCGACAGCCTGGGCATCTCGGCGCTGCCGCACAGCCGCGAACCGAACGAGAGCGAGATCGACGACTTCGCGCTCGCGGGCATCGAAAAGGTCGAGGACATCCGCGACCGCTGGGTGAACAACTTCTACTTCGGCTCGGAAGCCGACGACCGCACCGTGGCCGCGGCCTTCAACGACAAGGTGAACCCGCTGGGCGTGAAGATCAACGCGATCTGGTCGTCCGACGTGGGCCACTGGGACGTGCCCGAGTTCACCGAGCCGCTGGCCGAAACCTGGGACCTGGTGCAGCAGGGCGTGATCTCGGCGGCCGACTTCCGGGCCTTCGTGTTCGAGAACCCGCACCGCTTCTACACCGAGGCCAATCCGCGCTTCTTCGAAGGCACCGAGGTCGGCCGCAAGCTGGCCGCGAAGAAAGGCACGCCATGAAGCCGATGCGGCATCTCCTGCGCTGGACCGCGCTGCTGGCCACCGCCCTCGCGGCCTCGGCGCAGGCCGCGCCCGACACCATCCGCATCGGTGTGGCCACGGCGGGCGGCGGCGATCCCGTCACCTGGGGCGGTTCGCCCGGCGGCGTGGCGCGCGCCAACAACTGGCTCGAGGAAGAGTTCAAGGCCTCGGGCATCAAGGTCGAGTGGCTGTTCTTCAAGGGCGCGGGCCCGGCCGTGAACGAGGCGCTGTCGAACAAGCAGATCGACTTCGCCTACCAGGGCGACCTGCCCTCGATCGTCGGGCGCTCGAACGGCCTCAAGACCAAGGTGCTGCTGGTCAGCGGCGCGCGCAACAACCTCTACCTGGTCACGCCGACGCAGTCGGCCATCCAGTCGATCAAGGACCTCAAGGGCCGCACGGTGTCGATCTTCCGCGGCACCAACGGCCACCTGGTCGCGATCAACGTGCTGGCGGCCGAAGGCCTGGCCGAGCGCGACATCAAGGGCGTGAACCTCGACACCGGCAGCGCGCAGGCGGCGCTGGTCTCGAACGGCGTGGACGCGGCCTTCGGCGGCTACGAATGGTTCAAAGTGCGCGACCAGGGGCTCGCGAAGGTGGTCTATTCCACCCAGGGCCGCGATCCGGCGCTCACGCGCCAGGCCGCGCTGCTGGTGCGCAGCGAGTTCGAGCAGGCCAACCCCGCCGAGGTGCAGCGCGTGGTCGACGTGTTCGTGCGTGCCGCCCACTGGTCGTCGGAGGAGAAGAACCGCGACGATCTGTTCCGCATCTGGGCCCGCAGCGGCACGCCGGTCGCCTCGTGGACCGCCGAGTTCGACAAGCAGCCGCTGGCGCAGCGCAACTCGCCGCTGGCCGACGACTTCATCGTGGCGCGCTACAAGGCCGTGGTCGGCGACGCGCTCAAGCTCAAGCTGATCCGCCGCGAGGTCACGGTCGACGACTGGTTCGACACGCGCTACCTCAAGGCCGCGCTCAAGAAGCAGGGCCTCGAGGGCTACTGGAGTGCCTCGGACGCGAAGGGTCAGCCGAAGGGCGGGCCCGCGGTCGCGTCGCGATGAGCGCCGAAGCCGAACTGTCGGCGGTCCTGCAGCGCGACGCGGTCACGCCCCTTCGCCTGTCCTTGCCGTGGCGCCGCCTCGGCGACGCCGCCCTGCCCTGGCTGCTGCCCGCCGCATTGCTCGCGCTGTGGTTCGTGGGTGCTGGCCAGGGCTGGATCTCGCCGCAGGTGCTGCCGCCGCCCGAGTTCGTGGCCGAGACGCTGCGCGACCTCGCGACCAGCGGTGACCTCTGGCTGCACGTGAGCACCAGTTTCGCGCGCGTGGGCGTGGGCTTCGCGATCGGCACGCTGCTGGGGCTGCTGCTGGGCACGGCCATGGGCCTGTCGCGCCGCGTCGAGGCCTACCTGCTGCCGAGCTTCAATGCGCTGGTGCAGATCCCGGTGCTGGCCTGGCTGCCCTTCGTGCTGCTGATCGTGGGCATCGGCGAGCCGCTCAAGTACATCCTGATCGCCAAGGCGGCGCTGGTGCCGGTGGCGCTCAACACGCTGCAGGGCTTCCGGCAGACGCCGCAGTCGCTGCGCGAGGTCGGCGAGGTCTATGGCTACAGCCGGCGCCAGCAGGTGCTGGAGATCGTGCTGCCGCATGCCGTGCCCACGCTGTTCACGGGCGTGCGGCTGGGCTTCACCAAGGCCTGGCTGTCGCTGGTGGTGGTCGAGCTGGTCGCTTCGAGCGAGGGGCTGGGCTACCTGATCGTCTATGGCCGCCAGTTGTTCCAGCTCGACCTGGTGATGGCCGCGGTGGTGATCGTGGGCGCGATCGGCTGGGCCATCGACCGCCTGCTCGAGCGGCTCGAGAACACGCTGCACCGGCACCGCCCGGGCGGTGCCGCGCGATGAGCGGGCCCGCCTCGCTGTCGCGCGACGCGGCCGAACTGGCCGCGGTGCAGCCGCTGCGGCCCGTCGATCGCAGCCGCTGGCGCGGCCTGGTGCTGCCCGCCGTGGCGATCGCGCTGTGGGCGCTGCTGTCGTGGCTCGACGTGGTGAACTCGGCGCTGCTGGTCTCGCCGCAGAAGGTGCTCGCGACCGCCGCCGACCAGATCCTCAGCGGCCGCCTGTGGCGCGCGCTCGGCGCCAGCCTCGCGCGCGAGGCCACGGGCTTCCTGATCGGCACCGCCTCGGGCCTGGTGCTCGGCGCGCTGCTGGGCCTGTGGCCGCTGTTCGACCGTATCGTCGGCCCGAGCTTCAACACCTTCAAGCAGATCTCGCTGTTCGCGTGGATTCCGCTGATCTCGGTCTGGTTCGGCCTCGGCGACGTGGCCAAGGTGGTGTTCCTCTCGCTGGCCGCGCTGGTGCCGGTGGTGGTCAACACCTGCGACGGCATCCGCACCGTGCCGCCCGCGCTGCTCGAGGTGGCGCGCGTCTACGGCTTCACGCGCTGGCAGACGCTCGCGCAGGTGGTGCTGCCGGCCGCGCTGCCCGCCATCTTCACGGGCGTGTACCTCGCGCTCATCTATTCCTGGCTCGCGACCATCGGCGCCGAATACCTGCTGGTCGCCGGCAAGGGCATCGGTAACACGCTGATCGAGGGCAGCGAGCATTTCCAGATGGACCTGGTGATCTTCGGCATGTTCGTCATCGGCCTCGTCGGCTGGCTGATGAATGCCTCGGCGCGCGCGCTCGAACGCCGGCTGGCGCGCTGGACCGGCCGGGCCTGACACCTCTTCTTCTTCGCACCATGAGCACCTCCATCGCATCGAACGAACTCGACATCCGCGGCCTCGGCAAGCGCTACGCGCAGGCGCAGGCGCGCGGCGGCGAACTGCAGGTGCTCGAGAACATCGACCTGCACGTGCCGCCGGGCAGCTTCACCAGCATCGTGGGCGCGAGCGGCTGCGGCAAGTCGACGCTGCTGCGGCTGGTCCTCGGGCTCGACGACCAGTACGAGGGCCAGATCCTGCTGGGCGGCCAGCCGATCGCGGGCACCGGCCGCGAGCGCGGCATCGTGTTCCAGGACCACCGGCTGTTCCCGTGGCTCACGGTCGAGCAGAACATCGCGGTGGGACTGCGCAACGCGCCGCTCGGCGCGAAGCGGAAGGCCGAGCTGGTGGCCGAGCACGTGGCGCTGGTCGGCCTCGGCGGTTTCGAGAAATCGTGGCCGCACCAGATCTCGGGCGGCATGGCGCAGCGCGTGGCCATCGCGCGCGGCCTGGTCAACCGGCCGCGCGTGCTGCTGCTCGACGAGCCCTTCGGCGCGCTCGATGCCCTCACGCGCGCGCGGCTGCAGATCGAGCTGCAGCGCATCTGGCAGAAGGAGCGCATCACCATGCTGCTGGTGACGCACGACGTGGAGGAAGCCGTGTTCCTCGGCGACCGCGTGGTGGTGATGCAGCCATCGCCGGGGCGCATCCGCCGCACCGTGGCGGTGGACCTGCCGCATCCGCGCAACCGCAGCGATCCGGCGTTCATCCGGTTGCGCGACGACGTGCTGGGCGATTTCGTCGATGCCGGAATCGACGAGCGCCGCGCGCCACCGCGCGGCGGCGAACCCGGCGAACCACGGCCCTCGCGATTGCAGCTCGCATGGTGAGCAAGGCTCGCCGCCGTCGGCGCGATCAGCGCCCCTTCTGCCGGATGTACGCCTGCGGCGTCATGCCGATCTGCTTGCAGAACATGGCGATGAAGGCCGAGGGCGAGCCGTAGCCCAGTTCGATCGCGACGTCCTTCACCGCGCGGCCTGCTTCCAGCAGCGCGATCCCGCGGATCACCTTGAGGCGCTGGCGCCACTCGCTGAACGGCATCTGCAGGTCGCGCTCGCAGCGCCGCGCCAGCGTGCGCTCGGTCGAATGCACCGTGGCGGCCCATTCGGCGAGCGAGCGGCCATCCCAGGGCCGCGCCTGCAAGGCCTCGAGCACGCGGCCCAGCTGGGGGTCGTCCGACATCGGCAGGTAGCTGTCGTGGCCGGACGCGATGGCCAGCTCGTCGCGCAGGACTTCGAACAGGCGCTGCTCGGCCGGATTGCGCGGCACCTCGATGGAACGGGTGCGCAGGCTGTCGAGCACGGCCTGCGTCAGCGGGCTGATGACCATGGTGCAGGCGCGCTTGGGGAGCACGTCGCACAAGGCCTCGGCCAGGTAGACCGTGGCGTAGCTGGCCGCATGGCGGTTGCTCGACAGGTGCTCGACGCGCGGCGGGATCCACACGCCGTACTGCGGCGGCGCCAGGAAGACCCGGCCGCTCATCCCGACCTCGATCACGCCCGAGATCGCGTGCACGAACTGTCCCTCTTCGTGGCTGTCGCGCGGCGCGGTGCCACCGGGCGCGAGGTGCACGACCTTGAAGAGCACGGGCTGCCCGTCGGCGGCGGATTTGAGTTGTCGCTTCATGTTGTCCGGCTTGCTCGATCGGTTGTCCGATTGGATGGGCTGCCATCCACCCCCTCACTCTAGACTGCCTTCGGCCTCGCAACCATTGCCTATCTCGAAGGAGACCCCGCCCATGAATGCACGACCCGACGACAGGCTCCCATCGGACCAGCAGGTCGAGGAATTTTCGCGCGACGGCGCCATCGTCCTGCGCGGTGTCCTGCGGCCGCCCGAGGTCGAGCTGCTGCGCCAGGGCATCGATGCCAATCTCGCCGCGCCGAGCGTGCGCGCGAAGGTGGCGAGCCGGCCCGACGATCCGGGCTTCTTCATCGAGGACTTCTGCAACTGGCAGGAGATCCCGGCGTACTGGGACGTGATCTCGCGCTCGGCATTGCCGGCCGCCGCGGCCAGGCTCACGAGGAGCACGCAGGTGCGGCTCTATCACGACCACATGCTCACCAAGGAATCGGGCACGCGCCAGCGCACGCCCTGGCACCAGGACCAGCCCTACTACAACGTCGAGGGCAGCCAGAACGTCAGCTTCTGGATTCCGGTGGATCCGGTGTCGCGTGCCTCGACGCTGGAGCTTGTCGCCGGCTCGCACAAGGGGCCGTGGCTGATGCCGCGCACCTTCATGACCAACGAGGCCCGGTGGTTCCCCGAGGGCGCGCTGGCCGACCTGCCCGACATCGAGGCCGACCGCGCGGCCCACGACATCCTCGGCTGGGCCGTGGAACCCGGCGACGCCATCGCCTTCAACATGCTCACGCTGCACGCCTCGGCCGGGCTCGAACCCGGCCGGCGGCGGCGGGTGTTCTCGGTGCGCATGCTGGGCGACGACATGCGGCATGCGCCGCGGCGCTGGAAGACCTCGCCGGATTTCCCGGGACTGGCCGAGCAGCTGCCGGCGGGCGCGCCGATGGCGCATCCGTTGTTTCCGGTGCTGTGGCCGCCGGCTTCCAGTTAGTGAGCCGCGAGGCGTTCCGCCTCCAGCGCCGCGCGAACGCTGGCGCGCTGCCCCATGCGAACCATGAAGCGCTGGATCGCCGCGTAGCCCGAGAGATCGAGATTCACGCGCGGCGGCCACGACAGCACGTTGTAGAGATAGGCATCGGCCACCGAGAAATCGGCGCCCAGCACGTAGTCGTGGGTCGACAGGTGCTCGTCGATGTAGGCGAACTTGCTCGTGAGGTTGCCGTCCGCGAATCGCTTCTTGGTGTCCGCGTCGAGGTAGGGCGAGAACATCACGGCCATGCCCTTGTGCAGGTCGCTCGCGACGAAGTTCAGCCACTCGAGCGCGCGGTAGCGCTGCCGCGTGCCGAAGGGCGGAAGCAGCCGGTGCTCGGGATGCCGGTCGGCGATCCACTGCAGGATCACCGCGCCTTCGGTGATCAGGTCGCCGTCGTCGAGCTTGAGGACGGGGATGAAGCCCTTGGGCGTCACCTGCAGGTAGTCGCCTTCGACCGTCGTCTTGGTCTTGAAGTCGACCTTGACCAGTTCATAGGCCTGGCCGGCCTCCTGCAATGCGATCTGCGAGGCGAGGCCGCAGGAACCGGGGGCGTAATAGAGTTTCATGGTTGACTAGAGAGGAGCGGGTATCAGAGCATCGAAATCGCTGGCATCGTGGCGCTCGCGCAGCACGGTGCCCGGCGCGCCCGAGGTGCGGTTGACCACCCTGCCGCGCGCGACCGCGGGCCGCGCGGCAATGGCCTCGTACCAGCGCAGCAGGTGCCTGTACTCCTCGACGGCCAGGAACTCGTGCGTGTCGTAGACGCCGTAGAGGCTGCCCGGATACCAGGGCCACACCGCCATGTCCGCGATCGTGTATTGGTCGCCGGCGAGGAACTCGTGCGAGGCCAGATGGGTGTCGAGCACATGCAGCTGGCGCTTGGTCTCCATCGCGTAGCGGTCGATCGCGTATTCGATCTTGAACGGCGCATAGCCATAGAAGTGGCCGAGGCCGCCGCCGACGAAGGGCGCCGAGCCCACCTGCCACATCAGCCAGTTGAAGGTCTCGGTGCGCGCGCGTCCTTCGGCCGGCAGGAAGGCGCCGAAGCGCTCGGCGAGATGGACCAGGATCGAGCCACTCTCGAAGACCTGCGTGACCGGGTCCGTCGATCGATCGACGAGCGCGGGAATCTTGCTGTTGGGATTGAGGCCGACGAAGCCGCTGCCGAACTGGTCGCCCTTGAAGATGTCGATGAGCCAGGCGTCGTACTCGGCGCCCTCGTGTCCGGCCGCGAGCAGTTCCTCGAGCAGGATCGTGATCTTCTGGCCGTTGGGCGTGCCCTGCGAATACAGCTGCAGCGGATGCCTGCCGACCGGCAGCGCCTGGTCGAAACGCGCGCCCGACACGGGACTGTTGATGCTGCCGAAGGTGCCGGCCGGATTGCTCTTCGGTTGCCAGACCTTGGCGGGCACGTAGCCCGCGGGTTGATTGGCTGGAGGCGTGTCTGTCATCGATGGCTTTGGTGGATGGATGTCGATGCAAAAAATTCTAGGAACGCGCCGACGATTCATCTACGGGCGCCGCTCGAATTCATCGTTCGGCCTCCCGAACAATGCGGCCGCGCGCCTCCTCAGCGAGCGGGATGCGCGTCGACCCGCCAGCCCGCCTCCGCCTTGCCCACCACGCCGCCCACCCAGTCCACGAAGGCGCGCACGGTGGGCGACAGGTGGCGGTTCTGCGGGTAGAGCACGGAGAGCGGCGCGGCCGGCGCGGCGTAGTCGGCGAGCACCCGCCGCAGCTGTCCGCTGCGCAGGTGCTGCTGCACCATGTAGCTGCCCGCGCGGATCAGGCCCAGGCCCTCGAGGCCGCAGGCCACGTAGGCATCGGTGTCGTTGACGACGAGGCTCTCGCGCATGGCGATGCAGCGGTCCTCGCCGTTCTCCACGAAATGCCACTCGAGCGAGCGCGCCGTGCGGCTCGACAGATAGCCCACGGCCTTGTGCCGCGCCAGGTCCTCCAGCGTCTTCGGCGTGCCATGGCGCTCCAGGTACTCGGGCGAGGCGCAGCTCACCCAGTCGAAGGCGCCGATGCGCCGGGCCACCAGCGTGGCCGAATCCTCCGGCGTGCCCGCGCGGATGACGCAGTCGATGCCCTCCTGCACCAGCTCCACCGTCCGGTCGCTCACCGTGAGCGTGAGCTCGACATCGGGATAGCGCGACTGGAAGTCGCGGATCGAGGGCAGCACCACGAGGCGCGCGAGCGAGAGCGTCATGTCGACGCGCAGGCGCCCGCGCGGCCGTCCGGCGCTGCCGGGAAAGCTGGACTCGACGGCCTCGATCTCGGCCAGCAGCCGCCTGCAATGGTCGTAGTAGAGCGTGCCTTCGGGCGTCAGGCTGATATGGCGCGTGGTCCGCTGCAGCAACCGCGCGCCGAGGAATTTCTCGAGGTCCTTGACCGCGCGCGTGACGCGCGACTTGGGCAGCACGAGGCTGTCGGCGGCCCGCGTGAAGCTGTGCATCTCGACGACGCGGGCGAAGATCTGCATCGATTGCAGGCGGTCCATTCGATCTCTCCTTGGCCCGGAATTTATTGCTCGAAGCGAAACAAGTATAGGTTCGCCTCCCTCGATGTCTGGCGCCTTTCCCTCTGAATTCAAGGGCCGAGGCCGAATCCACTGTTCCATTTAAGGCAACAAACTTAGCCAGCTTCAGGGCTAGATGTTCGTGCGCCGCGCGCTCAGACTGCGGGCCATTCAACCCTCTCGAGCAACTCGCATGAATCCCCTCCAGAAGCATCCCCTCGCGGCCATCGTGGCCGCGATCGCGGTGGCCGGCGCGGGCAGCGTTCTTTGGAAGCATGGCTCCGAAGCGCATGCCGCGCCCGCCGCCGCGGTTCCCACCGTCAAGTACCGGCCGGCCCTGCAGCGGCCGGTGACCGACTCGCAGGACTACACGGGCCGGCTCGAAGCCGTCGACCTCGTGGACGTCCGCCCCAAGGTGCCCGGCACGCTGCTGGCCGTGCATTTCAAGCCCGGCCAGCATGTGCGCCAGGGCGAACTGCTGTTCACCATCGACCCCGCGCCCTACGAGGTCCAGGTGCGCCAGGCGCAGGCCGCCGTGGCGGGCGCCGAGGAACGGCAACGCCTCGCCGACCTCGAGCAGGCGCGCGCACGGCGGCTGCTCGAATCGGACTCGATCGCGCGCCGGGAATTCGATGCGCTCGACAACGCGGCGCGCGCGGCGGCCGCATCGCTCAAGGGCGCGCAGGCTTCGCTGGCCCAGGCCCGGCTGCAGCTCGACTACACGCAGGTGCGGGCACCGATCGCGGGCCGCATCTCGCGAGCGGAGATCACCGCGGGCAACGTGGTGGGCGCGGGCGGCGAGGCGGTGCCGCTCACGCGCATCGTCTCCGACGGCAAGCTCTACGCCGCCTTCAACGTCGACGAGCAGAGCTACCTGCGGCTCATCGCGCCGTCGCTGCGCGCGGGCGCGCAGCCGACGGTCGCGGTCGGCCTCGCGAGCGACGACGGCTTTCCCCATGCGGCCGCCATCGAGGCGCTCGACAACCAGATGGACACCCGCTCGGGCACGGTGCGCGTGCGCGCTCGCATCGACCGCGTGGGCCCCGACATGCTCCCGGGCCTGCAGGCGCGCATCCGGCTGCAGGGCGGCCTGCCCTACGAGGCCGTGACGGTCGACGATGCGGTCGTCGGCACCGACCAGGACCGCAAGTACGTGCTGGTCGTCGATGCGCAGAACAAGGTCGAGCGCCGCTTCGTCGAGCTCGGCACGCTGCACGGCCGCGATCGCGTGCTGCGCAGCGGCGTCGCGCCCGGTGCCAGGGTGATCGTGGACGGCGCGTTCCGCGCGCCGCCGGGCACCGCGGTGTCGGCCGAGGCAGCCGAGCCATCGGCGGTGCCCGATGCGCCGACCGCGTCCGCGCGCGCCGTCGACGGGGGCCGGTCGTGAACATCTCGAAGTTCTTCATCGACCGCCCGATCTTCGCGGGCGTGCTGTCCGCGCTGATCCTGCTCGCGGGCATCGTCGCGGCCTTCCACATGCCGGTCTCGGAATACCCGCAGGTCATTCCGCCCTCGGTGGTCGTGCATGCGCAGTACCCGGGCGCCAACGCCAGGACCATCGCCGAGACGGTGGCGGCGCCGCTCGAGCAGTCCATCAACGGCGTGGAGGACATGCTCTACATGGACTCCAAGGCCAGCGGCGACGGCCATCTCTACCTGACGGCGACCTTCAAGCTCGGCACCGATCCGGACCGGGCCCAGCAGCTGGTGCAGACGCGCGTGTCGCAGGCCCAGCTGCGGCTGCCGGAGGACGTGCAGCGCCTGGGCGTCACGGCCATCAAGAACTCGCCGATCATCACCATCGCCGTGCACATGGTCTCGCCGAACGGGACCTACGACAACAACTACATCAGCAACTACGCCATCCTCCACGTGAAGGACCGGCTGGCCCGCATCGCGGGCGTGGGCGACGTGGTGGTGTGGGGGCCGGGCGGCTATGCCATGCGCGTCTGGCTCGACCCGGCCGCGCTGGCCGAGCGCGGGCTCGGCGCGAGCGACGTGGCGGCCGCGATCCGGCGCCAGAACATCCAGGCCGCGGTCGGCACCATCGGCAGTTCGCCCGCGTCGCCCGACACCGCCTTCCAGCTCAACGTCAACGCCGACGGGCGCCTCAAGTCGCCCGAGGAGTTCAAGGGCATCGTCATCAAGTCCGATGCCAACGGCGCGATCACGCGCCTGGGCGACGTGGCGCGCGTGGAACTGGGTGCCGAGGACTACGGCATCCGCGCCACCCTGGACAACGCGCCCGCCGTCGCGGTGGCCGTGCAGGAAGCGCCGGGTGCGAACTCGCTGCAGATCTCGCGCGAGGTGCACAGCGCCATGAAGGAACTCGAGAAGGAGTTCCCGCAGGACGTGGTCTACCGCGTCGTCTACGAGCCCAGCCGCGCCGTCCAGTCCGGCATCGACGCCGTGATCGAGACCCTGCTGGAGTCGGTGGCGCTGGTCGTGCTGGTGGTGTTCCTCTTCCTGCAGACCTGGCGCGCCTCGATCATTCCGCTGCTCGCGGTGCCGGTCTCGATCGTCGGCACCTTCGGCTTCCTGCTGCTGGCCGGCTACTCCATCAACACGCTGTCGCTGTTCGGCCTGGTGGTCGCGATCGGCATCGTGGTCGACGACGCGATCGTGGTGGTCGAGAACGTGGAGCGCAACATCGCGCGCGGCCTGGGCCCGCACGAGGCCACCTACCAGGCGATGCGCGAGGTCAGCGGGCCCATCGTCGCCATCGCGCTCACGCTGTCGGCGGTGTTCCTGCCGCTGGCCTTCCTGAGCGGCCTGACCGGCGAGTTCTACAAGCAGTTCGCGGTCACCATCGCGATCTCCACCCTGATCTCGGCGGTGAACTCGCTGACGCTGTCGCCAGCGCTGTCGGCGCTGCTGCTCAAGGGCCACGGCGACGCGCCCGATGCGGTGACGCGCGTGACGCAACGGCTGTTCGGCCGCTTCTTCGCGCGCTTCAACCGCCGCTTCGACCGCGCCTCCGAAGGCTACGGCAGCGGCATCGGCAGCCTGCTGCGGCACAAGGGCGCGCTGCTCGTCGTCTACGCGGGCCTGCTGGGCGCGACCTGGTGGCTCACCGGCCACGTGCCGGGCGGCTTCGTGCCCGCGCAGGACAAGGAGTACCTGGTCAGCCTGGCGCAACTGCCCGAGGGTTCGACGCTCGATCGCACCGAGGCGACCATGAAGCAGATGAACGACATCGCGCTCAAGCACCCTGCCGTGATGGGGACCTCGAGCTACAGTGGCCTCTCGATCAACGGCGTGACGAAGAGCTCGAGCACCGCGCTGACCTTCGTGCTGCTGAAGCCCTTCAAGGAACGGCCCGGGATCAGCGCCGAGCAGGTGGTGGCCGACCTGAGCCGCGAGTACGCCGGCATCGGCCATGCCTACACCGGCGTCTTCCCGCCGCCGCCGGTCTACGGACTGGGCACGCTCGGCGGCTTCAAGCTGCAGATCGAGGACCGCGCGGACCTGGGCTACGAGGCGCTCTACAAGGCGACCCAGGCCTTCGTCAAGAAGGCCTCCGAGGCACCCGAGCTCGCTTCCATCTACTCGACCTACACGGTGAACGTGCCGCAGCTCAAGGTCGACATCGACCGCGCCAAGGCACAGCAACTGGGTGTCGATACGCCGGCGGTGTTCAACACGCTGCAGTCCTTCCTGGGGGCGTACTACGTCAACGACTTCAACTTCCTGGGCCGCGTGTACCAGGTGCGGATGCAGGCCGACGCCAGGTTCCGCTCCAGGCCCGACGACATCGGCCAGCTGCACGTGCGCAGCGAGTCGGGCCGCATGGTTCCGCTCGCCTCGCTGGCGAGGATCAGCCAGACCTACGGGCCGGACCAGGTGGTTCGCTACAACGGCTTCACGGCCGCCGACGTCAACGGCGCCCCGGCGCCCGGCTATTCCTCGGGCCAGGCGATGGCGGCGATCCAGCGGATCGCGGCCGAGACGCTGCCGCCGGGCATGAGCTACGAATGGACCGACCTGACCTACCAGCAGATCATCGCCGGCAACAGCGCGGCCTGGATCCTTCCGCTGTGCGTGCTGCTGGTGTTCCTGGTGCTGGCGGCCCAGTACGAGAGCCTCACGCTGCCGCTGGCCATCATCCTGATCATCCCGATGAGCATCTTCTCGGCGCTGCTCGGCGTGTGGCTCACCCGGGGCGACAACAACATCTTCACGCAGATCGGGCTGATCGTGCTCGTCGGGCTGGCATCGAAGAACGCGATCCTGATCGTCGAGTTCGCGCGCGAGCTCGAGATGGCGGGCCTGTCGACCGCGAAGGCCGTGATCGAGGCCTGCCGCCTGCGGCTGCGCCCGATCCTGATGACCTCGCTCGCCTTCGTGATGGGTGTCATCCCGCTGGTCGCGTCGACCGGCGCGGGCGCGGAGATGCGCCAGGCGATGGGCATCTCGGTGTTCTTCGGGATGATCGGCGTCACGCTGTTCGGCCTGTTCCTCACGCCGCTGTTCTATGCGCTCGTCAGGTCGCTCGGCAGGGGCAGGCCGCTGCACGCGGCGGCGCATCACGAGGCGCCGGCGCTCGCCGCGCGCCATCTCGAACCCCTGCAACCGGAGGGCCGCGCATGAGCCGCGTCATCCACACACGGAACCTGCTGGCGACGGCGGCCATCGCCTTCCTGCTGTCGGCATGCTCGCTCGCGTCCACCGAGCAGCGCCCCGGCATCGACATCCCCGCGAGCTACCGACAGTCCGGTGCGCCTTCCGGCGCGATGCCGGCGGAAGAACCCGGCCGCTGGAAGCCGGCCGAACCCGCCGACCACCAGGCGCCCTCGCCCTGGTGGGGCGTCTTCGGCGATCCCGTGCTGGTGCAGCTCGAGGAGGAAGCGCTGCGGGCGAATCCCGACGTGGCGATCGCGATGGCACGGCTGAAGCAGGCGCGCGCGCTGACCTCGCGCAGCGAGTCGGAACGCTTCCCCGAGATCGACGCGGGCTTCGGCCCGACCCGCCAGCGCGGCACGGGCGCGGCCGCGGGGCGCGGAGACGGCGCGGCGGGCAGCACGCAGACGCTGTGGCGCGCCCAGGCTTCCGTGGCCTACGAGGTCGACGTCTTCGGCCGCGTCGCCTCGGGCATCGCCGCCGCGCGGGCCGACGAGGCGCGGCAACGCGCCCTGGCGCACCAGATGCTGCTGCTGGTGCAGGCCGAGGTCGCCGGCACCTACTTCGGCCTGCGTCAGCTGGAGGGCGAGCTGCGCCTGCTGGCCGACACCGTGGCCTTGCGCGAGGACGCCGCGGCGCTGCTCGAGCGCCAGCTCGGCGCGGGCGCCGTGGCGCGCCACATCGTCGACCAGGCGAGGACGGAACTGTTCACGGCGCGCGCCGAGCACCTGGCGGTGGCGCAGCAACACGCGCAGGCCTCGCACGCGCTGGCCATCCTGCTCGGCAAGGCGCCGGCGAGCTTCTCGCTCGCCGCGAAGCCGCTGGAAGCCACCGTCGTGCAGCTGCCGCCGGGCCTGCCCTCTGCCCTGCTCGAGCGCCGGCCCGACATCGCGGCCGCCGAGCGCGCCATGGCCGCGGAGAACGCACGCATCGGCGTGGCGAAGGCCGCGTACTTTCCCTCGCTCGCGCTGACCGGCTCGCTCGGCTACGAATCGGCCGCGCTCGGCAACCTCGGCAACTGGTCGCAGCGCACCTTCCTGCTCGGTCCGCTCGCGGGCACGATGCTGAGCCTGCCGCTGTTCGACGGCGGACGCCGCGAGGCCGAGCTCGAACGCGCCCGCGGCGCCTACGAGGAGAGCGTCGCGCAGTACCGCAAGACGGTGCTGCAGGCCTTCCGCGAGGTCGAGGACGCGCTGGTCGCGATGCGGACCCTCGATGCGCGCATCGCCCAGCAGCGCGAGGCCGATGCATCGGCCGCGCGCGTGGCCCGGTCCGCGAAGGCGCGCTTCGATGAAGGCGACACCGACTACCTGGCGGTGGTCGACGCACAGCGCACGCGCCTGCGCAACCGGCAATCGCTGATCCAGTCCGAAGGCGCGCGCGCACGCGCGAGCGTCGACCTCGTGCGCGCGCTCGGCGGCGGCTGGGAAGCCACCGGCACCGCGGCGCATGCCCGTTCCGCACCCTCCTCGTCCTGAAGATTCCATGTCCCATTCGAAACTCTTCGAGCCTCTCACCCTGCTGCACGGCCCGCCGATGCGCAACCGCTTCATGCTGGCGCCGCTCACCAACCAGCAAAGCGAGGTCGGCGGCGACGCCTCCGAGTTCGACCAGGACTGGATCGCGCAGCTCGCGCGCGGCGGCTACGCCCTGATCCAGACCTGCGCCACGACCGTCGAGGCCGGCGGCATCGCCTTCGCGCGGCAACTCGGTATCCACAGCGACGCCCATCTGCCGGGCCTGCGCCGGATGGCCGACGCGATGCGCGAAGGCGGCGCGCTGTCCGCGGTGCAGCTGCACCATGCGGGCCATCGCGCCAATCCGCGGCTGGGCGGCATCCCGGCGCCGGCTTCCGGCGACACCCTGCCTGGCATCGATGCCTTGACGACCGAGGAAGTCGAACGGATCCGCGACAGCTTCATCGCGGCCGCGCAACGCGCCGAGCGCGCGGGCTTCGACGGCGTCGCGGTCCATGGCGCCTTCGGCTGGATCCTCTCGGAGTTCATGTCGCCGCTGCTCAACGACCGCACCGACCGCTATGGCGGCAGCGTCGAGAACCGCGCCCGCCTCACGCTCGAGGTGATCGAGGGCATCCGCCGCGCCTGCGGTCCCGCGTTCCAGATCGGCTGGCGCCTGTCGATCGAGCGCTACGGGCTGCGGCTCGAGGAATTGCGCGACGTCACCGCCGACATCCTCGACCGCGAGCTGATCGATTACCTCGACCTCGCGCTGTGGGATTCGGCCCAGGTCGTGCAGCAGGGCACGCTCCAGGGCCGCACCATGCTCAGCGTCTTCACCGAACTGCCGCGCCGCGGCGTGCGCGTGGGAGCGGCGGGCCGGATCATGAGCGCCCGGCGCGCGGCCGAGCTGCTCGACGAGGGATGCGACTTCGTGCTGGTCGGCCGGGCCGGCATCCTGCAGCGCGACTTTCCGCTGCGGGTGATGGAGAACCCGCTGTACGACAGTCCGAGGCTGCCGGTGACCGCCGACTACCTGCGCGCGGGCGGCTTGAGCGAACGCTTCATCGCACACATGCGCGGCTGGCCGCACTTCGTCCACCCCGCGAGCCCCTGAGTTCGGGCGCGGGGACTATCCCTGGTGCATGGCCGGATGGCTCTTGAAGAGATCGGCCGCCCAGTCCACGAACACCCGCACCTTGTTCGACAGATGCCGGTTCTGCGGAAACACCACGTGGATCGGCATCGGGTCGTTGCTCCAGTCCTCGAGCACGGGCACGAGACGGCCGTCCTCGATCATGGGCCGCAGCAGGAACTCCGCCATCTGCACGATGCCCAGCCCCGACAGGCCCGCGGCCGTGTACGCATAGCTGTCGTTCAGCGCGATCCGCCCGGGCAGCACGAGCTGCACGCGCTCGCCGCCGCGCGTGAAGTCCCAGTGGAACATCTCGCCCGTGCGCGCGGAGAAGTAGTTGACGCAGCGATGCCGCGCCAAGTCGTCCGGATGCAGCGGACGGCCATGGCGCTCGAGGTAGGCCGGCGAGGCGCAGGTGGTGTAGTGCATGGCCCCGACGCGGCGCGCGATCAGGCTCGAGTCCTCGAGCGCTCCGCCACGCACCGCGCAATCCACGCCCTCCTCGATCAGGTCCACGGGCCGGTCGCTGCAACCCAGCTCGAGGTGGATGTCGGGATAGCGTGCGAAGAAGTCGGGCAGCGCGGGGATGATCACCAGGCTGGCCAGGCCGGTCGGGGCGTCGACGCGCAGGCGCCCCGAGGGACTGCGCCGCGTGCGCGACAGCGATTCGTCGGCCTCGCGCACATCCGACAGGATGCGCAGGCACCGCTCGTGGTAGGCCGCGCCGTCGGCGGTCACGCTGACCTTGCGCGTGGTCCGGTGCAGCAGCTTCGTCGCGAGCGAGGACTCCAGCGCCTGGATCAGCGTCGAGACCGTCGCCTTGGGCAGCTTCAGGTGCTCGGCCGCGCGCGTGAAGCTGCCCGTGTCGACCACCTGCACGAAGACCTCGATCGCCTGCAGCTTGTTCATCGCTCGCCCTGCCCCGCCGCCCGTCATGCGAGGAACGCGCGGGTGCCCGCGGCCTGCTGGAGGATCCAGTTGCAGAAGCTGCTCACCTCGGGACGGCCGGCCGCGTTCGGGTTGACGATCATCCAGTAGGCGCCCGGGCCCGCGGTGCGGTACGCCTCGCCGAACACCTCGCGCAACTCGTTGCGCCCCAGCAGGTCGGCCACCAGCGGCAGCCGCGCCAGCGCCAGCGCGTGGCCGGCCACCGCGGCCTGCACCTGCTGGTAGGTGAAGTTCAGGTGCATCCAGTTGCGCGGCTCGAGCTCGGCGTGGTTGTGGATGCGCAGCCAATGCCGCCAGCTCGCGAGGCCGGCCGAGGCATAGGCGTCGTCCTCCTCGACCAGCGTGTGCCGCGCGAGGTCGCCGACGCTCTTCAGCGGCGGCGCATCGCCGAGCTCGATCTGCCGCGCGAAGGCCGCGCTCATGACCGGCGTCAGCGCCTCGTTGAACAGCCGCGTGGCACCGGCGGGCGCGAGCTTCGGCGCGCAGTAGCGCAGGAACACGTCCGTGTCGGGACTCTCGATCGGCGCCATCGCATCGCTCGACGACACGCGGATGTCGATCTCGGTGTGCTCGCGCTGGAACTGCTCCAGCCTCGGCAACAGCCACAGCGAAGTGAACGAGGCGAAGGTGCTGACGGTGACGCGCGCCTTGGCGCTCGGCGAGCGGATCTGGCGCACGGCCTCGTCGAGGCGGTCGAGCATCGGGAACAGCGCCTTGACCAGCACCCGGCCCTCGGCGCTCAGCTCGACCGAGCGCGTGCTGCGCGCCAGCAGCGTCGCGCCGATGTCGCTCTCGAGTGCCTGGATCTTGCGGCTGACGGCCGATTGCGTGAGGTGGAGTTCGGCCGCCGCGGCATTGAAGTTGAGATGCCTGGCGACCGCGGCAAAGGCGCGCAGGGGTCCGATCGATAGCGGTCTTTGACGGTCCATGGAAAGAGTGATGGCACCGCGTCGCGAGACGGACCGGCGCATGCGGGACTCTACGCAAGAACACCGCGCCGGGTGCGACGCGCGGCGCAATTGTGAGTTGCGTTCGCCGATGCATCGAATCGGTGGTCCAAACCTAAGATCGACTTCGCCAGCCCGAACTACGGGCTGTCTTCTCGATTCAATGCAACCGATTCAAGGTCTTTCAATGAAATTCGCCATCTTCGTTTTCTCCGATCCCAAGGCCGGGGAAGAAGCCGTGGGACGCCTCTTCAATGCGCTCGCGACCGCCTACGACTTCAAGCAGCGCCATGTCGAAGTCGCCATCTATTTCCAGGGCACCGGCACGCGCTGGGCCGGCGTGGTCGGCAATGCCGATCATCCGGTGCATGGGCTCTACAAGGCCGTCGAGGACAAGGTCGCGGGCGTGTCCTGCGGCTGCGCCGATGTCTTCGGTGCGCGCGAGGACGCCATCAAGAACGGCTTCGAACTGCTGAGCGGCAACGACGTGCCGGGCACTTCCGGACTGCCGAGCATCGGCGCCCTCGCGGCCGACGGCTTCACCATCCTGACCTTCTGATCGATCGATTCGAACTCGCCGCGCCCGGGAGTCCTAGAGCGCGGCGAGTTCGCGGCGCAATCTCGGTCCGACCAGGTCGATGAAGCTTCGCACCCTGGACGAGCCGAAGCGGCTCTCGCGGTGCAGCAGGTGGATCGGCAGCGAGCCGCTCGCGTAGTCGGCCAGGATCGCTCGCAATTCGCCGCTGCGGACCTTGTCGGCCACCTGGTAGCACGGCAGGTTCACGATGCCGATGCCGCGCACGGCCGCGTCGATGGCGGCATCGCTGCCGATGACATCGAGGACCGGCTTGAGCTTGACCGAGATCGCGCTGTCCTTCGACCTGAACTTCCACACCGCCACCTGGGCCGACACCTCTGCGGCCACGATCCTGTGCTTCTGCAGGTCCATCGGATGCACCGGCTCGCCGTGCTGCTCGAGGTAGGCCGGCGAGGCATAGCTGAGCCTGCGCACCTGGCCGACCTTGAGCGCCTTCATGCCCGAGTCGGGCAGCTCGGCGATGCGGATGGCCACGTCGAAACCCTCGTCGATCAGGTTCACCGTGCGATCGAGAAAGATCGCCGAGATCTCCATCTCGGGATAGAGCGCGAGGTATTCCTTGATCAGCGGAATGATGAAGAGCCGGCCGAACACCGTCGGCGCGGTGATCCGCAACTGGCCGCGCGCGACGACGTTGGCGCCGATCACCGAGGCCTCGGCGCGATCGACCAGCTGCAGCACCGCGCGCGAATCCTCGAGGTACCGCTGCCCGCTCTCGGTGAGCGCCAGGCCCCGGGTGTTGCGCTGGAAGAAGGCGACGCCCATCTTCGATTCGAGGTGGTTGATGGCGCGCATGGCCGCGGCGGCCGAGATGTCGAGCCGCCGCGCACCGCCGGCCAGGCTTCGTTCCTCGCCGACGGCGACGAACACCGTCATCAAATGAATGTCGTCCATGTCACCACCATCTTTCCGGCTCGACCGCCCTGCGTCGCGCGCAATTATCAATTGCGGTCCGCTTCCTTTCGGGTCGCCGCATCGATCGGCACAATTTTTTTCCAATGACCGTTCTCGAAAGCATCGACCCATGACGACCAGTGACACCCTGTTCCACGAAGGCGAATTGACGGCCCAGCGCAACGCGGGCGAGAGAGAGATCGCCGAGCGCAACGGCGCCACCGTGGGCCGCACCATCGTCCGGGGCGCCCTGCCCTTCGTGCGCCAGCAGAAGACGGCCTACGCGGCCAGCCTGGACCGCAACGGACAGGTGTGGGCCTCGATCCTGCTGGGCGAGCCGGGCTTCCTGGCCCCCAGCGACGACGCCGCCGCGCTGTCGGTCGACCTGGGCAAGGTCGCGCGGCTCGATGCCGATCCCTTCTGGGAGAACATCCGGCACGATGCGCGCATCGGCCTGCTGCTGCTGGAGCCGCAGAGCCGGCGCCGTTTGAAGATCAACGGCGAGGCCCATCTGGAGAGCGATCGGCTCGAGGTCCAGGTGACCAAGTCCTTCCCCATTTGCCCGCGCTACATCCATCGGCGCGAAATCACGCTCCCGCACCCTGGCGAAGCGGCGCCGTCCTCGACCGCCAGCCATGGCCATGAACTGGGCCCCGAGCAACTCGCGCTCATCGGCGACGCCGACACCTTCTTCCTCGCATCGGCGCACGCCACGCGCGGCACGGACTGCTCGCACCGCGGCGGCCCGCGCGGCTTCGTGCGGCATGCGGGCGATGGCGTGCTGAGGATTCCCGACTACAACGGCAACAGCATGTTCAACAGCTTCGGGAATTTCCTGCTGAACCCGCAGGCGGGCCTGGCCTTTCCCGACTACGAGCGGCGCCGCGTGCTGCAGCTGGCCGGCACGGTCGAGATGATGTGGAACCAGTCCGATCCCGCGGGCCTCACGGGCGGCACCGGAAGATTCTGGGAGTTCAGGACCTCGCACTGGATCGAGAGCGAGCTGCCGGCGACGCTGCAGGCGAAGTTCATCGAGTTCTCGCCCTTTCTGCCGAAGGTGGACTGAACATGCGACTCACCGTGACGAAGACCGAGGCGCTGGCCGCCGGCGTGCGGCTCATCCGATTGCAGCATCCCGCCAACGAACGCCTTCCCGGCTTCGATGCCGGCGCGCACATCGAACTGGGATTCGATGTCGATGGGCAAAGCCTGCTGCGCAAGTATTCGCTGGTCTCCGACACCGGAGCGCTCGACCGCTACGACATTGCGGTGAAGCGCAACGACAGCGGCCGCGGCGGCTCGCGTTTCCTGCACGACGTGCTGGCCGTTGGCGACACGGTGGAAGTGTCCACGCCGGTCAATGCCTTCGGCATCGTGCCTGCCGCCAGCCACCACGTGCTCATCGCCGGCGGTATCGGCATCACGCCGATGCTCGGCATCGCATCGGCGCTGAAGCAGTGCGGTGCTTCGTACGAACTGCACTATGCGGCCAGGCACGAGCGGGAAATGGCCTTTCGCGACCGGCTGCTCGACGAGGGGCACGACAAGCTGTTCCTCTACGCGACGCGGCAAGGAGAATCCCCGCGGCGCATCGATGTGCAGGGGCTGCTGCGGCCTCGCTCTCGCGACGAGGGCGTGCACTTCCATGTCTGCGGCCCGGCGAAGCTCATCGACGATGTGCGGCTGGCGGCCAAGGCCCTCGGCATTGCGTCGTCGCGCATCCACTTCGAGAGCTTCGGACCCGCGTGGAGCGCCACCGACACGAAGGTCCGGCTCGCATTGACCGAATCGGGCCTCGAACTCGAAGCCTCGCCGGGAACCACCTTGCTCGACGCGGTCGAGGCCGCGGGCGCCTGGATCCCCTCGGACTGCAGGCGCGGCGAGTGCGGCGCCTGCATCGTGAGCTACGGCGGCGGCACGCCGATCCACCGGGACAACTGCCTGACTCCGCAGCAGCGCACGCATTCGCTGTGCCTGTGCGTGTCCTGGGCCGAGCCGGGCGACGCGCTCGTGCTGCGGGCCTGAACCCTCAGTTCAACGCCTCGCGACCGCGCAGGCGGTGCACGAGCAGCTCGACGAACTCGCGGGCCCGCGGCGATTCCCAGCGGTCCCGCTCGCAGACGACATGGATCGGCCACGGCGGTTCCTCGTGGTCCGCCAGCACGATCGCCAGGCGCCCGGCCTGCCGGTGGGTGGCGATCTGGTAGGAGAGCAGTTGCGCGATCCCGCTGCCGCGCACGACGGCCTCGATGGCCGCGTCGTTGGTCCCGACGATCAGCCGGGGCGCGAGCCGCAGCGCGAGGTCCGCATCGCCCGAGCGAAACCGCCATTCGTTCCCCGGCGACAGGGGCGCGGCCGAAACGATCGCATGCCGGGCGAGTTCGGAGGGATCGCGCGGCGTGCCATGCGCCTTCAGGTAATCGGGCGATGCGCACAGCACGCGCCGCACCTGCCCCACGCGGATGGCCTTGAGCCCGGTGTCGGCCAGAAAGCCGATGCGTATCGCGACATCCATCCCCTCCTCGCGGAGGTCGACGATGCGATCGAGGAAATAGCCGGAGATGCTCATGCGCGGAAAGCGCCCCAGGTACTCCTCGATGCACGGCATCACGTGCGAGATGCCGAACAGCGCGGGGGCGGTGACGTTGAGGTGTCCCTGCACGGCGCTGCTCACGCCACGGGCCGTCTCGGCCGCATCGGCGAGCTTCGCGAGGATGAGCTTCACGTCTTCCAGGTAACGATGGCCGACGTCGGTGAGCCTGACGCTGCGCGTGGTGCGCAGGATGAGCTTCACGCCCAGGTGCTCTTCGAGAGCGGCGATCGCGCGCGTGACGGCCGGCGCCGACATGCCCAGATGCCGCGCCGCGGCCGCGAAATTCTGCGCTTCGGCCACCGCGAGAAACACGGTCATCAGGTGCGCGCGATCCACTGCGGTTGCTACGGTTGTGGGGTCTGGATAGGGAAGGGCCGGAGCATTCTACGTTTGGGTTTCGCGGCTTCCCCTGGCCATCGGCGCCAGCCGGGCGTCGCCGATCCCCGCTGAGGAACTCGTTTTTTTAGTTTCCCAATAAGGAAACAAAAAAGCCAGATCGCGCCAACGGCGGCGGGACACCGAACGCATGACCGACGCCTGGGATTGTTCAGCCTCCAGAACAATCTGCCCCGTATTTCGCCGCGGAAGAACAGTTTGCGGCCCCGTGACCCGGCTGCTAGCATTCGTTTCCCATCAGGAAACTTTTGTCATGTCGCGAGCCACGAGCTCCAGCCCATGCCAACCTGATCTTGCCGGCCGGAAGCAGCCTGCAAGGCGCCCCGCCGCACGCATACCGCGCCAACCGCGGCGATGGGCAGGTGTCCCGTCGGACACAGGTATTCCATCCCCAAAAAAGAAACCGTCTTAGGAGACAAGCATGAAAGCCATGAGAACCGCAGCCTGCGCGCTGCTCGCCCTGGCCGCCATCGGCACGGCCGGTGCCGGCACGACGTTCGACACCGTCAAGAAGCGCGGCACCGTCCAGTGCGGCGTCTCGACCAACCTGCCGGGCTTCGCGTTCACGGACAGCAAGGGCGAGTGGCAGGGCATCGATGCCGACACCTGCCGGGCCATCGCGGTGGCCATGTTCGGCGATGCATCGAAGGCGCGGTTCACGCCGCTCACCACGCAGGCCCGCTTCACCGCGCTGCAGTCGAGCGAGGTGGACGTGCTGACCCGCAACACGACCCAGTCGCTCACGCGCGACACCACGCTGGGACTGATCGGCGTGGGGGTCAACTACTACGACAGCCAGGGGATCATGGTGAAGAAGGACCTCGGCGTCGCAAGCGCGAAGAAGCTCAACGGCGCCACCATCTGCGTGCTGCCGGGAACGACCACCGAGCTGAACCTGGCCGACTGGTTCCGCGGCGCGAAGATGGAGTTCAAGCCCGTGGTCCTCGACAAGGCCGACGAGATCCTGCGCGCCTTCGCCGCCGGGCGTTGCGACGGCATCAGCATGGACAAGTCGCAGCTCGCACTGGCGCGGATCAATCTCGGCAATCCCGACAACTTCGTGATCCTGCCCGAGGCGCTGTCGAAGGAGCCGCTGGGCCCGATGGTCCGCCAGGGCGACGAGGCCTGGTTCAACGTGGTGCGCTGGTCGCTCAATGTGCTGCTGGAAGCCGAGGAGTACGGCCTGAGCTCGAAGAACGTCGACGAGGCGCTCAAGAGCCCGTCGCCGGGCATCCAGCGCATGCTCGGCGTGACGCCCGGCATGGGGAAGAACCTCGGCATCGACGACAAGTGGGCCTACCGGATCGTCAAGCAGGTCGGCAACTACGGCGAGGTGTTCGACCGCAGCCTGGGCATGGCCAGCCCCATGAAGCTGGAGCGGGGCCTGAACGCGCCCTACACCAAGGGCGGGCTGATGTACGGCTGGCCGATCCGCTGAGACCGGCGGCGGCGCACGCGCCGCCGCGATGTCCGCGTCTTCCGAACCTCTTCCACGCAGCCATGCCCTCCCACCACACACTTGCACCGCCCACGCGCCGGCCCCGGCGCTTCAGCTGGACCGATCCCTCCACGCGCGCTCTGGCCTGCCAGGCGGCGGCCATCGCGGCCGTCGCGCTGGTCGCCTGGTTCCTGGTGTCCAACACGCTCCACAACCTCGCCTCGAGGAACATCTCCACCGGCTTCGGCTTCCTCGGGCGCGAAGCCGGCTTCGCGATCGGGGAGAGCACCATCGCCTACACGCCGGCCGACTCCTATGCGCGGGCCATCGGCGTGGGCGCGCTCAACACCTTGCGCGTCGCGCTGATCGGCATCGTGGCCGCCACGCTGCTCGGCACATTGATCGGCATCGCGCGGCTGTCCGGCAACTGGCTGATCGCGAAGCTCTCGGCGCTGTACGTCGAGCTGGTGCGCAACGTCCCGCTGCTGCTGCAACTGCTGCTCTGGTATGCGCTGATCACCGAGAACATGCCCGGGCCGCGGCAGGCGCACCATCCGCTGCCGGGCGTCTTCCTCTCGAACCGCGGCCTGAAGGTGCCGACGCTCGAAGGCAGCTCGGTCGACTGGATGCTCGGTGGCGCGGCGCTCGCGCTGGTGCTGGCGCTGCTGCTCGCGCACTGGGGCGAAAAGCGCAGGGAAGCCAGCGGCCGGGAATTCCCGTCCGGGCGCGTGGCCACGGCCCTGCTGCTCGGCCTGCCGCTGGCCGGCTGGCTGCTGGGGGGCGCCTCGCTGTCGCTGAACCTGCCCGAGCTCCGGGGCTTCAGCTTCGAGGGCGGCGCCACGCTGTCGCCGGAACTCGCGGCGCTGCTGGCGGGCCTCGTGTTCTACACCACCGCCTTCATCGCCGAGATCGTGCGCTCGGGCATCCAGGCCGTCGGCAGCGGCCAATGGGAGGCCGCGCGCTCGCTGGGCCTGCGCCGCTCGCGCATCCTGCGGCTGGTGGTGCTGCCGCAGGCGGTCCGGGTGATGGTGCCGCCCGTCACGAGCCAGTACCTCAACCTGGTCAAGAACAGCTCGCTCGCGGTGGCCATCGGCTATCCCGACCTGGTGTCGGTGGTCAACACGACGCTCAACCAGACGGGGCAGGCCATCGAGGGCATCCTGATCATCATGGGCGCCTACCTCACGGTGAGCCTGTCGATCTCCTGCTTCATGAATGCCTACAACAAGCGCATGTCGCTGGTGGAGCGCTGACATGAACGGCATCGCATCGCCCGCGCGGCATCTGGACATCGCGCCGCCGCGCCCGCCCCGGGGCGGCCCGCTCGCCTGGCTCCAGCGGCGCTTCCTCGTCTCGCCCGCCAGCGTGGCCGCGACCGTGCTGCTCGCCTGGCTGCTGCTGATGGCCGTTCCGGCGCTCGTCGACTGGGGCTGGATCCAGGCGAACTTCAGCGCCACCAGCGGCCAGGAATGCCATCGCTCGCACGGTGCGTGCTGGGCCTTCATCGCCGAGAAGCACCGCCTGATCCTCTTCGGCACCTACCCCCACGACGAGCAGTGGCGGCCGCTGGTCGCCACCTGCCTGCTGATCGGCCTGATCGTCTGCAGCGGTATCCGCCGGTTCTGGAACCTCGCATTGCCGGCGATGTGGGTGCTGGGCCTGTCGACCGTGGCCGTGCTCATGTGGGGCGGCGTGCCGGGGCTGGTCTACGTGGAGAACGTGCGCTGGGGCGGCCTGCCGCTGACGCTCATCCTCTCGACCTTCGGCATCGCATTGGCCTTCCCGCTCGGCGTGCTGCTCGCCCTCGGGCGGCGTTCGCGCATGCCGGTCATCAAGGCGCTGTGCGTCGTCTACATCGAGCTGATCCGCGGCGTGCCGCTCATCAGCCTGCTGTTCATGTCGTCGGTCATGCTGCCGCTGTTCCTGCCCGAGGGCTTCGCCATCGACAAGCTGCTGCGCGCGCAGATCGCGATCGTCATGTTCGCCGCCGCGTACATCGCGGAGACCGTGCGCGGCGGCCTGCAGTCGGTGCCCAAGGGGCAGTACGAGGGCGCCGATTCGATCGGCCTGGGCTACTGGCAGCAGATGCGCGCGATCGTGCTGCCGCAGGCCCTGAAGATCGTGATCCCGCCGCTGGTCAGCACCTTCATCGCGCTGTTCAAGGACACCTCCCTCGTCGTGATCATCGGGATCTTCGACCTGACGCTGGCCGCGAAGGCCGCGCTGGCGGATGCCGCGTGGACCGGCTTCGGCATGGAGGCCTACCTGTTCATCGCGGCCATCTATTTCGTCTTCTGCTTCGCCATGTCGCGCTACAGCCAGGCCCTGGAACGGCGCCTGGCGACGGGCCACCGGGCCTAGAAGCGACCGCCCCGCACTCCAAGGATTCCAGACATGAAAGAACCCATCATCCGCCTGCAAGGCGTCAACAAGTGGTACGGAGAATTCCACGTGCTGCGCAACATCGACCTCGAGGTCGCGCGCGGCGAACGCATCGTCGTCTGCGGTCCCTCGGGGTCGGGCAAGTCCACGATGATCCGCTGCCTGAACCGGCTCGAGGCGCACCAGCAGGGACGCATCGTGGTCGACGGCACCGAGCTGACCGACGACCTGCGGCGCATCGAGGCCATTCGCCGCGACGTGGGCATGGTGTTCCAGCACTTCAACCTGTTCCCCCACCTCACGGTGCTGGAGAACCTCGTCCTGGGGCCGACCTGGGTGCTCAAGAGGCCACGCGCCGAAGCCGAGGCCGATGCGATGAAGTACCTCGAGCGGGTGCGCATCCCCGAACAGGCGAGGAAATTCCCCGGCCAGCTCTCGGGCGGGCAGCAGCAGCGCGTGGCGATCGCGCGCTCGCTGTGCATGAAGCCCAAGATCATGCTGTTCGACGAACCCACCTCCGCGCTCGACCCCGAGATGGTCAAGGAGGTGCTGGACGTCATGGTGAACCTGGCGCAGGAAAGCGGCATGACCATGCTGTGCGTCACCCACGAGATGAACTTCGCGCGCAAGGTCGCCGACCGCGTGATCTTCATGGACCGCGGCGAAATCATCGAGCAGGGAAGGCCCGAGGATTTCTTCGGCAATCCGCGCAACGAACGCACGCGCGCGTTCCTGGGCCAGATCCTGCACTGACGACTTCCACCACTTTTCGGACATCGGAGAATCGGATGACAAGAGAACTCGATCGGGCCCCGGGATTCCAGACCCGCGCCATCCATCACGGCTACGGCTCGCAAGACCCCTACGGGGCCGTCTCGCCGCCGATCTACATGACGTCGACCTTCGCGTTCGACTCGAATGCCGAGGCCGAAGCCATCTTCGCCGGCGAGAGCGACCTCTACGTCTACGGGCGGCAGCACAACCCGACGCAGGATCTTCTGGAGCGGAGGCTGGCCAACCTCGAGGGTGCGCAGGCCGCGGTCGCCACCGCCTCGGGCATGGCCGCGATCAACGCGGTGTTCCTCAGTCTCCTGGGAAGCGGCGACGAGATCGTCGTTCACCACACGATCTATGCCACGGCAACCACGCTGATCGACGAAGGCCTGCCCCGCCTGGGCATCAAGGTGACCAAGGTCGATCTGTCGTCGCCCGCGGAGCTGGCCGCAGCGATCACGGCTAAGACGAAGCTCGTGTACTTCGAGACGCCGATCAATCCGACCGGAGAGGTGCTCGACATCGAGGCCATCTCGAAGATCGCGAAGGCCGCCGGCGTGCGGGTCGTGGTCGATTCGACCTTCGCCTCCCCGGCCCTGCAGCGCCCCTTGGCCCATGGCGCCGATCTGGTGGTGCACTCGCTGACCAAATACATCAACGGGCACGGCGATCTGCTCGGCGGCATCGTGGTGGGTGACCTGCCGACCATGAACAGGGTCCGCAGCGTCGGCCTGAAGTACATGACCGGCGCTTCCCTTTCGCCGATGCTCTGCTTCCTGGTCCTGCGCGGTCTCAAGACCCTGAAGCTGCGCATGCGCCAGCACGGCGAGAACGCGCTGGCGATCGCGCGGATGCTGGCGGCCCATCCGGCGGTCGAAGTCGTGCGCTATCCCTTCCTCGAAGACAGCCCGGGGCACGAGATCGCGCGCCGGCAGATGCTGCATGGCAGCGGCATGCTGTCCTTCGACCTGAAGACGGGATACGACGGCGCGATCCGGATGATCGATCGCCTGCGCCTGATCTCGCGCGCGATCAGCCTCGGCGATACCGAGTCGCTGATCACGAGCCCCGGCGCCCTGATGCGCGCGCGACAGAAGATCGCGCCGACGGCGCGCCTGAGCGAAGGCGTCACCATGGACCTGATACGCCTTTCGGTGGGACTCGAGGATGTGGAGGACCTGATCGCCGATCTGAGGCAGGCGCTCGACGCGCCCTGATTCGGCGCTGCACGGGCGCGCCCGCCCGCATCAATGGGCGCGCTTCATGCGAATAACTCCACAGTCCGATCCGCCGTTCGGGAAAGAATGAGTCATCGGATGCGATGCGCATCGAGGACAGGACACCGCAATGAAATCAGCAGGCCTTTCTCTGGCGACCCGCGCCATCCACGCGGGCTACGATGCCTCGGCGCACCAAGGGGCGCTGAATCCGCCGATCTTCTGGTCGTCGACCTTCGCCTTCGACTCGGCCGAGCAGGGCGCCGCGCGCTTCGCGCAGGAAGAGCCGGGGATGATCTACACGCGCGTCACCAATCCGACCGTGCAGTTGCTCGAGGAGCGCCTCGCATCGCTCGAGGGCGGCGAGGCCGCGCTCGCTTTCGGGTCCGGCATGGGCGCGATCTGCACGCTGATGTGGACCTTGCTGAGACCGGGCGACGAGCTACTCGTCGACCTCACGCTCTACGGCTGCACCCATGCCCTCGTGCACCACCTGCTGCCCGACTTCGGCATCGTCACGCGCGTTGCGGACTTCACGCAGCCAGGCGAGCTGGCGGCCCATCTCAATGCGAGAACGAAGCTCGTGCTGTTCGAGACGCCCGCGAGCCCCCACATGCGCGTCGTCGACATCGCAGCGGTCTCGGAGATGGTCCATGCGCACAGCACGGCACTGGTCGCGGTCGACAGCACCTACTGCACGCCCTACCTGCAGCAGCCGCTGAAGCTCGGCGCCAACGTGGTCGTGCATTCGCTCACCAAGTACATCAACGGCCACGGCGACGTGATCGCGGGTGCGCTGGTGGGCACCAAGGCGCTGATGTCGACGCTGCGCTTCGTGGGCATCAAGGAACTGACCGGCGCCTGCATGTCGCCCATGGATGCCTACCTGATCCTGCGCGGCCTGAAGACGCTGCCGGTGCGCATGGACCGGCATTGCGCGAACGCGCAGCGCGTCGCGGAATTCCTCGAAGCCAGGCCCGAGGTGGCACGCGTGAAGTTCCCGGGACTGCCTTCGCATCCCCAGTACGAGCTGGCCAGGCGGCAGATGTCGCAACCGGGCGCGGTGATCGCGTTCGACATCCATAGCGGACTCGATGCCGGACGCCGCTTCATCAACGCGCTGCGCCTGGTGACGCGCGCCGTCAGCCTGGGCGATGCCGAGAGCCTGGCCCAGCATCCCGCGAGCATGACGCACGCGACCTACACGCCCGAGGAGCGCGCGCGGCACATGATCGGCGACAGCCTGATCCGGCTGTCGATCGGGCTGGAGGCGATCGAAGACATCCTCGAGGACCTGCGGCAGGCGCTGGAAGCCTCGTCCGCCGGCTGAGCGACCCTAGGCCACGCGCGCGAGCAGGTTACGCACCTCCTCCGGCCGCGGTATCGGCGCCACCGCGCCGAAGCCCGTGGTCGTGAGCGCCGCCGCCGCATTGGCATAGCGCACCGCCTGCGCGATCGCGTCGCCCGCGGCCAGCCGCGCGAGCAGCGAGCCCGCGAAGCAGTCGCCGGCGCCGGTCGCATCGACCGCCCGCACCGCATGGCCCGCGATGCGCTCGCGCGACGAGGGCGTGGCGAGCACCGCGCCGGCCTTGCCGAGCTTCAGCACCACGGTGCGCGCGCCGGCCTCGAAGCACCAGTCGAGGATGGCGTCTTCGCCGTCGAGGCCGGTGAACTGCTGCGCATCCTCGATGCTCGGCAGGAACAGGTCCGACAGGCCCACGGTCTCGCGGATCACGGCGCGGGCGCGCGCCAGCGGCCAGAGCTTGAGCCGCAGGTTGGCGTCGTAGCTGACCTGCACGCCCTTCGCGCGCGCGATGGCGATGGCCTCGAACACGGTGTCGCAGGCGCTCGCGCTGATGGCCTGGCTGATGCCCGACACATGGAGGAAGCGCGCGCCCTCGATGGTGCCGCGCGGCAACCCGGCCGGCACCATGCGGCTGGCGGCGCTGCCGGCGCGCAGATAGCTGAAGGCATGGCCGTCGCCGTCGTGCGTGACGAAGTACACCGCGGTCGGCGCCTGCGCATCGCGCGCCACGCCGTCGGTGGCCACGCCCTCGGCGCGCCAGAGTTCCATCAGCGCATCGCCCCAGATGTCGTTGCCCACGCGCGTGAGGTAGGCGGTGCGCGCGCCCTGCCGGGCGGCGGCGATGATGGCGTTCGAGGTGTCGCCGCCGAAGCCCTGCAGGTAGCCGGGCTCGCCGGGACGGACCTGGTTGAACTCCACCATCGGCTCGCCGAGCGCGACGATCTGCACCGCGCCGGTGGCTTCAGATGCGGCCATATTTCGCCAGCCCCTTGCGCAGCGAGCGCTCGGCCACGATCAATTTGGCCTGCTCGAGCTCGCGCTGGTCGATCTCCTGCGCCATCGCGAGCACGGCCTCGGCGTGGGCGAGCGGCACGATCACCACGCCGTCGATGTCGGCCACCACGATGTCGCCCGGGTGCACCATCACGCCGCCGATCATGGTCGGCACGCCCGAGCTCAGGGTCTTGTGGCGGCCCAGCGTGGTGCCCGGCGAGACGCTGCGCGCGAACACGGGGAAGTCGTAGTCGCGGCGGATCTCGGCGATGTCGCGCACGCCGCCGTCGAGCAGCGCGCCCGCATGGCGGTTGGCGAAGGCGCCCGCGGTCATCAGGCCGCCCCAGACGGCGACATCGCTCTCGCCGCCGATGCCGATGCAGATCACGCTGCCCTCGGGCGCCTCGTCGATCAGGTCGAGCGCATGCTGCGGCGGCACGAACTCGTCGGTCGGCACCTCGATCACGGTGGCGGCCGGGCCGACCACGCGCCTGTCGTTGATGCGCGGCTTGATCTCGTGGTCGAGGTAGCCGCGCTTGCCGGTGACCTTGTCGACGGCATCGGCGACCGAGGCGGTGGCGACCTTCTCGAAGGCGGCGATCAGTTGCTGGGTGTCCATGAATCTCTCTCCTTGTATATGGGGCAATGGGCTGGAAGACGGAAAACGGCGGGCAGGCTCCCGCCCGCCCTCCTCGCGGAGGGCGGCAGAAAAACGAATCGGGGGTTCAGGCGCTCACTGCGCGGCCTTGGCGATCTCCTCGCGCGCCTGCTTCATCAGCGCGGCGCCGATCTGCTCGGTGAACTTCTCGTGCACGGGCTTGACCTTCTCGCGCATGCGGTTGGCCTCGGCGGCCGGCAGGTCGACCACCTGCAGGCCGTGCTTCTTCATCTGGTCGACCAGCTTGCGCGTTTCCTCGCGGTTGATCTGGCGTTGGTAGGTGCCGGCATCGACGGCCGCCTTGCGCACCACGTCGCGATCGGCCTCGGAGAGCTTGTCGAACCACTTCTTGCTCGCCAGCACGATGTAGGGCGTGTAGCTGTGGGCGCTCAGGGTCAGGTATTTCTGGACTTCGTAGAACTTGCCCGACTCGATCAGGCCCAGGCCGTTCTCCTGCGCGTCGACCGACTTGGTCTCGAGCGCGCCATAGAGCTCGGTGTAGGGCAGCGGCAGCGGGTTGGCGCCCAGGGCCTTGAAGGTCTCGATGTAGACCGGGTTCGGGATCACGCGGATCTTCAGGCCCGCGATGTCCTCGAGCTTGTTGACCGGGCGGCGCGAATTGGTGAGATGGCGAAAGCCGTTCTCCCAGTAGGCCAGGCCCACCAGGCCATGGGCCTCGAGCTTCTGGAACAGCGACTGGCCGACCGGGCCGTCGAGCAGCGAGTCGGCCTCCTTGAAGCTGGAGACCAGGAACGGCAGGTCGAGCAGCGCGTATTCCTTGACCACGCCGACCAGGCCCGAGGTCGGGCCGACCATCAGCTCCTGCACGCCGCCCTGCAGCGCCGACTGCATCTGCGCATCGGTGCCGAGCTTGCCGCTGCCGTAGGTGTTGACGTTGACGCGGCCGCCGGTGCGCGTCTTCACCAGTTCGGAAAAGCGCTTGGCCGCCAGGCCCTGCGAGTTGTCGTCGCTGGCGCCGTAGCCGAACTTGCCGGCCTGCGCATGGGCCAGGCCGAGCGCGGCGGTGACGGCCAGCGCGACGATGATCTTCTTCAGCATGTCTCTTGTCTCCTTGTGTGATGCGATGGGTGAACGGATTCAGCGGAACCAGGTGGCGGGCACGAGCACCAGCGCCGGGAACAGGATCAGCAGCAGCAGCACGACGAGCTGCGCCAGCATGAAGGGCATGACGCCGCGGATCGCGTCGTCCATGCGGATGCGCGCCACGCCGGCCACCACGTTGAGCACCGTGCCCACGGGCGGCGTCACCATGCCGATGGCGTTGTTGATGATGAACAGCACGCCGAAGTAGATCGGGTCGATGCCTGCCTCCTTGATGATCGGCATCAGCACCGGCGTGAGGATCAGGATGGTGGGCGTGAAGTCGAGCGCGGTACCCACCAGCACGACCACCGCCATCAGCACCAGCATCAACAGCGTCTTGTGCTCGATGAAGGGCTGCGCCAGCGCCACGATCTGGTCGGGGATGTTGGCCACCGTGATGAGCCAGGCCGACACCAGCGAGGCCGCCACCAGGAACATGATGATGGCCGAGGTCATGGCCGCGCTCAGCAGCGCGCGGTAGAGGTCGCGCAACGACAGCGCGCGGTAGACCACGGTGCTCACGAACAGCGCGTAGGCCGCGGCCACCACGCCGGCCTCGGTGGGCGTGAACAGGCCGAGCTTGAGGCCGAAGATGATGATCACCGGCAGTCCCAGCGCCCACAGGCTGCGCAGCACCGCCACGCCGATCTCGGGCAGGCTGCGGCGCGGCGCCGGCTGCACCGTGCCGCGGCGCGAGAGCCACCACCAGGTGACGATCAGCGAGGCGCCCATCATCAGGCCCGGCACGATGCCGGCCATGAACAGCTTGGTGATCGACAGGCCCGCGGCCACGCCGAACACCACGAAGCCGATCGAGGGCGGGATCACCGGCGCGATGATGCCGGCCGCCGCGATCAGCCCGCTCGAGCGGCCCACGTCGTAACCGGCATTGCGCATCATCGGGATCAGCAGCACCGCCACCGCCGCGGTGTCGGCGATCGCCGAGCCCGAGACGCTGGCCAGCACCAGCGCCGTGAGCACCGCCACGTAGCCCAGGCCGCCGCGGATGTGGCCGATGATGGCCATCGCGGCATCGACGATGCGCCGCGACAGGCCGCCGAGATTCATGATCTCGCCGGCCAGCAGGAAGAAGGGCACCGACATCAGCAGGTAGTTGTCGGCGCCGTCGACCAGCTTCTGCGCCAGGATCTGCACGTCGAAGCTGTTCATCTGCAGCATCAGCGCGACGCCGCAGACCATGAGGGCGAACGCGATCGGCATGCCCAGCGTCATGGCGCCGAGCAGCGATGCGATGAAGGTGAAGACGGTCATGGAGTGGCCTCTGTCCTTGCGCTCAGTCGGCGGCGCGGTCTTCGCTCTCGCGCACCGTCACCAGCTGCGCGTCGCTGAGGTCGCCGCGCAACGCCTGCCAGAGGTTGGCCAGCAGGGTGATGCCCATCAGCACCGCGGCCACCAGCCCCACCGAATAGACCGCCGCCACCGGGATGCCCGAGACCGGCGCGTGGTTGTCGAGGTTGACCTTGGTCTGCTCCCAGCAGCCCAGCCACAGCATCACGATGCAGCCCAGCATCAGCAGGTGGCTCAGGACGAAGAAGGCCAGCTTGCCCGCATGCGGCAGCCGGCTGACCACCGTGTCCATGCCCAGGTGCGTGCCCTGGCGCAGCGCGACGATCGAACCGATGAAGGTCAGCCAGACGAACAGCATGCGCGACACCTCCTCGGTGAAGGTGATGCCGGTGTCGAACACATAGCGCAGCACCACGTTGGCGAACACCATCAGCGACATCACGGCCAGGCCGCCCACGAGCGCGTGCTCGAACCACCGGTAGAGCCGGTCCATTGCTGCATTCATCTTGTCTCCTGATCTGTGGCAACAAATATATCAGATGCCAGATATTAAACGCCAGAGATCAGATCCGGTATTTCCCGAGGGCCGGTCCTGTTAGGATCGCGCATGGCCCCGCCCCGTCAATCCGCCCTCTCCGTCAAGGTCGAGCGGCCCAAATCGCTCACCGAACTCGCGATCGACCAGATCCGCGCCGCCATCGTCAGGGGCGAATTGGGCTTCGGGGAGGCGTTGTCGGAGTCGGTGCTGGCGGCCACGCTGGGGATCAGCAAGACGCCGGTGCGCGAGGCGCTGCTGCACCTCAAGATGGAAGGGCTGGTCGAGGTCCATCCGCAGCGCGGGACCTTCGTCTTTCAGCTCGGCGAGGCCGAGGTCGCGAACATCTGCCGCTTCCGCTCGATGATCGAATGCGAGGCGCTGGCCGACGGCATGGAGCACCGGCCCGAGGCGTTGATCCAGGCGCTCGAGAAATGCCTGGACGACATGGCGGCCGCCTTCTCGAAGCAGCAGCACGACGAGTTCCCGCGCCTGGACACCGAGTTCCACAACGCCATCATCGAGAGCTGCGCCAACGGCTACATCCAGTCCGCCTACATGCTGGTGGCGGCGCAGCTCACCGCCCTGCGCTACCGGCTGCCGGCCGAGAACAGCCAGGTCACGCACTGCCAGGACAACCACCGCGTGGTGGTCGACGCGATCCGCGCCAACGACGCGGCGCGCGCGCAGGCGATCCTGCGCGAGCACATCCAGAGCACGGAGCAGGCCTACCTGATCGCCTGCCGCAACATGGTGGCGCCGGCGCGCGAAACGGCGAAACCCTAAGTTGCCGCGGCCACGATGGAAACGCCGTGGTCCGCCAGGTGCAGGCTCACGGGCGCGCCGGGCATCAGCGACTGCCTGACCTCGGGCGAAACGACGAAGATCTCGCCGAGTCCGCTCGAGAAGGTGTATTCCACGGTGCTGCCGACATAGGTCCTCTTGAGCACGCGCGCCGCGAGACCATCGTTCGAGACCGGCCGGATGATCCAGGCCTCGGGCCGCACTGCCACCTTCACCGGCCCCGCGCCGATGCCGTCCGGCGCCGTCACGCCGAGCGTGCCCAGCATCACCTGGCGCCGCGCATCGCAGACGCCGTCGAACAGCATCGCTTCGCCCATGAAGCCCGCGACGAATTCCGACTGCGGCGACTCGTAGAGCTCGTGCGGCGCGCCACGCTGGGCGATCGCGCCCTGGTCCATCACGATGATGTGGTCGCTGACCGCCAGCGCCTCGCTCTGGTCGTGCGTGACGTAGGCCACCGTGAGCGACAGCCGCTGCTGCAACGCGCGGATCTCCTCGCGCATGGAGCGGCGCAACCGGGCGTCGAGGTTCGACAGCGGCTCGTCGAACAGCAGCACCGCCGGCTCCAGCGCCAGCGCGCGCGCCAGCGCCACGCGCTGCTGCTGCCCGCCCGACAGCTCGCTGGGCATGCGCTCGTTCATTCCCTTCAGGCCCACGGTCTCGAGCATCAGCGCGGCCTTCTCGCGCGCCTGCGCCTTCGCGAAGCCCGACATGCGCAGCCCGTAGGAGACGTTCTCGATGACGCTCATGTGCGGGAACAGCGCATAGCTCTGGAACACCAGGCTGACGTTGCGCTGCGCCGCGCCCAGGGTCGTGACGTCCACGCCGTCGATGAAGATGCGCCCCGCGCTCGGCGTCTCGAGCCCCGCGATCATGCGCAGCGTCGTGGTCTTGCCGCAGCCCGACGGGCCGAGGATGGTGGTGAGCGTGCCCCGGGGCACGCCGAAGCTGATGTCCTTCACGACCATGGGCGCCTGGGCGCCGGTGCCATAGTTCTTGGACACGTTCCTGAATTCGATGCCGTACATGTTCTTCTCCGATTGAGATGCTTCAGGTGGCCGCCGGCGCATGCCGTGCGTCGGCCGCCCCGGTGTCCGGGCGCCGGGCCGTGGCGGCCCTGCGGCCCAGCCTGCGGTCGCCGACGCGCCATTGCACGAGGCCGGTGACCACCGCCATCAGCACGATCAGCGCGGTGCTGTATGCGAGCGCCACGCCGTAGTCGCCCTGGCCGACGCGGCCGATGATGAAGGTGGTGGCCAGCTCGGTCTGCGCCGTGACGAGGAAGATCACCGCCGACACGGTGGTCATCGAACGCACGAAACTGTAGATGAGCGAGGCCGCGAGCGCCGGCTTCAGCAGCGGCAGCGTGACCGACCAGAGCGTGCGCGCGGTCGAGGCGCGCAGCATCAGCGAGGCCTCGTCGAGCGACTTGTCGAGCTGCTTGAAGGCCGCCGAACCCGCGCGCACGCCCACCGGCAGGTTCCGGAAGATGAAGCACAGCACGATGATCAGCCCGGTGCCCGTCATCTCGAATGGCGGAGCGTTGAAGGCCAGCACGTAGCTCACGCCCAGCACCGTGCCCGGGATCGCGAAGGCCATGAGCGCCGAGAACTCGAACGCGCCCTGCCCGCGGAACTGCACGCGTGCCAGCAGCCAGGCGATCAGGAGGCCCAGCCCCGCGGTGAGCGGCGCCGCCACGGCCGCCAGCCGCACCGTCGTGAAGAGCGAATCCCAGGCCACGCCGGCCCATTGCACCGCGCCCCCCTCCACCACCACCGAGAAGGCCGTGCGGAAGTGCGCCAGCGTGGGCGTGTAGTTCCGGCCCCAGGTCTGCACGAAGCCGCCGCAGAAGGCGAACACATAGACCACCAGCGTGAAGACCAGCCACGGTACGACCACGCACAGCGCGGCGCGCCGCAGACCGTCGGGCAGGCGCATCGAGAGCCCCGCGTCGCCCTTGCCCGAGACGGTGGTGAAGTTCCTGCGGCCCAGGATCCCGCGCTGCACCGCGAAGACCCCCAATGCGAACACGGTCAGGATCAGCGCGAGCGCGGACGCGCGGCCCTGGTCGAACTGCGCGCCGACGATCGCGAAGAAGATCTCCGTGGACAGCACCGAGAACTGCCCGCCCACGATGATCGGGTTGCCGAAGTCGGCGATGCTCTCGATGAAGCCGACCAGGAAGGCGTTCGTCAGGCCCGGCAGCATCAGCGGGAAGGTGACATGGCGGAAGGTCCGCCAGGCATCGGCGCGCAGCGTCTGCGAGGCCTCCTCGAGCGAGGGGCTGATCCCCTCGATCACGCCACGCACGATGAGGAAGGCGATCGGCGTGAAGGCGAACAGCTGCGCGAGCCAGACGCCGAACCAGCCGTAGAACCAGCGCGTGGGTTCGATGCCGAAGGCCCATTCGATCAACTGGTTGACCAGCCCCGCCCGCCCGAACAGCAGGATCAGGCCCAGCCCCACCACGAAGGGCGGCGTGATGATCGGCAGTGGCGCGAGGAAGCGCAGCGCATGCCGGATCCGCGAGGCACTGCGGTTCTCGACCAGCGCGAGCAGCGTGCCGAGCACCGTGGTCGTGACGCCGGTCAGCGTGGCCAGTGCCAGCGTATTCCAGGCAACGCCGCAGCTGCGCGCCAAATGCAGGCAGCCGACGCCCCAGATCCTTTCGCTCGCGATGCGCGCGAACCAGGCGCCGGCGCTGAACTGGCCGCCGTCGTCGAGGAAGGCGCCGGCCAGCGAGCGGAACACCGGCAGCGCGACGAAGGCCAGCAGCAGGCTGCCCGCGCCCACCACGGCCGCCGCGACGAACAGGTCGCCGCGGAACGCCCCCGTGCGCGCCGCGCCGAACGCGGTCAGCATCAGCAGCGCGCACAGCACGAGCATCGCGCCCCAGCCGAAGCCCGGTTGGCCGGCGGCAACGGCCGCCGCGAACAGGCCCGGCGCCGGGTCGGCGGCGGGCAGGCCGATGGCGAAACCCTGCAGCAGCACGCCCGCCACGCCCAGCGCGCCGCAACCGGCCAGCAGCCGTCCCTGCGCGACACCGGGCGTCATCCGCATCGCCAGCAGGCCGGCGAGCAGCGGCCAGGCGGCCAGGGCCAGCCAGGGCCGGCGATGCAGCAGCACCTGCGCGAGCGCCGAGGAGCTGTCATGGCCCGCGAGCAATTCGCCCACGCCCTGCAGTCCCGCGAGGCCATCGGGCAAGGCATGCCAGGGCAGCAGGCAGAAGGCGAGCAGGCCGACGACCGACCAGAGCGCGATCGGCCTGTTGTGAGGATCGAGCTTCATGCGGATCCGTTCAACGCGACTGGCCATTGACTTCGCGCTCCCAGCGTTCGATCAGGCGCTTGCGCTCGGCCGAGCGCCCGTACTTCGCATAGTCGTAGTCGATGAGGCGGATCTTGCGGAAGTCGGGGATGTGGCTGTCCAGCGTGGCCGACTTGTTGGACGGCAGCTGGTATTGGTGCGCCGCCGCGGCCAGTTGCTGCGCCGCGGGCGTCAGGGCCCATTCGTAGAACCTCTTGGCATTCTCGAGATTGCGCGCGCCCTTGATGATCGACATCGAGCCGATCTCGGCGCCGGTGCCCTCGCAGGGCGTCGCGGTCGCGATCGGGAAGCCCTGCATCTGCTCGCTCGGCGCGTCGTGCACGAAGCTGATCGACACCGTGGTCTCGCCGCGCGCCGCGGCCTTGATCGGGCCGGTGCCGGAGCGCGCGTACTGGCTCACGTTCCGGTGCAGGCCCTTCATGTAGTCGAAGGCCTTGTCCTCGCCCATCAGCTGCACGAGGGTCGCGATCATGGTGTAGGCCGTTCCCGAGCTCGCGGGATTGGCGACCTGGATCTCGCCGCGCAGGCCCGGCGACAGCAGGTCCTTCCAGCACTTGGGCTCGGGCAGCTTCTTCTTCGCCAGCAGTTCGGTGTTGTAGGCGAAGCCCAGCGGCCCCGAGTACACGCCGACGGTGCGCCACTGCGACTGCTCGGCCTGCGACTGCGACCAGGCGTGCAACTGCGGCAGCGAGGGCGACTTGTACGCAAGGGTCAGGTCCTGCTCCGCGGCCTGGAGATGGGGATCGCCCGTGCCGCCGAACCAGACGTCGGTCTTCGGGTTGCCGCGCTCGGCCAGCAACTGGGCCAGCGCCTCGCCGCTGCCGCGCTTGAGCACGTTGACCTTGATGCCCGAACTGCGGGCGAAGGTGGTGCTCATGAGCGAGCACCATTCGTCCTGCACGGAGCAGATGACGTTCAACTGGCCAGCCCCCTGGGCATGGACGGCCGGCGCGCACAGGCCGGCGGCCAGCGCGAGGGCCGCGAGGGCATTTGTCTTGTTCATGGATATCTCCTTGGAGTGGGATCGAAAAGAAAAGGGCGACACGCGTCCCCGGCCACGCGCGGGCCGTGAAGAAACGGGAAGGAATGCGGGGGGCTTCGTTCGGCCGGCATGGGTGCCGGCCGCGTTCAGGGGGCCTGGCTCCAGCGGACCACGGCGTCCACGCCGATGACCCGCCCGGCATCGACGCGGTTGTAGATCTCCATCGACGCGCCCATGGCCTCGGCGATCTGGCGGCAGATCGACAGGCCCAGGCCAACCCCGCCCTTGGTGGCCGAGAAGGCCTGGAACAGCCGCGGCCGCAGCGCATCGTCGACGCCCGGGCCGCCGTCCCACACCACGAGCTCCACCGTCGCGGCATAGGCGCGCACCAGGATGCCGAGCCGGCCGCCATCGGGCGTGTGATGGATCGCGTTCGCGAGCAGGTTGCGCAGCAGCTCGCCGAGCATCAGCGGATCGCCGGTGGCGCCCAGCTGCTCGTCGCCCTCGAGCGCGAAGTCCAGCCGCTTGGCCGCGATGAGCGGCGCGAGCTCCATCACCGCGTCGACGGCCGCCGCATGCAGCAGCACCGCCTGCAGGCGCCCCGCCCGCTTGACCTGCTCGAGCTTGCTGAGGCTCAGCAGCTGGTTGGCCATGTCCGTCGCGCGATCGACCGTGTGCAGCATCTGCGGCAGGATCTCGCCGGCCGGCACGTCGCCCGCCATGGCGGACTGCAGCTGCGTGCGCAGCACCGACATCGGCGTGCGCAGCTGATGGGAGGCATCGGCCAGGAAGCGGCGCTGCTGCTCGACCCATTCGCGCTGCCGCTGGTGCAGCTCATGCATGCGCGCCATCGCTGGGCGCAGCTCGGAGGGACCGTCGTAGAGCGCCATGTCCAGCTGCGGGGCATCGAGCGCGCGGCGCGCGCGCGCCAGCCAGCGCGAGGTCATGGCCACCGCCGAGACCACCACGGCCGACATGCCGAGGGCGGCCGCGGCGAGCCAGCCCAGCAGTTGCCGCGGCATCCGGTCCCAGGCGGCGAAGCGCGCGCGCATCGGTTCCGCGGCCTGGACCACCACCTTCCCTCCGGACTGGGTCGCGTCCTCGCGCAAGGCCGCCGCGGCACGCACCGCCACGTCCCCGCGCTGGCTCACATAGAGGCGCGGCGCGCCCGACGCCGGCAGGCTCGCGACCCAAGGGAACGCCTCGAGCATGCGGTCGCCGGCGATCCGGCTGCCGTCGAGCGAACCGGTCCGTTCGAACACGGCACCGACACCGGGCTGGCCCGAAGCGCCGAGCGCCGCCACCAGCCGCGCGTCCTGCGCCCGCGCCAGCTCGATCAGCGCCACCACCAGATGGAACGCCGCGATGCAGGCCACGACCAGCCACAGGCCGCCCAGCAGCCACAGCAGCAGGAAGCGCCGCAGCGACACGGCACCTGGCGGCCAGGACGACGGCATCATCCGCCGACCGGGCGTTGCGCCGCCGCGGAGGTGTCGTCGCACAGCAGATAGCCGACGCCGCGCAGGTTGAGCACCTCGACGCTGGCGCCGACCAGCTTCTTCCTCAGCCGGTGCACCACGAGGTCGATGGCCTCCGACTGCGCCGTGTCGGCACCGAACACCGCCTGCCTGAGCTCCTCCCTGGGCACCACGCGATCGACGCGCGACATCAGTTTCTTCAGCAGGTCGGCCTCGCGCTGCGACAGTTCGAGCGGGCTCTCGTCGCGGTAGAAGACATTGGCGGCCGCCTCGTAGCGCAGGCGGCCGCAGCGCAGCTCGCCGTTACGGCCGAGCCGGCGGGTCAGCGCGCCCACGCGCGCGATCATCTCCTCGAGGTCGAAGGGCTTGGCGAGGTAGTCGTCGGCGCCGGCATTGAGCCCCGCGATCCGGTCGCCGACCGCGCCGCGGGCCGTCAGGATCAGCACCGGGGTCGCGTTCCCGTCGCCGCGCAGACGGTGCAACAGCTCCAGGCCGTCGAGCCCGGGCAGCGACAGGTCGAGCACGATGATGTCGAAGTTCTTCTTGCGCGCCGCCGCCAGGGCCTCGGCGCCATCGCTGCAGCACAGGATCTCGAAGCCGCGCGCGACAGGCTGCGGGACAGTATTCCCGACAGGTCGAAGTCGTCTTCCACGAGCAGCAGTTGCATGCCCGGATGTTGCCATCGGGGACCTTCCCGCGAACTGGGGCTTGCACCACGCAACGGTGAAAGACAGACGAAAGAAAGGCCGGCGTCGATCCAGCGGGCAATGGTCCAGCCAGATTCGAAGAACGTGGTCCAACCGGAAGGCGCGATGCGGACGCACACTGCCTCGACCCCTTTCATCGACCTTGCCCTCATGACCGCCACCCCGATCCACTTCCGTCCCGTCGAATCCGATGCGGACCTTCTCGCCTGCCATCCCATGGTGCGCCAGTTGCGTCCTCACCTCGCGAGCCCCGAGGCCTTCCAGCAGGCCGTGGCCGAGCAGCGCCGCGAGGGCTACCGCATGCTCGCGGCCTGGCGGCACGATGCGCCGTGCGGCTTCGCGGGTTACCGCTTCCAGCGCAACCTGATCCACGGGCGCTTCCTCTATGTCGACGACCTCGTGACCACGCAGGACGAGCGCGGCGGCGGCGTGGGCAGCGCGCTGCTCGGCGCGTTGAAGACGCTGGCGCGCGAAGCCGGGTGCACGCGCCTCACGCTCGACACCGGCTTGGACAACGCGCTGGCGCAGCGCTTCTACTTCCGCAACGACCTGCTCGCACGCGGCCTGCATTTCGGATTCGACCTGCGTTAGCTGTCAGCCGATCGCGTACGCCATCGTTGCCCATGGACTGACGATCGCGACGCGCCGGAGCTCTACAACCGGAACCTGTTCCTGGTTCAACGAAGGAGAGTTCCGGATGTCACAGGCGAACAAGGCCACCCTCGAGCGGGCCAACGCGGCCATCGTCGAAGGCGACTACGAAGGCTTTCTGAGTGTCTGCACCGACGACACGAAGTGGACCTTCGTGGGCGAACAGACGCTCGACGGCAAGGAAGCCGTTCGCCAGTGGATGGCCCGGACGTACAAGGAGCCGCCCCGGTTCGACGTGCATCGGCTGGTCGCCGAGGGCGACATCGTGGCGGCCATCGGCGAGATCACGCTGAAGGACGAAGTGGGCAAAGCGACCCATCACAGCTACTGCGATGTCTGGCGCTTTCGCGACGGGAAGCTCGCCGAGCTGCATGCCTTCGTGGTCGAGACGGGGCAGCAGGCCGGCCCGTGATGAACAGAGGGCGCCGCATGACTTCCGCCCTTCGTCAGACGCCGGTGTGGAGCACCCTGAAGCGATCGGGCTTCGAGGGATCGCGCTCGACCACCTGGACCGGCGGCCAGGCCCATTGCAGGACATCGATGCCCGGCACGCGCGAGAACCGGAAGGGACCGCGGCTGCCCTCGAAGCTCGCGTGCGACCATGCATCGGCAATGCCTTCGCGCCGCGCACCGTGCGATCGCATCGCTTCGGCGAGCACAGCGATCGCGTCGTAGCCCTCGAAGGCGACGAACGAAGGCGCCACGCCCAGTCGCTCGCGCAATGCCGCTTCGATGCGCATGGCTGACGAACCGAGACGCTCGGGCAGATAGCGAAGAAACGGAATCGCCGCGCCATCCGCGTCCAGCGCCGCCATCCACTCGGCGAACTCGGGCTGTCCCGCCGGCGCGCCGATCCGCATGCCGGCCAGCCGCGGGTCATGGCGCACGGCCTTGACGATGGGCACGGCCGGCTCGGGGTGGCCGGCCAGCATCAGGACGGCCGTGGCGCGTTGCTCGAACAGCTGGTCGCACAGTGCCGCGGGCGACAACGCACGCGCATCGAGTTCGACCAACGTGCCGCCGCGCGCGGCCAGGTGCTCGCGCAGGATGCCGGTGCCCGCCGCCCAATAGACGCTGGCATCGGCCGCGACCGCGATGCGGCGATGGCCCTCGCCGAGCAGGAAGTCCGCATAGATCCGCCAGCCGTGCGACTGCGCCGGCGCCAGCCGCGCCACCCAGCGGCTCGGTTGTTCGCACAGCGCATCGAGCACCGCCGACGCGCAGAGGAACGGCAGGCCGAGTGCATGCGCCCGCGCGGCCGCCGCGCGGGCGACCACGCTGTGGTACTCCCCGGCCAGCGCCACCACGCCGAGGCGGGCCAGTTCGTCCACGGCAGTCATTGCCGTGTTCGGATCGGCCGCCGTATCCCTCACCACCAATCGAAGCAGCCTGCCCGCGATCCCGCCTGCCTCATTGATCTCGAGGGCAGCCAGTTCCATGCCCGCCAGCAGATGCTCGCCCGCCTCGACCCAGCCCGGCCGGCTCAGCGGCGCGAGCGCGCCGATCTCGATCGCGGAAGAACTCATCGACCGCTCAGGCGAAGCGCTTGGCGCCCGCCACGCAGAACACCACGACCACGGTCGATGCGATCATGGTCCAGGCCACCGGCTCGCCGAGCAGCATCCCGGCCAGCAGCAGGCCGAAGAAGGGCTGCAGCAACTGCAGCTGGCCCACGCCCGCGATGCCGCCGAGCGCCAGGCCGCGGTACCAGAAGACGAAGCCGATCATCATGCTGAAGACCGACACGTAGGCGAGGCCGGCCCAGGCCGGGGCGCCGATGCGGTCCCAGGCATGCGGCAGGGTGAACAGCGCGATGGCGGCCATGAGCGGCAGCGACAGCAGCAGCGCCCAGCAGATCACCTGCCAGCCGCCGAGGCGGCGCGAGAGCGTGGCGCCTTCGGCATAGCCGAGTCCGCACACCACGATGGCCGCGATCATCAGCAGGTCGCCCTGCAGGCTGCCGCCGCGGCTGCCGTGCAGCGCGAAGCCGGCCACCACCGCGGCGCCGACGATCGAGAACAGCCAGAAGGCGGGTCTGGGCCGCTCGCCGCCGCGCAGCACGCCGAAGATCGCGGTCGACAGCGGCAGCAACCCGACGAAGACCACCGAATGCGCGGCATCGATGTGCTGCAGCGCCAACGCGGTCAGCAGCGGGAAGCCGACGACCACGCCGATCGCCACCAGGGTCAGCGGCATGAGGTCGGCCCGCTTGGGCCGCGCCTCGCGCAGCGCGAACAGGAACACCGCGCCCAGCAAGGCGGCGATCACCGCGCGCGCGCCCGTCAGGAACAACGGCGAGAAATCGGCCACGGCCACGCGCGTGGCGGGCAGCGAGCCGCTGAAGATGAGCACGCCCAGCAGGCCGCTGCCCCAGCCGGCCGAATGTCGTCGAGAACCTTCGCTTGTCATCCGCCCAGCGTATCTGGGCCGGGCCCTGACGGGAAGGCACAGAGGCATACAATTTCCGCAAACTGTATGGCTCATCCCGGCCACACAGTCACCCGGAAGGCGGCGAGGATGAACGGTGTGAAGGCAACGATGCGGACCGATGCGCTGATGGAGGCGGTGCGCGCCAAGATCGCGAACCGCGCCCTGGTGGAAGGCGACCGCCTGCCTTCGGTGCGCAGCTTCGCCGAGACCATGGGCGTCTCGCCCTCCACCGTGGTCGAGGCCTACGACCGCCTCGAGGCCGAGGGCGTGATCCGCGCGCGGCGCGGCTCGGGCTTCTACGTGACCGGCGCCAACCTGCCGCCGATGGCGCTGGCCGAGATGGGCGCGCCGCGCGAACGCGACGTCGATCCCTTCTGGGTCTCGCGCCAGTCGCTGGATGCCGATGGTTCCTTTCTCATGCCGGGCTGCGGCTGGCTGCCGGCCGACTGGATGCCTCACGCCGCCCTGCGCAAGGGCCTGCGCGCGCTGAGCCGCGCCGACGACGCGCTGCTGGCCGACTACGGCAGCACGCGCGGCGCACTCGCGCTGCGCCGCCTGCTGCTGGCGCGCCTGGCCGACGAGGGCATCGCCGCGACGCCCGAACAGCTGCTGCTGACCACCTCGGGCACGCAGGCCATCGACCTGATCTGCCGCCTGCTGCTGCGGCCCGGCGACACCGTGCTGGTGGACGATCCCTGCTACTTCAACTTCCAGGCGCTGCTGCGCGCGCATCAAGCGAAGATCGTCGGCGTGCCGTTCACGCCCACCGGCCCCGACGTCGCGGCCTTCACGCAGGCGCTGGCGCAGAACCCGCGGCTCTACATCACCAACTCGGCGCTGCACAACCCCACCGGCGCCACGATCTCGCCGCAGACCGCGCACCGCGTGCTCGGCGCGGCCGCGGCGCAGGGCATGACCATCGTCGAGGACGAGGTCTTCGCCGACTTCGAGCCCTCGCCCTCGCCGCGGCTCGCGGTGCTCGACGGCCTGCAGCGCGTGATCCGCATCGGCAGCTTCTCCAAGACGCTCTCGGCCTCGGTACGCTGCGGCTACATCGCCGCGCGCCGCGACTGGATCGACGGGCTGGTCGACCTGCAGGTGGCGACCCAGTTCGGCGGCCCGAGCCCGGTGGCCACCGAACTGATCGCCGGCGTGCTGGCCGGCGGCAGCTACCGCAAGCACATGGACGAGGTGCGCCAGCGCCTCATGCGCGCGCGCAAGGACGCCACCGAGCGCCTGAGGGCGCTGGGGATCGAGCCCTGGCTCGCGCCGCGCGGCGGCTTCTACCTCTGGTGCCGGCTGCCCGATGGGCTCGACTCCGCGGTGCTGGCGCGGCGCTGCATGGAACAGAAGGTCGTGCTCGCGCCCGGCAATGTCTTCAGCGTCTCGCAGACGGCCGGCGCGTTCGTGCGCTTCAATGCCGCGCAGCTCGGCGACCGGCGGGTGTTCGGCATCCTCAAGGAGGCCATGAAGGACAGCATGCCGCCGCGCCCTGCGACGGCCAGGCGCAAGCAAAGCGCGGCCCTGTGAAAATCCACCACGTTCCCGCTCCACCCGATCTCCAGCCTCCCGTGCCGACCTCCGAACTCCAGGGGTTCATCCTCACCCGGCGCTGGCGCGATGCGCCCGGCGGCACCGAGATCGAGTTCTGGCTCGCCACCGACGAGGGCCCGCGCAAGGTGCTGCTCAATGCGCAGACCTCGGTCGCCTTCGTGGCGGCGAAGCACAGGCAGGCGGTGGAAGCGCACGCCCCGGAGCTGCCGGGCCTGCAGTTGCGCGAACTCGCGCTCAAGACCTTCGGGCAGGAGCCGGTCGTCGGCGTCTACGTCACGCATTTCCGCCAGCTCAAGCGGCTGGTGCGCCTGCTCGAGGCGAAGAGCATTCCACTGCTCGAAGCCGACATCCGGCCGCACGACCGCTACCTGATGGAGCGCTTCATCACCGCGGGCGCGCTCGTGGAAGGCGGCAGGCCCGACGGCGCCGCCCTCGTCGATGCGAGGCTCAAGCCCGCGCCCGCCTACCGGCCGCGGCTCAAGGTGGTGTCGCTCGACATCGAGACCAGCCAGCACGAGGAGCTCTACTCGATCGCGCTCGACGGCACCGGCGAGCGCGTGGTCTACATGCTGGGCGAAGCGCCCGCGCAGGCGGCGAGCGAGCCGCTGGACTTCTCGCTCGTCTACTGCGCCAGCCGCAAGGCGATGATCGAGCGCCTCAACGACTGGTTCGAACACAACGACCCCGACGTCATCGTCGGCTGGAGCGTGATCCAGTTCGACCTGCGGGTGCTGCAGAAGACGGCCGACACCGCCGGCACGCCGCTGCTGCCGGGCCGCGAGCGCCGGCCCTTCGAATGGCGCACGCATCCGGGCAAGCAGGGCTACCTGTTCGCGACCACTGCGGGCCGCGTGATCATCGACGGCATCGAGGCGCTGCGCTCCGGGATGTGGAGCTTTCCTTCGTTCAGCCTCGAGTCGGTGTCGCAAGCCTTGCTCGGCGAAGGCAAGGCCATCGGCGACGAGTACGACAAGATGGCCGAGATCGAGCGCCGCTACCAGCAGGACAAGCCGGCGCTCGCCACCTACAACATCCGCGACTGCGAGCTGGTGCTGCGCATCTTCGAGAAGACGAAGCTGCTGAGCTTCGTGCTCGAGCGCGCCCAGACCACGGGCCTGCAGGCCGACCACTTCGGCGGCTCCATCGCCGCGTTCAGCCACCACTACCTGCCGCGCATGCACCGGCTGGGCTACGTGGCGCCCAACGTCGGCGAGATCCTCAGCAAGGCCTATCCGGGCGGCTACGTGATGGACTCCAAGCCCGGCTTCTACGACTCGGTCGTGGTGCTCGACTACAAGAGCCTCTATCCATCGATCATCCGCACCTTCCTCGTCGACCCCGTGGGCCTGGTGGAAGGCATGCGGGCGCAGGACCCGGCCGCGGGCGTGAAGGGCCCGAACGGCACCCTGTTCTCGCGCGACAGGCACTGCCTGCCCGAGATCGTCAGCACCTTCTGGCATGCGCGCGACGAGGCCAAGCGCGCGAAGAACGAGCCGCTGTCGCAGGCACTGAAGCTGCTCATGAACTCCTTCGCGGGCGTGCTGGGTGCGTCCGACTGCCGCTTCTTCAATCCCGACCTGGTGTCCGCCATCACGCTGCGCGGCCACGAGATGATGCGGCTCACGCGCGACTTCGTGGAGGAACGCGGCTACGAGGTCATCTACGGCGACACCGACTCCATCTTCATCTGGCTCAAGCGCGCGCATTCCAGCGAGGACGCGCACGCCATCGCGGCGGCGCTCACCACCGAGATCAATGCCTGGTGGACCCGCACCCTGCACGACGAGCAGGGACTGCGCAACTTCCTCGAGATCGAGTTCGACACCCACTACAAGAAGTTCTTCATGCCCACCATCCGCGGCTCGGAGATCGGCAGCAAGAAGCGCTATGCGGGCCTGAGCGTGGATGCCAAGGGCCGGGAGGAGATGGTCTATCGCGGCCTCGAGATGGCGCGCAGCGACTGGACGCCGCTGGCGCGCCAGTTCCAGGAAGGACTGCTGTCGCGCATCTTCCACGACGAGCCCTACCGCGATTTCGTCGCCGACTACACGCGCTCGATGCTGGCGGGTGCCAAGGACGAGCTGCTGATCTACCGCAAGCGCCTGCGCCATCGGCTCGACGACTACCAGGTCAACGTGCCGCCGCAGGTGCGCGCGGCGCGCATCGCCGACGCATTCAACGACCGGGCGCAGCGGCCGCGCCAGTACCAGAACGGCGGCTGGATCCAGTACGTGATGACGCACAACGGGCCCGAGCCGCTGGAAGCGCGCCAGTCGCGCATCGACTACGAGCACTACCTCGCAAAGCAATTGCGGCCGATCGCGGATGCGATCCTGCAGCCGATGGGGGACAGCTTCTCGGCGCTGACCTCCTCGCAGTCGCGCCTGTTCGAGGAGTGATCAGATGCGGCCGAAGTCGCCGCCGCGCCCCAGTCCCGACGCGAAGCGGCCCGCGCCATCGGCGCCTTCCTGGTGGTGCGCCTCCACGCCGTTGGCCCACTCCACGCGCATCGCATCGCGCAGCGGCAGGCCATGGCTTTCGTGCACCGTGCGGCGATCGGCCCGCACGGCGGCCTGCGGAAAGCGCGCGATCTCCCTGGCCATCGCCTCGGCCGCCTGCCGCGCCTCGCCGTGCGGCACCATTTGCTCGCACATGCCGATGCGCAGCGCCTCCTCGGCCGGCACCTTGCGGCCGGTGAGGATGATCTCCATCGCGCGGCCCTGTCCCACCAGCCGCGGCAGACGCACCGCGCCGCCATCGAGCAAGGGGATGCCCCAGCGGCGGCAGTAGACGCCGAAGTAGGCGCTCTCAGCCATCACGCGGATGTCGCACCACAGCGCGAGCTCCATGCCGCCCGCCACCGCGGGGCCTTCCAACGCCGCGATCACGGGCTTCGACAGCTCCAGCCGCGTCGGCCCCAGCGGCCCTCGCGGCGCCGCGTTGGCACCCATCGGAAACGCCAGGCCGCGCACGATGTCCTGGTCGAAGCGCTCGCGGTCCGCCAGCGTGCTCGCGTACTTGAGGTCCCAGCCGGCGCAGAAGGCGCCGCCCTCGCCCCACAGCACCGCGACGCGCGCCTGCGGATCGCGGTCGAAGGCCTGCAGCTGCTCGACCAGCGCGTCGGCGCTGTCGGGGTCCATCGCGTTGCGCGCTTCGTCGAAGCGGCTGTGGATCACGGTCCACACCGCACCATCCTTCTCGGTTCTCACGGTCATTGGCGTCTCCTGTTGAAGTGCTTACTATCGTGAAGACACGCGCATCGCGCTGTCGTTGCAACGACATCCATGAAGCCCGCCCCACCGCCCACCTCCCTGCTAGACCGCAGCGCCTGGTTCGCCACGCTGGAGCCGGCGCAGCAGGCGCTGGTGCGCGCCACCCTGGTCGAAAAAGATGCCGCGATCGGCGAATGCGTGGCCAGGGTGGGAGAGACCGCGGCGCACTGGATCGGCGTGGACAGCGGCTTCCTGCAGATGTCCGTGACCGCCGCCGATGGCAGCGAGACCACGCTGCATTTCCTGCGCGAGGGCGAGTGGGGCGGCGAAGGCTCGATGCTCAAGCGCGAGCAGCGGCGCTACGACGTGATCGCGGTGCGCGCGAGCCGCGTCTGCCTGCTGCCCGCACCCACCTTCGAGCTGCTGCTCGCGCAGAGCGTGCCGTTCAACAACTTCCTGCTCAACAACCTCAACCAGCGCATGGGCACGGTCACGGCCTTGCTCGAAGCCTCGCGCATGCTGGCGCCCGACATGCGCGTCGCGCGCTGCCTCTCGCTGCTGGCCCAGGGCGACGACGGCGACGCGCTGGCCCTGCCGCAGCATCAGCTCGCCAACCTGTGCGGGCTGTCGCGCCAGCGGACCAACATGGCGCTGCGCGCGCTGAGGTCCGACGGATTGGTGCAGCTCGAGGGTCCCCGGATCAGGATCGTCGACTTCGCCGGGTTGGCGAGCCATGGCGCGAAGGCCGGCGGGCGAAGGAAAAGCGGGCGCGCCGCCTGACCATCCGCCGCGCCGCGCACCCGGTCACGCCGAAGCGCCGAGCCCGCACAAGGCCTGCACGACCGCCGTGCGCGCCTGGCCGAAGACCATGCCCTGCCAATCGGCATCGTCGACGTAGAAGCAGGCCTTCAGTTCCTGCCCGGCCTCGGCCTTGAGCCGCGGCGCGACGGGCGGCTCGGCCCGCCAGCAGAAGTGGTCCGCGCGCAGCGCATCGATCATCCGCAGCAACGGCACGGTGCCGAACTCGAGCGCGATCGTGGTGCCCAGTGCGTGGGGGCATTCCTGCGCGAGGATCGTCACCATCGGGCCGCGGATCTCGTACATCACCGAATCGTCGCGCTCGGTCGAGATGACATCCGCGCCCCACCAGGTCCGGGCCCGGTCGATCTCGCCGGGCCTGCCGATGAAGACCTTCTCGCAGTGGCCCCGCGGGCCGAGCCCGGTGTGGAGGTCGATCCAGCCCACCTGCTTCGTCGCGGCGCCCTCCTGCCGAAGAACCTGCCGGATCGTCCTGTTGCTCCAGGTCGCGCGGCTGCCGCCGTAGAACATTCCCGTGGGCGAGTCGTACTGCCCCTGGAACACGGACTGTCCGTAGGCCTCGACGCCCTGCGCGGCGATCCAGGCATCGAGCCGCGCGGCCTCTTCGGGGCCCGGAGGCCATGCAGGCGGAAGCAGCAGGGGCTCCAGCTCGGCGTAGCCATGGTTCGGCGAGCGCGCCTCGTCGAAGCGCACGAAGTTCCGGTTCACGTCCACGTTGTCTTCATTGACGCGGCGCAGGTGCGAGAAGCCGAAGGGATTGACCGCGTGCACGAACAGCAGGCCGACGCCCATGCGCTCGGCCGTGGCCAGCAGCGGCTCGTCCACGAGCATCGCCGACTGGCAACCCGAACCGCAGAAGCCCTCGACGCCGTGGATCGCGGAGGTCAGCACCAGCAGCTTGTCGGCGCGCGGATCGCCGAATCGCACGACATCCATCGCGAGTTCCTCACCCTGCGCGCCGCGCACGCCTTCGATCGCATGCGAAGCCACGGCGAGCCCCGCTGCGTCCGCGCTCGCGAGAAAGCGCTCGCGTGCCGCGGCATAGCTGGCCGCGAAATGGTTCGTGGGTTTCACTTGAAGCTCCCCACCGGCATCGCGGGGCGCACGCGCGGCGGCGCTTCCTTCGGGCTCTGCGCATCGAGGTCCTCGCCGGTGCGGTCGACGAGCCAGGGCATGACGAGGGTCGAGACCACGGTCACGGCCACCAGGTACCAGGCGGGAGCCAGCTTGTCGCCGGTCTCGTGCACCAGCCAGGTCAGCACGAAGGGCGAGAAGCCGCTGAAGACCGCGACCACCACGCTGTAGACGGTCGAGAGCCCGCTGGCGCGCACATGCTTCGGGAAGATCTCGGTGAGCATCACCAGCAGCGCCGGGAACTGCGAGGTCAGGCACACGCTGAGCAGCCCGACGACCACGTACAGGCGCCCCGGCGATGGCGCGGCGAGCAGCCAGTGGAAGCACGGGAACACCAGCAGCAGCAACACCACGCGCGACCAGAAGATCACGGGCTTGCGCCGCAGCCAGTCGGCCAGCAGGCCCGACAGCGGCGCGACGAGCAGGTTCACGATGCCGAACACCACGCCGGCCCAGATGCCGACCTGCACCGGCAGTCCGAGCTCCCGGGCCGCGTAGGTCGGCATGTAGAACGCGACCACGTAGATGCCGACCGTGCACGCGAGGAACAGCAGGCTGGCCTGGATCAGTTGCTTCCAGTGGTGGCGCAGCAGCAGGCCGATCTTGCCGCCCGCTTCGCCCGAGGCCGCTGGCGTCGGCGCGTCGACATGGGTCTCGTGCAGGCGCGTGCGGATGTACATGCCCACCGGCGCGATCAGGATGCCGAGCACGAAGGGCAGCCGCCAGCCCCAGCTCTCGAGATCGGCCGGGGCCAGCACCGAGATCACGGTGCTCGAGACGAGCGCGCCGAACATCACGCCCAGGCCCTGGCTCGCGACCTGCCAGCTGGCCATGAAGGCGCGCTCGTTGCGGCCCGCGTACTCGACCAGCATGGCCGTCGATGCCCCGACCTCGCCGCCCGCCGAGAAGCCCTGGATCAGCCGCGCCAGCACGATGATCGCGGGCGCCGCCAGCCCGATCTGCGCGGGCGTGGGTGCCGCCGCGATCATGGCGCAGCCCAGCGCCATGAGGCCGATGGTCAGCCCCATCGCCTTCTTGCGGCCATGGCGGTCGGCATAGGCGCCGATCACCACGCCGCCCAGCGGCCGCGCGAGGAAGCCGACGCCGAAGCTGGCCACCGCCAGCAGCAGCTGCGCATACGGACTCAGGGAGGGGAAGAAGATCCGCCCGATGATGCTCGTCATGAAGCCGTAGACGGTGAAGTCGTAGAACTCCAGCGCGTTGCCGACCGTGATCGCCGTCACCGCCTTGCGCTTCGATAGCGGCGGCGCGACGCCGCTTGTCTGGGTACCCATTGCTGTCTCCTGGCCATGCCTTTTGTTGCGATGGCGGATGCTAGGAGCGGCGATCCGCGGCCGGAAGACAAGCACTCGTCAGCGGTGATAGGCATTGCCTTTCATCGCGGCTTCATGGCGCAGGCCATCGAGGAAGTTCTGCGCCGCCGGGCTCAGCACGGAGCCGGGCCGCGAGATCACGCTGACGTCGAGCGCCGCGAGGGGATCGCACAGCGGCAGCTTCACCAGGCCGTAGTGCGGAAACTCCTCGCGCGTCATCGTGTCCACGAACACGCCGATCAGGTCGCTCTCGCCCACGAGCTTCAGGCCGATCGCCGTCGAGGTGCAGCGCACCACCCGCGTCGGCGGCGCGATGCGCTTCGGGGCGAACAGCTGGCGTACCAGCGCGGGCGCGCTCTCGTCGTCGTAGGGCAGCAGCCATTCCCAGTCGGCGAAACCGTCCGTGTTCGCCGCGTCCAGGATCGGATGGCCCTCGCGCGCCACCGCCACCATGGCGGTGCGGTACAGGCGCTTGATCTCCCAGTCGGCCAGCGAGCCCGGCAGCATGTGAGCGACCATGAAGTCCACCGTTCCGTCGAGGATGCGCGGCAGCGTGTGCGGGATCGAGGCCTCGTTGAAGCGGACCTCCACATGCGGGAAGCGCGCACGGAACGCCGCGAAGGCCTGGGGCAGTATCTCGAAGGCGACGGCCGTGGAGATCGCGATCGAGATCAGGCCCGAGCTGCCGTCGCGGATCTCCTCGATCTCCGCCACCGCGCGCTCCATCTCGCGCTGGATCACGCTGGCCCGGCGCACCAGCGAGCGGCCATACACGGTGAGCTCGACACCGGCGGTGCCGCGCTGCAGCAGCGGCGCGTCGACCGACAGCTCGAGCTCGCGCATCGCCTGGGTCACGGCCGGCTGCGACATGCCGAGCGCGCGCGCCGCGGCCCGGATGCTCCCATGCTCGGCGACGCTGAGGAACGAGCGGAGTTGACTCAGTTTCATGGCGGTCGGGCTCGGTGGATCGGGGGTTTTCAGTTTACGCAGGGTCCCGGGTGTCCCCAGACCCGGCGCTCGTGGCCGGTCGACGGGTCGGGACGCGCAGCCGCCATGTCTTTTGGCATAGGCGCATCCCGTTTCTTGCTCGACAATAGCAACGGACTGGGCCTTTTGCCTGACATACAGGCCCCGTCGATCACCGAACGACAGACCGGATGCGTCCGATCACCCCGAGTCAGGACACCCCCATGGAATCCCAGGAACTGGCCGAGCACATCCGGCGCGACGTCGAGGCCATCGGCCGGATCAGCGCGGTGCCCTCGATGCTGCGGCTGATCTGCGAACAGACGGGCATGGGCTTCGCCGCCGTCGCGCGCGTCGACGGCGACAGCTGGACCGCCTGCGCGGTGCTCGACCGGATCAACTTCGGCCTCAAGCCCGGCGGCCAGCTCGAGCTGCACACGACCCTGTGCGTGGAATCGCGCGCCGCGCGCCAGCCCATCGCCTTCGACCACGCCAGCACGCACCCGGTCTTCCGCACGCACCACACGCCGCGGCTCTACAGCATCGAGAGCTACATCTCGGTGCCGATCGTCAAGGGCGACGGCAGCTACTTCGGCAACCTCTGCGCGATCGACCCGACGCCGCACGGCGTCGACAACGCCCGCACCATCGCGATGTTCCAGGGCTTCGCGGACCTGATCGGCCACACGCTGGAGCTCGAGGACCGGCAGAGCGCGACCGAGGTCGCCCTGTTCGATGCCGAGGCCACCGCCGAACTGCGCGACCAGTTCATCGCCGTGCTCGGCCACGACCTGCGCAATCCGCTGGCCTCGCTCAGCGCCATCGGCGAGCTGCTGGCCCGGCGCGCGGCCGACCCCGACACCACGCGCGCGGGCCTGCGCATCCGCGCCACCACGAAGCGGATGGCCTCGCTGATCGAGGACGTGATGGACTTCGCGCGCGGGCGCATGGGCAACGGCCTCGATGTCGCGCGCGAGCAGATTCCCGACCTGGGCCTCGCGCTCGACGACGTGGTGGCCGAGATGCGCGCCGCGCATCCCGCGCGCGTCATCGCCGCCGACATCGAGGTGACGGACACCGTGCACGGCAGCCGCGGCCGCCTGCAGCAGGTGCTGTCGAACCTGCTGGGCAATGCGGTCTCGCACGGCGCGCTCGACAGCCCCATCGACGTGGCGGCCTGGACGCGCGACGGCTGGTTCGTGCTGAGCGTGAAGAACCAGGGCGAGCCCATTCCGCCCGGCAACCTGCAGAAGATCTTCCAGCCCTACTGGCGGCCCGCCGAGAGCCGCGGCCATGGCGGACTGGGCCTCGGGCTGCACATCTGCTCGCTGATCGTGAAGTCGCACGGCGGCACGCTGCAGGTGACCTCGACGGCGGAGCACGGCACGAGCTTCGTGGCGCGCATTCCGGTGCGGCCGGGGGTTGCGGCGGTCGCCTAGGAATCGCCGCGCTCGCCTGCGCCGGGGAGAAGGACATGCCCTCGATCGCAGGTTCAATTGCTCCGCGAGAACAGCGCGGGTTGCCACCCATCGCGTGAACCCCGCTAGCAGCCGTCACGGACGTTCATCGCGATGCGGACGAGCTCCACCTGCCGCTTGCAGTCGAGCTTTCCCATCATCATGGCGATCTGTTTGCGCACCGTATGGATCGACAGACCCCGGTGCGTCGCATAGTCGGCAGCCTTCATGCCGCTGGCCAGTGCGTGAAGCACGGCGGCCTCGGCACCGGTCACTCCCAGCGCACCGGCGAGCGCCTCGGGGCTCGCGAGCATCGGCACCCCTTCTTGGCGCATCCGGACGAAAAGCAGCGGCTCGGCGGCCAGGCGCAGGATCGGATTGGCCTTCGTCACATCGATGCAGAGCAGCCCCGCGCCCGGCGCGATGGGAAAAGCCATGGTGCGGACGACACCGTCGGCGCATGCCGCGGCCAGGCCACCCTCCAACCGTGCCTGCAGGCGCGCATCCGCGGCGGCAAGATGCCCTTTGCGCTGCAGCAGGCCCCTGCGCTCGTCGAGCAACGCTCGTGCCCTGGGCGACGCATGCACCAGCAGGCCATTGCGGTGCACGAGGCAGCTGGCCTCGTCCAGCGCGTCGAAGGCCACGTCGCTGACGCTCAGCCAGGAGGAGGCGCGCGCCCTGCGCAACGCCATCGCGTCCTGCAAGGCCCTGGAATATCCGCATATCCTCGCTCCTCGAAGTCTTTCGCCCAGCGCGTCGGATGCGACCGCCCGCTGGAAACCCAGGCTCACGCGCCGTCCCGGTCCGTTCTCGACCATGTAGGAATACAGCTGCCGCATCCGGTGCCTCGACATGAAGTCGACGTAGTAGGCGTTGCGCTGCCGGAGCGGCTCGGGAATCAGTTGCTGCGTGTCGAGCCAGGTCCCGGGGTCACGAACGACGCCGGGCTTGGTCATGACGTCTTCGGTGTGAAAGTGCTCCGCATAGTCGCGCATCGCGCCGAGGTCCGCGCCGAAGTTCTGCATGTCGACGACGCGGTCTCCCTCGAAGACGATCATCACCGCCGCATCGCTCTCCACCAGCGTGTTCGCGGTCGCCAGGACGTCGCGCCAGGATGCCCTGGCATCGGGGATGGATCGAACGGCCTCCAGTGCGCGCATCAGGTCGACATCTTGTCGCATCAGACTTCTCCTCCGCCGGGTGATGATGCGCCCGGGAGAGCGGCTCGTCCATCCGTGCGCCGGAAACTGCCGAGTCTCATGGCCTGGACCGCGAGGCGGGAGGGACTCTTTCTTGCGCGAAGTGTTGGGCATTCCCCGGGCAGCCGCATCACTCGAATTGAGTATGCGTGCGCTCCGCCCGGCAATGCCCTGCCGCCACGCGGCTACTGGAGCTTGTACAGCGCGATCGCCGAACTGAACGCCACCTGCTTCTGGTTCGTCGCCTGCAGCAGGAAGGAGTTGATGGTCGAGTTCTTCGCGTACATCGTGGAGTCGGTGGTGTCGCAGTGCCTGTCGGCGGAGGTCTGCCGCGAGCAGTACACGACGGCCCTGCGGGCGCTGCTCGGAAACGTGGCGGAGTCGTTGAAACCCGCGCCGTTCGCACCCGGGGTGGTGCTGCCGAAAGGCGCATTGCCGAAAACGCTCAGCTGGGTCGGCGCGGGCGCGCCGGCGGGTACCGACCAGCCGTCCTTGTCCCCGGGCGGCGAACTGAAATTGACCCAGATCGGGTTGGCGACGAGCAGGTAGCCGCTGGCCGCCGACCCCGTTGCCAGGAAGTCCCGCAGTCCGCCCGACAGCTGCGCCAGCGGCTGTTGCCGCAACTCGGCCATCGTGAGTGCGCGCGAAAGCGTTCGCGCGGTCTGCACGACGTTCGGCTTCGTCGTGTCGGCATGATGGAACTCCACGGTCCAGATGCCCTGGTCGGCGATCGCGCGGATTTGTGCGTCATCGAGCTGCGGCTGCGCATAGGTGAGCGATGTCTCCTTGGTCGAGGGATTGCCGGGCGTCTCCGTGCTCCGATACTCGCCGCGCAGCCTGTAGACGGAACTTCCGGTGATGGCGCCGTTCGCCCGCGCGAACCGCAGCGTCGAATAGCCCGCGCCCGGCAGGAAGGTCAGCGGCGTGCCCCACGGCGTCGTGACCACGGCCTTGGCGAAGACGGGGTTGCCGGCGCCGTCGGTCAGGTTCGGGATCGTGACGTCGTACCCGGTGCCGTAGTTGCTGAACGCCGGGGTGTTCAGGAACTCGCGAAGCTGGGCGTAGGGCTGTACCGTGGCCCGGTACGCATTGCCGTTGCCGACCAGCTTGAGCGTGTTGCCGACCCGGCGCGCACCGAGCAGGTCGAAGGCGGTGTTGCCTTGAGGGTCCGTCGTGCGATAGCTGAGCACCATGTCTCCGTTGGGGCGAAAGAATTCCACGCTGCCCCGTTCCCAGCGAAGTCCCCTCGCGCTCGCGCGAAACAGGCTGGCATAGGCCCCGGCGTTCGCGGACGAACGACCCACGTTCGCGCCATTGCTGTAGAAGGTGGAGGGATCGTCGTCGAGAAAGAGTTGCCGGCATGCGGGCGCCGCGACCGCCGACGGCCCGCCGACGGCGTCCGTGTCGTCATCGGTTGCGGTGCTGACGCGCTGCGTCAGCGGCAAAGCGTAGCAATCGGTGAATCGCCGCAGCAGCTCCGCCACGAGCGCGGGCGGCGGCGCATCCGCGACCTCCACGCCTGCGCCGATCGGCGGGATGCTGCTGTCGCCGCTGCGGAACCGGACAGAGACAGGCGTCCCATCGGCCGTCTTCACCGTGATCTCGATGTTGGCCGCCTCGCCGTCGGGCCGGACACTCACGCTCAGAACATCGAGCAGCCTGTCCTGTCCGGTACCGTCGGCCACCAGTGCGTCGAGCAACGGGTGGCCGAGCGCCAAGCCCAGGCTGTCCAGCAGCGGCTGCAAGGCCGTCTTCAGTGCCGCCACCTGCTGCGAGATGCTGTCGGCCGTGAGGATCTCGGGACGGCTCGACAGCACGCCCGCGAGTTGGGCCGGGTTGCCCGCGGGAGACAGGCGGGCGACCACGATGTTCGTGAGTGGCGTGACATTCGCGATGCCCGAACTCCGGACCGCCGCGCCGTAGAGCACCTGGTCGTCGCGCAGTGCGCGAATCACCAGCGGTGCCTGGGTCGCCGCCGGCAGCGGGCAGGTGTAGGCGCCGCCGGTGTCGGTCTGCGTGGTGCAGACCGTGGTTCCCCCGGCATCGGTGACCGTGATCTCCGCGCCCGCGAAAGGGGCGCCTGTTGCCGCCACGCCGCTCAGCGTCGTTCCGGTGGAAGGGTTCGGCGCTGGCGCCGGAGGCGCCACCGTCGATCCGCCCACGGGCCAGAAGAAGCCTCCGCTCCCTCCTCCTCCGCCGCCGCCGCAACCGGCAATGGCCAGCAACGCGGCCATCGCGAGAGACGACCGCGGACCTGCATTCCTCATCGATCTTTTCATGTGCGTTTCCTCCGCAAGGTTGGCTCGGCCCAGGATGACCCTGGCACCCGCGAAGGCAGTGTTGCGCAGACCATGCGCGACGGCATCACCAACTCTGAGTAAGGCTGGCCCGGAATTTCCGATGATCGCGACCGACGCTAGATCAGCCCCCGCGTCGCCGCCTTCAAGGTCGCCGCCGCGCGCGTCGTGCACCCGAGCTTCTGGAACACGCGCTCCACGTGCGTGCGCACCGTGCTGGGACTGATGCCCAGCGCGCGCGCCACCTCCTTGGTGTTGTCGCCCTGGCTGATGCAGCGCAGCACCTCGAGCTCGCGCTGGGACAGCGATGCATCGTCCTGCGCCGGCGCCGCGGGCTTCGGCGGCACCGCGCCCGGCAGCGTGCTGGCGCACAGCGCCTCGACCACGGCCGCGTCGAAGCGGCCGGCCGCGGCGTCCTCCTGCATGCGCTCGGCCGCCTGTTCCCGCGTCAGCGCTTCGCGCCACGGACGGCGCGTGCAGTGCGACCACCACTGTTCGGCCGCTGCGACGACCTGTCCTTCCAGCGGCATGGCCGCACCCGAACGGCCACGGAAATGGCCCGAGCCATCGCGCCGCTCGAAGGCGAAGGAGGCGATCTCCGCTTCGGCCGCGAGGCCGTCGATCTGCCCGGCTGCGCGCGAGGTCCAGTAGGGCACGAGCCGCACGCGCTCCAGCGCCGAGGCCTGCAGCGGCCCGGGCGCGTTCCAGATCGCATTGGGCACCGAGGCGCGTCCGATGCCATGGATCAGCCCCGCCTTGTAGGCGCGGCCACAGCCGGCTTCGTCCAGCCCCATGCGCGCGCCGCAGTCGCGCGCCAGGCTGGCCACGCGGCGCGAGTAGCCGGTCATCCACGGCAGCTTGAGGTCGATCACGTCGCCGACCAGTTCCAGTCCCATGGGCCGGCGCATCGAGGCCGGCTGTTCAGCCGCCTCGGCCCATGGCGCGGCGGGTGCATCGAGCGCCTGCATCCAGGCCGCGAGATCGGCCGCGCTGGCGTCGAGCAGCGCGGCCGGGTAGAGACTGTCCGCGCGGCCGCGCACCAGCGCGAGCGCCTGCTCGACGCCGTACAGGCGGCCGAAGATCTCGAGGTCGCTGGCCAGCGCCACCACGTAGGTCGAGAACGGAACCGCCTCGCCGCGCAGCAGGCCCGGCACGCCGCTGCCGTCGTAGGCCTCGAACACGGCGCGCAGCGTGGCTTCGGTATCGTGGCTCAGCCCCAGCGTGTGGGCGATGTCGCCCGCGATCTCGCAGTGGATCTCGGCCATGGCGAGCACGGCGCCGGGCACCGGCGCGCTGTCGTGGGGCTGGCGCATGCGCGGTGCCGACGAGGCGAGCAGCGCCCGGCGGCCCTCGACGTCGTCGTCGAGGAAGTCGGCGAACTCCTGCGCATTGGCCGTGCAGCCCGACCAGCGCAACAGCGCGGCATGGCGCGCCGCCTCGATCTGCGGCGCGGTGCAGCCGGCCCGCGCCGCGATCTTGCCCGCGAGCCAGGCCGTGCGCAACGAATGGTCGATCGGCTGGCCCATGCTCAGGTCGCCGATGAAGGCCAGCGCGCGGACGGCGTCGAAAACGGGAATGGTCGTGTCGTGGGACATGGCCCATTTTGCGCGTGTCGGTCATTCGACCGATACCGGCCGCCGGGGTGGCTCGGAAGAATCGTGGCATCCACCGCTCGACGGGCGGCCCCCTTTCACTCGCGGCTTCCACCGCCTCTTTCTCATGACCGACATCCTGCAAAACCCATCCCCGCGCGCCGCCTGGCTGCGCAAGCTCTATTTCACCCGCGCCGCCTTTTCCTTCGCCTGGGTCGCGCTGGCCTTCACCGCCGCGAAGCAGTCGCCCGCGCTGGCCACCGTGCTGCTGATCGTCTACCCCGCCTGGGACGCCCTCGCCAACTTGTGGGACGCCCGCATGAGCGGCGGCGCGCAGGCCAACCCCACGCAGATGCTCAACCTCTGGATGAGCACCCTGGTCGCGCTCGCGGTCGCGGCCTCGCTCGTGGCCGGATGGCAGGTCGTGCTGCTGATCTTCGGCATCTGGGCCATCGTCTCGGGCCTGCTGCAACTGGCCACGGCCATCCGCCGCCGCAAGGCCGAACGCGGCCAGTGGGTGATGATGCTCAGCGGCGCGCAGTCAGCGCTGGCCGGCGGACTCTTCATCTCGCGGCAGGGCACCGATGCGCCGATTCCGCAGACGCTGGCGGGGTATGCGGCGGTGGGGGCGGTGTACTTTTTGATTTCGGGGGTGGTGATTCTGGTGCGGGAGCGCAGGCGCTGAAACGTCGGTGCGCCGCCACTTTGCGCACCCGGCAACGGGTCCGACGACTCCCCACGCTATGCAGCCTCGGCCGCCTTGCGACGGCGAGCTTGCGCCAGGCCCTTCGGTCTGGACAGCTTCACCACCGGCGCCATGCCGGCGGTGGCGGCCATGTCCATCAGGGTGTCCAGGGAGAACAGGTTGATCCTTCCCCGAACCAGGTCGGAGATGCGCGGCTGCGTCACGCCGAACAACTGCGCCGCCTCGGTTTGCGTCATGCCCTGTTGCCGAATGACTTCGGCCAGGCTCATCATCAGGTCGGCACGCGCGCGCATGCTGGCCGCCTCCTGGGGCGTGCCTGCAATGGCGTCGAAGACGCTGTCGAAGCGGCGGGCTCCGGTCATGATGCGAGGTCCTTCACTAGGTCTTTCAAACGCTTCCTGGTCAGTTCGATGTCGCGCTTCGCAGTTTGCTGAGTCTTCTTCTGGAAGCAGTGAAGCACATAGACGGCGTCGACCAGCCGGGCTACGTACATCACGCGGAAGATTCCCGCCTCTTCCCGGATCCTCAACTCCACCACGCCGGCGCCAATGCTGGGCACCGCCTTGGCGTCGACCGGCGCCAGGCCGTTCTGCACGAGGTGCAACTGGTAGCCGGCCTCGCTCCGAGCAAGCTCGGGAAAGCTGCGTAGATCGTTCAAGGAAGTGCCTCGGAATTCGATGGGCTTCATACCCATTTTATACAAAATCTTGTATTGAAACCTACAGCGCAGTCCTGCACACTCCCGCGAAAAATCTTCTCTCCTGAAGCTGGTCGCTCAAGGCGGCAACACCAACGGCCCGCAATCCGAATCCGCGATGAAGGTCGCGATCAGCGACGCCGGCTTCACCGGATCGGGGTTCTCCGCGAACAGGTGCAGCGCGCGCGGCGGCTCGAACCAGGTCTGGCCGGTCTGGTAGTCGACCGCGGGGCCGCCCGCCATCTGCGAGCGCACCGTGCCGCTGACCACGACGGCCTGCACCGAGCCCGGGTGCCGGTGCGCGGGCGTGTAGGCCAGCGGCGGAAACTCGACCATGGCGGTGGTGATGGACTTGCCCGGCACGTTCGGCAGCGGCTCGCACGACAGCGGCCGCACGGTCGTCTGCGGCCGCGCCGCGCTGCCCTCGGGCGCGGGCGCCGAAGCGAACATCGGGCGCGTCACGCTGCTGCAGAGGTCGTCGAGCCATGCGACGGTGGCCTGCTTGCCCGCATGCGGCACCAGCGCCCATGCGGCCGCGCCGAGGGCGAGCCCCGCGAGGGCCAGCACGACCGCGTGCCGCGGCGCGCGCGACGATAGGCGGGCCGCGATGCTCACAACCGTGCCTCCGCGCCCAGGCGCATCGACGGGGTCCAGCCCAGCAGGCGGCGCGCCTTGCCGCTGTCGACCTCGGGGTTGTCCTCGGCGATGTTGAAGACACCGCCAGCCGAATGGCGCCAGGCCAGCAGCGCGGCCCAGGCGGCCGCTTCGACGTGCACGGGGCTCGCGCCCTTGGGCTCGTCGGCGCCGGTGCCCGGGCCGTAGAGCTGGCCGTAGCGCAGCACGGTGCCGGTGATGCCGGGTGCGTGAAGCACGGCCTGCTCGAGCGCCACGACGCCGCCCACGCTGATGCGGCGCGCGCCTTCGGCCTCGGTGTCGAGCGGCTGCGCTTCCGCATGCGGCTTGGGGCCCGGCGCATAGGCCCAGGCGATGCTCTGCGCCACCATGCGCACCGCTCCCGCGGCGCGCGCGGCCTCGACCAGGTTGCGCGTGCCCTCGGTGCGCACGCGGGCGTTGCGCGCCGTGGCCTCGGCCATGCGCGCGGGATCGAGGCCGCGCGGCAGGTCGGTGAGCTGGTGGATCACGCCGTGCGGCGCGATGCGCACCAGCGCGACCTTCAGCGCTTGCGCATCGAACACGTCGACCAGCACCGGCTTCACGCCCCGGGCCTCGAGCGCCGCGGCGCGCTCGGGCTGGCGGGTGCTGCCGTGCACTTCGTAGCCGGCCTCGCGCAGCAGCGGGATCAGGGCCGAGCCGATGGCGCCGGTGGCGCCGGCCAGGAAAATTCTTTCGCTCATGGCGTTCTTTCTCGGAGACGGATGCTTTGGAGCCTCCAGCTTAGGCAGCCGATGGCCCGGCGCACAGTGCCAAGAATCGGTGGATCGGATGGACCATCGCAGCCCATCGCGATGGCGCGCTCAGCCTTGCCGCACCAGCGCCAGCAACCGCGCGCAGGTTTCCGCCGCGATCTCCACGCGCAGATCCGCCACGCCGAGCAGCAGCCCGGTGTTCTCGGGCCCGGGCTGCGCGTACCACGGCGACAGCGGCACCGGCGTGAGGCCGTGCGCCGCGAGCGACTGCGCCAGCGCCAGGTCCGACACGCCCGGCGCGAGGCGCAGCAGCACGGTCAGGCCCGCGGCGATGTAGGTGGCCGATGCGGCATCGAGGCAGGCCACCAATGCCGCACGCCGCTGCGCATAGACCTGCCGGGTGCGGCGCAGGTGGCGCAGGAAATGGCCATCGCGCAGGAAGGCCGCTACCGCCAGTTGCACCAGCGGCGCGGGCGCCGGCGGCAGCACCGCCGCATGGCGCGCGAAGCGCTCGACCTGGTCCGCCGGCACGACCAGGAAACCGAGCCGCAGCATCGGGCTGATGGTCTTGCTGAAGGTGCCCACGTGCAGCACGCGCGCGCCATCGCCGGCGGCCACGAGCGAGGGCGCGGCGCGGGCGCCGAGCTGCAGCTCACCGAGGTAGTCGTCCTCGACCACCCAGGCCCGCGCGCGCTCGGCCCACGCGAGGATCGCCTGCCGCCGCCGCGCCGACAGCGCGACACCGAGCGGTGCCTGCTGCCCCGCGGTGACGACGGCCAGCGCCGCATCGGGCGCGCGTGCCATGCCCTCGTCGACCACCAGGCCTTCGGCATCGACCGGCACCGGCTCCGGTTCCACGCCGAGCGCATGCAGGCAGCGGCGCGTGGTGGGATAGCCGGGGTCCTCGGTCCAGGCCGCGGTGCCGCGCAGCCCCAGCGCCTGCACCGCGAGCGAGAGTGAGCCCGCGTAGCCGGTGGTGACGAAGACCTGTGCTGCCGTGCACGGCAGCCCGCGCGCGAGCGAGAGGTAGGCCGCGATCTCGCTGCGCAGCGCGAGTTCGCCGCGCGGGTCGGGATTGATCTGCCGCGCATGCGAGGTGGCGCGCACCGCACCGGTCATGATCCGCGCCCAGACCTTGGCGGGGAACAGGTCCTGCGCCGGGTTCGCCATCTGGAAGATGCCCGAGCGGCCGGGGAAGCTCGGGATGGTGCCGACGGGCGCGGATGGGACCGCCACTGCCTCGCGCGGGCGCGACGACGGCGGCAGATGCTCGGCGACGAAGGTGCCGGCCGCGCCCAGCGAGACGATCAGCTGCGCATCGAGCAACCGCTCGTAGGCCGCGCTCACCGTGCCGCGCGCCACGCCGAGCTGCGAGGCCAGGTCGCGCCACGACGGCAGGCGCGCCCTCGGCGCGAGCCGGCCCTCGCGGATGGCCGCGCGCAGGCCCGCGGCGATCTGTTCGCTGACCGGCTCGCGTGCCGCGCGGTCGATTCGTAGCTGGAGCTTCGACATGGGCGGATGTTAAGCAGGTGGCCTGTGGAATCGACCCGGGCACCGCCCGCTCGAGGCCAGGCAGCCGCGGAAGCGGCAGGTTTTTTGCATACAGTGCATGCAATCCCTTGAATCTCTTCCCACCCATCCATGGAAATCGACTTCCAGACCCTCGACCCCTACGCCCGCTACAAGCTGATGGCGAGCCTGATCGTGCCGCGGCCGATCGCGCTGGTCACGACCCTCGAGCCCGAGGGCACGGTCAATGCCGCGCCCTTCAGCATGTTCAACATGGTGGGCGAAGACCCGCCGCTGGTCTTCGTGAGCATCAACCGCATGCATGACGGGCGCGTCAAGGACACCGCCGCCAACATCCTGCGCACCGGCGAGTTCGTCGTGCACCTGACCGACGAGGCGATGGCCGAGCAGATGCATGCCTGCGGCGATGCGCTGCCGCGCGGCAGCAGCGAGCTCGCGCACGCCGGATTGCATGCGGTCCCATCGAACACGGTGGCGCCGCCGCGCATCGCCGAGGCGCCCGTGGCCTTCGAATGCGTGCTGCACGAGAAGATGGAAACCGAGAGCCGCTACGTGTTCTTCGGCCGCGTGCAGTGGCTCGCGGTGCGCGACGGGCTCGTGGACGCCGAACGCTGGCGCGTGCAGCTGCAGGACTACCGGCCCGTGGGACGCTTCGGCGCGAGCTTCTACGTGGGCACGCAGCAGCGCTTCGCGCTCGGCGCGGCGGCGTCGGCGGGCAACGGCATCGACCAGCTCTGACTCACGGCGACGAGTACCAATGTCATAAATCCTCCCTAGCATGGCCGCATGAGCCTGCATCGCCCCAGCCGCCGCCAAGTCCTTCGTGGTGCGACGGCCATGGCCTTCGCTTCGTCCCTCGGATCCAGCTTCGCCCAGGGCGCGCGTCCCGCCGAACAGCCGGCGGTCAAGGTCACGCAACTCATGGACGTCTCGCCGAGCCAGCAGGCGCTGTCGCGCGACTATGCGACGGGCTTTCGCCTCGCCTTCGCGGAGCTCAAGGCCACGACGGGGCTCAACGTGCAGCTCAAGGCGTTGGAGGTGGGCGAATCGGATGCCGAAGTGCAGGCCGCGCTGAAGGCCGTCGGCGAGGACAGCACGCAGGCGGCCCTGGTGGGCAGCGTCGGCGAACGCCTTGCGCTCGCGAGCCTGGCGCATGCCGAGAGCAGCCGCCTCGAGATCGCGCATGTCGCGCCCTGGCTCGCCGACTCGCGCTTCGATGCGAACCCCAACCTGTTCGCGCTGTTCGCGTCGCGGGAAGACCAGATCCGCCACGTGCTCAAGAACCTCGCGACCATGGGCGTGGCGAAGATCGGCATCGTGTACCCGAGCGCCGGGCACGCCAGGGCGCTGCAGCCGGGCATGGCGCAGATCGCCGAACGCCTCAAGCTCGAGGCACAGGTGCTGACGGCGCCCCAGGGGCGCGACCTCGAATTCTTCGGCGGCCAGTTGCCCGCCAGCACGCCGTACTTCCTGCTGTTCACGGGCGATGCCATCGAGCTGGCACTGTTCACGCGCGGCCTCGCCCGACGGGGCGTGCAGCGCACCGTGGTGTGCCTGTCCGATGTCGACACCAACACCTTCCTGCAGCTGAGCCCCGGCAAGGGCGTACCCATCATCTTCACGCGCGTGGTGCCCGACCCGCGCACCAGCAAGATCGCGATCGTGCGCAGCTACCGCAACGCGCTGCAGCGCTACTTCGACGAGGAGCCCTCGCCGACCAGCTTCGCCGGCTACCTCGGCGGGCGCCATGCCGGTGCCGTCATCGCGGGCGCGGGCGCCGAGCCGGGGCGCGCGAAGCTGCTGGCCCAGTTCAAGCGCCGCGCCGCGGTGGAGCTCGACGGCTGGCGCTTCGACTACGCCGGCGGTTCGCGCGCCAGCAACCAGGTCAGCCAGATCCTGCTGAACAGCAGCGGCAACTTCGTGGGCTGAGGGGCCGCGCCTACCCGGCGCGCTGGATCATCTTCCACCCGTTGCCCGACGGATCCCTGAAGCCGGCATCCACGGTGCCGTAGCGCTCGACCGGCTCCTGCGTGAACTCCACGCCCTGGGCGCGCAGCCGTTCGTAGCTCGCGCGGCAGTCGTCGACGCTCAGCACCAGCGGCGGCATCGCGCCCTTGGCCACGATCGCCTGCAACGCCTGGGCCGTGGCCGCGTCGTGCACCGGCGGGCCGGGCTTGAACAGGCCGAGCTGGAACGCCGGCTGCTCGGGATGCTGCACGGTCAACCAGCGGTAGTCGCCGTTGCCGACATCGGTGTGGACGCGAAAGCCGAGCTTGCCCGCGTAGAAGGCGAGGGCCTCCTCCTGATCGCGCACATACAGACCGACCGTTTCAATACCTTGGCTCATGGAATCTCCTGTGGTTCGGCCTCGTTTGTACCGGCCGCGGCCTGACGGCGCTTCTCCGAAACTGCTGTTTCGAGATGGGGCCGCTGCGAGGCACTGACGATGCAGGCCGGCACCGGCCCGAAGGCCCGCGCCCCGCCCTTGCCACGCGCGCGCACCTCGCCCGGGCTGCCGCCCGTGATGTCGCGGAAGGTGCGCCCGAAGGTGCCGAGGCTGGACCAGCCGGTGGCGAAGGCGATGTCGGTGATGGAGAGCTCGGTCTCGCGCAGCAGCGCGCTCGCGCGTTCGATGCGGCGCGTGAGCAGATAGCGGTGCGGCGGTGTGCCGAAGGCCTGCTTGAACGAGCGCGCGAAGTGGGCCTCGGAAACGCCACTGACCTGCGCCAGCCGCTCGACCGGCCATTCCTCGTGCGAAGCGGCGTCCATGCGGTCCCTGGCGCGCAGCAGGCGCCGCAGCAGCGCCGGGTCCTGCGCGAGCGAGGCCGCGTCGACCGGCTCCCGGCGCCTCGTCACAGGCCGCCCGCCACCTTGAGCACGCTGCCGGTGACATAGGACGACTTGTCCGACAGCAGCCAGACGATCGCCTCGGCGATCTCGCGCGCCTCGGCCGCGCGGCGCATCGGGATGCGCGCCGCCACGCGCTGCGGCCGCCCGGGTTCGCCGGCCGCGGCATGGATCTCGGTGAGCGCGGTGCCGGGCGAGACCGCGTTGACGCGGATGCCCTGTTCGGCCAGTTCCTTGGCGAGGCCGACCGTGAAGGCCTCGAGCGCCGCCTTGGAAGCCGCGTAGTGCACGTACTCGCCGGGCGCGCCCAGCGTGGCCGCGATCGACGAGACATTGACCACCGCGCCGGTGCGCCCCTCGGCACGCCATTGCGCGACGACGGCCTGCGTGAGGTACATGGGCCCGAGCACGTTGACGTCCATCACCTGGCGCAGGGTGGCATGCGAGACGTCGGCGAAGCTGCCGAGCGGCCCGGTGATGCCGGCGTTGTTGACCAGCGCGGCCAGCGGCGCGAACGAGGGCGGCAGGGCCTGCAGCACGCGCGCCGCGCTGGCGGGATCGGCCGCGTCGGCCTGGATCGCGAAGGCGCGGTGGCCGGCCTGTTCGATCTCGCGCACCAGCGCGGCCGCCGCGTCGTGCCGGCGCTCGTAGGTGAAGCACACGTCGTGGCCGGCCGCGGCCAGCAGCTTCGCCGCCTCGGCGCCAATGCCTCGGCCGCCACCCGTGATCAACACGGTTCCCGCACTCGCCATGGGTCGTCTCCTTCGATGGGCGTGCCGCCATGCCGGGCACGCCGGCATTGTGTCGCAGGAGACCGGCGAAGCTCGTCGCGCGGAGCTACAGCGCCGGCCGCGCGGCCGACGGCGCGCGCGCATCGCGTGCGGGATTCATGAAGTCGAAATGCGCGGCGATCGGCGAGGACTCGGGCACCACGTAGACCACGCCCCGGCGCTGCCCCAGCGCGGGCTTCACGTAGGCGTCGTAGAAGGCCGCGGGCACGTTGATGCACCCGTACGAGATGCGGTTGTCGGCGATGGTGGGCGAGGCAAGCCGCTCGAGCCGGCGGTCGGCCTTGTTGGTGGTGCGCACGCGGTGCATGGAGATAGCGGCGTCGTAGTCGACCCAGACGATGTCCTCGCCACCCGTGTTGCGCCCCGGCTCGGAAGCGAAGCGCCCGGCCGGCGTGGTGCGTTCGTGCGGGCGGATCTTGGCCATGGGACGCTCGCCGATGCCCGGCACCGAATCGTCGCCGCGCGCGAGGCCCAGCAGCACCGGCGACGCGCCGAGCAGCGTGCCCTTCGCGTCGAAGACGAAGACGCTCGCGGCCTTCTTGTCGACCACCGCGAAGGCGCCGCCCGCGTTGTCGCGCGCCGCGACCGCGGCCTGGGCGATGCGCTGGGCATCGGCCGTCAGCGGGGCCGCGGGCATCGCGGGCGGGGCGGCAAGCGCCGCCGCGCTCGCGAGCAGCAGCGCTGCCGCCGCCGCCCGCGGAAACGGGATGCCGGTCTTCATCACTGAAGCCGCGGCCTCAGTTGCGGTCGGCGCGCGCCGGACGCATCGGCTGGGCGGCGGCCATGTTGCTGCTGCCCGAATCCTGCGACATCGCGGCGCCGCGCATCGGAGCCGGTGCCGGGGTGGCGGCCATGGTGTTGTTCTGGGGCGTGGTGCCGGTCGTGCCCATCGGGCCGCCCGCGGGGTTCTGCTGGCCGGCCGCGGTGGCGGGGTTCGGCGGCGCGGTGGTGGGCGGGTTGCCCTGCGCGAAGGCGGCGCCGGCGGCGGTGAAGGCGAGGGCTGCGATCAGATGGGACGTGCGATTCATGACGATGCTCCTTGAGGGATCCGGCAATGCCGGAAGGTTGGGGATCCGCCGGACCGTTTGCCCGACTGGTTTCAACTTAGGGCCCACGAAAAATCGCCAGGTCAGTTCGCGGCCCGGCCTCCTGTAGGAGCGCGACACCCGAAAACGACACGGGCCGGGCGTGCTCGACGCCCGGCCCGTGCCGGCAAATGCCATTCGATGGCGTTGGCTACTGCGGCTTCTTCTTCAAGCTGATGACCTGCGGCTGCGTGACCGCCTTGAGCCCGTCGATGCCGAACTCCAGGCCCCAGCCCGAACCCTTGACGCCGCCGAAGGGCACCATCGGATGGATCGCGCCGTGCTGGTTGATCCACACGGTGCCGGCCTCGATGCGCGACGCAACGGCGCGCGCCTGCTCGATGTCGGTGCCCCAGACCGAAGCGCCCAGGCCCACGTCGACGCGGTTGGCCTGCGCGATCGCGTCGTCGATGTCGCGGTAGCGGATCACCGGCAGCACCGGGCCGAACTGCTCCTCGTCGACCAGGCTCGCGCCGTCCGCGATGTCGGTGACCAGCGTGAGCGGATAGAAGTTGCCAGCGCCCGCGCTCGGCTCGCCGCCGCAGACGATGGTCGCGCCGCCGGCGCGTGCCTCGTCGACCAGCCGGCGCACCTTGTCGAACTGCATGCGGTTCTGGATCGGGCCCATCGCGATGCCGGGCTGCGCGCCGTCACCCATCGGCATCGCCTCGGCGATCGCCTTGAGCTCGGCCACCACCGCGTCGTGCAGCGCATCGGGCACGTACAGCCGCTTGGCGCAGGCGCAGGTCTGGCCCATGTTGAGGAAGGCGCCCCAGAACAGGTCCATGGCGATGGCCTTCGGGTCGGCATCGGGCAGCACGATGGCCGCGTCGTTGCCGCCGAGCTCGATCGTGGTGGGCGTGAGGTTGCGCGCCGCGGCGGCCGCGATCTTCGCACCGGTGGCGCTCGAGCCGGTGAACATGATCTTGTCGACGTCGGGGTTCTCGACCAGCCAGCCGCCGACCTCGCCGGTGCCGCTCACGGTGTTGAGCACGCCGGGCGGCAGCACCTCGGCGATCAGCCGCACCATCTCGAGCGTGCCGATGCTGGTGTATTCCGAGGGCTTGATGACCACCGTGTTGCCCGCGCGCAGCGAGGGCACGATCTGCCAGATGGCGATCAGCAGCGGCCAGTTCCACGGCGCGATCGCCGCGATCACGCCGAAGGGCTTGCGGTGCATCTCGTCGCGGCGCGTGGCGTCCTCGAACACCACGTCCACCGGCATATCGAGGCTGGCCGGCACCTGGGTCCAGGCCTCGCAGCCGAACAGCTCGAAGCGCGCGCCCGGCACCTCGGTCGGGCCGACACCGCCCAGCGGCTTGCCCTGCTCGCGCGTGACCCAGCCGGCCAGGTACTCGGCATTGCCATGCAGCACCTCGGCCACCTTCATCAGCAGCGCGCGGCGCTCGGCGTCGGGGCGCGCGGCCCAGGCCGGCTGCGCCTTGCGCGCCGCGCGCACGGCCTGCTCGACCTGCTCGGCCGTGGAATGCGGCACGAGGCCGATGGCCTCGCCGGTGGCGGGGTTCTTCGATTCGAAGCTGCGCTCCGACGTGACCGGACGGTTGTCGACGGTATTGGGGTAGGTTTGAAGGCTCATGGGGCGCAGTCTGCGAGCCCGCCGCCTTCATGGCATCGCGAACATTCGCGACGGGGTAATCCCGGGGTCTTCCCCAGGGCCCGGCGCGCCGCCCCCTGCGGCAAACCCTATCGCGAAAGCTCGCGATAGCCAGGCGAGCGAGCGCTTTCCAGAATCCCGGGGGCCGCTGCCCTGCCCTCGCCGGCCCCGGCCCCCTCACAACAACCGACAAGAAACCAGGAGACACGATGCCTCACCGCCTTCCGCCCGCTCTCACCGGCCTCCGCTCGCCTGCGCGCCTCGCACTGCTGCTGGCCGGCTGCGCCCTCGCCGGCGCGGCCGCGGCCCAGGCCGTGGACGGCGCGCGCATCGCCGCGGCCGATCGCGAGCCGGGCAACTGGATGAGCCACGGCCGCACCTACGACGAGCAGCGCTTCAGCCCGCTCGCGAAGATCAACGACCGCAACGTCGGCAAGCTCGGCATGGCCTGGACCTACAAGCTCGATGTCGACCGCGGCGTGGAGGCCACGCCGATCGTGGTCGACGGCGTGATGTACACCACCGGCGCCGAGAGCATCGTCTACGCGCTCGACGCGCGCACCGGCAAGCTGCTGTGGCGCCACGACCCGAAGGTCAATGCCGAATCGCTGAGCCAGGGCTGCTGCGACGTGGTCAACCGCGGCGTGGCCGTGTGGAAGGGCCGGGTCTACGTCGGCGCCTTCGACGGCCGGCTGATCGCGCTCGACGCGCGCACTGGCGAGCAGGTCTGGTCGGTCGACACCGTGCTCGACAAGACCAAGAGCTACACCATCACCGGCGCGCCGCGCATCGTGAAGGGCAAGGTGCTGATCGGCAACGGCGGCGCCGAGTTCGGCGTGCGCGGCTACGTCACGGCCTACGACGCCGAGACCGGCCAGCAGGCCTGGCGCTTCTTCACCGTGCCCGGCGACCCGGCCCAGCCGCCCGAGAACAAGGCCATGGCCATGGCGATGAAGACCTGGTCGGGCAACGGCTGGGTCAAGTGGGGCGGCGGCGGCACGGCCTGGGACTCGATGGCCTACGACCCCGAGCTCAACCTGCTGTACATCGGGACCGGCAACGGGTCGCCCTGGAACTACCAGTTCCGCAGCGAGGGCAAGGGCGACAACCTGTTCCTGTCGTCGATCGTCGCGCTCGACCCCGACACCGGCGACTACGTCTGGCACTACCAGACCACGCCCGCCGACCGCTGGGACTACACCGCAACGCAGCACATCGTGCTGGCCGACCTGCGCATCGACGGCAAGCTGCGCAAGGTGCTGATGCAGGCGCCAAAGAACGGCTTCTTCTACGTGCTCGACCGCACCGACGGCAAGCTGATCTCGGCGAAGAACTACGTGCCGGTCAACTGGGCCTCGCACATCGACCTGAAGACCGGCCGGCCCGTGGAGACCGGCGCCGGCAACTACGGGCCTGGCGAGCAGAAGAAGCTCGTGATCCCGGCCTTCCTGGGCGGCCACAACTGGCACCCGATGTCCTTCAACCCGAAGACCGGCCTCGTCTATCTGCCCGCGCAGGAGACCATGGCCGAGCTCGAGGCGCAGAAGGAGCCGCTGTTCCTGCCGACCAAGTCGGTGGTCAACCTCGGGCTGGAGGTGCCCGAGCTGCCCGAGGACCCGAAGATCGAGGCCCAGATCCGCGGCGCCTGGAAGGGCCGCCTGCTGGCCTGGGACCCGGTGCGCCAGAAGGCCGCGTGGTCGCACGACTACGCCAGCGCCTGGAACGGCGGCACCCTGAGCACCGCGGGCAACCTCGTGTTCCAGGGCACGGCCGACGGCCGCGCCGTGGCCTATGCGGCCGACAACGGCAAGCAGCTCTGGCAGAGCCCCGTCAACAGCGGCGCCATGGCCGGCCCGATCAGCTACGAGGTCGACGGCGAGCAGTACGTGAGCTTCATGGTCGGCTGGGGCGGCGCCTTCCCGCACATCACCGGCCCCATTTCGCTGAGCGCCCGCGTGCGGCCCGAGGCGCGCGTCGTGACCTTCAAGCTCGGCGCCAGCCAGAAGCTGCCGCCCGCCAAGCTCGCGCCCGCGCTGCCGCGCGCCGCCGACGTGCCGCCGCTCACCGCGTCGGCCGAGCAGATCAAGCAGGCGCGCCTCATGTTCAACGGCCTGTGCGGCTCCTGTCACGGCCTCAATGCCGTCAGCGGCGGCGTCGTCCCCGACCTGCGCTACATGAAGCCCGAGCAGCACGAGCTGTTCGCGGCCACCGTCAGCGGCGCGCGCATCAACCGCGGCATGCCGGGTTTCGCGGGCGTGCTCAAGCCCGAGGACATGCAGCTGCTGCACCAGTACGTCATCAAGCGCACCCACGACCTCAGCGCGGAGATCGCGGCCGCCCGGCCGGCCGCCAAGTAGGCAAACCCCATGCCGACGCCCTGCCCGGACTGGCTATCATCCGGCCGACCTGGATGTGCAGTCGGAGATGGGCGCATGAACGACGAAGAGCTGATGGCCGCGCAACGCCAGTTGCGCCGAAGCCTGCTGGATGGCCATGGCGCCCTGCGCTGGCGGCCCGCGCGCGACCTGGCCGCGCACCTCCTGCTGCATCTCGACGAACCCGACGACTGCTGGCGCTTCGCCGCCGGCTGGCTGCGCGAGGCCTTCGACGCCGACCGCGTCGACTGCGGCTTCGGCCGCCCCGACGAAGCCTGCTACCGCCCCCAGGCCGAGGCCTTGCGCCGCGACCGCGACGTGCCCTCGGTCATCGGCCTCGCCATCGACGCCGCCGACTGCGGCGTGCAGACCGTCTGGCACGCGCACGGCGTGGTGGTGCTGCGCGACGTCGAGCAGGAGCGCCGGCTTGGCCACGGCACGCGCGCCGAGTTGCTGCGCATGGGCACGCGCGTGAAGATGGCCGCGCCGATCATGGACCGCACGCGCCCGCTGGGGCTGATGTGCGTCGACTGGATGGATGCCTGCGAGCCGGCGCGCGACGAGCGCTGGGCGCGCTTCGAGGAGATCGCTGCGGTGGTGCTGGGGCCGGTGATGAGTGCGGCGCAGCGCGTGGCCAGCGGTGCGCAGCGGGACGTGGGTCGGCCGGTGCATGGCGGCGATGCGATCGACCTGCTCGAGAGCCTGACGCCGGCCGAGCGCACCGTGGCGCGGCTGGCGGTCGACGGGCTGAGCTACAAGGAGATTGCGCGGCGGCTCAATCGGTCGTTCTCCACCGTGGATCATCAGTTGCGCAGTGCGCGGAGCAAGCTGGGGGTGAGTTCCACGGCGCGGTTGGTGAATTTGATGTCGGGGACGCGGGCGCACTGAGGAAAGCTGCGCGGCATCACCGTGATGCGGCCATACCTGCCAGCTGAAGTTCGACTTCGCGGCTCGCTGATCGAGGTGAACCTGGGCGCGGTCGAGCGCCAGAATTCGGCCAGCACCAGACAACCATGAGCGACTCTCAGTGAACCCCTCCAAGCAGTACATCGATGTGCTTTGGAAGCACCAATTCGATGAGGAGCCCGTCCGGTTGGTGTCTGAGCTTGACGTGGATCGTTCCGAGTTGCGCAAGCTGGAGTTCTTCCGAGACGGCACCGTCGATGCTGCGGATGGCGGCCGTGAAACTCCGCGAACGCGTCTCGGCATCGGTGCGGTGCCTCCGCTAGACGAAATCAACCAAGACTCTCAGTTCGAAGGTTCAGCCATCACAGAAGATGAGTTCGAGGCGATGTGGCTCGAACATGCGCGGCGTGCGAATCAGTGATGGAAGGCAGAATGCGGCCAGAATCTGACATCCAATGCAGCACACCGACGCATTTGCCGAGCTCGATGCTCTCTTGACGAAGTCCGATCGGGACTCAATGGCCTGGGGCGAGTACGCCTACAAAGACGGTGAAGGACTTCTCTCCAGGCTGGACGCAGAAGAGCGCGCAATGTTGTTCCTCTCTGCGAAGACAAAGCCGGCGAGCTGGCGCGGATGCCTGGCCAGCATCCTTCATCCATCTAAGGCCGACGAAAGTGACGCGCTGATCAATGCCCTTTCGGACACCGACGACAACGTTATTGGCGAGGCCCTGCACAGGATCTACTTTTTTTGTGGCTTCAACTGCTCCGCCAAGAAGGGTGCGTTTGAAGACGCGCGAACTCGAGTCACGCCTTTCTGGGACAGAGTCAGATTGGACCGGAGCGTCTTAGAGCGGATTGAGCAACTCTCTCAAAAGAACTCCTACCTTGCTGCCTACTGGAATGTGTTCTCGGAGGCAGCAGGCGCAAGTGGACGGCGCCCCTAGATGCCAGCGGCGAACGACTGCTCTGGGGCAAGGCGAGAGACTGAAATGGGCCCTGAGCCGAAGTTCGCTGTTCTCGAAAGCAGTCGTTTGTCTGCTCACACTTGTGCTCACCAAAGGTCCAGCCGGTCAAACTGAAATCGAACAATTTCTGCACCAGCCGGAACATCCCCGAAGTCGAAGACGAAGCCGCACGCTTGGACCAGGCCCTCAGCTTGATCGACTACTTCACCGCAACCGCGATACCCGTAGCTCCCGTGGCATTCCAGCCGTTCTGCACCAGCAAGCGCCTTTTCATCTGTCGGCCAGTCTTGCAGGTACGGAGACTCCAGTTCGTCAACCATGACTGGATGCAGCAGGTTGGGAACTGTTTGGCCAACCTTGTAAGAGCACTGAAAGCAGAAGGCCACCACCGTGGCCACATCGCTGGAAAGCGTAACGTCGGCGTCCTCGCCATCCGAAAGCCAGTTGATGCTCAAAATGGTGAGGTGACTCATCGAAGTTGCGATTCTTGGCTTAATTGACAGCCTGTGTTGGACGACCGCTGTTGGCTGCCAGTTGTCCCAATTTTTGGGTTGACGGACATCGTCTTTATGGAGCCATCATTCCTAACGACGATGGAGATCTGGCCGCCGAGTTGTGACTGCCGAGCACCGACATGCCATTCGCCAGTCTTCCGGCTGATAGAAATAGCAGGGGCCCATCGCGCCTCTTCTTGTAGGGCGTGATTTCTGGCGATGCGAAAGGCAGTTATCGCATCCAAACCATCGGTATCGTCAACAAATTGGCCGTCGCTCTGGCGAAATCGGAATGTCACTTCAGAGCTAAAAGTCACATGCCATTCGCTGTCCTCAAGACTCCACCAGAGCGTTGGCAGGATGGCGCCCCAGCGTGGGCGTCCCATCTCGATGGTCTTCGACAGCGCTTCTACTTCGTCCATAGTGACTCTTCACTCCTGACCGGATTGTGCCCTTGCAGCGAACGACTGGTTGTGGCCGGGAGCTGACTAGTGGACATCGCGCGACGGGGGCGCGATGTCTGGAAAGTTTGCGCCGATGAACTCTGCGACGAATTCGTTCGGGTCAACAGGGTTCTGGGCGGCGCGTGCCGCGTCCAGATAGGCGCCCCATATTCGACGGATGGATTCGGGCATCGATTCAGGAAACTCCATCGCGGCGCTTACGATTTCCTGCCAAGTGCCATCGAGGCCAAGTGACTTCGCCAGCATCGGCCGAAGCTCCTCGAGCCCTCGACGCTGGTCGTCACTGAGTTGGTCAATTGCGTCGAGAACGTAGCTGTCCAAGAATCGCAGGAACGGCTTGTCTTGATAGCGGCTCATCAGGTCTCAATGAGTATTCGGTCTACGCGTATAGAAAGTCGCCTTTGTCGCGAATTCCGAGGGTCCGGTGAGTGTCCGGTCCTGGCCGTACTCCGACTTCCCTCCGATTCGGTCACTTGCGCCTGGAGTACCGTGCTTTCCGCCAATCCAAGTAGCCTGGGCTGTAATACTCGCCCTTATCAAGATGAACGCAGAAATAGGCGCCATCTGCAACGTCTTGCGCGCCTTGATGAGTCACGAGCTCCGCTACTTCTCGAAGCGTCCGCGTCGATGCTAGTCGGTCCATGAACCCTCTCGCAACAGAACACGCGCCTGCTTCGTCCATTCCGAAGTGCTGGATCAGCAGGCGCGCTGATGAACGCAAGCTCGTCTCAATGACCACTTCGGGCGGCGGTTCCTCGAAGAACTCGTTCGCCCATTGCTGGACGATGGCATCGCTCAGCCGGTCGGCAAGCATCGATGGCGCATGATGAGCAATGACTAGGTCACCCGATTGCTCGAGTTGCTGCAACTCGGACAACAGCCTGGCTGAGATGGCGTCATGGAGTGGTCGTTCTAGCATCGTGGCTTTTACGAAAGTGCATGGTGGGGCGGCGCGATGAACGGCCGGCTTTGGCCGACCGTCGCCACGCGCACAGCCGTCGCAAAAACGCCCAAAACGGCCGGTCGGCACTTCTCCAAAGCGGTCCTTGGAGCGCGCCTAGCTTATGGACGCCAGATAATCTTCGACCTCATGGTGCGAGTACCGACTCGCATAGTCCCGAGCGGTCATGCCTTCATCGCAAGAAAAGGACACATCAGCCCCTTTGGCAACTAGCAATTTGACGACTTCCAGGTGGCCGCGCTTTGCGGCCTTCCAAAGCGGTTGAATGTGACTGCGGTTGCCGATCCTGTTTGGGCTTACGCCGCGATCCAGCAACGCGGCGACCGTTGCCAATTGATTTGCTTCAGCCGCAGAGACCAACGCCCAGCCCTCAGCCTCATCATCGATGTGCTTTCCTCGCAAGTTTGCGAGAAAGGCGAGAAGCTCTCCCGTCTCGCCTCTTTTGGCAAGGTAGTAGAGGCGAGCATAGTCTTGTGAATCGTGGTGGGCGCTCATTGGGCTTCACCTTCTGGTACTGTCTGGATGCAGCCTGATGTTGATTGCGTTAGCGGGCCCTTCTTGCAAGTCGTCCAAAGGTCTTTTTTTAACTTGGTCATAGTGCTCCTCAAATGTCCGCACATGGCCGGCTGAAGTCAACACTGACCCGAAAGTGGCGGCTCTATTCGGGTCTGAAGGAAACCGAAGTACTTCAGGTTCTCGCGAGCAAAAATTTCCCGACCCTCAAGCATGTATGCCTTTGCCAGACTGTCGGCAACCTCATCAAGTAGCTCTAGCTCAAACTGGCATTGACCTAAACAAAGCAAGACGAATGGGTTAGTCGCGCCAGCCGAACCCCGTAATGCATAGTGAAATGCGTCAAACCCAGATGTCCAGAAGCCACGCGCGAAGGCGGCATCTCCGATCGCAGCCAGCACCCAAGTACTGGCCTCCCATTCGGTTGCCGGTTCTGGCACCAGTTTCCAAGCTTCGTTGAACGTGATGATTGCCTGCTTGTGCAGGCCCTGGCCGACTGTAGCCGGTCGTACCGTTGTCGTGGATACGTCCGCGGCAGACATGGTCAGAGCGTTACTTTCTTGTGGGCGGACCTACGGGCCCAACATCCATACCATCGTAGGAGGCGATTTCGAGTCGCTCGGCAAGTGCGTAGAGTTCCTGATTTCGAGAGTCCAGCGATGCCGGCGAATGGACCTCGATTCGCTCAACGTGTAGTCGGTAACGTCCAACATCCGCCGGCTCGATGCCGACTACGCGATAGCCTTTGCTTGTGAGCTCGGAGGCGGCCAACTCAAGCTTCACTCGAGAACCATCGAGAAAAAAGTAACCCCAAAGCAGTGGGCCATCGACGTTCCAGGGCGTCTTGGCACGCATCTGCGAGAACATCGCGTCAAGTTGACTGCGCGAAATTTGCCGTTTTGTTTGGGCTATCGCGAATTCTGATCCCGTTGGAACGGCAGCAGCTAGAGCAACAGTGAACACGATAGAAAAGCGTCGATTCATGTTCCGCATGATTGATCCCGATGTCGGGTTGTGGCCGCAAGCGACCTGCAGGACGGATGCTAGTTGCGGTCTGCTTCCTTGAGAAGCGCGGTATGCCTCGACCACCGAAATATGGGATCCTGTCGAGCATCCACAGCTCGGAGCATGAGACCGAAGACCACCGGATCGCCGTCGAAGAGATCTCGTTTCTACGGTTCTCGCGACGTGTTGTCCTTGCTGACATGGTCCAGCAGATCATCGACGGTATCGAACGACATCGTTTCTGCATCCACATCCCGCTCTGCGATTGCAAGGTCATCGAGACCGAGTTGTTCGTCGAGCTGAGCATGGATCCAGCTATCGGGGAACTGACGTGGAGCTTCGAAGCGCAGAAGTGTCGCTTCGGCGAACACGACGACCGACTTCAAGACCAGGTCGGATCGCAGGCTGGTGGATTCCTTCACCGGCTCGTCACCGACGGCCGCTTCGATTTCGCCAACGATCTGGTCGATGATCAGGCCCCACTGCGTTGGCGAGACGCCGAGTATCTGGTCGATGCGGTGCAGCAGAACTTTAGCGTCCGGCGCTCCCCCGTCCTCGAGTTCAGGATCGACGTTGACCCAAACGTCGGCTTGCGCCGCCAACACTCGAGCCCGGCCAACGACGATGTCCTCGCGCACCTCGACATCTGTGAGCATCCCGCTGCTTGAGATCGCTTCTCTAAATTCGTGGATCATTCCATCTTCCTGCGTGAAACTGTCGTCCGAGTCTGCTTCCGGCCGATCGTACCCATTCGTGCCAGGCCTACCTCGGCCTGCCTGTCGATGATCGGCATCGAGCGCGTGGCGGCCACCGAGGCCCATCCGCGAACCCGACCGAAGCGAAATCCTTCATCGAGAAGACTCCAGCCCGTCACGCCCAAAGAACATGTTCTCGAAGCCCTTTCATCGGCTCAATCCGACCGCATCACCACTTGCCAAGAAATCTGCGGCGCCCGAACACTCGCGCACACCGGCCCCCCATCCTTCATAGTTCCTTCGATGCATGCCTCGATCGCGGCATTCGGGTCGCCCGCTGCGCGCTCCACCAGCGCGATCGGAATATCGGCCAGCTTGATCTTCGCCCTTCGCTGCCACGGCGTTCCCGTCTGCCCCGCGGACAACCCAGAGTTCACGTACACGAATCGATCTGCGGGCGTGCCTTGCGCGAAAGGGCCCCGGAAGTTGGGAGAACCATCGGCGAGTGAGGGGCCAAGTGTCAGCGTGATGGCGAGAGACACCGAGTCCGCAGTCGCGAGGAATGGCCTCACCAACTCATTGCGCCCGCGCTGCACGGCAAAGTCGACGCCCGGCAGCGGCGACTGCAGCGTGAGAATGAGTTGGAGGTTTGCTCGGTGGTCGGTCCGCATGGGGCTGCAGTTTAGAGGCGACCTCGGCGCTGGCGCGCGCGAGATTGGCACATCGAACATCGTCGAGACAGAATCCCCGATCTCCCCAAAAGACTCGAGCACCCGGAATGCTCGTCCGCCTCCCATGACAAGACTGATTCACGCCCTGGCTTTGCTCGCCGTGCTGGGCGGTTGTGCGTCCGGTGCAAAACCTCCGCCGGAGGCCATGCCCGCGATCCCAAGCCCCTTCATGTCCGTGTGTCGAGACTTGGGAACGCCCATATTTCCCACACTTGTCTTTCCGCGAGCGGCCCGCGAAGCCCGGCAGGATGGCTGGGTCATCCTGGAACATGACGTGGCCGATGGACGAATGACCAACATACGGGTGATCGCATCGAGCCCCCAGGGCATGTTCGAGGAATCGGTGACCACCTGGGCACCGTCTGTCTACTTTCCATTGCGAAAGGATGGGCGAGGATGTCGTCGGCCGTTCGTGTTCCACAACCAATAGAGGTCTTTGACTTTTCTGGAACACAGAGCAGGCATCGACGCCCGTCCTTCAGTGCCTTGCCCCAGCGCCAATGGTGTCCAGCCGCGCCACAGCCTCGGCCGGCAACTTCAGCCCGGCCGCCGCCAGGTTCTCCCGCAGATGCCCCAGCGACGAAGTCCCCGGGATCAGCAGCAGGTTCGGCGAGCGCTGCAGCAGCCAGGCCAGCGCCACCTGCATCGGCGTGGCCCCGAGTTCACCCGCCACCTCCGACAGCACCCCCGACTGCAGCGGCGTGAAGCCCCCGAGCGGGAAGAAGGGCACATAGGCAATGCCCTCGCGCGCCAGCTTCTCGACCAGCGCGTCGTCGCCGCGGTTCGCGAGGTTGTACATGTTCTGCACGCCGACGATCGGCACGATGCGCCGGCCGTCGTCGACCTGCTTCGCGGTCACGTTGCTCAGGCCGATGTGGCGGATCAGGCCCTGCTGGCGCAGCTCGGCGAGCGCGGTCAGCGGCGCCTCGAGCGAGCCTTCGGCCGGCCCGTGCACGCCCAGCATGCTGCGCATGTTGACGACATCGAGCACGTCGAGGCCGAGGTTGCGCAGGTTGTCGTGCACCGCCTGGCGCAGCTCGGCCGGCGAGGCCGCGAGGTTCCACGAGGCATCGGCTCCACGCGTGGCGCCGACCTTGGTGACGATGGTCAGGTCGTCGCGGTACGGGTGCAGCGCCTCGCGGATGATCTGGTTGGTGACGTGCGGGCCGTAGAAGTCGCTGGTGTCGATGTGGTCCACGCCGGCCTCGAGCGCGGCGCGCAGCACCGCGACCGCGGCGGCACGGTCCTTCGGCGGGCCATAGACGCCGGGGCCGGCGAGCTGCATGGCGCCGTAGCCGAGACGCTTCACGTCGCGGCTGCCGAGGCGGAAGGTGGAGATGGTGTCGAGCGGGTTCATCAGGGTTCCTTTCAAGTTGACGCTGAATGTAGGCACCGCAGCGGCGTACGATAAGCCGGCTCAATGCGCACGGGTCGTGCGGAAAAACGAACAATCGAAAGACAGGCGATGACGGAACAGCTCGGCGATCTGGCGGTCTTCGTGGCGGTGGCGCGCGCGGGCGGCTTTCGCGAGGCGGCGCGGCTGCAGAGCGTGAGCGCCTCCAGCCTCAGCGCGGCGGTGCGCCGGCTCGAAACACGGCTGGGCGTGCGCCTCCTGCATCGCAGCACCCGCAGCGTGGTGCCCACCGAGGCCGGCGCGCGGCTGCTCGACCGGCTCGGGCCGGCGCTCGGCGAGGTCGAGGCCGCGCTCGACGTGGTCAACGGCTTTCGCGACAAGCCCGCGGGCACCTTGCGGCTCAACGTGCCCGCGAGCGCGTCGCGGCTGGTGCTGCCGGCGATCGTGCCGCCCTTTCTCGCGGCCTATCCCGAGATCCTGCTCGAGGTGGTGGTCGAGGAGAGCTTCGTCGACGTGCTGGCCGCGGGCTGCGATGCCGGCATCCGCTACGAGGAACGGCTCGAGCAGGACGTGATCGCGATCCCGATCGGCCCGCGCCGCCAGCGCATGGCGACCGCGGCCTCGCCGGCCTACCTCGCGGCGCACGGCCGACCCATGCATCCGCGCGACCTGCTGCAGCACGCCTGCCTGCGCGGGCGCTTCGCGAGCGGCGCGATGGCGGGCTGGGAATTCGAGCGCGAGGGCGAGGTGGTGACGGTGGACGTCGATGGGCCGTTGATAGTGCGCCTGGGCGGCGGTGTCGAGCTCGCGGTCGATACGGCGGTGGCCGGTATCGGCGTGATCCACCTGTTCGAGGAGTGGCTGCAGCCGCAACTGGCGAGCGGCGCGCTGGTGCCGGTGCTCGAGGACTGGTGGCAGCCCTTCACCGGGCCCTTTCTCTACTACCAGGGGCGCGAGCGGCTGCCGGCGCCGCTGCGTGCCTTCGTCGACTTCGTGCAGTCGCGACGCGGCTGAGGTCGCGCTTCAGCCGCCGGCCTGCGCCAGCGGCAGCGCCGCGCCGCCCTTCAGTTCCTCGAGGCACACGCTCGAACGCACCATGCTCACGCCGGGCAGCGCCGAGAGCTTCTCGGTCAGGAAGGTGCTGAGCGCCTCGAGGTCGCGCGCGATCACCTTGAGCACGTAGTCGACGTCGCCCGTCACCGAATGGCACTCGAGCACGTCGGGCAGCTGCGTCACGGCCTGTCGGAAGCGCTTGAAATCGCGCACATGGCCGCGTTCCATCGCGATGTGGACGAAGGCCATCACGCGCAGGCCCACGGCCGCGGGCCGCAGCCGCGCCTCGTAGCGCGCGATCACGCCCTCCTCCTCGAGCCGGTGATGCCGGCGGCTGCATTGCGCGGGCGAGAGCCCGACCGCGGCCGCGAGCTCGAGGTTGGAGATGCGGCCATGGCCCTGCAGCACCTCGAGCATGCGGGTGTCCATCGAGTCCAGCGGTACGGGTTGCAAGATGTTCTCCTGTTTGGTTGGAATGACGAAAGGACTTTTCTTCTTCGAGGGGCGATCCCCAGGCGAGATGAAAACCCATTGCACGAGCCGGACGAAAGAATCGTTGCGAGCTCGACCCAGGGGCGAAGCAGGCGAGACATCTTCTCTCGACAGGCAACGAATGCGCAACTGCATTGCATCGCCATTCGCGAACGCCCCGGGGGCGGCCATCCGATCCATCCGCACCGAGCTTCGACCAGGAGAACCCATGAAGCGCATCCCCGAACCGTTCCGCATCAAGACCATCGAGCGCATCGCCATGACCAGCCGAGCGCACCGCGAGCAGGCCCTGCTCGAAGCGGGGCTCAATCCCTTCCTGCTGCGCAGCGACGACGTCTTCATCGACCTGCTGACCGACAGCGGCAGCGGCGCGATGAGCGACCGCCAGTGGGCCGCGATGATGGCGGCCGACGAGGCCTATGCCGGCAGCCGCAGCTACTACCGGCTCGCCGACACCATCGAGAAGGTCTTCGGCCATCGCCACACGGTGCCCGCGCACCAGGGCCGCGGGGCCGAGCAGCTGCTTTACCCAGAGCTCGTGAAGCGCCGCGGCGCGAAGCAGCCGGTGTTCCTGTCGAACTTCCACTTCGACACCACCAAGCTCCACATCGAGCTGGCCGGCGCGCGCGCGCTCAACGCACTGACGAAGGAGGCACTGGACACCGCGACGTATCACGACTGGAAAGGCAACTTCGACCTCGACGAACTCGCGCGGCTGATCGAGACGCACGGCGCGGCCAACGTGGTGGCGCTGGTGGCCACCGTGACCTGCAACACCAGCGGCGGCCAGCCGGTCGCGCTGGCCAATCTGCGCGCGGCCTCGCATCTCGCGCGCGAAGCAGGTATTCCGGTGGTGATCGACGCCACGCGCTTCGCGGAGAACGCCTGGTTCATCCGCGAACGCGAGGCCGGCCAGGCCCGGCGCGAGGTACCCGACATCGTGCGCGACATGATGGCCTGCGCCGACATCGCGGTGATGTCGTCGAAGAAGGACGGGCTGGTCAACATCGGCGGCTTCTGCAGCTTCCGCGACGACCAGGACCTGTTTCGCGCCGTGCAGGAACGCTGCGTGGTCAGCGAGGGCTTCATCACCTACGGCGGCCTCGCCGGCCGCGACATGGAGGCGCTCGCGGTCGGCCTCGAGGAGGCCATGGATGCCGACTACCTGCGCTACCGCGTCGGCCAGGTCGCCTACCTCGGCGAGCGGTTGCGCGCGCAGGGCATTCCGATCCAGCACCCGACCGGCGGGCATGCGGTGTTCGTCGACGCAGCCGCGCTGCTGCCGCACCTGCCGGCCGACAGCTTTCCGGCCCATGCGCTCGCCTGCGAGCTGTACCTCGAAGCGGGCGTGCGCGCGGTCGAGATCGGCTCGCTGCTGCTCGGGCGCGATCCCGCCACCGGGTTGCAGGAGGAGGCGCCGCTCGAATCGATGCGGCTCACGATCCCGCGGCGCGTCTACACCAACGACCACATGGACTACGTGGCCGACGCGCTGGCCAAAGTGGCCCGGCGCGCCCCGCGCATCCGCGGCATGGCCTTCACCTACGAGCCGGCGCTGCTGCGCAACTTCACGGCGCGCTTTCGCTGGGCCGACAACTAACCGATGGGCGGGTAGCTGCCCGTGCCCTCGGGCCAGGGCGTCAGCACCTCGAAGCCGTCCTCGGTCACCGCGACCATGTGCTCCCACTGCGCCGACAGCGAATGGTCGCGCGTGACCACGGTCCAGCCGTCGGGCAGCTCGCGCGTCTCGCGGCGGCCCGCGTTGATCATCGGCTCGATGGTGAAGACCATGCCGGGCGCGAGCCGCAGGCCTTCGCCGGGCCGGCCGTAGTGCAGCACCTGCGGATCGTCGTGATAGATCTGCCCGATGCCGTGGCCGCAGTACTCGCGCACCACGCTGAAACGCTCGCGGTGCGCCACGCTCTGGATCGCATGGCCCACGTCGCCCAGCGTCGCGCCCGGGCGCACGGCCAGGATGCCGGCGCGCATGGCCTCGTAGGTGGTCTCGACCAGCCGGCGCGCGAGCGGGCTCGGCTCGTCGACGAAGTACATGCGGCTGCAGTCGCCGAACCAGCCGTCCTTGATCACGGCCACGTCGATGTTGACGATGTCGCCCTTCTTCAGCGTCTTCTGCGCCGAGGGAATGCCGTGGCAGACCACGTGGTTGACGGAGGTGCATACCGTCTTCGGGAAGCCCTTGTAGCCCACGTTGGCCGGGATCGCGTGCTGCACGTTGACGATGTAGTCATGGCAGAGGCTGTCGAGCTCCCCGGTGGTGACGCCGGGCTTCACGTAGGCTCCGATCATCCGCAGCACCTCGGCCGCGAGATGCCCGGCCTTGCGCGACAGCGCGATCTGCTCGGGCGTCTTCAGGGGCACGGCCATGTTCATTGCACGACCTTCGCCGCCCGCCCCGCCGCGCGGCCCGATGGCCGCGGCGCATGCGGCTCGCTCGGCGCGCAGGCCATCGCGAGGTCGAGCCCGCCGGCCATCTCGGCGCGCACCAGCAGCTGGCACAGCTCGCGGTGATCGAGGTCGGGATGCAGCTCGGCGAGCATGCCGATGCGCATCCAGTGCTCGGCCTGCGCGTTGATGGAGCGGCTCAGCGCGGTGCCCGCGACGCGCAGGTTCTCGTGCATGAGGTCGGAGATCTTGACGATGCCCATGGTTGTTCTTCTATATGAAACGTATACAAATCATATAGCATCATTCCCATCAGGGCAAACCGCCGCGCCGCCATGCTCAGTCCTGCAGGCAGAGGTACTTGAGCTCGAGGTAGTCCTCGATCCCGTGCCGCGAGCCCTCGCGGCCCAGGCCCGACTGCTTCACGCCGCCGAAGGGCGCGACCTCGTTCGAGATCAGGCCGGTGTTGATGCCGACCATGCCGGTCTCGAGCTGCTCGCCCACGCGCCAGAGGCGGCGGCGGTCCTCGGTGAACAGGTAGGCGGCGAGGCCGAACTCCGAATCGTTGGCCATCGCGACGACCTCCTCCTCGGTCTCGAAGCGGAACAGCGGCGCCAGCGGCCCGAAGGTCTCCTCGCGCGCCACGCGCATGGCCTGCGTCACGCCGGTCAGCACGGTGGGCTCGAAGAAGCTGCCGCCCAGCGCATGCGGCTTGCCGCCGGTGCACAGCTGCGCGCCCTGCGTGAGCGCGTCGTCGATGTGCTGGCGCACCTTGGCGACGGCGCGGCCGTCGATCAGCGGGCCCTGCGTGGTGCCGGCCTCGAGGCCGTTGCCCACGCGCATCGCCTCGACCGCGGCCACCAGCCGCGCGGCGACGGCGTCGTAGATGCCGGCCTGCACGTAGATGCGGTTGGCGCAGACGCAGGTCTGGCCCGCGTTGCGGAATTTGGAGGCCACGATGCCCTCGATCGCGCGGTCGAGATCGGCGTCGTCGAACACGATCAGCGGCGCATTGCCGCCGAGCTCGAGCGAGAGCTTCTTGATGGTCGGCGCGCACTGCTGCGCGAGCACGCGGCCCACGCCGGTGGAGCCGGTGAAGCTGAGCTTGCGCACGGTCGGGCTCTCGCACAGCGCGGCGCCGATCTCGGGCGCGTTGCCGGCCACGATCTGCAGCACGCCGGGCGGCAGGCCGGCCTCGAGCCCCAGCACGCCCAGCGCGAAGGCGCTCAGCGGCGTGAGTTCGGCCGGCTTCACGACGATGGTGCAGCCCGCGGCCAGCGCGGGGCCGACCTTGCGCGTGATCATCGCGGCCGGGAAGTTCCACGGCGTGATCGCGGCGCAGACGCCGATCGGCTGCTTGAGCACCACGATGCGCTGGCCGGCGCGCTGCGGCTGCAGCACCTCGCCGTCCACGCGCTTGGCCTCCTCGGCGAACCATTCGATGAACGAAGCCGCGTAGGCGATCTCGCCGCGCGCCTCGGCCAGCGGCTTGCCCTGCTCGAGCGTCATCAGCCGGCCCAGGTCGTCCTGGTGCGCGAGCATCAGCTCGGCCCAGCGGCGCAGCACGCGTGCGCGCTCGGGCGCGGTGCGCGCGCGCCAGGCGGGCAGCGCCGCGGCGGCGCCGGCGATGGCGCGCTCGGTCTCGGCGCGGCCCATCCGCGGCACGTCGGCCAGGTGCCGGCCGGTGGCGGGGTCGTTGACGGCGAAGGTGGCGCCGTCGTCGGCCGCGACCCACTGGCCGTCGATCAGGCCGGCGCCGCGCAGCAGGTCGGGGCGCTGCAGGCCCAGGGTGGATGCGGAGTTCATGCCGAGAACGCTTCCTCGACGATGGCCAGCGCGCGTTCGAACTGCGCGTCGGGAATGGTCAGCGGATACAGGAAGCGGATCACGTTGCCGTACATGCCGCAGCTCAGCAGCACCAGGCCCTGTTCCAGTGCCTTGGCCTGCACGCGCGCCACGGCCTCGGCGTCGGGCGCGCCCGTGGCCGCGTCGCGCAGCTCCACCGCGACCATCGAGCCCTGCGCGCGCACCTCGGCCAGCGCCGGATTCGATTCCTTGATCTTCAGCAGCCGGCCGACCAGGCGCTCGCCCAGCGCGGCGGCGCGTTCGCAGAGCTTCTCGTCGGCGATCACGTCGAGCACCGCGTGCGCCGAGGCCACCGCCAGCGGATTGCCCGCGTAGGTGCCGCCGAGGCCGCCAGGCGCCGGCGCGTCCATGATGGCGGCGCGGCCGGCCACGGCCGACAGCGGCATGCCGCCCGCGAGGCTCTTGGCCATGGTGATCAGGTCGGGCTCCACGCCGTGGTGCTGCATCGAGAACAGCCGGCCGGTGCGCGCGAAGCCGGTCTGCACCTCGTCGGCGATCAGCACGATGCCGTGCGCGTCGCAGATGCGGCGCAGGCCCTGCAGCAGCGCGGTGGGCGCGACGTTGAAGCCGCCCTCGCCCTGCACCGGTTCGATCACGATCGCGGCCACGCGCTTCGGGTCGATGTCGGTCTTGAACAGCTTCTCGATCGCGGCCAGTGAGTCGTCGGCGCTCACGCCCTGCAGCGCGCTCGGGAACGGCACGTGGAACACGTCGGCCGGGAACGGGCCGAAGCCGGTCTTGTAGGGCGCGACCTTGCCGGTCATGGCCAGCGCCATCAGCGTGCGGCCATGGAAGCCACCGCCGAAGGCGATCACGCCGGCGCGGCCGGTGTGGGCGCGCGCGATCTTCACCGCGTTCTCGAGCGCCTCGGCGCCGGTGGTGAAGAAGGCCGTCTTCACCGGGCCGGAGATCGGCACCAGCGCGTTGAGGCGCTCGGCCAGCGTCACCACGCTCTCGTAGGGAACGATCTGGTAGGCGGTGTGCGTGAAGCGCCCGAGCTGCTCCTGGATCGCGGCCACCAGGCGCGGATGGCGGTGGCCGGTGTTGAGCACCGCGATGCCGGCGGCGAAGTCGATGTATTCGCGGCCCTCGATGTCCCACAGCGTCGCGTTCTCGGCGCGCTGGGCATAGAAGCCGCACATCACGCCCACGCCTCGCGGCGTGGCCGCGAGGCGGCGGGTCTGGAGTTCGGAGTTGGTGGTCATGGCTGAAGGCGTCCGGGAAAGGCTGGAGGTCGATCGGAAGTTCTGATTGAATGCGCAATTGGCTCCATCAAAAAGATCCACTTCCTGCAATCAGGATGGAGCCAATCCAAAAAACCCATGAAATCCATCTGCGCCGACCTGGTGCTGCAGCGCATCGCTCCCGCCGCCGGTGCCGCGCTCAACCGCCAGCTCTACGACTGCCTGCGCGGCGCCATCCTCGACGGCAGCCTGCCGCCCTCGAGCGCGCTGCCGGCCTCGCGCGACCTGGCGCGCGAGACCGGCATGTCGCGCAACACCGTGCTGCATGCCTACGAGCAGCTGCGCGCCGAGGGCTACGTGCATTCGCGCGTGGGCAGCGGCACCTTCGTGGCCGAGACCACGCCCGAGAGCCAGCTCGCCACCGGCCGCGGCGCCGCCGCCGCGCCGGCCCGCGCCGCGCCGGTACGGCTGGCCCGGCGCGCCCAGGCGCTGGTCGACGATGCCTCGGCCGCGGCGCGCCAGTGGGGCGCCTTCATGCCCGGCGTGCCCGACGTGACCCAGTTCCCGCACCGCGCCTTCGGCCGCATCGTCGCGCGCCTGTGGCGCGATCCCGCGCCCGAGCTGCTGACCTATTCGCACGGCGGCGGCCATCCCGCGCTGCGCGAGGCGGTGGCCGAGCACCTGCGCGTGGCGCGCGCGGTGCGCTGCGATGCCGACCAGGTGCTGATCACCGAGGGCGTGCACCAGGCCATCGACCTGTCGCTGCGCATGCTGGCCGACCCGAGCGACACCGTGTGGGTCGAGGAGCCCGGCTACTGGGGCTTCCACAAGCTGCTGCAGATGGGCGCCTGGCGCGTGCGGCCGCTGCGCGTGGAGGCCGAGGGCGACGGTCCCGGGGCCGGCTGGCCGCGCGGCGGCAGCGCGCCGCGGCTGATCTTCGTCACGCCTTCGCACCAGTACCCGCTGGGTTCGGTGATGAGCCTGGCGCGCCGGCGCGAGCTGCTCGACTTCGCGCGCCAGTCGGGCAGCTGGATCGTGGAGGACGACTACGACAGCGAGTTCCGCTTCGCGGGCCGGCCCATTCCCTCGATGCAGGGGCTCGAGGACGACAGCCCGGTGATCTACATCGGCACCTTCAGCAAGACCCTGTTCCCGGGCCTGCGCGTGGGCTACATGGTGCTGCCGCGCGCGCTGGCCGCGCACTTCCGCACCGCGCATGCCGACCTCTACCGCGAGGGCCACGCCATCACGCAGGTGGCGCTGGCCGAGCTGATCGGCCAGGGCCACTACGCCGCCCACATCCGCCGCATGCGCGTGCTCTATGCGCGCCGGCGCGCGCTGCTGGCCGGGCTGATCGGCGAGCACCTGGGCCCCGACCATCTGCATCCGCAGGCCAGCAATGCCGGGCTGCACCTGGTGCTGCGGCTGCCCGAGGACCGCGACGACGTGGCGATCATGGAAGCGGCGCAGGCGCGCGGCGTGCTCTCGCGGCCGCTGTCGCGCTACTACCGGCGCGGCGACGGGCGGCGTGGGCTGCTGCTGGGCTATGCCTGCGTGGAGGAGGCGAACATCGAGCCGGCGTTTCGCGTGCTGCTCGACTGCATCCGGCCTTGAGCGGCGCCCGGCCGGTTCGCATCGGCCTACACGCGCTGGCCGATCGTCCCGACAGCGCCGCGCGCTCGATCGGGTCCCAATGAGGCTTCCGCCATCCAACGCTTTCGCCCCTCGTGCCCCTGCCGCCCGCGCAAGATCGATCCGCCCGCCCCGGACGCCGCCTGGCCCTCGCGCTGGTCGTCGCCATCGCCGCCGGCGTGGTGGCCGTCTTCACAGGTGCCATCGAGGTGCCCGAGCGCCACGATCCCTGGGCGCCGCTCGACGTGAGGGCGGCGCCCAACTGGCTGACCACCTACAAGCTCGCGCGCGCACGCGGCGATCCGGTGCGCTGCCAGGCCGCGCTGGCCGACACCGGCATGCAGTACGAGCGCGTGCCCGACCGCGTCACCGGCCCGGGCTGCGGCTTCGAGAACGCGGTGCGCCTGCGTTCGGCCGGCGTGCGCCTGGGCAGCGCGCCCACGCTGAGCTGCCCGATGGCGCTGTCCTTCTTCATGTGGGAGCACCATGCGCTGCAGCCCGCGGCCCTGCGGCACTTCGGCCAGCCGGTCGCCGCGATCGACCACCTCGGCAGCTATGCCTGCCGCAACGTGAACCGCGGCGAAGGCGCGATGCCCGGCGCGCCGCGCAGCTGGCATGCCACGGCCGACGCCTTCGACGTGGCCGGCTTCGTCCTCGCGGACGGGCGCCGCGTCAACGTGCGCAGGGACTGGCACACCGACGCTTCGAACCCTTCGGCCGCGCTGCTGAACGACGCCCATCTGGGCGCCTGCCGGTTCTTTCGCGGCGTGCTCGGGCCTGAGTACAACGCGGCGCACCGCGATCACTTCCATCTGGAGACGGGCGGGTTTCCGATGTGCCGCTGAGCCCGTCTGCTAGAAAGCCACCATGAGCGCCTCCCTCGCCGCCTCCCTCCTCGACCTCTTGCTGGGCCTGGAACTCGGCGCGCGCAGCGATGCCGATCCGAACCGCTTCGCGCTCGAGGGCGTGCGCTGGGCCACGGGCCAGGACGGCACGCGCGAACTGCGGATCGCGCAACTCGAAGCGACAGCCCTGCGGCTCGCCACGGGCGCGCTCGTGCTGGAGATCGATCGCATCGCCGTGCACGAACTGGTCGCGCGCGTGCATGCCGGGAACGGGCCGCTGCGCGTCGGCGCCATCGAGGCCCGCGACGCGGAATTCGTCGGCCTGAAGTTGCACGGCCCGCTGGTGCTGCCGCGGCAGTTTCGCCAACTGTGGGAAGCCACCCACCCCGCCGACGGCACGGCGCTGCCGCCACCGGCCGACGCCTGGCAACTCGGCCCGCTCGGCGAGATCGACGGCACCCTGCGCGGCCGCATCACCGACGCGCACCTGCTGTTCGATGCCGACGTGACCGTGCCGATCCGCCATGGGCTGGTCGACTTCAACGACGCCACCGTCGAGCACGTGGGCCCCGACTCGCGCATGGGCGTGAGCCCGCTCGGCTTCTACGTCGATGCCCCGAACGGCCGCAGCTACCTCTACCAGTTCGCCTCGGCGCCGCTCGCGGGCGTGGAGTTCGAGCGCCGCAAGAGCCTGATCGGCCCGTGGATCTCCGAGCGCGGCAAGCTCCGGCTGCGGCCCTTCGCCGAATCGATGCTGCGCCAGGGGCCGGGCTCGCAGGCCCAGGGGCTGACCGCGCAGGCGCGCACGCTGCTCGGGCGCACGGCCTTGTCGGGCGAACTGCGGCTGGGCGACGGACTGCTCGCACTGCCGGGCCTGCAGGTGTCGATGGACGGGCACGAGCAGGGCCTCAACACGGTCGTGCTGCGCTCGGAATCGGTGGGACGCGGGCTGGGCGCGGAGATCGCGGCGCTGTCCGCGCGCGAGATCGCGGCGAGCTGGGGCGGCGCGCAGCTCGCCGGCGAGGCCGTGACGGCGAAGCTCGGCGTGCAGGTCGTCGTCGAGGGCTACGCCCTGCGCTTCGTGCTCGCGGTCGAGAACGGCCGCATCGCCGCACCCCGCATCGGCTTCGCGGCCGTCGAGCCCGCGTGATCGTCCCCTGGAGGTCTATCCAGGCCGAGATCGCTTCGACCGCTCGAGCCGTTCGATGAACTCCTTCGGCAGACGCCGCGCCCGCGCGATATCGACCGCATCGCGCCCCTGCTCGTCGGTTACGGAAGCATCGGCACCGGCCGCGATCAGCAGCGCCAGGGTCTTCAGCCGCTGCAGCCGGGCCGCATAGAAGAGCGGCGTTTCGCCGTGCGCGCGCAGGTTCAGCTCGGGCCTGTTCGCGAGCAGCACGCGGCACATCGCCGCGTCGTCGCGCCACACAGCGGCCCACAGCGACCAGCTCGTGTTCGCGCCGCGCTTGGCAAGGAACTTCACCAGCGGCAGGTTCTCGCCGCGCGCCACCGCGTACCAGATCGGCGTGGCGCGGAAGTCGCCCTCGTCCTCGTCCATGGGCACCACGGCCTCGAGGTCGGCACCCGCATCGAGCAGCGCGGTCACGGTCTTGATCCCATGGGGTTCCGCGAGCTGCGCGCCCTCGGCCTTCACCGTGCAGGCCAGGTGGATCGCCGCGCGGCCGCGCGGATCGGTGGCGCCGACCAGCGCCGGCGCCTGGGCCAGCTGGGTCCGGACCGAGGCCGCGTCCCAGGCCTTCGCGGCGGCGAACAGCGATGTCTTCGAGGGCGGGAACATGGGCGCTTTCCTTCCTTGTCTGCGTCGGGCCATGGCGGCGCGATGGCCGCCGCCATCTTCCCACGGGCTTGACCCAGGTCAATCGCCTGGCGCCCGCTGCGGGCTAGCATGGACAGGCGACACGAGGAGACACCGTGGAACTCGAGATACCGGAGATGCTGGCCGCCGTCCTGCGCAGCCAGGTCGGCGCGCAGTCGCCGCTGGGCCTCCAGCTGGGCGGCCAGGGGGCCTGCAGCGGCATACGCGTCGTGTCGAGCCGCCACTTCGACGGCCGCTCGCTCAACCTGCTCTACCAGCTGAGCCTCGGCAACGGCGCGCGCGACCTGGTGTTCCAGCTGCTCGCGCTCGACAACCTCAACGGCGAATCGCAGCTGCAGCCGATCGCGAACCTCGAGGCGATGGTGCCGGCACTGACCGAATGGCTGGCGCGCGACGCCATCGACGGCTGGCTCTACCAGCGCGGCAAGGACGGCGTGCTGCTGCCCTGGCTGGTCCACACGGTGCGGCTGGTGAAGCCCACCGAGGGCAATGCCTACGTGCTCGTGGGCCTGCTCGCCAACACCTTGCAGGCCGCCGGCCGCGAGCCGCCCTCCGAGCCCCGGCTGCGCTTCGCGGGCATGACCTGGGGCCTGAGCTTCTACGAGGAGCAGTTGCCGCAGCGCACGCTGGCCGACCTGTTCGCCGACCACGGCTTTCACAAGGAGTGCGCGGAGTTCAAGCGCGAGTACGAGATGCAGCTCGAGCGCTTCGGCAAGCTGCAGCCGCAGCACGGCGCGCAGTTCACCGTCGGCGGCAGCGTGTGGACCGCGGGCGAGGGCCCGCGCGCGGCGCTCGAGTGCCACCGGCTGCCCGAGGCCGCCGCGGTGCGCTGCGTGAACGACGAGGAGCTGCTGCGCCGCCGCTTCGACCTGGCGGCCGACCCCCACCACTGGCGCGAGAGCGGCATCGCCCAGGGCTTCGACCGCATTCCCCAGCACTGCTACCTGCACCTGTTCCACCTCGACTGGCACCGCAACATCTGGGTCCATGCCCAGCATGTGCAGGAGTACCGGTACCAGCCCGGCCTGCGCGAGCGGCTGGTGCTGCCGCAGGCGCACCGCGACCTGATCGACATCCTCACGGCCGACCGCAACTTCCTGGTCGAGGACGTGGTGCCCGGCAAGTCGGGCGGCACCACCATCCTGTGCAAGGGCGCGCCCGGCCTGGGCAAGACGCTGACCGCCGAGGTCTACGCCGAAGTGGTCGGCAAGCCGCTGTACCGCGTGCATTCGGGCCAGCTCGGCGTGACGGCGAGTTCGGTGGAGACCAGCCTCACGCGCATCCTGCAGCGCGCCGCGCGCTGGGGTTGCGTGCTGCTGCTCGACGAGGCCGACGTCTACATCCGGCGCCGCGACAACGACCTGCAGCACAACGCCATCGTGGCCGAGTTCCTGCGCACGCTCGAGTACTTCAGCGGCCTGCTGTTCATGACCACCAACCGCGTCGGCGACATCGACGAGGCCATCCTCTCGCGCTGCATCGCGGTGATCGACTACCAGCCGCCCGGGCCCGAGGATGCGCGACGCCTGTGGACCACGCTGTCGGCCCAGCTCGGCGTGGAACTGCCCGCCGCCGTGATCGACCGGCTGGTGGTCGACTACGCAGGCGCCAGCGGCCGCGACATCAAGGAACTGCTCAAGCTCACGAGCAAGTACTGCCGGCGCAAGGAACTGCCGCTGTCGACGCAGTCCTTCGCGCAGTGCGCCGTGTTCCGCGGCATCGCGCCCGCCGCAGCGCCCGAAGGAGGCCACGCGTGATCGATCCCACCCTGTTCGGCGGTGCGCTCACGGGCCGCATGGCCTTCCGGCCCGGTGCCGCGCCCCTGTACGAGCCGCTGCCGCCCGGGCGCCACGACCTGGGTTTCGACGAGGGCCGCGACGCGGTGCTGGTCGTGCCCGAGGGCCTGCCCACCGATGCGCCGCTGCCCCTGCTCGTGATGTTCCATGGCGCGGGCGGCGAGGCCAACCGGGTGCTGCCGCACTTCGTCGCGCATGCGCGCTCGCGCGGCTTCCTGCTGCTGGCGCCGCAGTCGATGTACGCCACCTGGGACATCGTGGTCGGCGGCCATGGCCCCGACCTCGAGCGGCTCGACAACGCGCTGGCCACCGTGTCGCGGCATTTCCGGCTCGACCCCGCGCGGCTCGCGTTCGCGGGCTTCTCCGACGGCGGCAGCTACGCGCTGTCGCTGGGCCTCACCAACGGCGACGTGGCGAGCCACGTGATCGGCCTGTCGGCCGGCTTCATGAACAGCTTCGCGCAGGCCGGCACGCCGCGCTTCTTTCTCGCGCACGGGCGCTCGGACAGCCAGCTGCCGATCGAGACCAGCGCCCATCCGCACGCCCGGCGGCTGCTCGAGAGCGGGCACGACCTCACGCTGCAGCCCTTCGATGGGGACCATGTGATCGTGCCCTGGGTGGTGGGGCGGGCGGTGGAGTTCTTTCTGGGCAGGGAGGCAGCGAAGCAGGTTTGAGAGCCCAAGAACTCCAGATGCACAAAAGCCGCGCGACTTCTCGCAGCGGGACATCGATCCACACTCGATCCGTGATCAAGCCGAGATCGCATGCCCCCGCAGACGCTGACTTTCGGTCAACTGGAACGGGCGGCCAAGAGCAAGCGTCCGCGCTCAACGATGCGATCGGTATCGAAGGCCTGGACGCAACCAGCGGTCGCGTCTGCCAGACCACGATCGATATCCGCCTTGAGAGTGGAAAACTCATTGAGTACCAACCAGCGCCGCGCTTTCCATTCACGCAAAGCTTCTCGTACCACTTCGCCAGGCGATTCGTACTCTCCGCGCTCCACCGCCTGCCTGATGGTGGCAGCTATCTCGACGGGCACCGTTACGGTCATTCGTTTGGTGCCGCGCACGCGTCGGCCTCCTTCCGCGGTCTACGATCACTGCGAACCATCACCTGCGTGCCGACAGCCCGCGCCCGCAACTGCCCACACCCCCCATCCACGTCCTGCCCCGCCGAATTCCGCAGCTTGGTCAGGATGCCGCGCTCGTGCAGGGTGCGTGCGATCTGCTGGCAGCGCGCCCAGGCCGGGCGCTGGAAGTCCACGCCGTCGACCGCGTTGAACGGGATCATGTTGAGCACGCCGTACTTGCCCGACAGCAGCCGCACCAGCCCCTCGATCTCTTCCTCGCTGTCGTTGATGCCCTCGAGCAGCGTCCACTGGTACTGGATCGGATAGCCAGTGGTGCGCGCATAGCGCTCGCCGGCCGCGACCAGTTCCTCGGGCGTGAGCCGCGGCGCGCGCGGCAGCAGCTTGCGGCGCAGTTCGTCGCGCGTGGTGTGCAGCGACAGCGCGAGCGCGGGCCGCACGCGTTCCTGCAGCAGCCGCTCGAACACGCGCGGATCGCCGACGGTGGAGAACACCAGGTTCTTGTGGCCGATGTTGCCGACCGTGCCGAGCAGCTCGATCGCCTCCATCACGTTGTCGAGGTTGTGGGCCGGCTCGCCCATGCCCATGAACACCACCTTGCGCACCGGCCGGCGCAGGCGCGCGAGCGCCACCTGGGCAACGATCTCGGCGCTGCCGACCTGGCGCAGCAGGCCCTCGCGCCCGGTCATGCAGAACTGGCAGCCGACCGCGCAGCCGACCTGCGAGGACACGCACAGGCCGTCGCGCGGCAGCAGCACGCTCTCGACGGTCTGGCCGTCGGCAAGGGCCACGAGCAGCCGCTCCGAACCGTCGGCACCGGGATGCACCGCATGCACGCGCGCGAGGCCCGCGAGCTCGGCCTCGATCGCCGGCAACTCGGCCATCAACCCGGCCGGAAAGAAGCTGTGCGGCAGCCGCCGGCCGCTGTCGCGCGGCAGCGCATGGGACCACAGCCGCAGCACGCGCTGCTCATGGCTGGGGCCCGCGCCCGCTTCGCGCAGTCGGCGTCGGATGTCGTGGATTCGCATGGGGCTGGAACGGGAGGCGGCGCGCGCGGCGGCGCGGATCGGGGGTCCAGATTGTGCACCCGGGCCGCGGCCCGCTCAGCTCCACTGCCGCGCGAGGTACTTCGCCGTGGGCGTGCCGGCCTTCGCGACCTCGCGCGGCGTGCCCGCCGCCACCACGCGCCCGCCCTCGCCGCCCGCGCCCGGGCCCATGTCGATGACCCAGTCGCAGCGCGCCACCACGCGCATCTCGTGCTCGACCAGCACCACCATGTTGCCCGCGTCGACGAGCTCGTCGAGCTGCGCCATCAGCCGGTCCACGTCCGACGGATGCAGCCCGGTGGTCGGCTCGTCGAGCACATAGAGCGCGTCGCCGCGCTGCGCGCGCTGCAGCTCGGTCGCGAGCTTGATGCGCTGGGCCTCGCCACCCGACAGCTCGGTGGCCGGCTGGCCCAGGCGCAGGTAGCCCAGGCCGATCGCCGCGAGCAGGCGCAGCGGCCGCTCGATGGGGGCGTCGTCCACGAAGAAGGCATGCGCCTCGTCCACCGTCATCGCGAGCACGTCGGCGATGCTCTTGTCGCGCAGCCGCACCTTCAGCGTCGCCGCGTCGAAGCGCGAGCCGCCGCACTGCGGGCAGGGGGCGTAGACGCTGGGCATGAACAGCAGCTCGACGCTGACGAAGCCCTCGCCCTCGCAGGTCGGGCAGCGGCCCTTGGCGACGTTGAACGAGAACTGGCCGGCATCGAAGCGGCGCGCCTTCGCGGCGCGGGTCTGCGCGAACAGCTTGCGCACGTGGTCGAACAGCCCGGTGTAGGTCGCGAGGTTCGAACGCGGCGTGCGGCCGATCGGCTTCTGGTCGACCCGCACCAGCCGCCGGATCCGGTCCAGGCCCTCGACGATGCGGCCCTGCGTCTCCTGGGCGAGCGAGGGCTCGCCCTCGCCCGGCTCTTCGTCGGCCGGCGCCTCGTGGCCCAGGTGCGCCGCCACCAGCTGCACCAGCGCCTGGCTCACGAGGCTGGACTTGCCCGACCCCGAAACGCCGGTGACCGCGGTCATCGCGCCGATCGGAAAAGCCGCATCGACCGCCTCGAGGTTGTTGCGCGTGACGCCTTCGAGCCGCAGCCAGCCCCGCGCCGAACGCGGCGGCCGGCCCGCATCGCCGGCCGCCTCGGGTGCGAACAGGTAGGCGGCCGTGCGGGAAGCCGCCACGTCGCGCAATCCGGCGGGCGGCCCGCTGTAGAGCACCTCGCCGCCCTTCTCGCCCGCGCCGGGCCCGACATCGACCAGCCAGTCGGCGCGGCGCATCAGGTCCAGATCGTGCTCGACCACGAACAGCGAGTTGCCCGCGCGCTTGAGTGCATCGAGCGCGTCGACCAGCGCCTCGGCGTCGGCCGGGTGCAGGCCGGCCGAGGGCTCGTCGAGCACGTACACCACGCCGAACAGCTTGGAACGGATCTGCGTCGCGAGCCGCAGCCGCTGCAGCTCGCCCGGCGACAGCGTGGGCGTGCTGCGGTCGAGCGAGAGATAGCCCAGCCCGAGGCCCAGCAGCGTCGCGAGCCGCGCCAGCGCGTCCTGCGCGATGCGCTGCGCCACGATGCGTTTCTCGGCCGACGGCGCCACCTTGCCATGCGCCTCGCCACGCGCGGCCGGCCGCAGCACCTGCGCCAGCGCGCCCAGCGTGAGGTGCGAGATCTGCCCGATGTCGAGCCCCGCGAAACGCACCGACAACGCCTCGGCCTTCAGTCGCTTTCCCTGGCAGGCGGGACACGACGCGCCCGACATGAAGCGCGAGACGCGGTTCTTCATCAGCGCGCTCTGCGTGGTGGCGAAGGTGTGGAGCACGTACTTGCGCGCGCCCATGAAGGTGCCCTGGTAGCTGGGCTCGAGCTTGCGGCGCAGCGCTGCACGCGTCTCGGCCGGCGTGAAGCCCGCGTAGACCGGCACCGTCGGCTGCTCCTCGGTGAACAGGATCCAGTCGCGCGTCTTCTTCGGCAGCGTGCGCCACGGCGTGTCGACGTCGATGCCCAGCGTGACGAGGATGTCGCGCAGGTTCTGCCCCTGCCAGGCCGAGGGCCAGGCGGCCACCGCGCGCTCGCGGATCGTGAGGCTGTCGTCGGGCACCATCGCGCGCTCGGTCACCTCGAACACCCGGCCCAGACCGTGGCAGACGGGGCAGGCACCCTGGGGCGTGTTCGGCGAGAAGTCCTCCGCGTGCAGCATCGCTTGGCGCGCCGGGTAGTCGCCCGCGCGCGAATAGAGCATGCGCAACAGATTCGACAGCGTGGTCACGCTGCCCACCGAGGAGCGCGTGCCCGGCGTGCCGCGCTGCTGCTGCAAGGCCACGGCCGGCGGCAGCCCGTCGATGGCATCGACCGCCGGCACGCCGACCTGGTCGATCAGCCGCCGCGCATAGGGTGCCACCGATTCGAGGTAGCGCCGCTGCGCCTCGGCATACAGCGTGCCGAAGGCCAGCGAGGACTTGCCGGAACCCGAGATGCCGCTGAAGACCACGAGGGCATCGCGCGGAATGTCGACGTCGACGTTGCGCAGGTTGTGCTCGCGCGCGCCGCGCACGGAGACGAAGCGGTGGGAGGCCGGGTCGGGCAGGGTTTTGGGTTGTTGGGGCATGGTGTTCGCGGGGGCTGGCGCCGCAGGCCGATATTGATGGCAGACATCGCAGCGGCGCCTTGCAGGACAAGGGCGCGACCTCGATTCGGCGCGGGCAAAGGCCGGCACGATAAGGCATGCCTGTCTCTGCCCCCCGCAAGCCCTGGAAAGCCATCGCCTGGACCTTCGTCCTGACGCTCGCCGCCACCCTGCTCGTGCTCAACCTCACGAGCGGCGAGAAGAAGCTCGACGAACAGGTGCGCCGCGAATACGCGCTGCACGATCCCCAGTACCAGCGCGCGCTCGGCGCCCTGCTCGGCCCGCCGATCGCCGACGGCAACCGCTTCGAGGCCTTCCAGAACGGCGACCGGATCTTTCCGCCGATGCTCGCGGCGATCCGCGCCGCGAAGCACAGCATCACCTTCGAGACCTACATCTACTGGTCGGGCGACATCGGCCGCGCCTTCGCCGATGCGCTGTCGGAACGCGCGCGCGCCGGCGTCAAGGTGCACGTGCTGCTCGACTGGGTCGGCAGCGCGAAGGTCGACGCGGACTTCATCCGCGAGATGGAGACAGCGGGCGTGGAGATCCGCAAGTTCCACAAGCCGAGCTGGTACGACATCGCGCGCATGAACAACCGCACCCACCGCAAGCTGCTGGTGGTCGACGGCCGCATCGGCTTCACGGGCGGCGTGGGCATCGCGCCCGAATGGACCGGCAACGCGCAGGACCCGGCGCACTGGCGCGACTCGCACTACCAGGTCGAGGGCCCGGTGGTGGCGCAGATGCAGGCGGTCTTCATGGACAACTGGATCAAGGTCTCGGGCGACGTGCTCCACGGCGAGCGCTATTTCCCGCCGCTGCCGCCGGTGGGCAACGGCCGCGCGCAGATGTTCAGCAGTTCGCCCTCGGGCGGCAGCGAGAGCATGCACCTGATGTACCTGCTCTCGATCGCCGCGGCCACGAAGACCATCGACCTCTCGAGCGCCTACTTCGTGCCCGACGACCTCACCGTGGGCGCGCTGGTCGCGGCGCTGCATCGCGGCGTGCGCGTGCGCATCGTCACGCCGGGACCGATCATCGATTCGCAGACCGTGCGCCGCGCCTCGCGCGCCGCCTGGGGCCCGCTGCTCGAGGCCGGCGCCCAGATCAGCGAGTACCAGCCCACCATGTACCACTGCAAGGTCTTCCTGGTCGACGGCCTGCTGGTGTCGGTGGGCTCGACCAACTTCGACAACCGCTCGTTCCGGCTCAACGACGAGGCCAACCTCAACATCTACGACGAGGCCTTCGCCGCGGCGCAGACCGTGCAGTTCGAGGCCGACCTCGCGCAGTCGAAGCGGTTGAGCTACGAGGGCTGGAAGGAACGGCCGTTGCTCGAAAAGGCCTGGGAGCATCTGGCGGCGGTGCTGTCGCCGCAGCTCTGAGCGGCCGGCCCTATGCCGACACCCTGGCCTCGAGGGCCTGCAACGCCTCCGAGACGATGGCGAGCCCTTGCATCAGATCGGCCTGGGAGATGGTCAGCGGCGGCGCCACCACGCACAGGTTGTACTTGACGTACAGCCACACGCCGCGCGCCAGCAGGTCGGACTGGAAGTCCTCCATCAAGCGCTGATCCGCGCCCTGCCACGCGACCAGCGGCTCGCGCGTCTCGCGGTCGCGCACGAGCTCGATGCCGAAGAAGGCACCGATGCCGCGCACGTCGCCCACGATGGCGCTGCGTTCGCGGATGTGGTCCAGGCCTTGCCGGAGCCAGGCTTCGATCTCGCGTCCTCGCGTAAAGAGGCCTTCGGTCTCGTAGGCGCGCAGCGCGCCAAGCCCCGCCGCCATGCAGACCGGGTGGCCCGAATAGGTGTGGCCGAACGGAAAGGGCCGATGATCGAAGGCTTCGGCGATCTCCTCTCGCATCAGCACGCCGCCCAGCGGCATGCAGGCGCCCGTGACGCCCTTGGCGAAGCTCAGCATGTCGGGCGCGACGCCGACGCGGCGCGAGGCGAACATCTCGCCGACGCGGCCGAAGCCGCACATGACCTCGTCGTGGATCAGCAGCGCGCCGCAGCGCCGTGCGAGTTCGCGCACGCCGGCCAGATAGCCCTCCTCGTACGCGACCAGGCCGTCCGAACCGAGCACCGGCTCGATCAGGATCGCCGCGATGTTGGCGGGGTTCTCCTGCTCGATCACGCGCTCGAGATGCGCCAGCGCGCGTCGCACCTCCTCGGCCCTGTCGTCGGTGTGGAAGGGACTGCGATAGGGGTGCGGCGCGAAGAAGCGCGCGATGCCGCCCGGCGCCGCCTGCTCGCTGGCCCAGCGGCGGCTGCCGCCCGTGAGCGCGGCCGCGCCGGCGCTGGTGCCGTGGTAGGAGCGGTAGGCGCTCAGCACCTTCAGCCGGCCGGTGACGAGGCGCGCGATCTTCACCGCGTCGTCGTTGGCCTCGCCGCCGCCGGTGGTGAAGTGCACGCGCGCGCCGCCGCGCCAGGGCGCCCGTGCGCACAGGCGCTCGGAGAAGACCTCGCGGATGTCGCTGCGCAGCGTGGGCGACACGAAGCACAGCGACTCGGCCTGGCGCCTTATCGCCTCGATCACCATCGGATGGCCGTGGCCCAGGTTGGCGCACATGAGGCCGCTCGACAGGTCCAGGCAGCGCGCGCCATCGGCCGTGTGCAGGTGGACGCCAGCCCCGCCGACGAAGACGGGACCGGGCCGCTGCCCCTGGCGCGACCACGGCGTCATGAAGCGCGCGGCCGCCTCGCCCGGCATGGCGGCCATCACCGGCCCTCGAAGAAGGCCTTGATCTCGCGCGCGCAGACCGCGGGCGCCTCGCGGTGCACGAAGTGCCCGGCATCGGCGAAGTCGATGCTGAAGTCGGCGAAGTAGTCGCCCAGGCGGTCCGACCACTCGGGGCGGATCAAGGGATCGCGTCGCCCCCAGAGGAAGCGCGAGGGCACCGTGATGCGCGGAGGTGGCGGCAAGGTGCCGTCGAGCCACTTGCGGCGGTTGGTGGCCGAGCTCAGGTACCAGTCGAAGCCGCCCTGGATGTTGTCGTTGCGCATGAACATGTCGACGTAGATTTCGATCATGTCGGCGAACACCTCGGGGTTGTCGCCCGACCAGTGATCGAGGAAGTGCGACATGTAGAGCCTGCAGCTCTCGCGCGATGCGCCGACCAGCTTCGCGGCCCATGGCAGCTGCTGGAAGTACTGGTACCAGACCTCGATCAGGTGGTCGGGCTGCCCGTAGCGCGAACCGAGGCCGGGATACGGGGTACAGAAATAGAACGCGCCCTTAAGCCGATCGCCGTGCGCCTGGCTGAAGGCCTGCAGCACGTAGGCGCCGAGGTCGCCGCCCACCATGCCGAAGCGGTCGAGGCCGAGGCGCCGCGTGAATTCGGCGATGTCCTCGGCGTGCGTCGCGGCGTTGGCGTTGGCATCGGGCCCGGACGTGGGCTTGCCGGTGAAGCCGCAGCCGCGCAGGTCGGGAACGATGAGTTCGAAATCGTTCTTCAGCAGCTCCATGAGCGGCCGGTACACCATCCAGAACTCGGGCCAGCCGTGCAGCAGCACGAGCGGCGCGCCCTGGCCGACGCGCGCATAGTGCATGTTCAGGCCGTTGGCCGGTACGTGATCGAATCGGATGCCGGAAGCGGCGGCGTCGCGCATGGCGTCATCTAGTGCAGACATGGTGTTCCTGTGGTTCATCTGTGAAAAGGCACCGCTTCGAAGCGGTGCGATGAACTTTAGGAATGGCCCCGCGCAGCGTCCAATACCGACGCGATACGCTGGCAGAGGCGCGGCGTCTGGCGCGCCCCGCGCACCTCGGCTCAGCCCGGCGCCGGGCCCGTCGTCTCGACGATCTGCAGGAAGTTCCTCAGCGCGACCGAGGCGTGGTCCCTGCGCCAGACCACGGTCATCGGCGAAGTCAGCACCTGCGGCTCGATGCCCACGAAGCGCACGCCGCTGCGTCCGTGCCCGCAGACGCTGGCGGGCACGAAGCTGATGCCGGCGCCGGCCGCGACCAGGCCCAGCGCGGTCTGCATGTTGCGCGCGCCCTCCTTGAGTTCGAGCACGATGCCGCGCTCGCCGAGCGCATGAAGGATCAGGTCGGTCAGGCTGGGCCGCGGGTGACGCGGATAGAGCACGGCGGCCTGGCCATGCAGCTCCTCCACGGGAATGGTGGCCCGCGCGGCCAGCGGATGCCGCGTCGGCACCGCGGCCATCAGGGGCTCGGTGATCAGCAGCCGCTGCTCGATCGACGGATCGGGCGGCAGCCCGGGGCGCGAGAAGCCGACGTCGATCGAACGCCGCGACAGCGCCTCGGCGATCTCGGCCGCGAGCAGCTCGCTGAAAGACAGCTCGACCTCGGGATAGCGGTCGCGAAACGCGTTGAGCACATCGGGCAGCACGCTGTACATGGCCGAGCCCGCGAAGCCGATCGCCAGTTTTCCGCTGTGGCCGCGGCCGATGCGCCGCACATCGTCCACCGCGGCATCGAACTGCGACATGATCGCGACCGCGCGCTCGAGCAGCAGCGTGCCCGCCTCGGTGAGCCGCACCGGCCGGTTGTCGCGGTCGATGAGCTGCACGCCCAGCTCCTCCTCGAGCTGGCGGATCTGCTGGCTCAGCGGCGGCTGCGCGATGTGCAGCCGGTCCGCCGCGCGCGTGAAGCTCAGTTCCTCGGCCACCGCGCGGAAGTAGCGCAGGTGCCGGATCTCCAGGCGCGCGGACGGCCCGCCCGAATGCGCGGGTCGCGAATCGTCGTCGTTCGATGGGGCGGGCGGGTGGTCGCGCATTGCGTGCTCCTGCGCGGTGCGCCGTCGGCGGCTCAGCTGTCGAGCGGCCGGTCCCGGGTCTCCGGGACGAACAGCCAGCACAGCACGAACCCCGCGCCCGCGATCAGCACAGGGTACCAAAGCCCGTCGAAGATGCTGCCCGTGGCGGCCTGGATGGCGACGACTGTCGCGGGCAGCAGGCCGCCGATCCAGCCGTTGCCGATGTGATAGGGCAAGGACATCGAGGTGTAGCGGATGCGCGCCGGGAACATCTCGACCAGCATCGCGGCCATGGGGCCGAAAGCCATGCCGGTGAGCAGCTGCAGGTAGACGATGATGAGCACGATCATGAGGTGGTTGATCTGCGCGGGATCGGCGCTGGCACGATAGCCGGCGTCCTCCAGCGCTTTGCCCAGCGCCTGGTCGAAGGCGGCCGCGCGCTCCTTCGCGTCGGCGGCCGCGCCGTCGTAGGCCGGCAGCGACAGCGTGCCGATGCGCACCACCGCCGTCGTGCCCGGCGCCGCGGCCTCGTTGCTGTAGGGAATGCCACGCCGCACCAGCGCGCTCTTCGCCACGTCGCAGCTCGAGGTGAACTTCGAGGTGCCGACCGGGTTGAACTGGAACGAGCAGCGCGCCGGATCGGCCGCCACCACCACGGGCGAGCGCGCCTGCGCGGCCTCGAGCGCCGGATTGGCGAAGTGCGTGAGCCCGTGGTAGACCGGGAACAGCGACACGGCCCCGAGCACCAGCGACGCGAGCACGATCGGCTTGCGTCCGATGCGGTCGCTGAGGTAGCCGAAGATCACGTAGAAGGGCGCGCCCAGCAGCAGGCCAATGGTCGACAGCGTGGTCGCGGTGACGGGATCGACACGCAACGTATTCACCAGGAACAGCGACGAGTAGATCGGCCCCGCGTTGGTGACCACAGCCTGCCCCGCCTGCAAGCCGAACAGCACGATCAGCACCAGCTTGAGGTTGCGCCAGTTGCCGAAGCTCTCGCGGATCGGCGCGCGCGACAGCGCACCGGCCGACTTCATCTCGGCGAACACCGGCGACTCGTGCAGCTTCATGCGGATCCACACGGAGATCGCCAGCAGCACCATCGAGAGCAGGAAGGGCACGCGCCAGCCCCAGGTCTCGAAGGCCTCGGGCGACATCGCGAGCCGGCAGCCCAGGATGACGCCGAGCGCCAGGCACAGGCCGACGATGAAGGCGGTCTGCAGCCACGAGGTGTAGCCGCCGCGCTGACCCGGCGGCGCATGCTCGGCGATGTAGACCGCCGCGCCGCCGTATTCGCCGCCGATCGCCAGCCCCTGCAGCATGCGCAGCCCGATCAGGATCGCCGGCGCGAAGCTGCCGATCGACGAATAGGTGGGCAGCAGGCCGACCGCGAAGGTCGCGAGGCCCATGATCAGGATGGTCGCGAGGAAGGTGTACTTGCGCCCGATCATGTCGCCGAGCCGCCCGAACACCAGCGCGCCGAAAGGCCGCACCACGAAGCCGGTGCCGAAGGCCAGCAGGCCGAAGATGTAGGCCTCCAGCGGCGTGGCGCTGGCGAAGAAATTCTTGCCGATGATCGCGGCCAGCGCGCCATAGAGATAGAAGTCGTACCACTCGAAGACGGTACCCAGGGTCGAGGCGATCACCACGTGCCTGGCCTTGGCGGGGCTCGGCGCGTGGGCGGGCGTCGCGGATGCATTCCGTGCGGATGCTTGCATGCTTGTCTCCAGTTCTCTTTTCTTGGGGTTCAGCGCGGGCTCAGCGCCCGCCGGCGACGGCCACGATGGCCGCGGTCACGTAGCCGGCCGAGGGCGACACCAGCCAGGCGACGCTCTGCGCAACCTCCTCGGGCAGGCCCGCGCGGCCCATCGGAATGCCCGGCGCCATGCGCGCGGCGCGGTCGGGCTTGCCGGCGGCCGCATGGAGTTCGGTCTCGATCAGGCCCGCGGCCACGGCGTTGACGCGGATGCCCTCGAGCGCGACTTCGCGCGCGAGGCCGGTGGTCAGCGTGTTCAGCGCGCCCTTGGTCGCCGCGTAGTGCACCCACTCGCCACCGCCGCCGATCTCCGCGGCGCGCGAGGACACGTTGACGATCGCGCCGCCGCGCCCGCCGTGGCGGATCGACATGCGCCGCACCGCCTCGCGGCAGCACAGGAACGCGCCCACGACATTGACGCCGAACACCTGTTTGAGCATGCGCGCGTCCGCCTCGTCCACGCGCGAGAAGCCGCCGGTGATGCCGCCGTTGTTGACGAGCACCGTCGGCACGCCGAGCTGCGCATCGGTCTCGCGGAACAGCCGCAGCACCTCCTCCTCCTTCGAGACGTCGGCCTGCAGCGCGATGGCGCGGCCGCCCCGCGACTCGATGTCGGCGACCACGGCGCGGGCGCTCGCCGCATCGCCCGCGTAGTTGACGACGACCTCATGGCCGTCCCTTGCCAGTTGGCGCGCGATCGCCGCGCCGATGCCGCGGCCGCCGCCGGTCACGATGGCGACCTTGTGGGTTGAAGGCATGTCTTCTCCATTCCTGTGTTGCGTGGGTGAAAACAGCGGGCGGGGTGCCTGCTGCGAACTGCCGCGGAATGAGAAGGCTTTTGCCGAAATGCGTCCAATAGCGTTGGCGTCAGAAACTATATGCAGCGCCTACATGCGCGCATCCGCACCGTCGCCTTCATAGGCTGCGCATCTGGAAGCGGACGTAGGCGGTCTTGGACGCGGGTGCCCGCCGTTCCTACGATGGGACGCATCGCAATTCAGGAGCGCCACCCGATGAGCCTCGTTCTTCCCACGCCCGGCGGCAACACCAACGACGGCACCCTGCGCGCCATCTCGGACTTCCACCCCTTCCTCTCGGCCTTCCGCCGCGATCTGCATGCGCACCCCGAGCTGGGCTTCGAGGAACGGCGCACCGCGGCGCGCGTGGCCGAGGCGCTGCAAGGCTTCGGCCTCGACGAGGTGCACACCGGCGTCGGCCGCACCGGCGTGGTCGGGGTGCTGCGCGGCCGGCAAGCCGGCTCTTCCTCGAAGTCCGTCGGCCTGCGCGCCGACATGGACGCCTTGCCGGTGCAGGAGGAAGGCGATTGCGCGCACCGCTCCGTGCATGCGGGCCTGATGCATGGCTGCGGCCACGACGGGCACGTGACGATGCTGCTGGGCGCCGCGCGCCATCTGGCGCACACGCGCGACTTCGGCGGCACCGTACACTTCATCTTCCAGCCCGGCGAGGAAGGACATGCGGGTGCGCGCGTGATGATCGAGGACGGCCTGTTCGAACGCTTCCCCTGCGACGCGGTCTATGCGCTCCACAACTGGCCCTCGCTGCCGGCGGGCACGGTGGCCGTCAACTCCGGCGCGATGATGGCGGCACGCGACGACTTCTGGCTCCGCATCGAGGGTGTCGGCGGACATGGCGCGATGCCGCATCGCACGGCCGACCCGGTCGTGGCCGCCTGCGCCGTGGTCGCGGCGCTCCAGACCGTGGTGAGCCGCAACCTCGATCCCGCGCTGAGCGCGGTCCTCACCGTGCATTCGCTGCAGGCCGGCGGCGCCATCGCGCACGGCGTTCCCACCCAGAGCGTGACGGTGCCGCCCCATGCGGACATCGCCGGCATCGCGAAATGGTTCGACGTGCCCGCGGGCGAGACGCTGCGCAAGCGAGTCGCGGAAATCGCGGGGGATTGCGCCAGCGCGTTCGGTACCCGGGCGGACGTGCGCTACCTGCCGTTCCTGCCGCCGACGGTGAACGCGCCGCCCTGCGCCGAGCTCGTGCGGCGCGCCGCGACCGGTCTGCTGGGCGCGGCGCGCGTTTTCACGGGCGTGCTGCCCAGCATGGCCTCGGAGGATTTCTCCTTCATGCTGAACGAGCGTCCCGGTGCCTATTTCTGGCTCGGCGTCGGCGAGGACGTGCCGGGCCTGCACCATCCGCGCTACGACTTCAACGACGCGGTGCTCCCGATCGGCGCGGCGCTGCTGGCGACGATCGCACGCGAAGCGCTCGCGGCATGAAACCGCGAGACGCCCTTCAACCGCGCAGCGACCGGAACGCCGCGCGCAACTCCGCGCTGAACAGCGCCGGCTGCTCCCAGGCGGCGAAGTGCCCGCCCTTGTCGACCTCGTTGAAGTAGATCAGGTTGTGGTACGCCGCCTCGACCCACTGACGCGGGGCGCGGTAGATCTCGCCCGGAAACACGGTCACCGCGGCCGGGATCGAGATGTCGACGGCGTTGAAGTTGTTGGCGTTGTTCTCCCAGTAGAGCTGGGCGCCCGAGGTGGCGGTCTTGGTCACCCAATAGAGCGTGATGTCGTCGAGCATCTCGTCGCGCGTGAGCGACTTCTCGGCGTCGCCGCCGCTGTAGGTCCACTCGGTGAACTTGTCGTAGAAGAAGGCGGCCAGGCCCGCGGGCGAGTCCTCGAGCGCATAGCCCAGGGTCTGCGGCCGCGTCACCATCAGCGCGGCATAGCCGCCACCCTTCCTGTAGAGGAAGTTCAGCGCATCGAAGGCCGCCTTCTCCTTGTCGTCGAGGCCGGCGGGCGCGGGGTCGCCGTTGTTGAGCGCCCGCGCCACCTGCGGCGGCACGCTGGCCGGCATGTTGACGTGGATGCCGAGCAGGCCCGGCAGCTTCTGGCGCGCCATGCTGTCCGAGATGACCGAGCCCCAGTCGCCGCCCTGCGACACGTAGCGCGGGTAGCCCAGCCGCTTCATCAGCACGTCCCAGGCGCGGCCGATGCGGTCGGGGCCCCAGCCGGTGCTGCGCGGCTTAGCCGAGAAGCCGTAGCCGGGCATCGAGGGCAGCACGAGGTGGAAGGCATCCTCCGCGCGGCCGCCATGGGCGGTGGGGTTGACGAGCGGGTCGATGGTCTTGAGCAGTTCCATCACCGAGCCGGGCCAGCCATGGGTCATGACCAGCGGCAGCGCATCGGGATGGCGCGACTTCACGTGGATGAAGTGGATGTCGAGGCCGTCGATCTCGGTGATGAACTGCGGCAAGGCATTGAGCCGCGCCTCGGCCTTGCGCCAGTCGTAGCCGCTGCCCCAGTACCGAACCAGCGGCTGCAGTTTCTCGAGCCTCACGCCCTGCGACAGGTCGCTCACGGTTTCGCGGTCGGGCCAGCGCGTGGCCTTCACGCGACGGCGCAGGTCGGCCAGCACGGCCTCGGGCACGTGGACGCGGAACGGGCGCACCGCCGTGTCGCCCGTGGGCGCGCGCGGCTTCGGCGGATAGGCCGCTGCCGCTTGCGCATCGGCCTCGGGACTGCCGGCCGCCCGTGCCAGCTCGGTGCCCGAGAGCAGGCTGAAGCCCGCGGCGCCGGCCACGGCGGAGGTGGCGAAGAAGCCGCGGCGCGTGGCCAGGCTCGCGGTCTTGTCAGTGGTCTTGTGCATGGGATGTTCCTCTGGATTGGATGAAGTCGCGTGGCCCCTGTCCCGGGGCTGGAGCGCATTCTTCGAGCGCCATGCCGCCGCGCGGCGGATCGCGTATGCCTGTGTATCCGCGCGAAAAATCCACACACTACGTTGCACGCGCGGCCCAATACACGACTGGCGCGCGGGCACACCGCGTCTTCGCTAGAGTGGGCGCACACGGGGCCCACGCCCCCTTTTTCTTTTCTCGACAGGAGCAACGGATGACTTTGGCAATGAGCTGGCAGGCATGGAGCGAACAGGACGGCGTGGGGCTCGCCGCGCTGGTGCGCAGCGGGCAGGTCACGCCGGCCGAGCTCGCGGCCCAGGCCAGCGCCGCCATCGCGCTCACCAACCCCGCGCTGAGCGCGGTGGTCGAGGTCTTCGACGACGTGGTGGCCGATCCGCTGGCCGACGGCATGAACCCCGCGGGCGCGTTCGCGGGCGTGCCCTACCTGATGAAGGACCTGGGCCCGACCATGAAAGGCCGGCTGCAGGAGATGGGCTCGCTGCTGATGAAGGGCCAGCGCGCCACCGCCGACACGCACCTGACGCAGCAGATCCGCAAGGCCGGGCTCAACATCATCGGTCGCACCACCACGCCCGAGTTCGGCGTCTGCAGCTCGGCCGAGAACCCGGCCGTCTACGTCACGCGCAATCCCTGGAACCTCGACTACACCACCTGCGGCTCCTCGGCCGGCACGGGCGCGGCGGTGGCGGCAGGCGTGCTGCCGCTGTCGCACGCCACCGACGGCGGCGGCTCGATCCGCATTCCCGCGGGCGTGAACGGCAACATCGGCCTCAAGCCCTCGCGCGGCGTGTTCTCGATCGCGCCGGCGCTGTCGGACCTCACGGGCCTGGTGTCGATCCAGGGCTGCCACAGCCGCACGGTGCGCGACACCGCGGCCTTCGTCGACCACTGCCGCGGCGGCGCGCCCGGCGAGTTCATGCCCTACTGGAAGGCCGACGAGCCCTACACGCAACTGATCGAACGCGACCCGAAGCCGCTGCGCATCGCGATGTCGCACGAGTGGGGCGATTTCCGCGCCACGCCGCACATCGTGGCCGAGCTGGAGCGCGTGGGGCGCTTCCTCGAGGGCCTGGGCCACCACGTCGAATGGGCGCTGCCCGCGGTCGACATCCGCGCCGCCTTCGCGGCCCAGACCACCTGCTACATCAGCAACTTCGCGCAGACCATCGAGGGCTTCCTCGCGCGTTTCGGCCTCGAGCAGCCACCGGCCGACCTGATCGAGCCGATCAACATCAAGATCTGGGAGGCCGGGCGCGACATCTCCTATGCCGAGCGCTTCAGGATGCAGACGGTGTTCAACACCACCGCGCGCGGCTTCGGCGCCTTCTTCGAGGACTGGGACCTCATCCTCACCCCGATCACCGCGCTGCCCACGCCGCGCGTCGGCACCACCGAATACCTCACGCTCAGCGACAACCCCTCGGTGCTCGACTGGTTCGACAACCTCTGGCAGAACTTCGCCTACACGCCGCTGGCCAACCTCTGCGGCATCCCGGGCATCTCGCTGCCGCTGGCCTTCAACGAGCACGGCCTGCCGCTGGGCATGCAGCTGCAGGCGAAGCAGGCCGACGACGGCCTGCTGCTGCAGCTCAGCGCGCAGATCGAGCGCGCGATCGGCGGCCGCTGGAACGATGGCCGCCGGCCCGGCGTGCACGTGACGACAGCCGGCTAGAAGCCATGCTCAGTGCCGGCAGCCCGGCACGCCGCAGGCGCCGTCGTTCCACGACGAGCCGAGGATCATCCCGCAGAAGTTGAGCCGCTTGTACGTGGGGTCCTTGAGCGCCAGCACGTCGGCCTTGACGTTGCCGAAAGTGGTCTCTGGCTTGAAGCGCGTGCCCTTGGCGAAGGCGTCGATGATGCCCTCCTTGAAGTCGGCCTCGCGCGGATGCGCGCGCACCACCGCCTCGCGCTGCTCGGTCGGAAAGGCGTCGTAGGCCAGGCCCAGCACGTCCATCTCGACACCCGCGGTGACCAGCGCCACCACCGGCTTCTTGTGCTGCGGAATGCCCGGCGTGGTGTGCAGCGCGATCGCATCCCACACCTGCTCGACCTCGGGCTCGGCGATGCCGTGGCGCACGAGGAAATCGCGCGCGGCATTGGCGCCGTCGACCTCGAAGCGCTCGGTCCTGCTGCTGTAGGGCGCCACCAGGCCCATGTCGTGGAACATCGCGCCGATGTAGAGCAGCTCGGCGTCGCAGGCCAGGCCGCGGCGCTCGCCGGTCAGCGCGCCGAACAGGAACACGCGCCGCGAGTGGTTGAACAGCAGCGCGGTCTCGGTGTCGCGCACCAGCTCGGTGGCCTCGCGCGCCATCTGGCTGTCGGGGATGCGGATGCCGGCGATGGATTCGTTCATGGGTTCTCCGGGAATCGGGGTTGGCGAAAGTGCGAACCCAGTGTCCGGCGCGCCGACGCCCCGTGCGCGCGGCCGAGGGGGCAGGGACTGCCAGATCGGGTGTGCTTCCTGCCAAAAGCATGGGGCAGGTCCCGAACAGGGGGCCGGACCGCGGGCACATCCGACACCCGCCTCACCTTCGCCATCTGTCTATCGAAAGCGATGCCGAGTCATTCGACACTCAACAAAGTAACCTTTCAAATAATCTCAAATAGGTTACTCAGAGGCATAATCGGTGGAGCGAAGAGACCGCCCAGCGGTCCGGATCGGGAGCACAGGAGCGGGAGTCGAACGAAGGAGCACAAGATGAATGATCGCGGTATGACCGCCGTGCTGGTCCATGGCGCCTGGGCCGACGGATACAGCTGGGCAAGGGTGATTGCGGGCCTGGAGCAGGCGGGCATCGAGGCCGTCGCGGCCCCGCTGCCGCTGACGAGCCTTGCCGACGACGTGGCCGCGTTGAAGCGCAGCCTCGCACGCATCGAAGGGCCGTTGATCCTGGTCGGGCATGCCTATGCGGGCGCGGTGATCGCGCAGATCACCGAGCAGCGCGTGGCGGGCCTGGTGTACGTGGCGGCGCTTGCGCCCGACGAAGGGGAAACGGTGCTGGAGGTCTTCGGACGCGCCGAGCCGCACGAGAAAGCGCCACGGCTGGCGCCCGATGGCGACGGATGGATCTGGCTTCCCGACGAAGCCTTTGCCGACGCATTCGCACAGAACGCCTCGCCGGAAGACCAACGCGTATTGGCGGCCGTGCAGCGGCCGATCTCCGTGTCATGCATCACGGTGCCCGTCGGACGGCCGCTGTGGAAGACCCGGCCCGCGTGGTACCTGGTGGCGCAGGACGATCGAATGATCGCGGCCTCGACACAGCGCTTCATGGCGCAGCGGATGCAGGCGGTCGAACGCTCGATCTCGGCCGACCATGCGCCGAGCGTGTCGGCGCCGGGCGAGGTCATCGGATTCATCGCCGACGCGGCCCGCGCGTTCGGCAGCGAAGCGACGCGCTACTGAGCGCTTGGACCGACGCGGCCCGATGTCCGCGGTGGCCGGCCGCACCGGCTCAGGGATATCGGGCTGCCCCGATCAGATCGACTTGATCTCGCCGCCGTCCATGCGCAGCACCGTGCCGGTCATCCAGCGGGCTGCCGGCGACACGGCGAAGGCGATCAGATCCGCGATCTCCTCCGGCTCGCCGAAACGCGCGATGCCCGAACTCGCGAGAACCGCTGCCTTGGCAGCGTCCAGGTCGAGATGGCGCGCGCTCGCGAGCTTCTCGATCATTCCCATGCGCCGGCCCGTCATGACCGCGCCCGGCGAAACGCTGTTCACTTGAACGCCATCGGCAATGCCGCGATCGGCGAAAGCCTTGGCCAGCGCCTCGATCGCCGCGTTGATCGTGCCCACGGCGGCAGACGCCGCCTTCGGCGCTTCCGCAGCAGTGCCCGAGATGAAGACGACGGCGCCTTTCGACGACTTCAACGCCTCCCACGCGCGCAAGGTGAGCCTGCGGGCGCCATGGAATTTCAGTGCCAGGCTGCTGTCCCATTGCGCGTCAGTCATCTCGAACAGGTCCAGTCCCGGGACCGCGCCGGCCACGTTCACCAGCGCATCGATTCTTCCGAACTGCGAGAGGGTCCGCGCCACGACCGTCTCCGCGGCCTGGGGATCGCCAAGATCGCCCTCGACGACGAGCGCCTGCGCGCCCAGCGCGCGCACCTGCGCCGCCACCTGCTCCAGTTGTTCCCCGCTGCGCGCGGCGAGCACGACGCACGAGAAGTTCCTGGCGAGCCGCAGGGCCGTGGCCTTGCCGATGCCCGAGCTCGCGCCCGTCACTATCACGACTGATTCCGACATTGGATGATTCCGGTTGTTGATAAAAACTTCGACCTGGGTGCCGCCGCGGCGAGGCCGCCCGACGGCCTCGAATCAGACGGCCTTGACCTCGCCGCCGTCCATGCGGATGGCCGTGCCGGTCAGCCAGCGCGCCGCCGGCGACACGAGGAAGGCCATCAGCTCGGCGATCTCCCGCGGCTCTCCGTAGCGGGCGATCCCTGCCTCCTTCGGGAAGCTCTCGAGCGCCTCGTCGAAGCTCATGCCGTGCGCTGGCGCCCAGTGCGCGAGGTACGAACGACGGCGCTCGGTCATGACGGGCCCGGGCAGCACGCTGTTGACGCGCACGCCGTCGCGGATCCCGAGGTCGGCGAATGCCTTGGCCAGCGCAACGATCGCGGCGTTCACCGTTCCCACGGCCGCATAGGAAGCCTTCGGGAACAACGCTGAGTTCCCGGAGGTCATGACCACGGCCCCGTTCGTCGCGCAAAGATGTTTCCACGCATGCACCGTCAGCCTGCGCGCGCCGTGCAGCTTCAGGCCGAGGCCCGCGTCCCATTGCGCGTCGGTCATCTCCAGCAGGTCCACCTGCGGCACCGCACCCGCGATGTTGACCACCGCATCGATCCGGCCGAACTCGCCGATCGTGCGCTCGACGACTTCGGCGGCAGCGGACGGCTCGCCCAGGTCCGAGACGACGACGAGGCTGGACGCCCCCGCGGCCTCGACCCGTTGTGCCGTCTGCTTCAGCTTCTCTTCGCTCCGGGCGACGAGCACTACCCGGCCGAAATCACTGGCCAGGCGGATGGCGGTCTCGCGCCCGATCCCCTGGCTGGCGCCCGACACGATGGCCACTGCGTTCTTCATGCGTTCCTCGCGTTCCTTGGATGGCTCCCTCCTCGCTTTGGGAGCTCCCGCGCCGGCCCGGCGCTCGGTGGCCAACCACCGCTCGAAACCCGATGCCTGTCGTCTGTTCGGCGCCGAGATTAAAGTCTTCTTAATAACCTGTCAAACTATATTGGCTAGGTTATTAATAATCTAATCTGCGCACTGCCCGCGGTGCCGTGCCGGAACCGCGGCGGGGGAAAATGCCAGGAACTTCGCTGTACCGGCATCCACCGATGTGCGCATTGCGACTGCAAGGAGCTTCGATCCCATGACCCATCGATACCCAATGAAATGCTCGATCCCGTGTGCCCACGCGCAACCGCGCCGAGGACTTCGCTGCCCGCGACCGGGAGATCGCGAATGAGCGAGGTCCGGCCCCCGCCGATGTTCCTGGCGGATTCGCCCGCACTCGACTTCCTGAATTCGGTGGCCGTCCCGACCGACACGCAGGTGGAGTGGCTCGGCTCGGGCGAGGACCTGTTGAACTGGCTGCGAGAGGCCGGCATGGTCGATCCGCAAGTGCTGCGAGAACTGGGCGAGGCGGCCGGTCCGGGCGAGCTGGATGCGGTGGCCGCGCAGGCGCGCGCATTGCGCGAGTGGTTCAGGGCCTTCGTCCGGCAGCACCAGGGCGCGCGGCTCACGCGCAAATCCTTCAAGGAGCTGGAAGCGCTGAACCGGCTGCTGGCGCGCGACGAGGCGTTCGAGCAGATCGAGATCGGCGACAAGGCGTCAGCCTCCGGGGACGAGCCCTCCGAGCTGGTATGGGTGCGCCGCCGCCGCTGGCGTTCCGCCGATTCGCTGCTGCTGCCGATCGCCCAATCCATGGCCGAGCTCTTGACGACCGCCGACTTCACCCACGTGAAGGCATGCGAGGGTCCGGCCTGCACGTTGATGTTTCTCGACACGACGCGTGGACGCATTCGCCGCTGGTGCAGCATGGCCGTCTGCGGCAATCGCGCCAAGCAGGCAGCGCATCGTTCGAAGCTGAGTTCGGAAAAGCGCTAGCGGCCTGTTCCGGTCATTCTTCCCTGCCAGCGCGCATCGACGTGCACCGCCAGGCCCAAAAAACGCAAGCCCGCTTGCGTTCTTGCAAACTGACAGAAGGGCCTCGCGAACCTAATCTCCGTCCGCCACTTCAGCCCCTGCGACGCAGGGACCGGGCGATTCAGCCACATCCACAGGACGGAGACCCCCATGAGCCCATCAACGCTCGAGACCATTCGACAGATCTTCGTGTTCGAGAGGAACACGCTCGCCGAGGGCGGCCGCGCCGCCGCCGCGCCCTCGCGCCACGTGGTCGCCGCCGCGATCTTCAAGAACCCCTGCGCCGGACGCGGCGCCGCGACCGATGCCGAGCTGGCCGACCTCGCGCAGCGCTCGGTCGAGATCGGCACGCTGCTGACCGAACGCGCGCTCTCGCACTTCGCGGGCGAGGAGAAGCCCCGCGCCTACGGCAAGGCCGCGCTGGTGGGCACGGCCGGCGAGTCGGAGCACGGCGCGGCCCTGATCCATCCGCGCCTGGGCCTGGCCATGCGCACCGGCCTCGGCGCGGGCCCCGCGCTGATTCCGGGCAATGCCAAGGTGTCGACGGCCGGCGGCTCGGTCGACCTGCTGTTCGGCGGCGCCGACGACGCCTGGGACTACGACGCCATGGACGGCATCACCCTCGCGATCCCGGGCGCGCCCGGCCCCGACGAACTCGTGCTGTTCGTCGGCTTCGGCACCGTGCGCATCAATGCGCGCGTGAAGGGCGCCAGCGCCGAGCAGGTCGCCAAGGTGGTGGCCGACATCCGGGCGCGCCGCCAGGCCTGAAGCGCCCGCCACCGGCCACGCCACGTGGCCGGCCAGGGAGGGAGCCCCCACCGGGCGGCCTCCTCCCTCCAGAACCAAAAGACAGGAGACAAGCATGGACATCCCCGCAACCCTGACGGGTGCGACACATCGCGCGGAAGGCAGGAAGGTCATCGTGGCCTCTTCCGTGGGCGCCGTCATCGAGTACTACGACTTCTTCCTCTACGGCTCGCTCGCGACCATCATCGCGAAGCAGTTCTTCTCGGCGCTCGACCCCTCGGCCGCCTTCATCTTCGCGCTGCTCGCCTTCGCCGCGGGCTTCATCGTGCGGCCGCTCGGCGCCGTGCTGTTCGGGCGCCTGGGCGACATGATCGGGCGCAAGTACACCTTCATGATCACGCTGCTGCTGATCGGCATCTCGACCTTCTCGGTCGGCTTCCTGCCCAACTACGACACCATCGGCGTGGCCGCGCCGATCATCCTGATCGTGCTGCGGTTGTGCCAGGGCCTGGCGCTCGGCGGCGAGTACGGCGGTGCCGCCACCTACGTGGCCGAGCACTCGCCGCCGCACAAGCGCGGCGCCAGCACGGCATGGATCCAGACCACCGCGACGCTCGGCTTCCTGCTGTCGCTGGTCGTGATCCTCGGCGTGCGCAGCACCATGTCGCCCGAGCAGTTCGACGCCTGGGGCTGGCGCATCCCCTTCATCATCTCGCTGGGCCTGCTCGTGCTCTCGGTCTACATCCGGGTCTCGATGAAGGAGTCGCCGGTGTTCCTCAAGCTCAAGGCCGGCAACGGCATCAGCAAGGCGCCGGTACGCGAGGCCTTCGGCGAATGGAAGAACCTGCGCATCGTGCTGATCTGCCTGTTCGGCCTGTGCGCCGGGCAATCGATCGTCTGGTACACCTCGCAGTTCTACGCGCTGTTCTTCCTCACGCAGATCCTCAAGGTGGATCCGATCTACGCGAACACGCTGTTCGCCACCTCGCTGGTGCTGAGCATGCCGCTGTTCATCTTCTTCGGCGCGCTGTCGGACCGCATCGGCCGCAAGTGGCTGATCATGATCGGCATCCTGGTGGCCGCCCTGTCCTACGGCCCGCTGTTCAAGGCGCTCACGCACTACGCGAACCCGGCGCTGGAACGCGCCCAGCGCAGCGCCTCGATCGTGCTGACGGCCGACCCGCGCGAATGCTCGTTCCAGGGCAACCCGATCGCGCGCGACGTCGACTTCCGGACCTCCTGCGACATCGCCAAGCGCGTGCTGGCGCAGAGCGCGGCCAGCTACGAGGTCAAGGACGCGGCGGCCGGCGAACTGGCGACCGTGACCGTCGGTGACCGGGCCATCGCCTCGGTGCAGGGACGGCTGGTCGCGAACGGCAACGCCTTCGAGCCCGCCAGCAAGGCCGAGATCGACGGCTTCCGCGCGCGGATCGGCGCCGCGCTCCAGGGCGCCGGCTATCCCACGACGGCCGACCGCGCGGGCATCGACTCGCCAATGGTGGTGCTGATCCTGCTGGTCTTCATGGGCTTCGTGGCCATCACCTACGGGCCGCTCGCGGCGCTGCTGGTGGAGATGTTCCCCGCGCGCATCCGCTACACCTCGATGTCGCTGCCCTATCACATCGGCGCCGGCTGGTTCGGCGGGCTGCTGCCGACCATCTCCTTCGCGCTCGTGGCCGAGCACGGGAACATCTATGCCGGCCTCGCCTATCCGGTCGCAGGCGCGCTCATGACCTTCGTGATCGGCGCGATCTGGCTGCGCGACACCAGGGAGACCCGGGCCGCGGCCTGAACCGCAAGCTTGCACCGATGGCGCCCGGGCCCACGCTGGACTAATGTCTTCGCTCCTTCGTTCAGCCTTCAACGCCATGGCCACCAAGCACCTGCCCCTGGATCAACTCGGATGGGACCACCTGCGCGCATTGCTCGAAGTCGCGCGCGGCGGTGCGCTCGCGCCCGCCGCGCGCAAGCTGGGCGTCGACCAGTCGACCATCAGCCGCCGCCTCGCGCAGGTGGAGTACAGCTCGGGCGGCACGCTGTTCCGGCGCGACCGCAAGGGCATCGTCCTGACCCCGTTCGGGCGGGAAGTGTTCACGAGGGTGGAGAAGATGGAAACGGCCTTGCACGAAATCCAGGGACTGACCGCCGACCGCTTCGGGCAGAACGCCGGCACCGTCTCCATCGCAACGATGGAGGGCGTGGGCGCGATGCTGATCTCGCGCGCGGTCAGGAAGCTGCACGAGCGCTTCGCGGCGATCGAGATCCAGCTCGCCACCACCTCGAACTACGTGGACATCGCGCGCCGCGAGTCCGACATCTTCGTGAGCTTCTTCGAGCCCCCGCCGAAGTCGCTGCACACGCAGAAGGTGGCCGACGTGCATTTCCATCTCTATGCCAGCGCCTCCTATCTCGCGGGCCGCGAGATCGCGCGGCCCGAGGACCTGGCGCAGGACTTCTTCATCGGCTACATCGACGACCCGATCTACCTGCCCTCGGCACGCTGGCTCGAGGAGTTCGTCGATGCGCCGCGCATCGGCTTCCGCGCGACCAGCATGTTCTCGCAGCTGTTCGCGGCGCAGGAGGGCCTGGGCGTGGTGCTGCTGCCTTCCTATGCCGAGGCCGAGTCCTTCGGGCTGATCCGGCTGCTGCCCGACCGCTCCGCGCGAGTGCCGCTGTTCATCAGCGTGCAGTACGACCTGCAGTACCTGCCCCATATCCGGGCCGTCTTCGACCTGCTCGCGCAGCTCATGGCAGAGAAGCTCGCGGCCCAGCAGCCGATGGCGCCGGCCTGACACCTATCGCTTTCTTTCCATCCACCCTTTGCTCATTCATTTCCATGAACAAGAAAATCCTCGGCATCGTTTCCTATCCCATCACCGCCTTCGACGAGCGCAGCGGCGCCGTCGACATCGAGACCAGCCGCCGCGTGGTCGAGCGGCTGGTGCTGTCGGGCTCCCATGCCATCGCACCGCTCGGCAGCACCGGCGAAAGCGCCTACCTGTCCGACGAGGAATGGGATGCCGTGGCGGAGGCGTCGATCGCGCAGGTCGCGAAGCGCTTGCCGGTGATCGTCGGCATCTCGGACCTCACGACCCGCAACGCGGTGCGCAAGGCCCGGTTCGCCGAAGCGGCCGGCGCCGACGCGGTCATGGTGCTGCCCGTGTCCTACTGGAAGCTCGGCGAGGCCGAGATCTTTCGCCACTACCAGAGCATCGCCGACGCGATCGGCCTGCCGGTCATGCTCTACAACAACCCCGCGACCAGCGGCGTCGACATGCAGCCCGAGCTGATCGTTCGCATCGTGCGGGACATCGCGAACGTGACCATGGTCAAGGAGAGCACGGGCGACATCCAGCGCATGCACCGCATCCGGCAACTGTCGACCGGCGAGATCCCGTTCTTCAACGGCAGCAATCCGCTGGCGCTCGAGGCCTTCGCGGCCGGCGCCGTGGGCTGGTGCACGGCGGCGCCCAACATCATTCCGGCCTGGCCCGTCGCGCTTTACGACGCCTGCCTGTCGGGCGACATGGAAGCGGCGCGCACGATCTTCTACGGGCAGCTCGAGGTGCTGCAGTTCATCCTCAAGGGCGGACTGCCGACGACCGTGAAGGCTGGGCTGCGGCTGCGGGGGTTCGAGGCGGGGGTGCCGCGGCTGCCGCTGCAAGGGCTCGACGAGGCACCGACCGGGCAGCTGCAGCGGCTGCTGAGGGAGCTGGATTCGCGAATGATCGCCTAGCCCGGGCCACGCGGAGCCCGGCCCGGCCGGTCCTATAAAGTTCAGCAGAATACGAGGCGTCGCCAGCCTTCGCCGGGCTGGCGAGCCTCCTTGCTTTCTTACAGTGGATCGGTCAATGCGCAAAGAAAAACCAGGGTCTCCTCCTGCGGCGGAAGAGGCCGCACCGCCCGAATCGGTCATGGGTCGCCCCCGCTCGCCCGAAGTCAGCGAAGGCATCATGCGGACCGCCCTCGAGCTGCTGGCGGAAAAGGGATTCTCGGGGCTCACGGTCAACGAGATCTGCGCCCGCTCGGGCGTTTCGCGCGCGAGCTTCTATCGTCGCTGGGCCAGCCCCGCGGATGCCGTGGCCGAGGCGGTCAACCAGGCCTTCCACTTTCCGATGGATTTCTCGGCCAAGACGCCGGTCGACTACCTGCTCAAGTTCGCGCTCGCGCTCGAACATGCCTATGCGCAGCCGCTCGTGACGCCGGCGGTGGGTTTCCTGATCGCCGAGATCAAGGCCCATCCCGATGCCTTCGAACGCACCCAGCAAGCCGTGCGCGTGCGCCGGGAAGCGGTCGGCAAGGCGCTGGAAACCATGGCCGAGCCGCTTCGCTGGGGCGATGGCCTGGACCTGGACCTCGTGCTCGTGATCCTGAGCGGACTGGCATCGAACGCCGCCGTGACCGGCAAGCCCTTGTCGCGCCGCGTCGTGAAGGCGTTGATCACGCGCCTCGTCGCAACCTAGAGGCCGCACTGCGTCAACCGATGCGCCGGCGCCAGCGCAGTTCGGCGTGGCGGCCTTCGCTGGGCGAGGGGCGCAGCACCAGCAGCTCGTTCTCGAACGCATAGCCGCGCCTGAGGGTCGTGCCTTCCCAGTCGGGCATCAGGCTGCATTCGACATGGTGGTCGACGATGGCACTGACCGCGTCCACCACGTACCGGCCGCTGTAGGCGATGTATCCGGTGAAGGCCTGCGCCAGCAGCCGCGGCTCCAGGTCCAGGCCGGCGATGCCTCGCGCGGTGCCCAGGCGCGGCCTGCCCGTGCGCATCAGCTGCGCGGCGACCGTTCCCTGCGCGGTATAGATGCCGGTCCCGCGCGGCCGCGGCCCCAGCGGTTCGATCACCTGGCCGTCGGCCAGGGTCACGCGGTAGCTCAGCAGGTCCCAGGTGCCCACGAGCTTTCGTGCATCGTCGCATGCCATCGCGTCTCCCCTTTCCCGGTCAGCATCATCTCGAGCCACGGCCCCGCGCCCCGTCTCTCACGGCCCGACCCTGATCCGCGACAGGCCCGCGAGGCCGAGCACCACCAGCCCGATCAGCGCGACGAAGCCGGCCTGCTGCGTCCCGAAATAGCTGGTCGCCAGGCCGACCAGGGCCGCTCCCAGCCACATGGTCACCGTGCCCGACAGCGCATAGAGCCCGAACCAGCCCGCCATGCGCTCGGGCGTTCCCAGCTGGGTCAACAGCACGCGGCTGGACGCATAGGTGCCGCACAGGCCCATGGCATTGATGCAGCTCACGAGCACGAAGAGGATCTCGGGCAGCGTCCTGAAGACCGGCCCGCTCCACAGGACTTCGGCCGCGTAGGCCTGATACAGGATCTTCCCGGGCCCGAAGCCCAGCAGCACGAGCTGGCATGCGATCACGATGACCAGCTCGATCTGGATGGCCCGCTTGGCGCCGAAGGCATTGTCCAGGCGCGTCGCCAGCAGGCCGCCCAGGGCGAGGAACACGCTGACGACGATCGCGAAGGTCAGCATTTCCAGCACCTTCCATCCCATCACGCCGGCCGCGTAGACGCCGCTGAAGACGAGGATCGTCGTGACGCCGTCGGTATAGACCATGCGCGAGCCCAGGAACAGCGCCATGCGGCGGTCCTGCCTGAGGTTCCTCAGCGTGCCGAGCAGTTGGTCCCAGCTGGCGGAGATGCCCCCGCCCGCCCGGCCCTTGGGCGCATCCCTGGTCAGCAGGAACAGCGGAATCGCGCCGAGCGCGAAGATCAGCGCGACGATGGGCGCGGTGATGCGCTCCTGCTCGTGCAACGCCCTCGACAGGCCGAACAGCGGTGCATCGGGCAGGAAGGCCATGGAGATCTTGCCGGGGAGCGCGAAGGCCCACAGCGAGAACGCGAGCAGCACGACGGCGAGGCCGTTGCCCAGGGCCAGCCCCAGGCCCGAGGTGGCCGAGGCCTGCGCCGCGGGTGCCGCATGGGAAAGCAGCGAGTTGTGCAGCACCTCGCTGTAGTGGAACAGCACGCTGATGAACGCGAGGAGCACGCAGGTGACGGGCACCGACAGCCCCGAGCCGTCGGGCTTGACCCACCACAGGCAGGCGATCAGCAGCACCATCGCGGCCGTGACCGCCGCGAGCCAGGGCTTGCGCGCGCCGAAGCGGTCCACGTGGGCCCCGAGCAGCGGGCTGGTCAGGGCCGCGAACAGGCTGAAGATCGTGGCCAGCTTGGCCACCAGCGCCTGGCCGCTCACCGCATCGCCGATGACCACGGTCGCGAAGTAGGGGATGAAGATGTAGACCTTGATCAGGGTCACGTAGGGCGTTCGCACGCCCTCGTAGAGCGCCCAGGCCAGCGCGCCGGCCGGCAGTCGCGTGGAAGGCGTGTCGGTCGACCGGACCGCGTCCGGTGAAGCCGCTGGAATGTGGGCCATGGTCTGCTCCGGGAATGGGGTGAACCGATGCGGGTGCTGAACTAGTAGCGCGGACCGCCGGCGGCGACGAGGGTGGCGTTGCGCGCGGCGATTTCCTCCGGCCGCCCCTCCAGGCTGATCGACTTGCGAAAGGGCTGCGCGACCTCGAGCCCCGTGGTCCAGTAGACCTCGAGCTGATTGCCCTCGGGGTCGAGGAAATAGATGCCGATGGCGTTGCCGTGCGTCACCACATACTGAACGCGCACGCCTTCCGCCTCGAAGACCCGCTGGTAGTGCTGCAGGGCCGCGGCGTCCTTGACGCGCCACGAGATCTGGTTGAGCAGCCGGACGTCGGCGGGCGCGGTCCGTCCGCGGGCCAGCACGAACTCGTGGTGTTCCACCTCCGGCCGCGACGACAGGAAGACCAGTCCGAGTTCGGGATCCTCGTCGGTGACGCGCAGCCCGAGCACCCGCTCGTAGAAATCGCGCATCCGGCCCAGGTCGTGGACATGCAGGCCGGCATGGCCCAGTTCGGCAATTCGCATGGCATTCTTCTCCTGTGGGTTCGACAGTCAGAGGGAGGGCGCGATCAGCACCTTGAGCTCGGAGCCCTTCGGGTCGACCAGGGCGTCGAAGGCGCCGTCGGTCTGTGCCAGGGAGACGACCGAGGTGACGAGCAGGTGCGCGGGCACGCGCCCCGACGCGAGGTGCTCCAGCGCCTCGTCCATGTCCGCCCGCGTGCAGCTCGCGGCGCCGACGATCTCGACCTCCTTCTGCACCACCGCGTACTGCGAGATCGACACCGGCTTCATCGGCACGCCCTGCAACACGATGCGGCCGCTGTAGTCCACGAGGTTCACGGCCAGTCCCGCCGCGTCCACATGGCCCGCGCATTCGAACACCGCCACCGGCCGCCTTCCGCCCAGCGCCTCCATGACCGCTTCCAGCACGTTCTCCAGGCCCACGGCGCTGAAGCCCAGCGACGACAGGCGCGCGCGCCGGCCCGGATTGGGGTCGACCAGCACCACGTTCGTGCTGCCGTTCGCGCGCAGCGCGCAGGCCGTCATCGCCCCGATCGGTCCGGCACCGAGCACGCAGACCGGATCATCGGGGCGCAGCGCCGATTTCCTGACGCCATGGACGGCGATCGCCAGCGGTTCCGCAATGGCCGCCTGGTCGTAGCTCAGCGCATCGGGTATGCGATGCAGCAGGTCGGCCGGGACCACCAGGTTCTCGGCATAGCCGCCCTGGGCCACGCCATGGCCCAGCGCGGCGTCCAGATGATCGATGCACAGGTGCGAGCGGCCGCTGGTGCACATCGCGCAGACCCCGCACGGCGTGCCGTGATGGAGCGCGACGCGGTCGCCGGGGTGCCAGGCCCGGACCTGCTCGCCCGCCTCGACGACCTCGCCCACGATCTCGTGGCCGAGGATGCAGCCGGCCTTCCAGCGCGGATTGGCGGCATTGGCGCGCGCATGCAGGTCGGTGCCGCAGATGCCGCAGCGCTGGACCCGCACACGCACGCTGTCGGGGCGCAAGGCGGCTTCGGGAATGTCGGTGACCACCATCTTGCGGTCTTCGGAAATCATGACGGCTTTCATGCGAATGGCTCCGTGGTTCATGGGCTGGAAAGAGATGCTTGTTCGCGACTGCCCGGTCCGGTCATCGGGTTGCGCAGCTCGCCCACGCCTTCGACCCAGGTGGTCAGCACATCGCCCGGCGCGAGGAAGCGAGGTGGGCGGCGGGTCGCGCCCACGCCCTGGGGCGTGCCCGTGAAGATCAGGTCGCCTGGATAGAGCGTGCAGTGGCGCGAGATGTATTCGATCAACGCCGGCACCGGAAAGATCAGATCGGAGGTGCGCGAGCACTGCATGCGCTCGCCGTTGACCGCGCAGCCGAGCTCGAGGTCGTCGGGGTCGGCAAACTCGTCCACGCTCACGACCGCCGGGCCCAGCGGCCCGAAGCCCGCGAGCGACTTGGCCATCGAGAGTTGCGGCAGCGGTCCCTGTCTCTGCATCGTGCGCTCCGACAGGTCCTGCCCCGCCGTGAGCCCCGCGACGAAGGACCAGGCGTCGGCGCGCGGCACGTCGCGGGCTTCCCGGCCCATGACCACGACGAGTTCCACCTCCCAGTCGACCCGCGCCGTCGGCAATGCCACGGCATCGCAGGGTCCCGTGAGGCAGCTCGGAAACTTGGTGAAGATCACCGGCACCTCGGGCGGTGCGACGCCGGCCTCGGCGGCATGCGCCCGGTAGTTGGCACCCAGCGCGAACACCTGGCGCGGCCGCGGTACCGGGTTCCGCAGCTTGTCGGTTGCCAGCGGCAAGAAGCACGCGGCATCGAGCGTGGCGGCCCAGGCCTGCAAGGCAGGCCAATACTCGAACGCCTGCTGCGGATCGTGGGAGAAGCGGCCCGACGAGGCCGTCTCCACGTCGACCCCGCGGCCACCGGCGCGCAGCAGCGTCGCGCGTCCGTCTAGGTTGGCGATGCGCATCGGAAATCTCCCATCGGTGTCATGAAGAAAAAGGAAAGAACCAGCCCGCTGCCGCCCCTGCACGGCACGAGCTTGCCAAGGCCCGTGCCCGCCGCGAAGCCCGCGGGGCGCACCGGCGATCGCAGCTGTCGGCTGGCTACCATGGCATCGAGATGCCGCCATTGGCGCGCATCGTCTGTCCGGAAACGAAGCCGGCGGCATCGCTGGCGAGATAGAGCACCTGCATGGCCACGTCGTCCGCGGAGCACAGCGTGCCGAGCGGCGACTTCGCGGCCCACCCGTCGAGGTAGCGCTGGCGCCCCTGCTCGTCGTCCTGATAGCGGCGCAGCGACAGCGCGCTCGGAATGAAGCTCGGCGCCACGGTGTTGACGCGCACGCCGCGCGGTCCCACTTCGGCCGCGAGCACCTTGCTCAACATGGACACCGCGGCCTTGGACACCGAGTAGCTGGCAATGGTGGCCGGCGCGATATCGATGGCTTCCGAGGACATGTTGACGATGGCGCCGCGCCCCGCCGGCAGCATGCAGCGCAGCGCCGCCTGGCAGCCGTAGAGCACGCCCTTGAAGTGCACCGCGAACATCTGGTCGAAGGCTTCCTCCTCCAGCTCCGCGACACGTTGCGAGCGGCCTGGAATGCCCGCGATGTTGCACATCACGTCGAGCCTGCCGAGGCGCCCGGCCGCGTCGTGCACCGCGGCATCGAAGGCCTTCCTGTCGCAGACGTCCAGCACGGCGGGTTCGCCGTCCACCGCGCGGGCGGTGGCCTGGGCCGCTTCCGGCGAGAGATCGGCACACACCACGCGGGCCCCGGCCTCTGACAGGGCCCTGCAGACGGCGCCGCCGATGGCGCCTCCAGCGCCGGTGACGAAAGCCACGCGGCCGTCCAGGCGCCACGACGGCGGCAACGAAGAGAAGGAAATGCCAACGGTTTCCAACACGATGTCCTTTGCAGGGAACCCGGGGAACAACGAGAAGCAGGTGTGGGTCGGCCACCGGCTCCAGTGCGTCGCATCGACGACCACTTACGAGTCAAACTGTATTGTTTGTTTTGCCAATCCGGGATGATCGATAACCCTATCATGGTATTCATCCATCCACTTTCGATTCATATTGTCTTGTAATTCGCAAAGCAAAGGATCTTCATCAACCCGTCCCAGATCAATGAACTTCTCCAACGCACTTTCCCTGGCGGACCGCACGGCCTTCGTGACCGGCGCGGGCGCCGGACTCGGCCGTTCCGTGGCAAGGCTGATGGCCGCCGCGGGTGCATGCGTGGTCTGCGCCGATATCGATGCCGATGCCGCCGAGGCCACGGCCGCCGAGATCAGGGCCACGGGCGCCACGGCCCACTCCCAGGGACTCGATGTCACCGACAGGGAGGCCGTGCGGGCGGCGGTGCGCGCCGCCTGCGCCCGCACCGGCAGACTGGACGCGATGTGCAACATCGCGGGCGTCCCCGGCGACGGCCAGCAGGTCGCCGACCTCGACGAGGCCTCCTTCGATCGCGTCTTCGCGGTGAATTTCAAGGGCGTGCTGTTCGGCAGCCAGGCGGCGCTGGAATGCATGACGGGCGCGAAGCGCGGCGCCATCGTCAACATGGCCTCGTCGGCCATCGATCTCGCCTTCCCGGGAAGCGCGAGCTATTCGGTCGCCAAGTCAGCGGTCGTGATGTTCACCAAGACCCTGGCCACTGAAGCCGGGCCGCTCGGCATCCGAGCCAACGTCGTGGCGCCGGGCTTCGTGCCGACGCGGCTTTCCATGCTGCGCAACGATGACGACGATGCGACGCGACAGGCCTATCTCGCGGCCTGGGCCCAACGCGCGCCGCTGCAGCGGGTCGGCGATGCGGACGACATCGCGCATCAGTTTCTCTACCTGGCCTCCGACGCCGCATCGTTCGTGACCGGGCAGATCCTGCGCGCCAACGGGGGAGCCACCATGCCCTGGTAGGCGCACCGAGAGAACCGCACGAGAACAACACCAGAGGAGACACGATGCATCGATTTCTTTTTGCGCTCTGCGCCCTGGGCGCCGCCGAGCTGGCCACGGCCCAATCGACCGTCACGATATTCGGTGTGGTCGACATGTCGCTCAGCAGCTTTTCCAACAGCGAGCACGACCCCTTCAGTCAACGCACGACGACACGCCGGCTCGTCGCCCTGACGCAAGGCGGCCTCAACAAGAGCCGCCTGGGATTCCGCGGCACCGAGGACCTGGGCGGCGGACTGTCGGCCAGCTTCTGGCTTCAATCGGGCATCGTTCCCGACGATGGCTCCCGGGGTATCGGCGACTTCAGGGATCGCTCCACCGTGAGCCTGTCGGGCACCTTCGGCGAGTTCCGCCTGGGACGCGACTACACGCCGAGCTTCAACAGCGAGGCCATGGTCGATCCCTTCAACGAAACCGGCGCCGGCCTCAGCCTCTTGTCGGCGGCCAATGTCTTCGATCCCCTGGGCAAGGCCGGCGGCTTGGGCGGCAACGTCAACTATGTGCGGGGGAGCAACGCGATCAGCTACTTCCTGCCGCCCGATCTGTGGGGGCTCTACGGCCAGGTCATGCACACCCTCGGCGAGGACGACAACCCGCCGCCCGCCGCCAACCCCTGGAGCGCCCGCCCGCGCACGGACCGCTACTCGGGCATTCGCCTGGGCTATGCCGCCGGCCCCTGGAACCTCTCGGGCGCGTACGGCCGCAGCAAGGTCGGCGACAGTTCTCGCGTCGACCGCAGCGAGCGGGTCCGCTTCTTCAACATCGCCGGCAGCTACGACTTCGCCACGCTCAAGTTGATGGCGGAGTATTCGAGGACCAGGGCTTCGGGCCAACGCGCCACGGCATCGGGCCCGGCCCCGCTCCCCGACACCGGCTTCCGCGGCTACCTGGTGGGACTCACCATGCCCCTGGGCGCCGGCATGCTGCGCGCCTCGTACGCACGCGTGCGCTACGACGAACTCCTCGTTCCCGGCACGCTGGCGGGCACCGCCAGGCCCCGGATCGACAAGTGGGCCATCGGCTATGTGCACAACCTGTCGCTGCGAACGGCGCTCTACGCGACGGTCTCGCGCCTGACAAACCGCGAAGGCCCCCGGTTGAACCTGGGAGGGCCGTCCTACGGCAGCGCACCCAGCTCCGCATTCCCGCGCCAGCCCGGCGCATCGACGGGGTACGAGCTGGGTCTGCGGCACTGGTTCTGAGGCGCCGACCACTACGCGTAAGCCACCCACCCCCTGAACGTGAACCCCACGTAGAAGAGCTGCACCTCACTGAACCCCGCCTCGCGCAGGATCGCCTCGTCCTGCGCCGGCGACAGGATCGCCAGCTCCTTCTGCACCTTCTCGCTCGTGGCGGCCGCCTGCTTCGGGTCGGAGCCCGACGACACGAGGAAGGCCGCGTAGCGTTTCATCCAGGTCTCGCGCTGGCCCTCGCCGTCCTCCACGCTGAGGTGCGCGACCACGAAAGGCGCGCCGGGCTTCAGGCGGCGATGGATCTCGCGCGCCGTCGGCAGGCGCTGGTCAGGCGGCACGAAATGGAAGGTCAGCAGGCAGGTCGCGCCGTCGAAGGGGCCTTCGGGCGCGTCCTGCACATAGCCTTCGTGCAGGGCCACGCGCGACGTCAACGGGCCCAGTCGCCGGGCCGCGAGATCGAGCATCGGCGCGCTCGGGTCGACGCCGTCGATGCGCCAACCGGGGTTGGCGAGCGCGAGGTCCTCGAGCTCGAGGCCGCCACCGGCGCCCACCACCAGCACGCGGCCTTCCGCCGGCACGCGCTCGGCCAGCAGGATGCGCGTCATCGGCAGCAGGCCGCTGTGGCCGGGCACGTTGCGCTTCGGGCCCTCCGCGTACTTGGCGACCGCGTCGGCACTGTTGAATGCACTGTGAGAGTTCATCCAACGATGATGGCATGGCGCCCTGGCGCGCGCTTCAGCAGGGGTTCAGCGACGCGAAGACGGCCTCGTAGCGGCCATCGCGCTCGGCCCAGCGACGCGCGTGATCGCGTTCGAGCATCAGTTCGCCGTGCGGATGATCGCCGCGCTCCAGCTGTCGCATCACCTCCGCCACGTAGGCGCCCACGGGCATGGCGCGCGGATCAGAGGCCTGCGCGCTGCCGGTGAGTTCGGTCTGCACGTAGGGCGGTGCGAGTTCGAGCACCTCGACCGGCACCGCGCGAAGCTGGTGGCGCAGCGACTGCAGCCACGAGTGCAGGAAGGCCTTGGTCGCGCAGTAGACCGGGAAGTCCGCGCGCGGCACGAAGGCCAGCGCCGAGCCAGTCGCGATGAAGCTCGCATCGGGCCGGCCCTTCAACAGCGGCAGGAACGCCGCCGCCGTGCGCAGCACGCCGAGGATGTTGGTCCGCACCATTGCTTCGGCATCGGCGGCGGTCCAGGCGTCGGCGCGCATGTCTTCCGCGCGCGAGATGCCGGCATTGGCGATCAGCACGTTGAGCTCGGGAAAGCGCTCGCGCACCTCCCGCGCGACGCGTGGCAGCGACGCGGGATCGTCGAGGTCGAGCCGCAGGCCGAACAGGCCGGGCCGGCCGGCCGTGACCTCGTCGAGCAGGGCCTCGCGCCTTCCGGTGACGATGACGCGGTTGCCGCGCCGATGCAGGGCCTCGGCGAGCGCGCGGCCGATGCCGCTGGTGCCGCCCGTCACGAGGATGGTGTTGCCGCTGGTTTTCATGGGTGCTGTCTTTCGATGGGTTGGGGTCATGGAGAAAGCCATGGCAACCCTCGCAGCACGCTTCGGCGAGCAGGATGAACGAGAGGAAGAGAGAGGGCATACCGTGGCGTCTTTGCATCGAGATCTCCCTGCTGGGAACCCCTCGACAAAGGACGCGTTGGATGACGGTAACGCCTACGGCAGCGCGCCGCGAAGGCGACTGCGAGCCGGATTGTCCGCGTGCCCGCGCGTCGCCGTCAAGCCCTGGGCCGCGCGGCGCCGAAGTTCGCGCGGTACTGCTGCGGCGTGACGCCCAGGCGGCGCAGGAACACCGCGCGCATGCGATGCGCGTCGTGGAAGCCGCAGGCAAAGGCCACGGTCTTCATCGGTGCCTGGCCGTTCTCGAGCATCACGCGCGCCGCATCGAGCCGCGCGCTCTCGACGAATTCGGCCGGCGTGAGCTTCGCGTCGCGCGCGAAGGTGCGCGCGAAGCTGCGCTCGCTCATGTGGGCGACCCGCGCCAGCACCGCCACCGTGAGCTCGTCGCCCAGGTGCGCCATCACGTACTGCTGCACCTGTGCGACCGACGAGGCCGGCTCGAGCCGTGGCGTGAGGAAGGGACTGAACTGCGACTGCCCGCCCGCGCGCTGCGTGAACACCACGAGCCGTCGGGCCACGTGCAGCGCCACCTCGTTGCCGTGGTGCTGCGCGAGCAGGTAGAGCGACAGGTCGATGCCCGCCGTGACGCCGGCCGAGGTGTAGAGCTTGCCGTCCTGGTTGAAGAGCCGGTTCGATTCGACGCGCGCGCTCGGGCACAGGCTGGCCAGCGCCGCCGCGTCGTTCCAGTGCGTGGTGACGGTGCGGCCATTCAGCAGGCCGGCACGCGCGAGGATGAAGGCGCCGCTGCAGATCGAACCGAAGCTCGCGGCCCGCGCGCTCGCGGCCTCGAGCCAGCGGTACAGCGCCGGATCGAAATGCTGCCGCACCAGCGCCGGACCGCCGGCCACCAGCAGCAGGTCGAAGGCATCGTCGACCTCGGCATAGTGGCGATGCGCCTGCAGCGAGAGGCCGTTCGAGCACGGCATGGTGCCGTGCTCCACGCCGATGGTCTCGAGCCGGTAGTGGTCCTCGTCCGGCAGGAAGCGGTTGGCTTCGGAGAACACGTCCATCGGGCCGCTGACGTCGAGCGACTGGACGCCGGAGAAAACGAGCAGGGCGACGGTGCGGTGCATGGCGGCGGGGAGTCGATCGGGATCGGTTCGGGATTCTGGCGCACCGCGGGCTTCGAGGCTTGAAAAACGCCGGACCTCGTTCGTCTTGAGGACTTCGAGTCGAGGAAGGTCTTCCCCCGGGAAACTCCTCCCTGCTGCACGAGGAAACACCATGGATCGGATCGATCGCCAACGACTGCCCCGCCTGGCACGCGCGCTCTGCCTGCACGCAAGCCTGCTGTGGGCCGCGACCCTGCCCGCCTGGCCGCAGAGCTCGCCATCGCCCGCCGTGCCCACGATCCCCTTCGCCGACGCGCACGTGCATCTCAACGACCTCGCGATGCAGCTCGCGCTGATGGACCGCTGGGGCGCGACGCATGCCGTGGTGTTCTGGGGCGGGCGCAGCAGCAACGAATCGGTGTCCGAGGCCGCGAAGCGCCATCCCGACCGGCTGATCCCCTTCGCCTCGATCTCGCCCGAGCGCAGCATCTACCGCCCCGGCTGGAGCGCCGACGATCCGGCCCTGCTCGCGCAGCTCGACGCGCTGCTGGCCACCGGGCTCTACAGGGGAATCGGCGAGATCTCGGCGTCGCACTTCCCGGCTTCGGGCTTCGCTGAGACCGACTACAGCCCGACCGGCGCGACCATGACCGGCATCATGGTGCTCGCACGCAAGTACCGGCTGCCGGTGATGGTGCATGTGGAAATCACGCGCATGGCCGAGTTGCAGCAGATGCTCGAGCGCTTCCCCGACGTGCCCGTGATCTGGGCCCACGGCGGCTACACGCCGCTGTTCCTCGCGCGGCGACTGCTCGATCGGCATCCGAATCTGCACTACGAACTCAGTGCGCGCACCTGGCCGCGCCATCCGCGCTCGCCCGACTACACCGTGCTGCGCGACGGCCAGAACGTCTGGCCCGAATGGCTCGCGCTGATCGAGGCGCAGCCGCACCGCTTCCTGATCGGCACCGACGCGAGCCACCGCTCGGCCGACACCGAGACGATGAAATTCGCGAGCGTGCAGAACTTCCTGGTCCAGCTCAGTCCCGATGCGCGTGCGCTGGTGGCGCGCGGCAACCTGCTGCGGCTGGTGGGCATGCAGCCTTGATCGCCCGCGGCCGGAATCAGTGCGCGGGCGCCGATCCGTTCTTGCCCACGCGCAGCCGGTAGACCTTGCCCACGCCCACCGTCGCCACGTACAGCATGCTCGCCTCGGCACCGCGCCCGAAGCCGACGTTAACGGGGCTTTCGCGGTTCGGCAGCACGAGCCGCGCCACGAGTTGGCCCGCGGGCGTGAGCACGTAGATGCCCGGCCCGCCGGGCGAGGACGGTAGCGCGAGGTAGACATTGCCTTCGGCGTCGGTGGTCATGCCGTCGACGCAGCCGGCCTTCTCGAGGTCGAGCAGCACGCGCGGCGAACCGGGCTGGCCCGCGGCATCGAGCGCATAGGCCAGCAGGCCGCCCGAACCGGTGCGGTCGAGCGGGGCCGGGCCCTGCTCGCCGAGCGCGTTGCTGCCGGGATCGCACAGGCCCGCGTAGAGCGTGCGCCCGTCGGGCGAGAGCTCGACGCCGTTGACCTTGGCGTTGTCGCCGAGGATGCGGACGATGGGCCACAGGCCCTTGGCGCCGCTGCCCGCGGCCGGCGGGTCGAGGCGGTAAACGGCATGGATGCGCTGCTCGATGGTCTCGGGGCCGAACAGCCGCAGGTCGGAGAAATAGATGCGGCCCGCGCGGTCGATGGCCACGTCGTTGGGCGCATTGAGCTGCCGGTTGTCGTGGAAGTAGGCGACCACGCGGTAGTCGCCGCTGCGCAGGTCGGTGACCGACACACGGCGGCCGCCGAAGTCGGCGCCCTCGGCCGCCACCAGGCGGTCCTGCGCGTCGATGGCCAGGCCCGCGGCCATGTTGCTGGGCTCGCGGAACACGCGTGGCCGGCCACCCGGCGGAATCACCCAGATGCGGCCACCCTGCACGCCCCTGGCGTCGCTGCAGCCGACCGAACGCGTGATCTCGGTGAAATAGACGCTGCCATCCGATGCGGTGGCGATGCCCTCCATCACGCCGCAGCCGCCCGCATGCACGGTCTCGAACGCGGTCGATGGAAAGAACTCCTGCTGGCGAGTGAGCGTCGCGTCCTGCAGGCCGCTCAGGCGCACGGGTGGCTGGGGTTGCGCGTGCGCAAGGGTGGACTGCAGCAGCGCCAGCGCGATGCACAGCGGCGCCAGCAGGCGCGAACGCAGGGTCCTGTCTCTCATGGTCTTCTTCTCCTTCGTGAATCCGGGTAATGCCATTCAGGCATGGCGCCGCAGGAACGGCAGCACCTGTGCCAGCACCTCCGCGGGCGCCTCCTCGGCCATCAGGTGGCCGCAGTCGACGGTGCCGCCCTCCACCGTGTCGGCCCAGGTCTTCCAGACTTCGGCCGGGTCGGGCTGCGCGGTGTTCGACGCGCTCCACAGCACCTGCACCGGGCAGGCCAGGCGACGGCCGGCCGCGAGGTCCTCGCGGTCGTGCTGCAGGTCGATCGAGGCGGCGGCGCGGTAGTCCTCGAGCATGGCGTGGCGCACCGATTCCTTCGCGAAGGCGCGGTGGTACTCGGCCAGCGCCTCGGGCGTGACGGCGTCGACCTTCTGCACCATGTTGCGCAGGGTCCAGTCGAGGTAGTAGGCGGGGTCGGCGCGCAGCATGCGCTCGGGCAGGTCGAAGGGCTGCGCGAACAGGTACCAGTGGAAGGCCTTGAGCCCGAAGGCCATGCCGGCGCGCTTCCACATCTCCTCGGTGGGAATCACGGTGAGCGAGACGAAGCAGCGCACGGCCTCGGGCGTGTCGAGCGCCAGGCGGTAGCCCACGCGCGCGCCGCGGTCGTGGGCCATGACAGCGAAGCGCTCGAAGCCCAGCGCGCGCATCAGCGCGAGCTTGTCGGCGGCCAGCGTGCGCTTGCAGTGGTTGAGGTGCAACGGATCGCCGGCGGGCCCGGTGCTGTCGCCATAGCCACGCAGGTCGGGCGTGACCACGGTGAAATGCCGCGCGAGCACGGGCGCGACGCGGTGCCAGGCCACATGCGTCTGCGGGTAGCCATGCAACAGCAGCAAAGGCGGTCCGCTGCCGCCGACTTCGACTTGGATTCGCGCATCGCCGAGTTCGATGTTGCGCGCCTCGAAACCGGGGAAGAAGGGCGCGCTCATCGCAGCACCTCGGCGAAGAAGTCGGCCATGGCCTCGAGCTGCTCGTCCATCATGTGGCGACCATGGACGATGCGCGCGCCCATGGATTCGGCGAGCGCGAGCAGCGCGGTGGTGGGCGGCTCCATGATCACGTCGGCCACCGCCTGGCCCGCGCGGATCGCCGAGGGCGCGATCGGCAACGGATCGTCCGCGCGCATGCCGGCGGGCGTGGCGTTGACGAGCAGGTCGCGCGGGCTCTCGCCATCCCATGCGCCGGCGTTGCAGCCCGATGCGCGCAACCGCGCGACGAGATCGGCGCGTTTCGCATCCTCGGCATCGCGGATGTCGATGGAGGCGGCACCCGCGGCGGCGAGCGCGAAGGCGATCGCATTGCCCGCGCCACCGGCGCCCGCGAGACCGACGCTGCGGCCCCGCACCTCGAAGCCGTTGCGCACCAGGCCCGCGAGAAAGCCGGCGCCATCGAGCAGCTCGCCCTGCCAGCCCTGGCCATGGCGGCGCAGCACGTTCACGGCGCGGGCTTCGCGCGCCGCGCGCATCAGCTCGATCGGCAGTGCCGCCACCTGCTGCTTGTGCGGCACCGTGACGACGATGCCCGCGAGGTTGCGCACCACGTGCAGGCTTTGCAGCAACGGCACCACGTCGTCGGCGCGCACATGCAGCGGCACCAGCACGGCATTGAGGCCGCGCCGCTGCAGGCGCTGCGTCAGCGGCAGCGGCGCCTTCACCTGCGCGACCGGGTCGCCGATGATGCCGAGCACGGCGGTGCTGCCGTCGAGCTTGAGGCCGTTCCAGTCGAGGGTGTTGTCAGGCATGGGCGAAGCCGTTTCGTTGCAGGAATGACGTGGTGGCGCGATAGGCGGCCGCGGCGCGCGCATGCGGCTCCATGGTGGCCATGCGGATGGCGCTGGGCGCCTCGACCGACAGTAGCGCATCGCCGGCCAGGGAGGCGAGCAGCGCGGCCAGCGGCAGCGCGCCCTCGCCCGGAAACAGCCGGTGGGCGCGGCCTTCCTCGGCGGGCGAGAGGCCCGGGTGGCGCTGCGCGGGCGCGTCGTTGATCTGCATGAAGCCGTGGTCGATGCGCTCGGCATGCATCTGCGCAGGCTGGCAGCCGGCACGGCAGAAGTGCAAGGCATCGACCACGATGCGTGCATCGGACGCCGGCACCGCGGCCACCAGCCGCTGCGCATCGGCCAGGCTGCGCGCGGCGGTGTAGACCATGAACTCGACGCCGAGCGACAGCCCGTGCGGCCGCGCCCGTTCGGCCAGCGCGGCGATGCCGTCGGCGGCGCGCGCGAGGTCGGCATCGTCGACATTGACCATGAGGCAGCGCGCGCCCAGCGCCTGCGCCGATTCGAGCACGCTGGCCAGGGCCGCGGCATCGAAGTCCGGCTTGATGCGCGCGATCTCGATGTCGTGCACCGCCATGCCCAGGTCGCTCAGCCGCGCCAGCGTCTCGCGCAGCATCGCGCCGCCCACGGCCATCGGGAACGGCGCCTCGCCGAGGCGCGCGGGCAGCAAGCGGATGCCGACACCCGCGAAGCCCGCCGCATGCGCGGTCTCGACCAGCCGCGGCGGCGTCGCATCGAGCATGCCGAGATGGGCCAGTGCGAGCCGGAAGCTCATGCGGTCGCCTGCGCTTCCGTTGCCACCGGCGTGGTCTGCCGCAGCGGCACGCCCTGCGCGATCAGCAGCGCCTGCAGCCGGTTCACGTCGACCTCGCGCGGCAGCACGCCCGCGTCGGCCGCCAGCGCGGCGGCGGTGCCGGCCGCCTGACCCGTGAGCCAGCATTGCGGGATCTCGCGCATGAAGCCGTGCGAGTTGGTGTCGCACGAGATGTGCTTGCCCGCGGCGAGCACGCCGTCGAGCCGCTCGGGCACCAGCGCGCCGTAGGGCACCGAGATGTTCGGGAATTTCGGCGAAGGACTGGGGCTGATGCCGATCTCGTCGGCCTCGACCGCGCCCGCGTCCCAGTCCGCGCGCCGCACGCTCTTGACGCCCGCGAGTCGCCGGCCATGCCGGGTGCCGATCTGCGGCGCCATCAGCATAGTCCAGGCCTGCTCGAAGCCCGGCGCATGCGCGCGGTAGAAAGCCAGGTGCTCGGCCATGCTGCGGCGCGACTCCCATTCGACCTGCGTCATCTCGTCGACGTCGAGCGCGCTGAAGCCCGACTTGCGCGGACCGAGGAAGGTGGCGACGTCGTCGCGCCAGGAGACGATGGGCTTCTCGAAGCTGCCCAGCGTCTCGCGCCCCCGCGCCAGCAGCGCCGAGTAGGCCTGCGGCTGGCGCGCGCGGAAGTCGAGCCAGCGCCGCATGTCGACGCCCGCGAACAGCCACGAGGTGTTGATGCAGTGGTGGATGTCGTGCGCGTCGATGTCGGACGAGAAGGCCGCGCCCGCGGCGGCGTAGAGGTCGCCCTCGCCCGTGGTGTCGACCACCACGCGCGCGAGGATGGCGCGCCGGCCCTGCTTGCTCTCGAACACGGCGCCGGTCACGCGCCCGGCCTCGGCGATCGGCGCGACCATCCAGCCGTGCAGGATCAGGTCGACGCCGGCCTCGCGCACCATCTGGTGGTACACGCCCTTGAGCATCTCGGGGTCGATGGTCGGCGAATGGGTCACCACGCCATGGAAGGCCGCGGTGCGCAGCGACCAGTGCTCGGCCTTGGCCGCGTCGCGCGAACCCCAGTCCTCGCGCGGCGGGCCCGCGACGGCATCGCGGCCCAGGCGGTCCATGAACTCGGCCGCCAGGCCCTGGATCACGTGCCGGCCCGACCAGTCGGTCATGCGGTCGATCCAGATCACGAGGCCGCCGGTCGACAGGCCGCCCAGGTGGTTGTAGCGCTCGAGCAGCACCGTGCGCGCGCCGCTGCGCGCCGCCGCCACGGCGGCCGCCACGCCCGACGGGCCGCCGCCGAGCACCAGCACATCGCAACGCTCGTGCACCGGCACCTGGCGCGCCGGCTCGGTGATGTGGCCGTGCGGCTGGCGCGCGCGGCGCTCGCCCTGGCGCGCATGCACGTCGGAGCGGAAAAAATGGCGTTCTTCGGGGGTCAGGGTTCCCATCGCGAGGCTTTCATTCAGGTCAATCAGGAGGACGAAGCGGCCGGGGCCGCGAGATCGGTCAGCAGTTCGCTCAGTGCCGCGGGCGCGGTGACCATGGCGTCGTGCCCGGTGGCCAGCGTGCGCAGCCGCCAGCCGGCATCGGCGCGCACGCGCGCCTTGGTGGGTTCGAGCGTGGCGATCGGGTCGCCCGTGCACTCGATGTAGGTCTTGGGCAGGCCGTTGCCCAGCGGCGCCTTCAGCAGCAGCGGCTGCAGGTAGGTGCCCACGGGCTGCGGCGTGAGGTGGCGCGCGACCCAGGCCGCGTCGGCCGGGTCCTTCACGCCGAAGGCCGAGGGTGGCAGCGCGGCGGCGGCGCCCACGCCGCCGCCCGTCTCGCGGATGGCCTTCAAGCGCTGCTCGACCACGGCCGGCGGGAAGTCCGAGAACAGGCTCTTGCCGGGCTCGAGCAGCAAGGCATCGAGGTAGACGAGCTGGCGCAGCCGCTGCGGCACGCGGTCGGCCACGCCCGAGATCACGATGCCCGCATAGCTGTGGCCCACCAGCACCACGCGCTCGAGCTCCTCGAACTGCAGCAGGTTGACGACGTCTTCCACGTGCGTGTCGAGATTGATCTGCGGCGAGATCAGGTGGCGCCGCTCGCCGAGGCCGGTGAGCGTGGGCGTGTACACCGCGTGGCCGCGTTCGCGCAGCCGCGCCGCCACGCGCGACCAGCACCAGCCGCCGTGCCAGGCGCCGTGCACGAGCACGAAGGTGGAGGGCTGTGCCGCACGCGCCGGTTGCGCGAGGGCGGCCGATGCGAGCCCGGCACCGGCGATGCCGGCCGCGCCCGAGAGGAGGTGTCGCCGTTTCATGCGCGGCCCCTCATTCGCCGCGCACGCCGGTGCGCTGGATCACGCCGCCCCACATCGCCGTGTCCTGCGCGATGGTGCGCGTCAGCGCCTCGGGCGCGGTGCCCAGCGCCTGCCAGCCCTGGTCGAACAGCCGCTGCCGCACCTCGGGCGCCTTGAGGATGCGCGCGATCTCTTCCGACAGCCGCTGCGCCACCGGCGCCGGCAGGCTCGCGGGGCCGAAGATCGCGTTCCACGAGGCCACGTCGAAGGACTGGCCGGCCGCCAGCGCCGACTGCAGCGGCGGCAGGTCCGCGAAGGCCGGGAACGGCGCCGCGGTGCTGACGCCATAGAGCCGCAGCCGCCCGTTGCGCGCCTGCGGCACGGCGATCGACGGGATCATGAACGACAGGTCGATCTGCTGGCCCATCAGCGCGGTCGCCACCTGCGGAAAGCCCGGAAACGGCACGTGCACCGCCTGGATGCCGCTCAGCGTCTTGAGCAGCTCCATCGCCAGGTGCGAGCCCGAGCCCGGCCCGACCGAGCCGTAGCTGAGCCGGTCGCCGCGCGACCTGGCATGGGCCAGCAGGCCGCGCAGATCGGTGGCGGGCATGTCGGTGCTGCCGGCCAGCACGAAGGGGCTGCTGCCCACCAGCGAGATCGGGCGCAGGTCGCGCGCCACGTCGTAGGGCACGGCGGGGTTGAGCAGCTTCGCGGTGGTCAGCGGGCCGTTGCCGGTCAGGCCGATGGTGTGGCCATCGGTGGCCCGGGCCACCGCGGTCACGCCGATGGTGCCCGCGGCGCCGACCTTGTTCTCGACGATCACCGCCTGGCCCAGCGCCTGCGCCAGCGGATCGGCGACGGTGCGCGCCAGGGCGTCGGGCGAGGAGCCCGGCGGAAAGCCGACGACCAGGCGCACGGGCTTCTGCGGCCAGGGCGCCGCGGCCCGCGCCGGCCGCACCCAGGCGGGCACGACCGAGGCCGCGAGCGCGCCCTGCAGCAGGCGCCGCCGCGGCGGCGAGAAAGACGGGGGGTGATGCATGGATGCGGTCTCCTGTTCGGGCTCATGAGGTCCCGTGAGGCCTCATTCTTGACCCGCGATTCAGCTCGGAACGTGATGTTTGATGATCGCTTCCATCACGTTCCGTGATTGAATCGAGGCCCCATGCCGACCCCGAACACCCCCGCCCCGCGCAGCCACACGGCCGACATCGACCTGCTGCGCGTGTTCGACACGCTGGTGCGCATCGGCAGCTTCACCACCGCGGCCAAGGCGCTGTCGCGCACGCAGTCGGCGGTCAGCATGCAGATGCGCCGGCTCGAGGAGCAGCTCGGCGTGCAGCTGGTGGAGCGCGGCAGCCGCAAGCTGGTGCCCACGGCCGAGGGCCTGCAGCTGCTGCCGCTGGCGCGCCAGATGCTGCGGCTCAACGACCAGCTGTTTCGCGACGTCGATGCGCAGGAGGTCTCGGGCAGCGTGCGCCTGGGATCGATCGAGCACTACGCCACGCGCGTGCTGCCGGCGCTGATCGCCGAGTTCTGCCGGCTGCATCCGCGCATCCACGTCGAGCTGCAGCATGGCGTGTCGTCGCTGATGCATGCGGAGCTGGGCGCGCGCTACGACATGGTCATCGGCATCGGCCCGGTCGGTTCGGGCGAGGGGCTGCCGCTGTCGAAGTCGCGCATCGTCTGGGCCGCCGCGCCGGGCTCGTCGACGCACCTGCAGCGGCCGCTGCCGCTGGCGCTGAATCCCGAGGGCGCGATGCTGCGCGACTGGGCCACCCATGCGCTCGACCGCGCCGGCATCCCCTGGCGCATCGCCTACACCAGCACCACGGTCACCGGCCTCGAGGCCGCGGTGCGCGCCGGCATCGCGGTGGGCGTGTTCCGCGAGGCCACGATCTCGAAGCGGCTGCGCATCCTAGGCGCCAAGGAGGGCCTGCCCGCGCTGCCCGAATCCGAGGCCTGGCTGGCCACCGCGCCGCTGCCGGGGCGCAAGGCGACCGAGCTGCTCGAGGCGTTCCTGATCCACCGATTGCGCAAGTCGCAGCGCTGAACGGCGCACCGGCGGAGCAGCCTCCCGCCCTGTCAGCGCTCGCCCTCGGCCGGGACTGAAACCCGCTGACTTCCCGCCGGCACCGGGCCCCTCTATATTTGCCGGCAATTCCGCCCGGCGAGGCGGCGGCGACGGCGAGGCTGCGGCTCGCCCACGAAAGGCGCAGGCAATGGTGGACGGTTCCGGCAACACGCAGCGAACGGACGACGAAGGAGAACGCACGCACCTGGCCTTCCTCGAGGGCGGCGGCGAGCTGGGCCGCCTGGTGCGCGACTTCCCCTGGGAGCGCACCTCGCTCGGGCCGATCGCCACCTGGCCGCAGAGCCTGCGGACCGCGACCAGCCTGCTGCTGCGCTCGCCGGTGCCGATCGTCATGCTGTGGGGCGAGCCCGGCTTCATGATCTACAACGACGCCTACTCGGTGTTCGCGGGCGGCCGCCATCCGCAGCTGCTGGGCTCCGAGGTGCGCCAGGGCTGGCCCGAGGTGGCGGACTTCAACGACCACGTGATGAAGGTCGGCCTGGCGGGCGGCACCCTGGCCTTCAAGGACCAGGAGCTGGTGCTGCACCGTCACGGCAAGCCCGAGCCGGTGTGGATGAACCTCGACTACTCGCCGGTGCTCGACGAGAGCGGCCGCCCCGCCGGCGTGCTGGCGATCGTCATCGAGACCACCGAGCGCATCCGCGCCGAAGCCGCGCTGCGCGAGAGCGAAGCGCGCGCCAGCGGCGTGCTCGAGGGCATGGCCGAGGGCTTCGTGCTGGTCGATGCCGGCTACCGCGTGCTGGCCATCAACGCCGAGGGCATGCGGCTGGAGACGCGCTCGCGCGAGGAGATCATCGGCCGCACCCTGTGGGAGGCCTGGCCCGGCACCTTCGAGAGCGCCTTCGGCCGGCTCTATCGCCAGGCGATGGGCGAGCGCCGGCGCGTCGAGATCGAGCACTTCTACACCTGGCCCAGCGGCCGCAGCGCCTGGATCGAGATGCGCGCCTACCCCTCGGGCGACGGGCTCGCGATCTTCTACCGCGACATCTCGGAGCGCAAATCGGTGGAGGAGCGCGAGCGCTTCCTGCTCAGGCTCAGCGACACGGTGCGCGACCTCGCCGACCCGGTGGCGGTGACGAGCGCCGCCGCCGAGCTGCTGGGCCGCCACCTCGCGGTGGGGCGCGCGGGTTATGGCGTGGTCGATGCCACGCAGAAGAACGTGACCGTGGCACGCGACTGGAGCGCCGGCGCCCTGTCCAGCCTCGCGGGCGAATCGCGCGTGCTCGACGGCTTCGGCCCCGAGGTGGTGGCCGAGCTCAAGGCCGGGCGCACGCTGGTCATCGCGGACTTCCGCGCCGATGCGCGCGCGGGCGGCGCGTATGCCGACACCTGGGAGAGCATCGGCACGCGCGCGCTGGTCGTGGTGCCGCTGCTGCGCGCGGGCGCGCTGCGGGCCGTCTTCTACCTGCACGAAGCCGCGCCCAGGCCGTGGATGCCCAACGAGATCGAACTGGCCGAGTTGACCGCCGAGCGCACCTGGGACGCGGCCGAGCGCGCGCGCGTCGAGGCGCGGCTGCGCGACAGCCGCGACCGGCTCGCGATGGAGACCCAGACGCTGGAGATCATCAACGCCACCGGCGCGCAGATCGCGGCCGAGCTCGACCTGCAGAAGCTGGTGCAGCACGTGGTCGATGCGGGCGTGGAGCTCACGGGCGCGAGCTTCGGCGCCTTCTTCTACAACGTGCTCGACGAGGCCGGCGAGCGCTACATGCTCTATTCGCTCTCGGGCGCCGACCGCGCCGCCTTCGAGAACTTCGGCATGCCGCGCGCCACGCCCGTCTTCGCGCCCACCTTCCGCGGCGAGGGCGTGATCCGCTCCGACGACATCCTCGCGGACCCGCGCTATGCACAGAACCCGCCCAACAAGGGCATGCCCCGCGGCCACCTGCCAGTGCGCAGCTACCTCGCGGTGCCGGTGGTCTCGCGCTCGGGCGAGGTCATCGGCGGGCTGTTCTTCGGCCATGTGCAGACCGGCATGTTCAGCGAACGCTCGGAACGCGTGATGGTCGGCCTGGCCGCGCAGGCCGCGATCGCGATCGACAATGCGCGGCTGTTCGATGCCGTGCAGCATGCCAACACCCAGCTCGAGGAGCGCGTGAAGGCGCGCACCGCCGAGCTCGAACTGGCGCACGAGCGGCTGCACCAGTCGCAGAAGATGGAGGCCGTGGGCCAGCTCACCGGCGGCATCGCGCACGACTTCAACAACATGCTGGCCGTGGTCATGGGATCGCTCGAGCTGCTCAAGCGCCGCATGGGCGACAGCGACCCGCGCGCCCAGCGCTACACCGAATCGGCCATGGACGGCGCGCGCCGCGCCGCCGTGCTGACCCAGCGGCTGCTCGCCTTCTCGCGCCAGCAGCCGCTGCGGCCCGAGGCTATCGACGCCAACAAGCTGGTGGCCGGCATGTCCGACCTGCTGCGCCGCGCGCTCGGCGCCGAGGTTCAGCTCGAGACCGTGCTGGCCGGCGGCCTGTGGCGCGCGCACGCCGACCCGAACCAGCTCGAGAACGTCATCCTCAACCTCGCGGTGAACGCGCGCGACGCCATGCCCGAGGGCGGCCGCCTCACCATCGAGACCCAGAACGCCCACCTCGACGGCCACTATGCGACCACCCACCTAGGCGTGCCCTCGGGGCAGTACGTGATGATCGCCGTGACCGACACCGGCATGGGCATGAGCGAGGAGGTCATCGCCAAGGCCTTCGACCCCTTCTTCACCACCAAGGGCGTGGGCAAGGGCACCGGCCTCGGCCTGAGCCAGGTCTACGGCTTCGTCAAGCAGACCGGCGGCCACGTCAAGATCTATTCGGAGGTCGGCCATGGCACCACCGTCAAGGTCTACCTGCCGCGCTTCGCCGGCGCCGGGGGGGACGATCCCGATGCCGAGCGCGCCGACGAGGTGCCGCTCGGCGAGATGCAGGAGGTGGTGCTGGTGGTGGAGGACGAGCCGGCCGTGCGGCAGTTCAGCGTCGACGCGCTGACCGAGCTCGGCTACCGCGTGCTCGAGGCCGACGGCGCCGCCGCCGCCCTGCGCCAGCTCGAGGCCCATCCCGAGATCGCGCTGCTGTTCACCGACGTCGTCATGCCCGAGGTCAACGGCGCCAGGCTCGCCGAGGAAGTGCGCCGCCGCTGGCCCGCGGTGAAGATCCTGTTCACCACCGGCTACACGCGCAACGCGGTGGTGCACAACGGGGTGCTCGACGCGGGGGTGGAGCTGATCGGGAAGCCGTTCACGCTGGAGGCGCTGGCGGTGAAGGTGCGGCAGGTGCTGGAGGGCTGAACCCGCCAGCACCCCGCTCGCGCTAGCGAGCGGCCGACAGCTGCTGGTCGCCCGGCGGCAGGAAGCAGAACGCCATCGGCCTGTCGTGCTCGTAGTCCAGCGGCACCCCGTAGCAGTCCTCGGTGTGGTCGATCTCGACGCCGATGCAGATGGGCACGTACGAGTCCGGATTCACGCTCGGCACGTCGGCGGGCGCGGCCTTGTTCTGGATGAAGAAGTAGCCGAGCTCCTCGGTCGACACCAGGCTCCAGAGCTGGCGGTCCCGTGCGGCGTCCTGGCGCGCCTGGACGATCAGCTTCGGCGCGACGCCGGTATCGCCGCCCGACAACGTCATGACGAAGCCCGTTCCCATCGCCGTCTCCAGGTACCACCAGTCCTTTTCGGTGGAGGGCACGAACTTCCAGAGCTGGTTCTTCACGCTCGGGTCCGTCATGGGTTTCCGGCTGTAGGCGATGACCTGCGCCCCGGACGCACTCGATGCGTCCTTGATGTCGAGCACGCGAACGATGTTGCCTTTGTGGCGGATGAAGAACTCCGTCTTCAGCGGATCGATGTGGCTGGCCTTCTGCGCCGCCGTCTTCGCGGGCGCCGACGAAGAGCGGCCCACGGCCGGGCCTGACGCCACCACGTCCCGCTTCCAGTAGGCATCGATCAGCGCCAGCGCGCCCGTGATGTCCACGCTGTTGCCATGGCGCTGCAGCAGCGAGAGCGCCTGGTCGTTGGTCGAGTTCTCGGGAATGACGCACGGCAGCCTCGGATTGAGGTTCACGTAGCGGTCGCCCAGCAGCATCTTGGCGATGTTCGGCATGAGCTCCGTGGAAGTCCCGTTGAGGCTCATGTCCAGCACCGGCGACGCGCCCTTCTGGTTCATGAGGAAGGGCGTGATGTTGTCGAAGGGGTTGCCGTCGCCATTCATCCACTGCGAGGCGCCCCAGTCGTGGGTATCGCTCTGCAGCCAGTAGGGCATGTAGCCGGTTCCGATCGTGATCGCGGCGATCTGGTCGAGCGTGTAGCCGTTGCGCACCGCGAGGGCGATCGCGGCGACCGTGGGGTCGTGGTTGAAGAAGGCGCCATCGACATTGCCGTTCATCGAGCCGAGCTGCCCCGGCATGGCGCCGCTCGAGGTCGCCGCATGCGCGATCAGGGTCTCGGCATTGCCCTCGAGGCCGTCGAGCCTGTCCCGCTCCGTGCCGAGCATGTTGGTGAACATCATCGGCTTCCACGGGGTGGGCATCATCTTGCCGTCGTGCTGGTCCGGCTCGACGCCGCCGACATTGAACGAGACGAGCAGCACGTCGTGCCGCGCATTGGCGATCGGTGTCGTGCCATGGAGCTCCTCCTGGCTGGCCAGCACCTCGTCGATCGAGTAGGCGGGCTTTCTCGGATCGGGATTCATGGCGTTGTAGAAACTCAATTCCTTGCCGGTGAACAGCTTGATCAGATGCTCGGGCTTCTTGCCCGCCAGCAATTCGCTGCTGATGATCGCGCCGGTCGAGCAGCCCGCGAACATCTTGGTCTGGTCCAGCAGCGCCGTGTCGGCGTTGTACAGGCGCTGCAGGATGGTGGCCGACAGCAGGCCACGGATACCGCCACCGACAAACGAGATGATTGTGTAGAAGCCAGGTTTAGTCGACATCACGAATCTCCTTTGAGTTGACCCCAATTGGGGAATCGCAGTGTCGATTTCCGATATTGGATTTGCACCTTACTTTTTCTTGCAACGGCCCTTCGAATACCGCTGGCTCGCGCCTTCGATGAGGACAAACGTATAGCTACGGATTCCGGTGAAATTGCGTGCAATTGCCTCTGGCATTCGCACGCGAAATCTATTTCAGCGAGCTATCGGGTGTAAGAAGTTTCTAATAGCCGCTCTTTCGGAAAGGGCCATCTCGTTCCCGATCTTCGTCACTCATCAGGGCGTCGCGGCGAGCAGGAATTCCGTGACCTCTTCCGAGAATGCCTTGCGCGTCCCGTCGATCAGCACCGTATCGGCACTGGCCGGATCGGGTTGCGCGGTCGGCATGCCATGCGCGACCAGGGCCTCGGCGCAACCCAGCCAATCGCCGCCCTCGACGGGCTGGTTGTACGAGGCCCATGACAGCGAGCCGATGGCGTTGTCGCCATAGCCGTGCGTCTCGGTCCAGCTCGCGCCGTGCTCGAGCAGGAAGCGCGCGAGCGCGGCATCGCCACGGAACACGGCCTGGTTCAGCGCCGAGGCATCCCAGTCGCCGCCGCGCGCGGCGATCGGCCAGCCGCAGCGCACCATGGTCCGCACCGCATCGCCGCAGCCTTCCTGCGCCGCGAGTTCGGACAGGAGGCGAAGCTGCGATTCCGACAGCGTGTCGACGAGGCCGGGATGCGCGGCCTGCAGCGCGCGGGCGGCCGGTTCGTCGGCGCGCGCGCAGGCCGCGATGAAGGCTTCCTGCGGCGCGTCCTGTGCCTCGCCACCGGTGCCTTCGAGCAGGCGCGCCACCTCCACCAGCCCGAAGCGCAACGCCAGCGTGCGCGCATCGATGCCCTCGCGCGTGCGCGCCGAGGTATCGGCACCCGCGGCCAGCAGGGCCTCGATGTGGGCCGGCGAACGGCGACGGCGAATCGCCCACAGCAACGGCGTGCCCCACTCATTGGTAGGCGCGCTGCCGGCGCTCTCATTGGGATCGCCGCCATGCGCGAGCAACAGCTTCAGCGCCTCGACATCGTCGAGGTCGAGCACGCGGTAGAGCGCGTTGGTGCCGGTCACGCGCGCGCCCGCCGCGAGCAGCAGCGCGGTGCAGGCGCGGTTCTCGAGCGAGTGGTAGAGCGACTCGTTGTCGTCGGGATCGGCGCCGGCATCGAGCAGCAGCCGCGTGGTTTGCGGATCGCGTTGCTGGCCGGCCGCGCCGTACAGCGCCGTGAGCCGCTCGTCCTCGTTCGGCGCGGCCAGCGAGGCGGGCGGCCAGCGGTTGCCGATGGACTGGTCGGCATCCGCGCCGGCTTCGAGCAGCAGGCGCACGCAGGCGCGCATGCGGTCGCGGTACGCCGGCAATTGCAGGAAGGCCGAGTGCGTGACGGCCACCAGCGGCGGCAGCTTCAGCGGCCCGCCCGCGCGGTGCACCCACGCGGGGTCGCGCGCGATCGCGGCGCGCAACGCGGCCTCGTCGCCGACGGCGCAGGCCAGCCAGGGATCGTCGCCGAGCAACCGCGGCGTCTCGGCGAGCAATCGCTCGGCCACCGCGGGCCGCGCTGCGTTGTTGCCGCCGGCCACGTCGCCCGCATAGACCAGGGCCAGCCAGTGCCGCAGCGCCCTCGCGGGATCGGCCACGGCGGCCTGGCGCGCGAGCACAAAGCCTTGCAGGTCGGTCCAGGAGACGAAGCCGTACTCGCGCGCGATGCACGACTGCGCGTCGTGCAATCGCAGGTCCATGGCGACGATGGCCGCGTCGCTCCTCGCGGCCGCGGCCGGCAGGTGCGCGCGAAACCGCGCGATGGCCGCCGCGTCGCCCTGGCGGTAGGACGACAGCAGCGTCTTGGCTTGCTTCTTGAGATGGCCCAGGTCGGGCCGAGGGGGGATGCGCTTCACAGGAACCTCCGTGCATCGACGCCGAAGACCCGCAAATTCGGCTGCACAAAGGACTGCTGGTTGCTCAGCGTGCGAAGGCAAGTGGGTTCAACCCTTCCCGCGGGCCCGGGCGCGGCTTGCAACCGCGGGCCGCATGTTAGCGCATCGCTCAGGGCTCGATGCGAAGCCAAGGCCAGCGTGCGCGGTACGAGGCCGCCTTGCGCTCGAACAGTTCGCGGTGCGGCACCAGCGGATTCATCGTGAGCACGCCCTCGTACAGCAGCTCCAGGCCGTTCGGCGCATAAAGCTCGCCGGGCCGCACGCCGACGCAGGTGGCGGGCACGAGGAAGCGGTCGATGCCGTCGCGCGCGCTGTGCAATGCGTCGTAGCGCTCGCCGAAGTGCGACTCGTACCAGAGATGCACGCGCGCCTGGTTCGCCACCTCGACCTCGATGCCGAGGTCGCCGAGCAGCGCATCGGCACGCGCCTGCACGCGCGCCTCGCCGGCCTGGCTCAGGTCCTCGGCATCGAAGTAGAACAGGTCGTAGTCCTTGATCCGCGCTTCCGGCGCGTCGCCCGAGCGCAGGTTCCAGACGGTCTGGAACAGGCAACCCGCGACCAGCCAGCCGTCGGGCAAGGCCAACGCATCCCAGCGCTCGAGGATGGCGCGGTTGTTCGGGTTGCGGCGGATGTCGTCGAGGAAGCGGTCGTGCATGGAAAAGCGGGGAATCGGCTGCGATCGGAAGCCCGGCATTCTGCGCCGTCCTCGCGCCCCGTATCCGCGCGCGACCTCAATAGCTCGCGCGCAAGGTCAGCCGCACATTGCGCGGATCGCCATACACGCTGTAGAAGCGCGAAGGCAGCCGCGCGTAGTAGACGCGATCGAACAGGTTGTGCACGTCGAGCGTCAGCGACAGGTTCCTGTTGAAGCGGTAGCCGACCTGCGCATCGGCCACGGCATAGCCGCCCTGCACGGCCGCGCCGCGGTCGGTCTTGCTGACGGCGCGCACGCCCAGGCCCACATGCAGGCCCGCGACCGAAGGCTGCTGGAACTCGTAGCGCGTCCAGAGCTTGACGGTGTGCTTGGGCTCCTCGCTCGAGAAGGGCTTGCCGGCGTTGCTCGGGTCGTCGGCATAGCGCGTGTCGAGCCGGGTGTAGCCCGCGTAGAGGTCCCAGCCGCGCGCGAGGCTGCCCGAGACCTCGGCCTCCCAGCCCTTGCTGCGGACCTTGCCCTCGGCGACGAAGAAGCCGGGGTTGTCGGGATCGGTGACGGCGCGGTTGCGGTCCTCGATGCGGAAGGCGGCCAGCGAGGCGTTGAGGCGGCCGTCCATGAAGCTGCCCTTGGTGCCGATCTCGAACTGCTGGCCCACGCGCGGCAGCAAGGCGGCATTGCCGACCGCGAGCTGGGTCTGCGGAATGAAGATGTCGCTGTAGCTGCCGTAGAGCGAGATGTCGGGCCGCAGTTCGTAGACCAGGCCGCCATAGGGCGAGAACTTGTGATTCACGCCACCGGCATCGCGTTTCCACGTGCCGGGCGTGGGCAGCAGCGTCTGGCTCTCGCTCTGGTAATGGCTCACGCGGCCGCCGAGCACCAGCGTGAGCGGGTCGGCGAGCCGCAGCCGCGTCTGGCCGTAGAGGCCGCTCTGCTCGCTGCGCGTGTTGCTGCCGAAGCGGAACGGGATCGGGCGGTCGGGGACGTAGAGGTTGTAGATGTCGACCTGCGGGATGCCGACCGAGCCCGAGAGCGAGGTCTCGTCGCGCTTCGAGTGGTTGGCGCCGATCAGCAGGTCGTGCTTGCGGCCCCACAACTTGAAGCTGCCCGCGAGGTTCAGGTCCAGCCCCTGCCAGGTGGTCTCGCCGCTCTGCGCCTGCAGCGTGTAGGCCGCGCGGTTGTCGAGGCGCACCAGGCCGTTGATGTAGCCGTAGCGCGAGTCGCCGTCGATGCTGCGCCGGATGTAGGCGGCCTTCGCGACCCAGTCGTCGTCGAAGCGGTGCACGAACTCGGCATAGACCTCCTTGGCGGTGCCCGAGCTGCCGCTCCAGTCGGTGCCGAAGAAGGTCTTGCGCGGCGCGTTGAGGAAGCTGCCGTTGGTGTAGGTGCCCGGGCCGTAGTCGATGCCGCGGTCGTGCTGCGGCTGCACGCTGCCCGACAGGCTCAGCGTCGAGCGCGGACCGAGGTCGGCTTCGACGATCGCATAGCCCAGCGTGTGGCGGCTCGTGCCCTGGGTGCGGAAGCTGTCGCCGCCCTCGGAGGACAGCAGCGCGCGGCCGCGCACCGTGCCGGCCTCGTTGAGCGGACGGCTGATGTCGATCTCGCCGCGGTGCTGGTTCCACGAGCCGGCCGACAGCAGGCCCGAGATCGCGGGCTCGGCCAGCGGCCGCTTGCGCACCAGGTTCACGGTGCCGGCCGGCGTGCCCGATCCCTGCAGCACGCCGGCGGGGCCGCGGAACACCTCGACGCGGTCGTACATCGAGAGGTCGAACTGGCGCAGGTACTGGATGCCGTTGTTGAACGGCAGGCCGTCGTACTGCACCTCGGAGGCATAGCCGCGCGACTGGAAATAGGCCGTGCCGTCGCCGTAGGGAATGGCCGTGACGCCGACGGTCTGGCGCAGCGCGTCCTCGACCGTGGTCATGTTCTGGTCGTCCATCTGCTGGCGCGTGATGACCGAGACCGAGTTCGGCACGTCCTTCCACGGCGTGGGCGTCTTGCCGGCCACGGTCACGGCGCGGGCGGCATAGGAGCCGCTGCCTTCGGTGAGCGCGCTGCGCTCGCCGCGCGCGGTCACCACCACGGGGGCCAGGCCGCCGTCGCCCGATGCCGCGGCGCCATCGGCGGCCGCCTTGCGCAGGCGGTAGTTGCCGGGCGCGACCGGGACCGCCTCGAGGCCGCTGCCTGCCAGCAGGCGCCGCAGGCCCTGCTCGATGCCCTGGCCGCCTTCGAGGCCGGGCGAGCGCAGGCCCTCGGTCAGCGCGGGATCGAAGGACAGCGTGATGCCGTTCGCGCTCGCGAAGCCGTAGAGCGCCTGGCTCAATGGCCCGGGCGCGATGGCCTGGGTGGATGGCGCGTCGGCGGCCCGGGCGATGGCGGGCGGCAGCGCGGCGGCGAGCGCCGCGGCGAAGGCGATGGCGGTGAAGCGATGGCGCGAAGCGAAGGGGGAAGGCATGGCGGGTCCGGTCGACAAGTCGGTGAAAAGGTGTTGCTTTCTGACTTGTCGAACGAGCGCAGAAAAAGGGACACGCAGCGCCGCGACGCGCGCGCGCCGCCCTTACCCCGGTGCGCGCGCCCCGACCGTGACCCAGTAGCGCGTGCGCGTACGGACCTGCACCGGCAGCGTCTGCGCCAGGGTGGCGAGCACCTGGTCGGTGTCGGCGACCTGGAACACGCCCGAGATGCGCAGGTTCGCGACCTCGGGTGCGCAGTGCAGCACGCCGGAGCGGTAGCGCGAGAGCTCGGCGAGGAAGTCCTCGAGCCGTTGCCGGTCGGCCACCAGCGCGCCCTGCGACCAGGCATCGGCACCGGCCGCGATGGCGCGCGGCGTGCCGGCGGCGTCGCGCGTGAAGTCGACCTCCTGGCCGGCGCGCACGACGACGCGGGTCGCGTCGGTTGCGCGCGGCGCGATCTCGACCGCGTGCTCGAGCACCGCCACGCGCGTGCGCTCGTCGCCGCCGCGCACCGTGAAGCGCGTGCCGAGCGCGCGCACCCGGCCCTGCGCGGTCTGCACGAAGAACGGCCGCGCGGGCAGCCCGGCGGCATGGCCGGTCTCGACCAGGATCCGGCCCGCGCGCAGCAGCACCAGCCGCTCGCGCTCGTCGAACACCACGTCGGCCGCGCTGCCGGTGTCGAGCAGCAGCCGGGTGCCATCGGCCAGCACGAAGCCGCGCCGTTCGCCGACAGCCGTGCGGTACTCGGCGGCGAGCTCGACGCCCCAGGTGCGCCAGGCCAGCCAGGCGGCAGGACCGCCGGTGGCCAGCAGCACCGTGGAGCGCAGCAGCACGCGGCGGCGCAGGCGGCGCGCGCTCTCGAGCGTGGGCACGCCGAGTCCCGTCGGCACGCGACCGAAGGTGCGCGCCAGTTCGTCGGCGGCCTGCCAGGCGCGTTCGTGCTCGGGCGCCTGCGCGCGCCAGGCATGCAGGGCGCGGTGCCCGGCCTCGTCCATCTCGCCGGCATGCAGCTTCACGAGCCAGTCCGCGGCCTGCAGCACCACCGGGTCGGCGCTGCGCGGGCGCATGGCGTTCAAAGCATCGAGGCGATGCATTGGGCAAAACCCGCGCGCATGTCGCGCTTGACGGTGCGCACCGACACCTCGAGGCGCTGCGCGATCTCCTCGTAGCCCAGGCCCTCGAGCTGGGACAGCAGGAACACGGTGCGCGTGCGCGCGGGCAGCGCGTCGAGCATGGCGTCGATGCGGTGCAGCGCCTCGATCACGAGCAGGCGGTCTTCGGGCGAGGGCGCCAGCGGCTCGGGCATGGCGGCCAGTTGCTCGAGGTAGGCCTGCTCGAGCGCGCGGCGGCGGAAGTGATCGACCAGCAGCCCGTGCGCGACGGTGCGCAGGTAGGCGCGCGGCTCGTGCAGCTGCTGTGCCTTCGAGGGCGCGGCGACCAGCGCGAGGAAGGTGTCGTGCGCCAGGTCGGCCGCATGGTGGATGTCGCCGAGCTTCCTGCGCAGCAGGGCCTGGAGCCAGCCGTGGTGGTCGGCATAGAAGGCCTCGACGGCTTGCATTGGAGTGGCGCGCGGGCCCATGGCGACGGTGTCTACACAAGAGAGGGCGCGAGGGCCCTACGATGCAAATGAGAACTATTATTATAAACAGACACCTGACACCGGCGGCATCGAAGCGCGCGAGCGCCCGCTCACTTCAGCAACGGAAAGCTCTGCGGCAACACCGCGAGCCAATGCCGCGCGGCCACCGACAGCCGCGTGGTGCGGCGACGGATCAGCGAGATCCGGTGGCGGAAGCTCGCGAGGTCGGAGATCGCGATTCGCCGCATGCCCCACTGCTGCGCGATGTCGGCGGCATAGCCCGGCACGATCAGGAAGCCGGCGCCCTGCCGCGCGAAGCCCAGCGCCGCCGTGAGCGAACCGACCTCGATGTGGTTCTCGAAGCGCAGCTGCGTGCGCGCGAAGATCTGGTCGAGCGTGCGGCGGATGCTGTAGGAATCGCGCAGCGAGATGTAGTTGTAGGGCAGCAGCTCCGCGGCCCGGATCGAACGCCGGCGCGCGAGCGGATGCGCATCGTCGACGATGGCATACATCGCGTCCTCGATCGCCACGGTGGCCTCGAGGCCGCTGATCTCGGAATCCGTGGCGCAGAAGCCGATGTCCACCACGCCCGAACGCACGCGGTCCAGCGTCTCGTCGGTCGAGCATTCGTGGATCTCGAAGTCGATGCCGGGATAGCGCTGGCGGTAGCTCGCGATCGGCCCCGCGAGCAGGCCGTAGTGCATCAGCGGCGAGGCGGCCACGCTGACCTTGCCGCGCTCCAGCGTGATCAGCTCGGTGATGCTGCGCTTGGCGGTCGCCATGGTGGCCGTCACGTCCTGGGCGAACTCGAAGAACTCGCGCGCCGCATCGTTGGGCACCACGGTGCGCGTGGTGCGCTCGAACAGGGTCATGCCGAGCTGGTTCTCGAGCTCGGCGACCATCTTGCTCGCCGCGGACTGCGAGATGTGCAGGCCGTTCGCCGCCACGGTGAAGCTGCCGGCCTCGTAGACGGCGAGGAAGACCTGCAACTGGCGAAAGGAGATATTCATTCCATCTTCTACTGAATGCAGTAGAAAAATTCCATTGTGGCATGGGACTTCGCCGCGCAAGATGCGCCGGCTCACACAGACCAGAGACATCCCATGCATCCCTCCGACACCCGTCCCCAATGCCATGTCGCCCGCACCGCCGAAGGCGTCGTCACGGTCCGTTTCGACAACGGCCGGCTGAACCTGCTGACCGGGGACGCCGCCCACATCTACGCCGACACGCTGCAGGAACTGGCCGCCGACGAGACCACGAAGCTGCTCGTGATCCGCGGCGGCGACAGCGCCTTCCTCGGCGGCGCCGACATCAAGTTCCTGAAGGACGCCTCCAGGCGCGACATCGATGCCTACATCCGCAGCGTGTGGCGGCTGTGCGAGACCATCCGCGACATCCCCTTCGCCACGATGTCGGTGATCTCGGGCTACTGCCTGGGCGCCGGCATGGAGGTGGCCGCCGTCTGCGACATCAAGCTGGCCGCGCGCGACGCCAGGTTCGGCATGCCCGAGGTCAAGCTCGGCGTGCCCTCGGTGATCCACGGCGCGATGCTGCCCGGCATGATCGGCGCCACGCGCACGCGCGACCTGCTGCTCAGCGGACGCATCATCCCGGCCGCGCTGGCGCTCGACTGGGGCCTGATCACCGACGTCGCGGGCGACGATGGCCTCGATGCCGCCCTCGCGCACTGGCAGGCCGAGATCGAGGCCAACGGCCCGCTCGCGATGCGCATCCAGAAGAAGCTGATCCGCGACTGGGAGCGCATGCCGCTGCAGGAAGCCATCAACGTCGGCATCGCCGGCCTCGTGAGCGCCTACGACAGCGACGAGCCCAAGCGCTACATGGAAGCCTTCCTCGCGAACCGCAAGCGCCGCTGAGACGGCACCGGCGAGCCCACGAGACATCCAAGGAGACACCATGAAATTCAAGCCCCTGCGCCGCGCCCTGTGCGCCCTGTTCGCGCTGCCCTTTGCCCTCGGCGCCGCGCATGCCGACGACTATCCCTCGCAACCGCTCACGCTGGTGGTGCCCTTCGCGGCCGGCGGCATGACCGACATCCTGGCCCGGCAGCTCGCGAAGACGGTGCAGGAGAAGCTGCGGCAGACCGCCATCGTCGACAACAAGCCCGGTGCCGGCGGCGTGATCGGCGCGACCCGGGTCGCGCGCGCCAGGCCCGACGGCTACACGCTGCTGATCACCACCACGGCGCACGTGGTGAACCCCTCGATCACCAAGAACCTGCCCTACGACACCGAGAAGGACTTCGCGCCCATCGCCATGCTGGCGCGCACGCCCAACGTGCTGCTGGTGAACCCGTCGCTACCGGTGGCGACGGTGCCCGAGCTGCTGGAGTACGCGCGCAAGAACAAGGGCGTCACCTACGGCTCCTCGGGCACGGGCGGCACCACGCACCTGTCGGGCGAGCTGCTCGCGAGCCGCACCGGCGCGCCGCTGATCCACGTGCCCTACAAGGGCACGGCGCTCGCGGTGAACGACCTGCTCGGCGGCCAGATCCAGGCCTCCTTCGTCGACGGCCTGAGCGCGCTGAAGTACGTGAAGGCCGGCAGCCTGCGCGCCATCGGCGTCTCGACGCGCGAACGCAATCCCGCGCTGGCCGAGGTGCCGACCATCGCCGAGCAGGGCGTGCCCGGCTACGAGACCGAGATCTGGATCGGGCTCTACGCGCCCGCGGGCACGTCGCCGGCCATCCTCGAGAAGCTCAATGCGCTGGCGCTGCAATCGATGGGCGAGCCCGCCTTCCGCAAGACGCTCGACGAGCAGGCGACCACGCCGGGCACCATGGACGTGGCCGCGACGCGGCGCTACGTGGCGAGCGAGATCCGCAAGTGGGGCGACATCGTCAAGAAAGCCGGCATCGAGGCCCAATGACGACCGCCGCGACGCGCAACGCCGGACTGCCGCTGTCCGGCATCCGGATCCTCGACCTCACCAGCGTGATCATGGGTCCGTTCGCGACCCAGATGCTGGCGGAGTACGGCGCCGACGTGGTCAAGCTCGAGCCGCCCGAGGGCGACATCATGCGCGAGATGGGCCCGCACCTCGAGCCGGGCATGGGGCCGGTCTACCTGAACCTCAACCGCGGCAAGCGCAGCGTCTGCCTGGACCTCAAGCAGCCCGCCTCTCGCGAGGTGATCGCGCGTGCCGCGCAGGCCAGCGACGTGTTCGTCACCAACATGCGCAAGAAGGCGCTCGCCAAACTGGGGCTGGACTGGGACACCCTGCGCCGCCACAACCCGCGGCTGGTCTACGTCTTCCTGGCCGGCTTCGCCGAGCACGGCCCCGACGCGGGCAAGCCGGCCTACGACGACCTGATCCAGGGCATGGTCGGACTGCCGGGCCTGGTGGCCCGCGCGGCGGACGGACGCCCGCGCTACCTGCCGCTCAACATCGCCGACAAGACGGTGGGCCTGTACGTGGTGCAGACGGTGCTCGCCGCGCTGCTGCAGCAGCGCCGGGCCGAACAAGGCCAGTACATCGAGGTGCCGATGTACGAGACCATGGCCTCCTTCATGCTCAGCGACCACCTGGGCGCCGCCACCTTCGCGGCCAACGATGCCGCGCTGGCCGGCAACCCGCGCCTGCTGTCGGCCTACCGCCGGCCCTACCGGACGGTCGACGGCTGGATCTGCACCATCGTCTACACCGACCGCCACTGGGAGTCGTTCATGCGCCTGGTGGGCGACGGCGAACTCTGGGACCGCGATGCGCGCTTTCGCAGCATGGCGAACCGCACGAAGCACATCGATGCCGTGTATGCCTATGTGGAAAGCCGGCTCGCCACGCGCAGCACCGCAACCTGGCTGCAATTGCTGGTGGACGCGGATATTCCCGTGGCCGCTTGCCCCGAGCTCGGCGAATTGATCGATTCGCTGGAGAAAGCCGAGCGCGGCGTCGTGCATCGTTACCAGGATGCCGAAGGCCGCTGGTACCGGGGCCTGTCGCCGACCGTGCAATGGACGCGCACCCCGCTGGCCGCCGGCGCGATGGCGCCGCGCCTGGGCGAGCACACCGACGAGGTGCTGCGCGAGTGGATGGGCGTGGCGGCTCCGCTTTGATTCCGCCCTCTCCTTGAATTGGCGCGCGTCATCGCGCCAATTCATTGCGCCATTGCAGCATCGCTGCGCGCAATTCATCGATCCCAATTGGCAACGCCCTTCGCGAATGCCAAACCCTCATGGCGCCATGCAAAAAAATCGACCCGCGCCAAGGCCGATGCACGCCTGTACAGAGGGCCAGGGTAAGTAATCGGTAAGGAAGATTTCCAACACTGGTTTCGACATTGGCGATCGCGCCGATGTGCAGATCGGCCGCATCCGCGGACCGCAATAACACCTCATTGGAGACAGACCATGAACAAGCGCCATGCAGCGTTGGCTTCGTCACGCCCGTCGTTTTCGCATCCCTCTTCATCGCGACCGCGGCGCCATGCGCTGGCGGCCGTTGCCGTGGCCGCGTTGCTCGCCACGGCCTGCGGCGGCGGGGGTGGTGGCGGAGGCGGCTTCCTGCCGATCGCGGGCGGCGGCGGCCCGGGCGGCGGCGATGGCGGCAACAACGAACCGCCCGTGAAGATCCAGGCACTGAGCACGCTGCAGGGCAGCACCAAGGACGTCGCGATCGAGTTCCACGAGGGCACCAACATGGCGGCCGCGCCCTCGCCCGACGGCCAGCGCGTGGCCTTCACCGCGCAGGGCGTGCTGTGGGTGGTGCCGATCGCCGGCGGCAAGGCCACGCGCATCACGGGCTGGGACATGGAGCCGACCTCGCCCGTGTGGTCGCCCGACGGCAGCAGCATCGCGTTCCAGAACTACGATGCCGAAGGCAACTTCCACATCTGGACCGTGCGGCCCAATGGCGCGGACCTCACGCGCATCACCAGCGGCCCGTTCGACGACCGCGAGCCGGCCTGGACGCCCGATGGCCGCACGCTGGTCTTCGCCTCCGACCGCAGCCAGGACCGCCAGTACAAGATCTGGCAGGTGGAGCTCGGCTCGCGCAAGTACTCGGCGCTCACGCAGGGCGCGGGCACCGAGAGCAATCCGGTGGTCTCGCCCGACGGCACGCAGCTCGCGTTCGTCAGCGCGCGGCGCATCTTCACGCAGCCGATGGGCAGCACCGAGGCACCGAAACTCGTCGGTGCCGGCGTGCTGCCGGTGTGGCTGCCCGACGGCTCGGGCCTGGCCTACCAGGGCACGACCAAGTCGATCGTGGTCGCCGGCAAGGAGGTGGTGGCGCCCAACGAGGACATGTTCGCCTTCCCGCCACGCTGGCTGCCCGGCGGGCGCTTTCTCTACACGGCCGACGGCAAGATCAAGATCCGCAACGCGGGCGGCGACGGCCTCTCGGAAGTGCCGTTCAGCGCCACGCTCGAGGTGCGCCGTCCGGTGTTCGCCAAGTCGCGCGAGCGCGGCTTCGGCGTGCTCGGCGACCAGCCGGTGCGCGGCATCAGCAGCCCGGTGATCTCGCCCGACGGCCGCCGCATCGCCTTCGTCGCGCTCAACGACATCTGGGTGATGCCGATCGGAGGCACGCCCGTGCGCCTGACCAACGACAAGGACCGCGACGGCAATCCGCAGTTCACGCCCGACGGCAGCGCGGTCTACTTCTCGACCGAGAAGGGCAACGGCGGCGCGCTCGCGATCGACCGCATCGACATCGCGAGCCGCGCGCGCACGCGGCTCGGCGCGCAGACCGGCAAGTCGATGGTGATGCCGAAGATGTCGCCCGCGGGCGACCGCATCGCCTACACCACGGGCTCGGGCACGCTCGAGGTCTGGGACATCGCCTCGAAGACCGCGCAGAAGGTGGTCGAGGCGGTGGGCTCGCAGATCAGCACGCCGCAGTGGACGCCCGACGGCAAGAGAATCGTGGTGGTCGACAACGACTCGGTCAGCAGCCGTTCCTTCGAGGGCTACAACAAGCTGCGCGTGATCGACCTCGGCACGAAGAGCGGCACTTTCTACCCGGTGGGCGACGCGCCGCGCCAGATCTCGGACCGCGAGGAAGGCGCGGCCGTGGTCTCGCCCGACGGCAGCAAGGTGGCCTTCGTGATGGACTCGGTGCTGCACGTGATGCCGCTGAAGGCCGACGGTTCGCCCGACGGCCCCGCCAAGGCCATCACCACCGAGGCCGCCGACCTGCCCTCGTGGGCCGGCGACTCGCGCACCCTGCTCTACAAGGCCGCCGACAAGCTCAAGACCATCGGCGCCGACGGCGCGGGCGCGACCGAGGTGCCCGTGAGCCTGACGTGGAAGCAGGCGGCGTCCCAGGGCACGACCGTGGTGCGCGCGGGCCAGCTGTGGAGCGGCAAGGACGGCCAGTTGCAGAACGACGTCGACATCGTCATCAAGGGCAACCGCATCACCGCGATCCAGCCGCACGACGAGGCGGTGGCCAAGGCCGCGGACAAGTACGTCGATGCCTCGGGCCTCACCGTGATGCCCGGCCTGTGGGATGCCCACTCGCATCCGCTGACGCTCTACCAGGGCGGCCAGTACGGCCAGGGCTCGGCCTCGATGCTGGCCTACGGCGTCACCTCGACGCAATCGGTCGGCGGTCCGCTGCACCAGAGCATCGAGATGCGCGAGGCGCTCGAGGCCGGGAACCTGCTGGGTCCGCGCCTGTTCGTCTCGCCGCCGCTGTGGGACGGCAACCGCATCACCTGGAGCTTCGCGCGCAGCGTGCGCACGCCCGAGGCGGCCGACCTCGAGATCGCGAAGGTGCGCACGCTCGGCGTGGACTACCTCAAGGCCTACATGCGCGCACCGATCCCGCTGATGCACAAGATCGCGCAGGCGGCGCTCGACATCGGCATCCCGAGCGGCACGCACAACCTGTCGCCGGGCGCGGCCTCGGGCCTGGCCGAGACCACGCACCTGTCGGCACCGCAGCGCCTGGGCTACGGCTGGTCGCGCTCGGCCGGCGGCACCACCTACCAGGACGCCTACGACCTGCACGGCAAGGGCGACTTCCGGCTGATCCACACTGCCCTGTTCGCCTATCCCTTTGTCGGCGCGGACCTGACCGGCGGCGACCGCTTCGAGCTGCTGACCTCGCCGAACTTCCTCGATGTGCTGCGCAGCAATCCGCAGCCGCCGACCGAGGCGGCCGTGGCCAGCGCGCGGCTGCAGGAGGACCAGGTGAGCAAGCTGCGCACGGCCGGCGCCATGATCGCAATCGGCACCGACTCGCCGCTGGTGCCGCCGGGCATCGCGCTGCACAACAACATGCGCGCCGCCGCGCTGACCAACTCGAACCTGCAGGTGCTGCAGGACGTGACGGTCAATGCCGCGCGCATGAGCCTGGTCGACAAGGACCTGGGCACGGTGGAGGTGGGCAAGCTGGCCGACCTGGCGATCGTGCGCGGCAACCCGCTGCAGGACCTGAAGGCCGCGGCCGACGTACGCTACGTGGTGAAGAACGGCGTGAGCTACTCGCTCGCGGAGATCCTCGCGCCGTTCCGCACCCCGGCCGCGCTGGCCGAGCGGCGCAGGACGGTGCTGGCCTACCAGCGCCTGTGCCGGACCACGCCGCACGAATGCGGCGAGGTCGCCAGCGGCTATGGGCATGACCACCACCACTGAGGTGGAACGCGGCCGGAGGGCGGGGCCGCGGCCCCGCGCTTCAGCCGCGGCGCAGCACCATGCCCGCGTGCGCGTCCATCAGCACGCCGTGCGCGACGGCCACGCGGCCGTTGACCAGCACGGCATCGATGCCGGCGGGCGCGGCCAGCGGATCGTCGTAGCTCGCGCGGTCGGCGATGCGCGCGGCATCGAAGACCACGAGGTCGGCCGCGCAGCCCGCCGCGATGCGGCCGCGGCCCGCGAGGCCGAAGCGCGCGGCCGGCAGGCCGGTCATCTTGTGCACCGCGGTCTCGAGCGCGAACAGATTCAGGTCGCGTGCATAGTGGCCCAGCACGCGCGGAAAGGCGCCCCACAGCCGCGGGTGCGGCTGCACGTCGTTCGGCAGTCCATCCGATCCGACCATGGTGCCGGGCGCCGCGAGGATGCGCTGCACGTCGGCCTCGTCCATCGAGAAGTAGACCGCGCCGGCCGGGCAGAGGCGCTGCGCGGCCTGCTCGAGGCCCAGACCCATCTCGGCGGCGATGTCCGCGAGCTCGCGCCCGGTGTGCTGCGGCATCGGCTCGGACCAGGTGATGCGCACGCGCGCCGACTGGCTCACGCGCGCGGGAATCAGCAGGGTCGAGGAGGCGGCATAGGGATAGCAGTCGATGCACACCGGTTGCCCCTGAGCGGCCCGCGCGAGCAGGTGCAGCGTGGACGCGGAACGCCCGTGGTTCGCCAGGCCCGTGAGCTTGTGGTGCGAGATCACGAGCGGCACGCCGAGCGCGCGGCCCACGCCGAGCGCCTCGTGCAGCGCTTCGTCGATCGCATCGGACTCGTCGCGGATGTGCATCGCGATCAGGCCGCCGTGCGCGCGCAGCGGCGCGCCTACCGCCGTCATCTCGTGCGCCGTGGCGGCGCGCGCGGGCGCATAGAAGACGCCGGTCGACAGGCCGATCGCGCCTGCCTCGAGCGCCTCCTCGACCTCGCGCGCCATGGCCGCGGTCTCGGCGGGCGTGGCGGCGCGATCCAGGTCTCGCACATGCTGCGCACGCAGCGTGGTGTGTCCGACCAGGAACGCAGCATTGGTCGCGGGACCGATCCCGCGCACCGCCGCGAGGTAGTCGCCGAAGCGCGCGAAGCGGCGATCGTCGCGCCCGATGAATTCGCGCAGCGGCGGCGGCACCCGCTCGAAGGGAATGCGCAGCGGCGCCAGGCTCCAGCCGCAGTTGCCGGCCACCACGGTGGTCACGCCCTGCATCAACTTCGGATGGCGGTCGGCGGTCGGCTCGAGCAGCAGCCGGTCGTCGTGCGCATGCGCATCGATGAAGCCCGGAGCGACGATGCGGCCGCGCGCATCGATGCGCCGGTGCGCGGGCACGGCGCGCAGTTCGCCCAGGCGCTCGATCAGGCCACCGCGCACGCCCACGTCCTGCCGCACGCGCGGCGCCGCGCTGCCATCGATGACGTCGCCGCCCTCGATGACCAGGTCGAGCGGCGGCATCAGTCGACGCGGGCGTTCGCGCGCCGGATCACCGCGGCCCACACCGGCGTCTCGCGCCGCGCCAGCTCGAACAGCCGCTCGGGCGCCCCGCTCGCGGTCTCGAGCGACAGCCGCGCGAGCCGCTCGCGCACCTCGGCGTCGCTCATCATCGCGTTGAACTCGGCATTGAGCCGCGCCACCACCTCGGCGGGCGTGCCCGCCGGCACCACCACGCCGCCCCAGGCCACGCTCTCGTATCCCGGCACGCCGGCCTCCTGCACCGTCGGCAGCGCCGGAAAGAGCGGCGAGCGATGAGCCCCCGTGACCGCCAGCGCGCGCACCCGGCCCGAGGCGATGAAGGGGCTGATCGAGGACAGGTTGTCGAACATCACGTCGACCCCGCCGCCGATCAGGTCCTGGATCGCCGCCAGGCTGCCGCGGTAGGGCACGTGCAGCATGAAGGTGCCGGTCATGCTCTTGAACAGTTCGCCGCCCAGGTGGCTGGTGGTGCCGTTGCCGGCCGAGGCCAGGGTCAGCCGGCCGGGATGCGCGCGCAGGTGGGCGATCAGTTCCGCCACGGTCTTCACCGGCAGCTCGTTGCGCACCACCAGCGCGTTCTGCACGAAGCCGGTCATCGCGACCGGCGCGAGCTGGCGATCGGGGTCGTAGGGCAGCCTCGCGTAGAGCGACTTGTTGATCGCGAGCGTGCCCACGTTGGCATAGCCGATCGTGTAGCCGTCGGGCGCCGCGCGCGCCACTTCGGAGATGCCGACGATGCCGCCCGCGCCGGGCCGGTTCTCGATCACCACCGCCTGCCCGAGCCCCTTGGCCAGCGCCGCGCCCATCACGCGGCACAGCAGGTCGGGCGCGCCACCCGCCCCGCCGGGCACGACGAAGCGCAGCGGCCGCTCGGGGTAGGCGGCGGCGCGCGCGCTGCGCCAAGGCCCGGCCGCCAGCGCGGCCGCCGACAGCAGCGCGCGGCGCCGGCCGCGATCGATCCCGGTCTCCAACATGGCCTGCATCCTTCCAGAAAGCACGATGCCCGAGGATCGACGCCCGCGGCGAGCGCCACAATCGAAAATAACTCCTGCTCGCATGCAAAAAGCTGATGCCGCTTCGCCTCCCCTCCACCATCGCGCTGCAATGCCTGGAAGCCAGTGAAAGGCTGGGCAGCTTCACGCGCGCCGCCAAGGCGCTCAACCTCACGCAGGGCGCCATCAGCCGCCAGGTCATCGGCCTCGAGCAGCGGCTCGGCGCGCAGTTGCTCGAGCGCCGGCGCGAATCGCTGGTGGCCACGCCCGCGGGACAGGCCTACCTGGCCGAGGTCCGCCCCCTGCTGCTGCGGCTCGAGCGCGCCACCACCGACATCGCGCTGCACCAGGGCCGCGGCGGCCGCCTGCAGCTCTCCGCCCCCTCCTCGTTCTGCAACTACTGGCTCGCGCCGCGGCTGTCGGGTTTCGTGAACGCGCATCCGCACATCACGCTCGACCTCTCGACCTACCTCGGGCCGGTCGATTTCACCGCGAGCCGGATCGACGCGGCCATCATGGTGGTGGGCGCGTCGGTGCCGGGCCTGCATGCCATCCCCGTGCTCGACCTGACCGTGCGGCCCTATGCCAGTCCTGGCCTGGCGGCGCGCTGGAGCGGCGACGATTTCGCCACCGTGCTGCGGCAGGCGCCGCCCGACCTCACGCTGATCCACAACAGCTCGCTGCCCGGTGCCTGGGCGCTGTGGCTGCGGCAGGCCGCGGGGGCGGACGAGGTCCTGCCCGAGTTGCATGCGGGTCCGAGCTACGACCTGCTGTCGATGTCGCTGCATGCGGCGATCGCGGGCATCGGGGTGGCGTTGCTGCCGGCCTTCATGGTTCGGGCGGCGCTCGATGGGGGGCAGCTGGTGGCGCTGTCGGACATCGAGTCGGCGACGGGGCGGTCGTATCAGCTGTGCTATCCGGAGCACAGTGCGGGCTTGCCGGCGCTTGGGCAGTTCACCGACTGGCTGCGTCAGGCGGATTGAGCCGGCGCGCTACGACAGTGCGTCGAGCGCCGCGCGCTCGCGCGCCAGTTCCTCCTCGAACCAGCGGCAGAAACACTGGCGCAGGCGCTGCTCGCTGGCGCCGAACTGCGCCCGCGCCCGGTCGATGCGCTGCGAACGCAGCGGGCCGGCTGGGCTCGCCACGGCCTGTAGCCGGTAGGCCGTGCCCAGCGTCAGTTCGAGCGTGGGTGCCAGCGGCGGCAGCGGCTGCAGCGAGAGCGCGGTGCCGGCGCGCTGCAGTGCAGCGATGGCGGCATCGAGCCGCGCCGTGTCGGGCACGCCCGTGTCGGCGCGCAGCGACTGCTCGAGCACGTCGACCATCGCGCGCTGCCGATCGAGGTTCGTACGCAGCAGGCAGAGGCGATCGCCCTCGACGCCATGGATCTGCCATTGGCCACGCGAGGTTTCGAGCCCGCGGTAGATGACCTCGGGCAGGCCGATGCCCCGGTTCGCGGGCAAGGCGATGAGCTCGGCCTGGCGGTCGAAGCCCTGGCGCAGCAACGCTATCGCCTGCAGGCCCTCCTCGCCGCGCACGAGGGTCGCGAGGTCGTAGAGCATCTTCGTCAGGGCCTGCAGATCGGCCTGCTGGATCTCCGGCGTCGCGCTCGCATCCGCCGCCGCGCGCTGGCTCGCGACCTGCGCCCTCAAGGTGGCGCCATCGCGCTCCAACAGCGCGAGCTGCGCCACCAGCTGGCGATGAAAGCGCTCCATCGAGCGCAGCCCCTCGCCCTGCTCGACCGTGCCCGCCGAGCGCAGCAGTTCGCTCGACCGCGCCACCGTCTCGCGCAACAGCGCGCGTCCGGCCTCGCCGCCGAGGCCGTCGGCCTCTCGGTGCGCGGCGGCCACGAGCGTCGCCCGCAGGCTCAGTTGCGAAGGACTGCTTCGGTTGGTATCGGGCGGCAAGGACTTCGCGTATTGCCGGCGCGCGGCCGCATGCAGCTCGAGATCGCGCGCGTAGGTCGCGAGCAGCAGCTGCGCGAACCATGTGACGCGGTACATGCTTTCTTCGGACGGCGTCTGCTGGAAGTAATCGATCGCGCGCCGGAGATAGGCCGGGGCGGCTTCGGCGGCGCCGATGCGCAGCTCCAGCAAGGCCTTCGCCATCGGGAGCGTGGGAACGCCCGGCGGGAGGATGCCGCGCTGCAGGTCCTCGAGGCCGCGGCGCGAGATCTCGTCGCGCATGGGCGCGCAGACGGCACGGACCGGCTCCGCCGCCTTGCCCCCGATCCTGAACGGGGCCTCCTGCGCGCCCGCGGGTCCGCACAGGGCCAGGCCCATGGCAATCGGCAGGGTGGCACGCCGCGCGGCCGCAGCCCACGTCGCCAGGGCCGGAAGTCTCGATCTCGTCATGCAGCCGATATACCCGAGCACCGCGTCAAGCCCATGAATGCCCGCCGACGAACCGGCGCGAGGCGCGCTACATTCGGCGGTCATGCACAGAAAAATCAACGTGCTCTTCGTCTCTCGACGAAACACGCTGCGCAGCATCATGGCGCAGGCCTGTCTCACCCACATCGCCGAGAAACGCTTCCACGCACGCTCCTGCGGTCAGCCCTTGCGCGTCGGCGCGGCGGTGGATCCGGCGGCCGTGTCGGCGCTGCGCACCGCGGGTATTCCCTTACCCGAGATCAAGCCGCGAGGCTGGAACGAGTTCGTGCCCGCGCGCGGCTTCGAGGCCGAGTTCGTGATCACGCTCGACGCCGACATCGATCGCCTCCAGCCGGCCTGGCCCGGCCAGCCGCACACCGCGCTGTGGGCCTATCCCGACACCGCCGTCATCGACGATCCCGAGGAGGCGGCGCACAAGGCGCTGCAGATCCTCTATTCGCTGCGGCGGCGCCTCGAGCTGCTGGCCAGCCTGCCGCTGTACGGCTCCGACCGCGAGTCGGTGCGCGCGGACATCCGGGACCTCGGGTACATGAATTGAGCGGCGAGGCTACAGCTTGAACGTCTTCGCCATCTCCACCACCGCCTGCCTGTCGAAGGCATTGACCTCGTCGATCAGCTCGTTGGTGAACAGCCGGCTCGGGTCGCCGAGCTCGTCGGCCAGCTTCGGGTTTCGGCTGCCGTCCACGGCCATCTCGATGTTCGACTTCCACTCGGCCAGCGACGAGGCACCGATGCGCTGATCGGGATCGTCGGGGCGGCGCATCCAGCTGTTGCGGCGATCCTTGAGGATGAAGGCCAGCTCCTTGCGCGCCTCGCCCTCGCTGCGCCCCTTGGGCCGGCTCTCGGGATACACGGCCCAGTGCAGGTCGATGCCGGCCTCGAGGTTGTGGTGCGCGAACAGGGTGGACTTGGCCATGCCACGGAACAGGCCCACCAAGGCCTTGCGTTCCTTCTTCAGCAGTTCGCGCGGCACGCACAGCCAGCCCGAGCCGAACTGCGCGAACTTCGGCGTGAGCGGCACATAGCGCAGCCTGGTGCCGACGAGTTCGACGCGCGCGGCCGCGGTGTCGAAGGCCACCATCGCATCGACGCGGTCGTTGTCGATCGCCGCGCCGGCCGGCGCGCCGTCGCCGATGGCGATGTACTCGCATCGGTCGTCCTTCAGGCCCAGCTCGGCCAGCATGGTGCGGGTGACGACGATGCCGGTGTCGCCCTGGCTGCGCACGCCGATGCGCTTGCCCGCGAGGTCGGCCACCGAGCGGATCGGGCTGCCGGGCTTGACGACGACGACGTTGGCATTGCGCGGCAGCCACTTGTAGACGCTCACGAGGTCGAGCCCCGGGTCCTTGGCCATCGCGGGCAGCAGGATGCCGGGCACGGCCGGACCGTAGTCGACGTGGCCGGCGCGCAGGCTCTGCAGGGCCTGCGTCATGCTCGACATGTTGACGTACTCGACGTCCACGCCCTCGGGCTTGTAGAAGTTCAGCCGCGGATGCTGGCCCGAGGTCACGAAGCACTGCTGCGGGTCGTTGACGCCGGCGGTGTTCGCCACCTTCATCACGCGCAGCTTCTGCGCCAGGGCCGGCAGGCTGCCCATCAATCCCAGGGCACCGAGGCCCAGGCCGAAATCGCGTCGTGTCCACATGGTTCGCTCCTCGCCGGCGTTGCGGCTGAAATGTTTCGGGGGGAAAGAATCAGACGTTGACCGTGCGCTGCGAGGCATCGGCCGGCATCCAGTGCAGCACGCGCTGCTGCACGCGGCGCAAGGCAGTGGTCAGCGTGATGCCGATCACCGAGAGCACCACGCAGACGGCGAAGCTGCCGCCGCTGTCGGCCTGGGCTTCCATCTGCAGGATCAGCACGCCGAGCCCGGCCTGGGCACCGACGAACTCGCCCACCACGGCGCCGACCACGCTGAAGGCCGCGGCCATGTTGAGGCCCGCGAAGATGTAGGGCAGCGCGCTCGGGAACTTGGCCTTGCGGAAGATCTGCCACGGCGTGGCCGACAGCGAGCGCAGCAGGTCGATGCGGTCCGGGTCCACGGCCTTGAAGCCCGCGATGCTGGTCACCAGCACCGGGAAGAAGGTCAAGAGGCAGATGATCATCACCTTGGAGCTGATGCCGAAGCCCAGCCAGACCACGATGATCGGCGCCACCGCCACCTTGGGCACGCTCTGCAACGCGGCCACGTAGGGCTCGAGCAGGCGCTCGAGTCGCGGCATCTGCGAGACCACGATGCCGATCGCCAGCCCGATGCCGCCGCCGACGAAGAAGCCCAGCAGGATCTCGGCCAGCGTGATGCCGCCGTGGTACCAGAAGCCGTCCTTCGCGAAGGGTCCGGTGGCGAGGCCGCGCCACAGCGCGATCGCGATGTCGCTGACCGGCGGCACCAGGTGCCTGGGCACCTTGAACAGGCGCACGGCCCCTTCCCACGAACCGAGCAGCGTGATCAGCAAGAGGATCGACTGCACGCGCGGCGACGCCAGCGGGTTGGTGCGGCGCGGGCGCGGTGGCTTGGCCGCCAGCGGCGCGGCCTCGGAACTCAACAGTGCGGTGGTCATGGCGTCGGCCTTTCTCTCAATCGAAGGAAGCGGCATGCGAGAAGCGCTCGCGGATCGAGGCGGCCGCGGCCGCGAAGGCCGGGTGCGACATCGCCTCCATGCCGCGCGGGCGCGGCAGGTCGATGGGCAGCACGCGTTCGAGCATGCCGGGGCGCGGCGACATCACGAACACGCGGTCGCCGAGGAACACGGCCTCGGGAATGGAGTGCGTGATCAACACCACGGTCTTGCCGCTCTCCATCCAGATGCGCTGCAGCTCGAGGTTCATGCGCTCGCGCGTCATCGCGTCGAGCGCACCGAAGGGCTCGTCCATCAAGAGGATCTTGGGGTCGTGCAGCAGCGCCCGCGCGATGGAAGCGCGCTGCTGCATGCCGCCGCTGAGCTGGCGCGGCAGCTTGTGCTCGAAGCCCTCGAGCCGCACCATCGCGAGCAGCTGCATCGCGCGCTCGCGCGCCTTCGCCTTGTCGAGGCCCAGCACCTCGGCCGGCAGCATCACGTTCTCGAGGATGCTGCGCCAGGGCAGCAGGATCGAGCTCTGGAACACCACGCCCACGTCGCGCCGCGTGCCGCGGATCGGCTGGCCGTCGAGCAGCACGGTGCCGACCTCGTAGTCGAGCAGGCCGGCCAGGATGCGCAGCAGCGTGCTCTTGCCGCAGCCGCTCGGGCCGACGATGGTGACGAAGGAACCCTGGCGGATGCCGAAGTCGATCTGCTTCAGTGCGAGCACGCCTTCGCTGCCGCCGCCGAAGGTCTTCGACAGGCCCTCGACGCGGATGTAGTCCTCCTTGCCGGCGGGTGCGGCGGGGACGGTCTCGGGCTCCAGGACGGCATTCATGCGTGGACTCCTTCGGGGTTCAGGAAACGGACCATGTGGCGCGCGAGCACCTCGGGCGCCTGCATCGCGGTCACGTGGCCGATGGCCGGCAGCAGCACGGCGTCGGCGCCGCGGATGCGGCCGGCCATCGCGAGCGTCACGGTCGGCGGCACCACGCGGTCGAGCTCGCCGGCGAGCACCAGCGTCGGCGCGACGATGTCGGCCACGCCCTGCGGCAAGGTGGTGGCGACGGTCGCCATGCGTCGCGCCGAGCGTGCGGTCTCGGGCCGCGCGGCGGCGAACACGCGGCGCAGCTCGGGACGCTGCGCGAGAAAGGCCTCGGGAAAGAACCAGGTCGCGAGCTCCTCGGCCGTGCCCGGCAGGCCGCGGCGCAGCTCGGCCAGGCGGCGTGCATCGGGGCACAGCTCCTCGTAGGGCCGTGGCAGCGGCCAGGTGCTGCCGAGCACGAGCCGGTCGACCGCACGCGGATGCAGCAGCGCCAGCGCCTGCGCCACGCGTCCGCCGAAAGAGGAGCCGAACACATGCGCGCGCTTGAGGCCCAGCGCCTTCACGAGCTGCTGCGCGTCGTTCGCGAGGTCCGCCAGCGTGACGGCGCGCTCGGGCGCCTCGGTCTCGCCACAGTCGCGCTGGTCGTAGGCGATCACGGTGAACTGCTTCGCCAGATGCGGCACCAGCCCGGCGAACATCTGGCGCGAGGCTTCCGCGCCATGCATCAGCAGCAGCGCCGGGCCCTGGCCCGCGCGGTCGAAGGCGATGCGGACCTCGCCGGCCTGCACGAACTCGGTCATGCCGCGTCCTCCCGTGGTTCTTCCCCGCGGTCCAGCCAGAAGGTCATCTCGATCTTCAGTCCGCGCGGGTCGTGCAGAAAGAGCTGGTGGATGTCCCAGCCGGGGATCGGCGCCTCGGCGAAGGGCACGCCGAGCGCGCGCAGGTGGGCGCGCATCTCGCGCAGCCCGTGGGCGCGAAACGAGATGTGGTCGACATGGCCCGTGGGCGGCTGCGGCGGCGCATCGGCCGTCGCGAGATGGGCGAACAGGTGCACGATGGGCTGGTCCTCGGCATAGAGCCAGGCGCCGGGCGCGGGAATCTCGGGCCGCGCGCCGGCTTCCAGGCGCAGCACGCGCGTGTAGAAGTCCAGCAGCGGCGGCAGCTCCGCGGGCGTGCAGCGGATCGTGAAGTGGTGCAGCGCGGTGACGGGCATGGCGTCAGTCCAGCAGCTTCGACAGCACGGCCGACAGCTCGGCGGCCGGGTCGGTCGGCGTCCACGGCATGCGGAAGGCGACGTGGCCGTCGGGCCGCACCAGCACCGCGCCGTGCTGGCCCAGCAGCAGGCCGTCCTTCTCGTGCGCGTCCTCGAGCTGGCGCGCCTGCACCACGCGGCCGTTGCGGCCCGACACCTGGCACGCCGCCTCCATCCAGGCATCGGCGCGCGGACCGGCCACGAGCACGAACTCGCGGTCGAACCAGTCGAGCGTGCTGTGGCGTCGCGCGAGGTCCAGCCACAGGTGCGGAAAGCGCATGCCGGGCTTGTCGGCCGGCTCGTACCAGCGCGCGCGCATCACGTGGCGGCCGGTGCCGTCGGGGATCACGGCGCCGTCCTCGTAGCAGAAGCCCAGCGACTGGCCGATGCTGTGGATGTGGTTGTCGCTGTCGCGGATCCAGAACTCGATGCGCTCGCGGTTGCCCGAGCGCAGCGCCTCGTCGCAGTGGTTGAAGCGCATCGCGTTGTGCAGGCTGAAATCGGCGTTCGATTCGGCGATCGGCCGGCGCTCGCTCTCGTAGCTGTCGAGCAGCCGCGCGCTGGCGCGGCCGCTGAGCACGAAGGCCAGCTTCCAGGCCAGGTTGTGCGCGTCCTGGATGCCCGAGTTCATGCCGTAGCCCCCATTGGGCGGAAAGCGGTGCGCCGAATCGCCGACCAGCAGCACGCGGCCGCGCCGGAAGTTCGCGGCCACCTGGCGGCTCATGCGCCACACCGAGCGGTTGATGACCTTCACCTCGAGGTTGGGCACGCCCGAGACGGTGCGCGCGAGCTGCACCACCTCGGCGTCGCTGCGCGCGCCGGTGCGCTCGTCGGTCTCGCGGCCCACCGGCAGCAGGTTGAGCCAGCGGTCCTTTCCGTTGGTGTTGAGCACGGTGGTGATCGGGTACGGCGAGTCTTTGGCGTAGACGCGCCAGCCGGCGCAGGTGGCCGAGTCGCGCACCTGCGAGAGATCGGCCTGCCAGAACTCGTTGGCCATCACGGCCAGCGTGGCCGGCCCGCGCATCTCGATGTCGGCCTGGCGCCGCACCGAGCTCGCGGCGCCGTCGGCCGCGATCAGGTATCGGGCCTGCCAGGTCAGGGTCTCGCCGGTGTCGAGCCGGCGCCCCGTCACGGCGATGCCGTCGGCGCTCTCGGCGTAGTGCAGGAACTCGTGGCCGAACAGGAAGCGGCCGACCTCGCTCTTCTTGGCATGGGCGAGCAGCTCCTGCTCCACCGTGTCCTGCGACTGGATGATCTTCCAGCACGGCGAGTGGCCGAGGTTCGGCTCGGGGGTGGTGCGACCCCATTCGTGGCCGGTCATCGATTCGCAGAAGGCGAAGAAGTCGGCGCCGTCGGGCAACGCATGGCGCTTCATCAGGCCGTCGATGCCCCACTGCCTAAAGATCTCCATCGTGCGCGTGTAGGTGCCGCGCGCCTTCGGATGGTCGGTGGTGGTCGGGCTGCGTTCGAGCAGCACGAAGTCGACGCCGAAGCGCTGCAGCAGGATCGCCATCGACAGGCCCACGGGGCCGCCACCGACGATCACGACGAGGTTCTTGGATTGCATGGTCAGGCCTTCACTTCAGAAGAGAGAGCGGGGAGATCGATCGGCACCGCGTCGGCGGCGAAGCGGTAGGCGAGGCCCGGCGCGACCGGCACCCAGCGCGCGGCGGCCAGCGCCAGCAGGCGGATGCCGAGCAACTCGTCGGGCTGCCAGCGCTCGCGGATACCGAACACGTTGAAGGTGGCGAAGCACAGCGCGCCTTGCAGCAGCGGCACGTTGACCACGCTGCACAGGCCCGCGGGCCGCATCTGCTCGAAGTCGTCGAAGTGGCGCGCCAGCACTTGCGCGCCCTCGCCCACGAACACGCGGCTCTGGCGGAACAGGCGGTCGGTCCAGCTCGTATGCGTCTTGCGCTTGGCGCCGTTGACCGGGTAGCGGTGCGCCTCCGACGAATAGAAACGGCGCAGCCGGATCTCGCCGGCCGGATCGTCTTCGGTCGTCACGTTCTGCTGGATGCTGAAGATGCTGCCGGGTACGAGCTCGCGCCGGCAGCGATCGATCCGGCGCAGCGCCTCGTCGGCATCGCGCGCTGCGTCGAGCGCGCCGAGGAGATCGGCCAAGGTGGCCATGAGCGTCGTGGCGGTGGCTGCGGGCATGGAGAAAAGTCTAGGCCTCGCGATTCACCAAAGTGGACTAAATTCTGATCGGGCGATAACCTGACGGTTATGGCCTCCCCGACCGCCCGCGACCCCGCCGCCGACCTGCAGCACGCGCTGCTCTCGCGCCTCAAGCTGCGCCAGCTCTCGCTGCTGCAGGCCATCGACCGGCACCGCACACTGGGCCGCGTGGCCGCCGAGATGCGGCTGAGCCAGCCCGCGATCACCAAGGCGCTGCGTGAAACCGAGGACATCTTCGGCAACCGGCTGTTCGAGCGCAGCAGCCGCGGCCTGGTGCCCACCGCGGCCGGCGAGGCGGTGCTGCACTACGCGCGGCGCTGGCTCGCCGAGCTCGAGGCCACCACGCGCGTGCTGACCTCGCTCGAGGCGGGCCGCGGCGGCCGGCTGCGCCTGGGCCTCACGCAGCAGGTGCCGCAGCAATTGCTGTCGGCCGCGCTCGCGCACCTGCTCGACCGCACGCCGCGCATGGCGGTGATGACGCGCGAGGGCACCACCGACGAACTCGTGGCCGGCCTGCTCGCGCGCGAGCTCGACTGCGCGATCGGCCGTTCGTACGACGGCGACGCCACCGGCCTGGTGCAGGAGGCGATCCACCAGCAGGAGCCCTGCCTGGTGGTGTCGGCCAAGAGCGCGAAGCGGCTCTCGCGCGGGCCGCTCGACTGGGCCCGGCTCGCGCAGCTCGACTGGATCCTGCCGCCGCCGAACACGCCGATGCGCCGCACCTACAACGCGATCTTCGTCGGCGCCGGCGTGCAGCCGCCGGTGCCGATGCTCGAGACCACCGCCATCCGCAGCATGGAAACCGTGCTGCGCACCGAGCCCAACGCCATCGCCATCCTCGCGCGCGACGTGGTGGCCGAGATGGAACAGGCCGGCCACTGGGCCGCGCTGCCCTACCGGCTGAGCTGGAACCTGCCGCCGGTGAGCTTCTTCACGCTGAAGGAACTGGAGGGGCAGCCGATGGTGCAGTCGCTGCGTGCGGTGGTGGTGGAGACAGCGCGCAAGATGCAGCGCAAGACGGGCTGACACGGCCCCTCCCTATAATTTCGGCTCCCTCTCCCGCGCCACGGATCAGCCGCCGCCACATCTCAGCCAAGACGGGAGTCCTGTTTCCACACCGGCTGAGGTGTACCGTGCTCGAGCGCTACCACAGAGAATTGCTGCGCTATTTCACCCGCAAGGCCGGCGATGGCGACACCGCCGCCGACCTCGTGCAGGAAGCCTACGCACGCGTGCTCGGCCACCAGGACGCGGGCGGCCTGGTGCTCGAACCGCGCGCGCTGCTCTACCAGACCGGCCGCAACCTGCTCGCCACCCAGGCCGCGCGCCGCGCCGCCGAACTGCGCATGCTCGACACGCTGGCGCTGGTCGCGCCCGACAGCGCGCCCTCGGTGGAACGCCACGTGGCGGCGCGGCAGCAGCTGCAACGGCTGGTCGCGCTGCTCGAGGCCATGCCGCGCAAGCGCCGCCATGCCTTCATCCTCGTTCGCATCCACGGCCTCAGCTATGCGCAGACCGCGGCCCACATGGAGATCAGCGAGAAGGCGGTCGAGCACCACATGACGCGCGCCCTGCTCGACTGCGCGGGCTACGGCGGAGGAACGGACTGACCATGGCCGCGCGCGCACAGCCCCTGCTCGGCGCCGACGAACGGCGCGCGCCGCGCGCGCTGGTCGAGCATGCGCTGACACTGATCGGCCGCATCCATCGCGGCAGCCCCGAGGCCGCCGACGCCGCGCAGGCCGAGCTGAGCCGCTGGCGCGCGCTGTCGCCCGCCAACGCCGACGCCGCGGCAACCGCGCACCGGATCTGGAACGCGGTCGACGACGGCGCGCTGCGCGGCCAGTTGCCGATGCCGCCGAGCGCCGCGCAGGAACGGCGCGCGCGACGCCGCACGATCGGCCTGCTGGGCGTGGCCGGCCTGGCCGCGCTGGCCAGTGCCGGCGGACGCTGGTACTGGCAGCAGCCGGTTTATGAGGCCGCCCCGAGCACCGGCCAGGCCCAGACCCTGGCCCATGCGCTGCCGGACGGCAGCACGCTCGACCTGGCGGCCAACACGGCGCTGCGTGTCGCGCTCTACCGCGACCGCCGCACGGTGCACCTGGCGCGCGGCGAGGCGCGCTTCGCGGTCGCGCGCGATGCCGAGCGCCCCTTCACCGTGAGCACCGACTGGGGCCGCGTGCGCGTGCTCGGCACGGTGTTCACGGTGTCGGTGCGCGAGGGCCGTATGCGCCTCGCGGTGGCCGAGGGCCGGGTCGCGGTCTGGGGGGCCGGGCAGGATGAGGCTGACGCCCCCAGCACCGTGCTGCAGGCCGGCGAGGCCATCGAGGCCGATGCGCGCGGGCTGGGCCCGCGCAGCAGCGTCGACGTCGGCGAGGTGGCCGACTGGCAACAGGGCTGGCTGGTGTTCCGCAACACGCGCCTGCCCGAGGCCGTGGCGCGCTGGAACGACTACCTGCGCCAGCCGCTGCAGCTGGCCGACGACCCCGCGCTGCGCGAGCTGCGCGTGACCGGCAGCTACCGGCTGCGCGATCCGCAGGCCTTCGTGGGCGCGCTGCCGGTGATGCTGCCGGTGCGCACGCAGCGCCTGGCCGACGGCGGCACGCGGATCGTGGGCCATGCCGCCGGCACGGCGCGGCGGCCCTGAAAAAAAGTTTTGATTATTTTTGGGGGGTACGCGGCGTCTCGCTGGTCTTCTGTAGCAAACCAGCTCCAGGACCTTCGGACATGAACCAGCAGACCCCGCGGCGCCCCCGCATCGATTCCCTCCAGGCCGCGGCGCTCGCCTGCGCCATCGCCTCGGCCCTGCTCGCGATGGGCGGCCCCGCGCATGCGCAGGGCGCGCCGGCGGCATCGTCCGCCACCTTGCAGCTCGCACTGCCGGCCCAGCCGCTGGCCCAGAGCCTGGGCGTGCTGTCGCGCCAGTACGGCATCGCCATCGGCGGCGAGAGCTCGCTGCTCGAGGGCCGCACCGCGCCCGCGGTGCGCGGCGCCGTCACGCTGCAGCAGGCGCTCGAGCGCGTGCTCGCGGGCAGCGGCCTGGGCTACGTGCGCAACGGCGACACGGGCTTCACCGTGGTGCGCGCCTCGGCCGGCGACACCGGCGCGCTGCCGCCGATCGTGGTCACGGCCGGCACCGAGGAGACCGCCACCGGCCATGTTCCCGGCTACATCGCGCGGCGCGCCACGGCCGGCAGCAAGACCGACACGCCGATCATCGAGACGCCGCAATCGATCTCGGTCGTCACCTCCGACTTCATCGAGGCCACGGGCGCCACCCGGCTCAAGGAATCGCTGGCCTACACGCCGGGCATCAACGTCTCGCCCTGGGGCGCCGACTCGCGTTTCGACTGGACCATCCTGCGCGGCTTCGACGCGCAGGCGCCCGGCTACTACCTCGACGGCCTGCAGCTGCGCAACAACAACGGCTGGGCCATCTGGCAGACCGAGAGCTACGGCACCGAGCGCGTGGAGGTGCTGCGCGGCCCGAGCTCGGTGCTCTACGGGCAGAACGGCCCGGGCGGCATGATCAACGTGGTCAGCAAGCGCCCCACCGCGCAGCCGCTGCGCGAACTGCAACTGCAGTTCGGCGACAACGCGCGGCGCCAGATCGCGGGCGATTTCTCGGGTCCGCTCGATGCCGAAGGCAAGCTGCTCTACCGCCTCACGGGCCTGCTGCGCGATGCCAGCCTGCCGGCCAGCGGCCTGCCGAACGACCGCAGCTTCATCGCGCCCTCGCTGACCTGGAAGCCCTCGGGCGACACCTCGCTGACCCTGCTGTCGCACTACCTGCGCATCCGCGACGGCAGCTCCTACGGCAGCTTCCCCGAGGTCGGCACCCTGCTGCCCAATCCCAACGGCCAGTTCTCGCGCAAGACCTACGTCGGCGACCCGAACTTCGACCGCTTCAACCAGGACCAGTGGATGGTCGGCTACCTGTTCGAGCATCGCCTGAACGACACGCTGAGCTTTCGCCAGAACGCGCGCTACGGCTCGATCAAGGTCGACTACGGGCAGGTCTACAACCAGCCCAGCTTCGTCACCGTCGATGCCGACAACCCGGCCAGCCCCGCCAACTACCGCGTGCTGAGCCGCTTCCCGTTCGCGAGCAAGGAGGCCGCGCGCATCGCCTCGATCGACAACCAGCTTCAGGCGAAGCTGCGCTGGGGCGACTGGCAACACACGCTGCTGGTCGGCCTCGACTACCAGCGCTCGCGCAACGACCAGCGCACTTCCAACAGCGGCACCGTGAGCGACATCGACGGCTACCTGCCGGTGAGCACCGGCCTCACCACCACCGCCGACCCGTGGTTCGATGCCCGCACCACGCTGTCGCAGACCGGCTTCTACCTGCAGGACCAGATCAAGTGGGGCAACTGGGTGGCCACGCTGGGCGGCCGCTACGACAGCGCGCGCGCCGTGTCCTTCAGCCACATCGACGGCTCGACCACGCGCATCGACGACCACAAGTTCACCAGCCGCGCCGGCCTGGTCTACCTGCATCCGAGCGGCTGGGCGCCCTACTTCAGCTATTCGGAGTCGTTCTCGCCCACGGTCACGGTCGATCCGCAGACCAACCAGCCTCTGAAGCCAGAGACCGGCCGCCAGTACGAGGTGGGCGTGCGCTACCAGCCCGCGGGCCGCAAGGACAAGTACAGCGCCGCCGTGTTCGACCTGCGGCGCGAGAACTACATCACCTACGACGCCGACTACACGCCGCGCCAGACCGGCGAGATCCTGGTGCGCGGCCTCGAGCTCGAGGCCTCGTTCGAGCCCCTGCCGCGCATGAACGTGACGGCCGCCTACACCTACACGCCCAAGGCCGAGGTCACGGCCAGCAGCACGCCCAGCGAGATCGGCAAGCAGATGCAGGCGGTATCGCGCAACCAGCTCTCGGTGTGGGCCGACTACCGCTTCGCCAACGGCGTGAAGCTCGGCCTAGGCGCACGCTTCATGGGCTCGAACCGCGGCTACCAGCAGAGCACGCCGGTGCCCGTGCCCTCGTACACCGTGTTCGACGCGCTGCTGGGCTACGACTTCGAGCGCTGGAGCCTCGCGCTGAACTTGCGAAACCTCGGCAACCGCAACTACGTCGCGAACTGCAGCTCGGGCAGCTGCTACTACGGGGAGCCGCGCAAGGTGCTGGCGACGGCGACGTATCGCTGGTAGGTCGTGCCCTTCACAACGGAAGATTCACGGCGCGGTTCTTCAGCCGAGCACCCAGACCACGAACGCCGCATCCGCCACCGCGAACGCCAGGTCGACGAAGAAGATGAGCCGCATCGGCCCACGCAGCACCACCCAGCTGCCGGGCCGGCCGCGACGATGCTGGCCCAGCATATGGGCATTGACCGCGAACTGCCCCGCATGCACCAGCGCGACCACGGCGGCCATCGACGCGCGTTGCGCCGGCGTCTCGAACAGGCCGTGTCCCGCCAGCAGCATGAGGCACAACGCCAGCCAGGCCAGGTTCATCGCGCCGAGAAAACGCACGGCGCCGGCGATCGCGGGCAGCAGTGGCGATGCACGGTCCATCTTCGCCACCAGCAATCGCGCGGCGCGCAGCGAGTCGAGGCAAAAGAAGCGCGCGCCCAGCGCGAACCAGGCGGCATTGAGCAGCAGAAGAACTGTCCAGACCGTGGATTGCACCGCAACGCCTTTGAGCTTGTTCGCGAAGCCGCGACTTTAGGTCAATAATGTTGACATGACAAATCCACCCGCATCGACCCCTTCCTCGCCCGCCAAGGGCCTCGACGTCCTGCAAGCCATGATGGACGGACGCATCGAGCGCTCGGGCATCGCCCAAACCATGCCGATGCAGCTCTCGGCGATCGAGGCCGGCAAGGTCAGCATGCGCGTCACGCCCGACGAGCGGCATCTCAATCCCGCGGGCATGGTGCACGGTGGCTTCGCGGCCACCTGCCTCGACGGCGCCGCGGCGCTCGCGCTGTATTCGGCACTCGACGCGGGCACGGCCTATTCCACCGTCGACCTCAGCGTGAAATACCTGCGGCCGCTGGCACCGCACACCGAGTACCTGGCCAACGCCACGCTGGTCGAGCGCACGCGCTCGCTGGGCATCTGCAATGCCGAGCTGCGCGGTGCGGATGGCAAGCTGCATGCGATGGCTTCCGCCACGCTGATGGTGAAGGGCTGAAAAAAAGGCCTAGATCTGCCGCGCCAATTCGAGCATGACCGTGCGCCAGGCCTGGCGTTCGCTTTCGCCGACCGACTTCAGCGCGCGCTCCATCGCCGCCGCCTCGTGCGCGGAAGCCTGGCGCTCGATGCGCGCGCCCTCGCGCGTGAGCCGCAGCAGCTTGCTGCGATGCTCGTGCGGGCTGCGTTCGGCCAGCACCAGCCCCTGTTCCTGCAGATGCTTGAGCGGCCGATGCATCGCCTGCTTCGACACGCCCAGCAGCGCGATCAGCTGGCCGACCGCGATGCCGTCGGTGCGCGCGATCGCATAGAGCATGCGGTGATGAACGCGCGACAGGCCATGGCCGGCCAGGAACACGTCGGCCTTCGCGACCAGGCCGCGGAACGCGAAATGCATCAGCAGCAGCGCGCCGTCGTCGGCGCGCGCTTCCTTCAGGCCGGCTTGCGCCACCTGCAGCAGATCGAAGATGTTCTCGGGGCGGGGTGCTGCCATGGGCGGGGCGATCGAAACGAAGAGACGACGGTCCGCCAGTCTAACGACGCCTCACTCGCGCAACACCAGCCGCTCGAGCTTCGGATCGGCTGCGATCTCCGCCTCGGTGAACGGCGGCGTCACGAGCTGCTTGCGCGAGAACAGCGGCAGCTGGTCGTCGTGGTGCGGCGAAGCCGGGTCGGTGGACTGGCCGGCCGCCATCATCAGCCTGGCCACCAGCCGGCCCTGGTCCCAGGTCACGAGATGCACATAGGAAGTGCCGGCGACGATGTCGCCGAAGCCCTCGCGACCGAGCGGCGCGCCGTCGAGCGCGTTGAGCACGCCCTGCTCGCCCGAGCCGCCGTGCAGCGGCACGCGGCCCTGCGGCGTGGGACGCGCGAGCATGTCGCCCCAGCGCTCGTCGCCGCGCAGGCCCAGCCCGGCGAGCGCCTGCGCCGTATCGCGCACCGCGGCGACGATGGCCGCGCTCACGGTCGGCGCGGTGGAGACCGCCCGCACGCGGTAGGGCCGCGCGCTGTCGTAGGGCTCGGCGTAGAGGCCAGGCACCGATGCGAGCCGCGGGCCCAGCTCATGGAACAGCAGCGCGCCGCGGCTGTCCACGTCGTGCCGCCGGTCCCAGGCCGAGAGGATGGCGCAGGCCGCCTGCACTTGCGCATCGCCCTTCGCGCCCGCGCAGGCCCCGAGCACCGCGTCGAGCGTGGTTTCCGCCAGGTAGTTGCGGTTGTCGAACACCATGCCGAGCGCCTCGGCGCTGTCGATGCGGCCGTCGCGCAGGCCCTCATGGATCTGGCGCTGCGACATCAGCGTGCGCATGCCGGGCGGTGCCTTCGGGCTGCCGAGCAGCAGCGAATAGCCGTCGAGCTGCTGCCCCACCAGCGACAGGCTGTAGCTGTCGTTCGCGTTCTGCACGATGCCGCGCGTGGCGAGCGCGGGAATGCGGCTCGCGGGCGCGAGCTTCGGCCGGCCCTGCGCATCGCGCACGGCGCAGGCGCCGCGGCGGCCATCGAGCGCGGCCGGCACCGTCATGTCGTCGGGCGGCGGCACGGTCGCGCAGTCGCGCAGTGCCGCGTCGGCGATGTCCAGCAGCGGCCCCGACTCGATGTACATCGCGCGGCCCTGGCTGTCGCCCGCGATCAGGTGGGCGGTGATGCCGCGGTGGCCGGCCACCGCCTGCTCGAAGCCCGCGATGTCGCGCGCCTTCGCGACCGCGAGGATCTGGTCGAGCGCGCGCGCGTTCGCGACGCTCGGGTCGGTGATCGCATACCAGCCCGCGGCGCGCTCGCCATCGGCCGGCAGCCGGTAGAGCGGGCCGAGGTGCGACACGGGCAGCTCGTGCTGCTGCGTGGCCACGCTGCCATCGGCCTGGCGCACGCGCAGCGCCACGCGCTTCGTGCTCAGTTCGCGGCGCTGGCCGTCGATCGTGTACGAGGGCTTGTCGCCGTTGCGCACGTCGAGCGCGATCAGCAACGGATAGGTCACGGTCGACGGCGCCTCGATGCTCCACGCCAGGTGCTGCGTGAAACCCGAGAGCGGCAGCGGCAGGCCGAGGAAATCGGCGCCCATCACGTCGATCTCGCCGGGGATGCTCAGGTGCATCTGGTGCATCAGCAGCCAATGGCCCTGCCACAGCGTGTGCGGATTCGCGACCATGATCGATGCGCCCGTTCCCGTGGCCTCGGAACCGTAGGCCCAGGCATTGCTCGCCATGCGCTGCGCGGGCGGGCGGTCTTCGGCGGCCTTGGCAACGGCCGGGGCGCCTAGGTGGTCCCAGGTCGAGCCCGCGGCATAGGGCGCGACGGCGAGCGCCTTCCACAGCGAGTTGACCTGCATGGTGGCACGCACCACGTCGCTGGCCCGCATCTGCGGCGGCGCCGCACCCTGGCAGGCGGTGGCAGCGGCCTCGGCGCCGATGTCGCGCAGCCGGCGGTTGAAACCGGCCGCATAGCCCTCGGCGAGGCCGCGCGCATCGGCCGAGAGATCGCGCCATGCGGCATCGACTTCTTCGTCGGACAGTTGCACGCGGTAGAACAGGTCGCTGTTGAGGTTCGAGGTCTGCAGGAAGGCAACCAGCGATGCCCCGTCGGGCCCGAAGCGTTCCGAACGCTCGCCACGCAGCGTGACCACGCGGTCGGCCAACAGGCACAGGTGGTCGCGCGCGACCGCATAACCGTAGCCATAGCCGAGACCCGCGTAGTCGGCGGCCTTCACGTGCGGCAGGCCGTACTGCGTCCAGCGAATCTCCGCGTTGTATCTGTCCGGCGTTGCGGGCGGATTGCCGCCGACGGGGCCGGGCAGAAAACCGCCGCCGCCCCCATCGCCACCGCAGGCCGCGATCGCACTCGCGACCACGGCACCGCACGCCAGCGCGCGCAGCAGCGGCGCCTTCACCGCACGCCTCCGCCGGCGCCGTGGCTCTTGCGCGCGATCACCTGCATCTCGACCCAGGCCTTGGGCACCGCGATGCCGGCCAGCATCGCGGTGCCGGTGGGCTTGGTCGGCAGCACCTCGGACAACGTACGCACCACCGCGCCCAGGTGCTCGGCGCCCGCGATGATCAAGGTGTAGTTGACGATCTGGTCGAGCCGTCCGCCACACGCCGCGAGGTAGCGCTCGATGTTGCGCATCATCAGCCGGGTCTGGTCCTCGGCGCTCTCGGCGAGCTGCTGCGTGTCGTAGTCCATGCCGATGGTGCCCGACACGAAGATCCAGTCGTCGTCGAACATCGCGCGGCTGTACGGTGCATTGACGAAGGGCAGCGGGAACTCGGCGGTCTGCATGCAGTGTCTCTCTTTCTGGCGATGGAATGAACGAAGGGAAGAAAAAAATCAGGCGCACAGCATCTCGCGCACGATGGCGCGCGCATGGATCTCGGTCGCATCGAAGATCGGTGCGCGGCAGCGCAGCCACGGCCTGGCGTAGCTCAGTTCGGAGCAGCCCAGTACCACGCCCTCGGCGCCGCGCGCCACCAGCGCGTTGCACAAGGTCGAGACCATCAGGCCCTCGTCGCGGCCGGCCTCGCCGCGTGCCAGCGGCCCGAAGATCGCGGCATCGAGGGTGCGGCGCTGGGCCGCGTCGGGCAGCACCAGTTCGAAGCCCGTGCCCTCGCCGAGCAGGCGGCCGAAGAAGGGCGCGTCGAGCGCGAAGCTGGTGGCCAGCACACCCAGGCGGCGCAGGCCCGGTCGCTCGGCGGCGACGGCATCGCCGGTCTCGCGCGCCACGTGCACCAGCGGCACGCCGGCCGCGACCTGTACCTCGTCGGCCGCGAAATGGCCGGTGTTGGCGAGGATCGCGATCAGCTCGGCGCCCGCGGCGCGCGCCTGCCGCGCGGCCGTCTCCATCTGCGCGCGCGCATCGGCCGGCCGGCCCGCGGCCATGGCCGCGTGGATGCAGGCGAAGTCCAGGCTCACGATCACGCAGCGCGCCGAGTGCAGGCCGCCGAGTTCGCGCTGCACGCCTTCGTTGAGCAGCTTGTAATAACCGAGCGTAGAGGGCCACGCGACGCCTCCGATCAGGCCCGCGACTTTCATGATGGGAAGGCCCTCAGTCGAGCTTGAAGCCGAGGCGGCGGATCACCGGCGCATAGCGCGCCAGGTCGGCGTCGATGCGCGTCGATAGCGCCTGCGGCCCGGTCTGGGCCGCGGGCTCGAAGCCGAACACCATCAGCTTCTCGACCACGTCGGGCTGGTGCAGCGCCCAGTCCACGCCTTCGCTCACGCGCGCCACGATCTCGGGCGGCAGTCCTCGGGGCCCGACGATGCCGAACCAGACCGAGAAGTCCACGCCCTTGTAGCCCAGCTCCTCGAGCGTGGGCACCTCGGGCTGGCCCGAGAAGCGCCGCGCCGACGCGAAGGCCAGGATCTTCGCGCGGCCCGCCTTCGCGAACTGCACATAGGGCGCGATGCCGTCGAAGGCGGCGTCGATGTCGCCCGCGACCGTGGCCTGCGCGACTTCGGCGCTGCCCTTGTAGGGCACGCGCGTGCTCTGGATGCCGGCGCTGCGGTTGAACTCCTCGAGCGCCATCTGCGACAGGATCGCCGCCGCGCCGATGTTGACCCTGCCGGGCTCCGCCCTGGCGCGCTTCACGAGCTCGTGCACGTCGGCCACCGCGCCCGGCGCGCCGGCGCGCACGATCACCGCGTTGGGCGAGGTGATCGCGAGCGCCACCGGCGCGAAGTCCTTGCGCGGGTCGTAGGGCAGGCGGTTGTAGAGCGAGGGGTTGAGCACGAAGGTCTGGTCGATGGACCACAGCAGCGTATAGCCGTCGGGCTGCGCCTTCATCAGTTCCTGGGCGCCGATCAGCGTGTTGCCGCCGGGCTTGTTGTCGACCACGATCTGCTGGCCGAGCCGCTCCTGCAACTTCGCTGCGATGAGCCGCGCCGTCACGTCGGCGCCGCCGCCCGCCACGAAGGGCACCACCAGCCGGATAGGCCGCGCGGGCCAGGCGGCCTGGGCCGCCGACAACGCCGGCAGCAGCAGTGCCAGGGAGGCCGCCGCAAGCCCCAGAAACCGGCAGACACGTCGCACATTCATACCTAAACTCCGCGCTCGATCAAAGTGTTGCAACGCTAACGCCGCAGGGCAGGGTTTTCTATGCCGATCCGCTCGCAGACTGTGCCGATCCCGTCGCTGCTCCCGGCCATGCCTCCGGGTGCGCTGCCCGAGGACGACTTCAACGCCGCCCTGGTGCGGCTGCCGGTCGAGCGGCCGCTCGCGCTCGCGGGCCTGCATGACGGCGCGAGCCGCGAGGTGCGCTGGCCGCGCGACGGCGGCCGCATCCTGCGGCTGCGCACCACGCCCTGGGAGGGCGCGAGCGCGCTGTACTTCGACTTCCGACTCAACGACGACCTGCACGTGCAGCTGCCGCCCGGCGACGAACTGCTGGTCACCTTTTTCCTGGCCGGCCACGTCACGGGCCAGATCGGCAGCGCGCAGGGCCGCGCGCTCGATTTCCGCGTCGACCGCGCGCTGCTGCGCACGCCCAACCGCGACGGCGGCTACCTGATCCACATCCCCGGCGCCTGCCGCAACAACTTCGTGCAGTTCCGGCTGCGGCGCGCGCTGCTGCCGCGCTGGCTGCAGGCGCTGGGCGTGCAGCTGCCGGCAAGGCGGATGGCCGAACTGGTGGAGCGCGACGACGGTCGCGTGCTGTGCAACGCGGCGCTCACGCCGCGCGTGCGCGACTGCCTCGCGCGCATCCGCGACGAGCCCGCCGACCAGCCGGCCTTCGTGCCGCTGTTCCATGCGCGCGCCACCGAGTTGCTGACCTGTGTGCTGCTCGACCTGGACCAGTTGCTGCGCCCCGCGCGATCGGGCGCCGAGGAAGGCGCCGACGACGCCGAGGCCACGGTGCGCCGGCTGCGCGCGCTGGTCGGCGAGGCGCCGGCACGCGCCTGGTCGGTCGACGAACTCGCGCGGCGCGTCGGCCTGCGCACGACCCGGCTGCAGGCGCAGGTGCGCGCGGCCGCGGGGCTTTCAGTGCATGGCCTGCTCGTCGACGAACGGCTCGCGCTCGCGGCGCGGCTGCTGCGCGACACGCAACTCGGCGTGCAGGCAGTGGCGGCCGAGGCCGGGTGGGAGTGTCACGGGCGCTTCAGCGCGGCGTTCCGGCGCCGGCACGGCATGACGCCGCGCGACTACCGGTTGCGTCATGCTGCGCCGCGAACGCACTGAGTGCGTCCAGCGACCAGCCTCAGATCTTGAACGACCGCAGCGCCTTCAAAGGCTGCGACTTCAAGGGCACGGCCTTCACCGCCCGCGCCTTGAACGGCAGCACCTTCGAAGGCAGCGCCTGGAGCGCTTGCCAACGCGAGGGCGGCGAGCGGCGCGCATAGACCAGCGCCGCGATCAGGCCCAGGCCCGTCAGGGCGGCGCCGCCCCAGGCAACGGCGGGGCTGTGCAGCGCGCGGCCGAGGGCCGAGCGCTGGCGCTCGGGCTTCGCCGACGTGCCCGAGGCGGCGCGTTCCAGCGGGGTGATAGCGCGTGCAGTGTTGGGGTTTTCCTCGCCTTCCAAGACAGCTTGAGAGATCTCCAGCGGCGTGAGCGCATCGCCATTCGGTTCATTCGAAGCCTGGGTGGTGTGCGGTTGGATGGTCATGGGAAATCCTTTGCTTGTTCGATGATGGAGGAATCTGCTCCGAAACAAGACTCGCCCCTTCCCATCCATGCCGCGTACAGCGACGGCCCGACATTGGCGTAGGCCAAACGCCCGCCCGACGCCAGACCGTTCCGACGAGCATCGAGATGCTTGGAGGTATTTCCTGGAAAAACCTGGACCTCGGGCTCATGCACCCCTGAAGATCTCTGCCCGACGCTGCCAGAGCCTCGTGGATGCCAAGCTCGATGCGCAACACCTACAAGAATGGCATTTGGCACTCTTTAATCCGGTCAAGGATCAGGAAAATGGCATTTGGCCTGGCGCTCGCCACTGAGATCCTCCAAGCCCTGGGCCAGCGCATCCGTGCTCAGCGGCTTGCTCAAGAACTCCCCCAGCGCAGGCGGAAGCGCTCGGCCAACGACGGCGTGCAACACGCCGAAGGCGGGGAAGCTCATGAAACATCCGACCATTCGCTACTGTGGCTGGAATGAGCGCTGATGACTGGCCCCGTTGGCTGCGGTGCCCGCACACTCAACCCGCTTCCAACCCCGCCAGCAACAACTGAAGACTCGCCTGGAATTCATCTTCCGCCGTGCTCCGCATCGCGGCGGAAGCCACGCCGATCAGTTGCGGAAAGCGATCGGCCGGTAGCGCGCGGAAGCGCGCAATGGTGTCCTCGGCCGATTCCGCCGCCTGCAGCGACAGCGGGCCCGCCAGTTCGGCCTGCGCCATGCCCGTGACCAGCGCGGAGATGGCCCGGAAGGCCACCAGCAACCGTGTGCCCGAACGGCCACTGCGCGCCAGCGCGGCCAGCAGCGCCTCGGCCACCTCGAAAGTCGCGGGTGCGCGGCTGCGGCGGGTCAGGATCAGCGGAATGGCGTGGGGATGCGCACGCACCGCGCGCCACAGCGCGGTGGCGATGGCGCGCACCTCGTCGCCCCATGCGGCGTACGGACCGCGGTCCCAGGCCACCTCGGCGAGCACCGCCTCGATCACCAGCAGATCGATCGCCTCGCGCTGCGGCACGTAGTTGTAGAGCGTCATCGCGCCCGTGCCCAGCTCGGCCGCGAGCGAGCGCATCGAGAGGCCGGCGAGGCCCTCCCTGTCGAGCAGGCGCAGGGCGGCAGCCTGCAGTTGCGCATGCGTGAATCTGGCGGGTCGGCCCATCGCTGCTCCATTGACTTTCTTCGGACGGGACGATTATAGTTGTTTACGTACATCGTACGTATTTGAATCTTTCACCGCCTTCCAGCAAGGAATCACATGAAGCTCACCCCGGGTTCCATCGCGCCGGCACTCGTTGCCCGGACGATCCTCGGCCAGTCCGTCCGCATCCCGAGCGACGGCGCGCCCTACCTGCACCTGCAGTTCCGCCGCTTCGCCGGCTGCCCGGTGTGCAACTTCCACCTGCGCACGATGAGCCTGCGCCAGCCGGAGATCGCCGCGGCCGGCGTGCGGCAGATCGTGTTCTTCCATTCGTCGCCCGAGGAGATGCTCGAGTACCAGGCCCAGCTTCCCTTCGACTGCATCGCGGATCCGACGAAGCGGTACTACCGCGCCTATGGCGTCGAGACCTCGTGGCGCGCGGTGCTGCATCCCGGGGTGTTCTGGAGCGGGCTGCGCTGGGTGCTGTCCACCGGCCGCTTCTATCGCAAGGCCGAGAACGGCATCCTGGGCCTGCCGGCGGACTTCCTGATCGACGCTCGGGGCCGCGTGGTGGCCTGCAAGTACGGCCAGCATGCGGACGATCACTGGGAAGTGGACGACCTGCTGAAGCGGGTCGGCGATGCCGTGGCCCCGCCGGCGTCCGGCGCGCCGCGCCCGGGCACCGTTGGCTGAGCATCGCCCGGAGCGCGGCTCAGGCGTCGCGCGCGCAAGCCAGCATCAGATCGCGCAGCCACTCGTGCGCGGGCGAGTGGTCGGTGCGCGGATGCCAAACCATGCGCACGTCGAACAGCGGCAGGTCCAGCGGCAGGTCGAAAGCCTCCACCTCGGCCATGCGCGACATGCGGCGCGCGAGTCGCGCCGGCACGCTGGCCACCATGTCGGAGGTCTCGAGCACGAAGGGCAGCGCGAGGAAGCTCGGCTTGATCATCTGCACGCGCCGGCGCAGGCCGTGCGGCTCGAGCGCGGCATCGATCTGCACGTTGTAGATCTGCGAGGCATCGGGCTCGATCGTCACGTGCGGCAGCGCGCAGAACGAAGGCACGTCGAGCGCCGCGCCATGCACGGGGTGCGAGCGCGCGGCCAGGCCCAGGAAGCGGTCGGAGAACAGCTTGCGGCCCTTGACGTAGGTGGGCGCGTTCGGGAAGTAGGTCAGCGCCAGGTCGAGCTCGCCGGCCGCCATCATCTCGCCGAAGTGGTGCGGGTTGGTCTGCAGCATGTGCACCCGCACGCCCGGCGCCTCCTGGCGGATGCGGCGCATCACCGAGGGCATCATCAGCAGGTCGATGTAGTCGATGACGATGAGCCGGAACACCTGCGTGGAGGTCGCGGGGTCGAAGCGCACGGGCTCGGTCAGGCGCTCGAGCGCGGCGATCGCCTCCTGCACGCGCGGCCACAGCACGAGCGCGAGTTCGGTCGGCATCCAGCCGGTGCCGGCGCGCATCAGCAGCTCGTCGCCCAGCAGGTCGCGCAGCTTGGCGAGCGACACGCTCATCGAAGACTGGCTCATCTCGAGCCGCTCGCCCGCGCGCGTGACGTGCCGCTCGCGCATCAGCGCATCGAAGGCACGCAGCAGGTTCAGGTCGAGGTCTTGCAGCTTCATCGGGGGCGATAGCGGGGGCGCGGGCGGGTAAACCCGCATGGATCATCACGAACGCGATGCCGGGCATCGGCGGCTTCGATGGACCGCGCGGCCGCGGCCTCGAATACTGGCGGCCATTATTCACTCCGCCAGAAAGATCGCCATGGCCATTCCCCAGATCCGTGTCACCCGCGAAGAGATGCGCCAGCGCGTCGCCTACTTCAAGGACCTCAAGGGTTTCGACGGCGGGCTGCCCGACAGCCGCCATCCGAGCGCCGAGCGCAAGCTCTACAACGCGGTGGGCTTCCAGCCGCCGCGCGGCAAGGGCGGCGACGAGGTGGTCTCGCCGGTCGGCGCGCAGGCGGCCGAGAACGCCGCCATCCGCATCAGCGAGGGTTTCAACCTCGGCTTCTGCGAAGCGAAGCCCGGCAAGGGCCCGATGATGCACAACCACGACACCAACGAGACCTTCATGCCGCTCACGGGCCGCTGGCGCTGTTCGTGGGAGCTCGACGGCCGCGAGGAGTACTTCGACGTCGGGCCGTGGGACATCTTCTCGTTTCCGGCCGGCGTCAACCGCCGCTTCGAGAACATCACGCACGAGGAGCCGGGCAAGACGCACTTCCTGATGTTCGTGATCGGCGGCAACGCGCCCGAGGCGGATTTCACCGAAGACGCAAAGAAGACGCTGCGCGAAGAAGGCCTGCTGGCCTGATGCACGCGACGGCCCACCGCATGACAACGATCGCCGAAGACCCGCCCGCGATGCCCGAGGCCCTGTGCCGCTTCGTCGCCGCACAGCCCCTGCACCGCTTCACCGACACGCGGGGTTTGGCCTGGTCGCTGCGCGACACCGGCGCGCGCGGCGACACGGCCACCGCCGAGCCGCCACCGCTGGTCCTGCTGCCAGGCGCGCTGGGCAACGGCGACAGCGCCTGGCGCATCGCGCAGGCCTTCGCCGCCGAGCGCCGCGTGCTGAGCATCACCTACCCGGGCGGCGTCGCGCCCGAGCCGCTCGCGCTCGGGCTCGAGGAGCTGCTGCGCGAACGGCGCACCGGCGCGGTCGCGCTCTGGGCCTCGTCGTACGGCGCCTGGTGGGCGCAGGCCTTCGCGTTGCGATTCCCTGATCAGGTGGCGGCGCTGTGGCTCGGCAACACCTTCGTCGACGGGTGCGACGTGGCGCAGCATCCGCTGTTCGATGCGCTCTGGCTCGCGGCCAGCGACAGCGCCACCGTGATCGCACGCTGGGGCCAGGCGCTGCGCGCGCGGCCCGACGACCTGCTGCGCGCGGTGCAGCTGCACATGCTGCATGCCGGCCTGCCCGCTTCGGACTTCCACGGGCGGCTGCGCCAGGTGGCAGGCGCGGCCGAGCTGCCGGCACCGCATGCGATCGCCAACACCGTGGTCTTCGAGTGCGAGGACGACGCGATCATCGCGCCCGCGACCCGTGCCCGCGTGCGGGCGCGCTATCCGAAGGCTCGCCATCTCGCGCAGGCGCAGGGCGGCCACTACCCGCACATCGTCAAGGCCGAGCTGCTGGTCGAGCGTATGCGCGACTGGCTGCAATGACCACACCCATCACACCTGCATCGACCCACGCTGAGGAGTTCCCCATGCCCGTCTCTCGTTCCCGGCGCCTCGCGTTCCAGCGCCTGGGCCTCGCGGCCCTGGCCGCCACCACGGGCCGCGCGGCCTTCGCGCAGGCCGGCTGGCCCGCCAAGCCGATCAAGCTCGTCGTGCCGTTCTCGGCCGGCGTGTCGCCCGATGTGGTGGCGCGCATCCTCAGCGAGCCGCTGGGCCAGGCGCTCGGGCAGCCGATCGTCATCGACAACCGCGCCGGCGCGGCCGGCATCATCGGCGCCGAGGTCGCGGCGCGCAGTCCCGGCGATGGCTACACCCTCTTCATGACCGTCAACTCGATCATGGGGATCAACCCCAACGTCTACGCCAAGCTGCCCTACGACACCTTCCGCGACTTCGCGCCCGTGACGCAGGTCGCGCTCGTGCCCTACGTGCTGATCACCGGCCCGGGCCAGCCCGATGCCAGCCTGCGCGACCTGCTGGCGCGCGCCAAGGCGAAGCCGGGCTCGATCGACTACGGCTCGCTCGGCGTGGGCTCGGGCCCGCACGTGGTGATGGAGATGATGAACAACATGGCCGGCGTGCAGATGGTGCATGTGCCCTACAAGGGCAGCCCGCTGGCCGACGTGATGGCCGGCCAGATGCCGATCGCCTTCGAGCCCGCGACCACGGCGATCCCGCTGGTGCGCAGCGGCAAGCTCCGCGCGCTCGCGGTGACGAGCCCCAGGCGCAGCGCGCTGCTGCCCGAGGTGCCGGCCGTGGCCGAGCTGCTGCCCGGCTACGACGGCGACGGCTGGCAGGGCTTCTACGTGCCGGCCGCCACGCCCCAACCCATCGTCGCGCGCTACAACCAGGAGCTGGTGAAGATCCTGCGCAACCCCGAGGTGCAGCGCAAGCTCACCGAGCTGGGGCTGGTGCCGGTGGGCAATTCGGTCGAGCAGTTCGGCGCGATCTCGCGCAGCGAGTTCGAGAAGTGGGGGCGCATTGCGAAGGCGAACCGGATACGCATCGACGGCTAGCGCGACCAATCGCGCCATCCTTGTTACTCCCCTTGTCGCGTGCACGGGGGTAACCTGAGGCCTCATTGAACCCCTCGAGGACTCACCATGACTCCCTGGCCCGACGCACTGCGCACCCACTACCGCTGGATCATCGTGGCCGCGGGCGGCGCCCTCGGCTGCGTGGCGATCGGCGGGCTGTTCTCGCTGCCGGTGTTCCTGCGGCCGATCGCGCAGGACACCGGCTGGTCGAGCACCGGTATCTCCACCGCGATGACGCTCGCCTTCGTGGCGCTGGCGCTCGGCAGCATTGCCTGGGGTTCCCTCAGCGACCGCGTGGGCCCGCGCCTCGTGGTGCTGGCGGGCGCGGTGCTGCTCGCGCTCGGGCTCGCGCTGGCGAGCCTCGCGACGTCGCTGCTCGCCTTCCAGCTGCTGTTCGGCGTGGTCGTCGGCATCGGCGCGGCGGCGATCTTCGCGCCGATGATGGCCTGCGTGACCGGATGGTTCGACACGCATCGCAGCCTCGCGGTGTCGCTGGTGTCGGCCGGCATGGGCGTGGCGCCGATGACCATGTCGCCGCTGGCCGCATGGCTGGTCCAGACGCACGACTGGCGCAACGCGCTGCAGCTCATCGCGGCGCTGGCTGCGGTCAGCATGATTCCGCTGGCCCTGCTGGTGCGTCGTCCGCCCGCCTTGCTGCAGGCCGCCTCCGCCGCGGCACCGGAGGCTTTGCGCGAATCCTCGCTGTCCGTCGCGCAGGCGTTGCGCTCGCCGCCCTTCCTGATCCTGGTGCTGACCAGCTTCTTGAGTTGCGCCACCCACTCGGGGCCGATCTTCCACACCGTGAGCTATGCGGTCACCTGCGGCATTCCGTTGATGGCGGCCGTGTCGATCTACAGCATGGAAGGGCTCGCGGGCCTGGGCGGGCGCCTCGTGTTCGGGCTGCTGGGCGATCGGTTCGGCGCCGCGCGCGTGCTGGTGCTGGCGCTGCTGGCCCAGGCGATCGTGGTGCTGGGCTACGTGTTCGCGCGGCAGCTGGGCAGCTTCTACACCGTGGCCGCGCTGTTCGGATTCACCTACGCGGGCGTGATGCCGCTGTTCGCGGTGATCGCGCGCGACAACTTCCCGCTGCGCATGATGGGAACGGTGATCGGGAGCACCACGATGGCCAGCAGCTTCGGCATGGCCCTGGGCCCCGTGCTGGGCGGGCTGATCTACGACGCGTACTCGAGCTACGCGTGGCTCTTCATCGGCGCGTTCGCGCTGGGCATCGGGGCCTTCCTGGCCGCGTTCGCGTTCACTCGGCTGCCGCGGCAGCGGGCGATCGCCGCGGTTGCTTGAACGGCGTCAGGCCGGCCTCTCGGACCACGATCGCGATCAGGCCGAGCGCGCCTCGGAGGCCAAAACATTGCGATGGCTTCATCGGCCATTGGATACATAACATTAACAAATAGACCTCCGTCCCGGCGACACAGGCGCAATTCGGTTCCATTGCTCGACAATCGCAACACGGCATTACCGACGTTACTTGTTGACAGGTCCGGGTGCATGCCGTCCCTGAACTTCGACGTGAACGAGGGACTCGCTTGTTTCTCCGCGCCCGGCTTTCGAAGCCCCTTTGCACCGATCGCCCCAGTGGCAATGGCCCCCGCAAGAGCGGCGGAGTGACGCTCATCGAATTGATGACGGTTCTTGTCGTGCTGGGGATCCTGGCGTCGATGGCGGCGCCATCGTTTCTCGACATGTTGCAGCGCAATCGCGTGGCGACACGAATCAATGCATTTGTCGGCGATCTGCAATTCGCCCGCTCCGAAGCAATTCGACAAGGCATTCCAGTGACGGTCTGTGCGTCGTCCGACGGCAGGTCGTGCATCGGCCGCGCCACCTGGAACACGGGATGGATCATCTTCGCGGATCCGGACAGCAACGGGACACGGGACGAGGACGGAACCGCCGAGCAGGTACTGCGCGTGCAGGCTGCCTGGAAGGGCGGCGACAGCTTCACCGCGAGCACGGGCATTGGCGCCATCACGTATGGCAGGGATGGTCTGGCGATCGGATTGCCGGCCAGCGCGAGTGCGCTCCTCACGCTGCGCACCTCGCCGGTCAACGATTCCGCGACCCGCTGCGTGCAGATCAACTTCGCCGGGCACCAGAAGGTTCTCCGTGCGAACGAAGGCGGTTGCGCATGAGGGCCGTGGAAGCGGCCCGCGGCCGAGGCGCGCAGGCCGGCTTCACGCTGCTGGAGGTGCTGATCTCGATCCTCCTGGTGTCGATCGGAATCTTCGGATTCGCGAAGATGCAGGCACTGGCGCTGTCCGATACCCACGTCGCATCCTCGCGGTCGGTGGTGGCGCTGCAGGCGGCCAGCCTGGCCGGCACCTTGCAAGGCAATCGTGCCTACTGGGCGAGTGCCAGCGCCCCCGCGAGCGTGACGATCAAGGGAAGCTCGATCGCGAACGGCACCGGCACGGCCGCCGCCACGGCGGCGAGTTGCGATGCGGACCGGGCACCGCCGGCGCCGCAGTGCACGGCAGCCCAGCTGGCCTTGTCCGATCTGCAGCAATGGGCCATCCACATGAACGACCTGTTGCCAAGCTACGAGGCCACGGTGGGTTGCAGCCCCGGCGGCGAGCCGGTGACCTGCACCATCACGGTGAAGTGGATCGAGAAGTACGTGGCCTCGACGAAGGCTTACGTCTCCGACAGCACCGCCACCGGCGGAACGCGTTCGTACACCCTCCACGTCAAGCCCTGATGAACCGTGCGTCCGCGACTCGCCGCACCTCTCCCGCTTCCCTGCCGACGCGGCAGACCGGCATCGGCCTCGTCGAGCTGATGGTCGCCATCGTGATCGCGTTGTTCCTGGTACTGGCCGTGGCGAGCATCTACCTGAACGTGCGGGCGACTTCCGCCGCCCAGGACAACCTGGCGCAACTGCAGGACAGCGAGCGGCTCGCACTGACCCTGATCACGACCACCCTGCAGTCGGCCGGCTACTTCGTCGATCCCACCAAGGACACCGCCGCGACTGCCTTGCCGGCAACCACGGTCTCGCGCGAGGACGGCGGCAGCACCGCCTTCGAGGCCGGCCAGCCGGTGGTCGGTACCGGGGACGGAAAAGGACGGGGATCGAATGGCGACACCATCGCCGTGCAATACCAGACCGCCCGCAACGACGGCCTGATGAATTGCCTGGGCGGCACCAATACGACCCAGGAGACCGCCGTGTTCTCGAACTATTTCGCCGTCAATGCGAACAGCGAATTGACCTGCACCGTGGGCAACGGCAGCCCCCAGGTATTGAGCGGCAACATCGACAGGATGAGCGTGGCCTACGGAACGGACACCGACGGCGATGGTGCCCTGGATACCTATCTGCCCGCGTCGGCGGTCCAGGCCGCCGGCCTCTGGGGCGGCGTCCACACGGTCCGGGTGTCGGTCTGGTTCCTCGACACGACCAAGTCGTTGCCGGGCAAGCCCGTGCCGCTGGCCTTCCCGGTCGTGCAGACCATCGACTTGATGAACAGATCATGATCCGGCCACCCCGGTCCTCGACGACCCGCCCCCGAACCCGCGCTTCGCGCTCGCGGCGCCAGCACGCGGGCGTAGTGATGGTGACCTGCCTGTTAATCCTTCTCGTCATCACCCTGCTGGCTGTCGCGATGTACCGCAGCACGGGGCTCCACGAGAAGATCGCGGGCAACACCCTCGAGAAGGAGCGGTCGTTCCATGCGGCCGAAAGCGCCGTCCGGTACGGCGAATGGTGGCTCGCCCAGGATCTTCGGGGAGCCGGCGGTGCGTGCGAAGGCATCGTCGACGGCAACACCGCCAGCAACATGCGCGTCTGCACGGCCGCGCTCGCGACACCGGCCGCCGTCCCGTGGGCGAACCGGGTCAGCTATGCGCCGCCGAAGCTGGTCGTGAAACCAGGCGGCGGCCTGATCGCCGGCAGCGCGGGTGTCGCGGGCGACGTGAACTACGCCGGGGGTCCGGGCCTGTACATCCAGTACCTCGGCCTCGGGCCCGACCCCAGGCAATCGATCTACCGCGTGACCGGCGCCGCATATGGCGGCGTCGCCTCGACCATCAGCGTGGTGCAGAGCACCTATGCGATATCGGCCCGGACACTCGACCTGGGAGGGCTATGAAGACATTCCGGTTCACGTCCATCAAGCGCGCGGTCCGTCCGGCCATGCTGCTGGCGGGCGCCGCCTTCATCCACGCGGCACAGGCGCAACTCGTCATCAGCGACACGTTGAGCGGGACCTCTTCCTCGTACGACTGGATCAGCCTCAACGGTGCCTGTCTCACCGCGGGCAACCAGGATCCCGGCGGCGCCACGAAGATTCCCGGTTGCAAGAACCTCAAGGACAAGGGCGTCTACTACAAGAGCAACACGCTGGTCGGCGGCAAGGACGGCGCCATGCCGGACAGCACGGGCAACGGCGCGCTTCGCCTGACCAACGGCGACACGACCAGCGGCTCGAACGGCGACTACCAATCCGGCGCCGTCGTCTCCAACTTCACCTTTCCGGTCAGCCAGGGCCTGGACGTTACCTTCAAGACCGTGACGTACGGCGGCGACAACCTGAACAACCACGGTGCAGACGGCATCAGCTTCTTTCTGGCCGACGGCGCGCTTCCACCCAGCATCGGCGGCCTGGGGGGCAGCCTGGGCTACAGCTGCTCCAACGGGAATCCGCAATACGACGGCGTGCGCGGCGGCTACATCGGGATCGGCATCGACGAGTACGGAAACTTCTCCAATTCGGGCGACAACACCAACACCGGGCCCGGCTTCGGCGCGGGGCGCATCACCGTTCGGGGCGCCGGCAGCACGAACTTCGCCGATCTCTCCACGAACGCCACGACCAAGGCCTCCTATCCCACCAGCCTCACCGCCAGCCAGCGGGAATCCGCCGTCAAGACGACCTGCCAGACTGGAACGATCCGGAACACGAGCACCAAGCTGACCTACAACTATCCGTACCTGACACACAAGGATGTCGGCGAGGTGATCGCCAACCAGCAAGCCACGAGCGTGCCCAAGCGCAGCAGCGCCAGGCCGATCACCTACTCCCTGCGAATCACGCAGGACGGCTTCCTCAGTTTCCTCTACAGCATCAACGGCGGCGTTTCGCAGACGGTTTTCGACAAGTACAAGATCACCGACAACAACGGTCCGCTTCCCGCCAGCTTCCGGTTCGGCTTCAGCGCGGGCACGGGACTGGGCAGCAATGTCCACGAGATCATGTGCTTCAAGGCGGCACAGATCGGGACGTCCGCCAGTTCGGTGGGATTGAATGCCCAGCAATCCGCCAAGGTGCAGGTCGGATCGCAGGTCTACCTGGCCTACTACAACCCGCAGAACTGGTGGGGCCAGCTCGCGGCCAGGAACCTGGTGCTCGATCCGTCGACCGACATCGTGTCGATCAACCCCGTGGCCAACTGGGACGCCAGCTGCGTCCTCACGGGCGGTGCATGCGGTGCCACGAACAAGACCAGCGGCGATGCGCAGGCCTCGGCGAACCGCGGCCTGCTGAGCTGGAACGGCAGCACCGGTATCGCGCTGCAATGGGGCAACCTCTCCGCCACGCAGAAGTCCGCGCTGGATGCATCGGCGGCGAGCGCGACCAGTTCGACGCGACTGAACTATCTGCGCGGGGTGCGCAGCGACGAGATCCAGACACCGACCACGGGCAAGTTCAGGAAACGCACCGGGGTGCTGGGCGACATCGTCAACGCGAGCCCGGCCTGGGTCGGACCGCCCAGTTCGCCCTACGAAGGCCGGTGGCAGGACAGGCTCTATCCGAGCGCGCAGCCGCCGGAAGGCACGAGCTACGCCGCGTTCTCGGCAGGAAATGCCGCGCGGACCAACGTGGTCTACGCCGGCGCCAACGACGGCTTCATGCACGCTTTCCGCGCCGGCGCCTACAAGGCGGATGGCTCCTTCGACAAGGATGCCGCCAACGACGGGCGCGAACTGCTCGCCTACATGCCGGCCCGGGTCGTCGAGACCATCTATTCGGCCGGCACGCCCGCGCTGGATTTCTCGTCGACACAGTACGCGCACAACGCCTATGTCGATGCCACGCCGGGCACGGGAGACCTCTACTACCAGGGCGCATGGCATACGTGGCTGGTGGGCGGCCTGGGCGCGGGCGGCAACGCCGCCGGCGTGATCGGCGACAAGACGAGCATCGCCACCGGCACGCTCTTCGCGCTGGAGATCACCGATCCGGGCAACTTCGCCGAAGCCAACGCGGCCGGCATCGTGCTGGGCGAGTGGAACTCGGCCAACCTGAACTGCACCGGCGACTCGATCGCATCGATGTGCCGGGACAGCCTGGGCAGCATCTACGGAACGCCGATCATCCGTCGGTTGCACGACGGACACTGGGCCGTGATCTTCGGCAACGGCCTCAACAGCAAGTCCGGCAAGGCGGGCATCTACGTGATGACCGTCGACCAGAACACCGGCGGCAAGAGTTTCCGCTTCCTGCCCACCAGCGCGGGAGCGGCACTCGCAGGCACGGCCGTGACCATGCGAAACGGCATCGTGCAGCTGACCTCCGCCGACCTGGACGGCGATCACGTCACGGACTATGTCTATGCCGGCGACGCGCGAGGCAATCTCTGGCGCTTCGATCTGACGAGCAACGATCCGGCCCGCTGGGCGGCGGGAGATTCCGCGCTGTTCACCACCCCGTCGGGCCAACCCATCACCACGCGCCCCACGGTGATCGCCAGCTCGGACGGCAACGACCTCGATCGCATCGTCGTGAGTTTCGGCACGGGACAGATCCTTCCACAGACCTTGACCGCGGCGGCGGTTCCCGAACCCGCGGGCCAGTCGATCTACGGCGTCTGGGATTGGGACATGGGCACATGGAATGCCAAGTCCTCCCGGCGCTATGTCTCGCTCGTAGCGCCTCAACGATTCACCGACGCGGACCTGACGGCACAGACGATGTCCGATGTCGCCTACGCCAATGGCGACATCTTCGGCGCGCGCACCGTGACCCGGAACGCGTTGTGCTGGAAAGGCCGCCCGGCCTGCGGTTCCGGCACTGCCAGATTCGGATGGAAGCTCGCGCTCACGGGGGCGAAGGAACAGATCGTCTACAACCCCATCTTCGTCGACGGCCTGTTCGTCGTGAACACCACGATCCCGGCCACGACGCAGGTGCTGTCGTGCGAACAGCAACCCGCATCCGGCTACACCATGGCCATCTCGCCGGACACGGGCGGTGCACCGTCGAGCTCCTACTTCAAGAGCGCGACCACCGGCGCGAATGTCGCCGCCGACGCGGTGATCGCGGGCATCGGCCTGAGCGGCGTGGGTTCACCGGGGACCGTGACCGGCGAGAAGAAGAAGTTCCTGGTCACGCAGAACCGGGACGGCGATGGCTCGACGGTTCAGGTGGACCCCCAGGGCAATGTGAAGGGCAAGCGCCTGACCTGGATCAAGCTGCGCTGACCATGAAAGCCATGACTCGACAGGACCCATGCATGCCGCTCGTCCGCGGGCAACGCAGGCCGCAGGGCTTCACGCTGATCGAACTGATGATCATCGTCGCGATCGTCGCGATCCTGGCCGCCATCGCCTTTCCTTCCTACAGCGCCTATGTCCGGAAGGCGCGGCGGGTCGATGCCAAGAATGCCGTCCTCGACCTGGCCAGCCGCGAGGAGAAATTTTTCGGCATCAACAACAGATACACGGCCCAGGCCTCCGACCTGGGCTACGCCGCGCTGCCGTCGAGCGTGAATTCGGGTGGATCGAGCTACTACGACCTGAGCGTCAGCGTCGCGAGCGGCGCGACAGGCTTCGTCGCGCAGGCAACGCCCAAAGGCGGCCAGCGCGACGATACCGCCTGCTACAGCTTCAGGCTCGATCAACTCGGCGTTCAATCCAACGTGGGGAGCGATGGCACCACGGTGCTGGCCGATCCCGGTTGCTGGTAGGAGCAAAGGCCGCGCGGTCGCATCGGGCAAGGCCTGTGCAACGCCTCATCGACGGCCGCCTCCCAGGTCTCAGGGCGCACCCGCGCGCGATCTGTAGAGCCCGGCGTGCGCCATCGTGTATTCCGCCAGCGGCCCCAGCCTCGCCTGCGCCACGTCGAATTGCGCCGGCGGCTTGACGTAGGCGTGAACGATCCTTTGCGGCCCACCGGCATCGCCAACGCCTTCGACGACGATCGGGACACGCCGATAGCCATCCGCCTCGCCGACCCGCTCGAGCAGGTCCATGGCCGCCAGCGCCGCATCGTCGACCTCGAACAATTGGCCGGCGATTCGCTCCCCTTCGCCGGGCTGGAAAACAAGCCATGGCGAGAAGCGCTCGCCCATCAGGTACAGCGGATAGCGCTCCCGCGTGACGAAGTCGCCGGGGATGCGGCGGCCGCGATTGGTGGCGAAATGGGGGTAGCCCTCTTTCAGGGTGCCGAAGACGAAGACGAGGTGTGGCGTGCGAGGTGCGAACTCGCCGCGCTTCATCTCCGCGATCGACTGCAGCAGATCTTTCTCGAACTGCTCCATCTCCGTGTCCCTGGTCCTTGGCATGGATGACCTCCTTCAGCCGAATGTAGGCCAAGCCGTCGCCGTCTTGTTCCCGTCGCCGGATGCGATCCGCCCAGCCAACGCCAGCAGATCCCGATCCCTCCCCCGCCCCCCGATCAACCCCAGCCCCACGGGCAGCCCGTCGACCGTCCCCAGCGGCAGGCTGACCTGCGGCAAGCCGCACAGCCCCGCGATGCAGGTATGGGCCAGCACGCGCATGCGGGTCTGCGCATCGGGCTGCGCCGAAGCGCCCAGCAGCGGCGCCACGTCGGGCGCGGTCGGCAGGCACAGCACGCCGTCGTGCGCGAGCAGGTCGTCGATCCTCGCGCGCAGCGCGTCGGCCTCGCGTTGCGCGGCATCGATCTCCCGGGCCGTGACCTGCGACGCGGCGCGCAGCCGCGCCGCGATCTCGGGTGCCATCGACGGCCGCGTGCGCTCGAACCATTTGCCATGCGTGCGCCAGACCTCGGCGCTCTGCAGCACGCGGTAGGCCTGCGCCGCAGCGGCCAGCGACAGGCCTTGCGCGGGCGCATCGAAGGCCAGGCCCAGCGATGCCAGACGGTCCAACGCAGGACGCAGCGCGGCGGCCACGCCCGGCGCGGCATCGTCGAAGGCATCGGCCATCGGCACGATGCGCCGCAATGGTCGTATCTCGCCCGGCGGCAGCAGCACCGCGCCCACGCGCTCGAGCACCGCCGCGGTCACGGCGAACCAGCCCACCGTGTCGAAGGCCGGCGCCAGCGGTGTCACGCCGCGCGCATCGATCGCGCCATGCGTGGGCCGCAGGCCGTACAGGCCGCAGTAGCTGGCCGGGATGCGCACCGAGCCCGAGGTGTCGGTGCCCAGCGCGAAGTCGACGCAGCCAGCGGCCACGGCAGAGGCCGAGCCGCTCGACGAACCGCCGGGCACGCGGCCGGGCGCGCGCGGGTTCAGCGGCGTGCCGTAGTGCAGGTTTTCGCCCGCGAGCGAGAACGCGAGTTCGTCGCTGAGCGTTCGGCCTTGCAACCGCGCGCCGGCCTCGAGCAGGCGCGCGACCGCAGGTGCATCGGCCGTGGCCGGCGCATGCGTGCGCAGCCAGTCGGGATTGCCCGAGCGCGTAACGTGGCCCGCGAGGTCGAACACCTCCTTGGCGGCGAAGCCGAGGCCGCTCAACGGGCCACCGCCGCAAGGATCGCGCGCAAACGAAGGATCGAGCCCGAAGCGTTCCGGACTCTCGAAGGGAGCGCGGGCCATCACTCGGCCCGGTCCGGCGCGCCGCGATCGGGCGGCAAACCGTAGATCGCTTCCGCATGCACGATCGACTCGGCCATCGACGACACCGGCAACTGCTTGCGCATGGCCTCGCGCCGGATGATGGCGTAGGCCTCGTCCTCCGAGATGCCCTGGCGCGTGGCGAGGATCTTCATCGCGCGCTCGACGATGCGGCGCGTGCGCAGGGTCTCGTCGAGCTTGGCGATGCGGTTGAGCAGCCGCTCCTCGTAGCGGAACAGCATGCGCGCGACGTACAGCGTGGCGAGCACGCCGAAGGGACGGATCGGCTTGGGCAGCACGCCGTGCACGTTGGCGGCGGCCGCGGCCTCGAGCACGGCCGGGTTCTCGTAGGCCAGCAGCGCGATCAGCACCGCGTGCGAGGAACCGGCCAGCCAGGGATGCGAGGCATCGCGCTCCGACTGGATGCTGAAGAACACGGCCTCGGTGCCCTCGGGCAGGTGGTTCGGCTCGGGCCACAGCGCGGTGACGCGGCAGCCGAAGCGGCGCAGCTGCTCGCACAGCACGCGGGCGTCCTCGTCGTCGGGATGGATGACGGCGACCCGGATGTCACGCAGGGAGCGCAGCTGGATCGGATCGGGCGTCATCAGAGGATCTTCCGTTCGTAGGCGACGAGGTAGGGATCGGGGCGGACGATGGACGCATCCTCCCACAGCAGGTCGAAACCGCCATCCTCGCGCGAGCGCCCGATACGGGCCTTGAGCGCGGTGTGGTTGGTGTCGACGTCGATCTCGACCTCGCCCTGGGCCGAAGCATGGCGCGTGCCACCGAGGCTGCGCACGATGCGGTCGGGGTCGGGCGCGCCCTCGCGCGGCACCGCGCGCGCGAACAGGTGCACCTGCAGGTAGCCGGCCTCGGCATACATGTTGGGCCGGCGGCCGGCGCCGTAACGCTTCTCGTAGAGCGCGGTGAAGCGCGCGCTGGCCGGGCTCTCGATGCCCGCGAAGTAGGGCGCGACCGTGAGGTGGCCCGCGCGCGCGGCCGGGCTCAATGCCGCGATCTCGGCCTCGCTCGCGGTGAGGCTCGCGATCGGATGCCCGGCCGAGGTGGCGCCGATGGCGTGGCAGGCCGCATAGAGCCGCGCGGTGTCGGCGCCCACCACGGTGCTGAGCACCACGTCGGGCCGCGCGGCGGCGATGCGTTCGGCCACCTCGGCGAAGGCGCTGTCGGGCGCGCCCATGGGCAGGTAGGTCTCGCCCGCCACGCTGCCCGCGCTCTCGAGCAGAAACTCCTTCGCGATGCGCGAGATCTCGCGCGCGAACACGTACTCGGAACCGACCAGGAAGAAGCGCCGTCCGTGATGCGCGAACAGGTACTTGATCAGCGGCACGATGGTCTGCGCGGGCGTGGGCCCGGTGTAGATCACGTTGGGCGAATACTCGAAGCCCTCGTACACCGAGGGATAGAACAGCACCGCACCGTGGCGCTCGACCACCGGCAGCACGGCCTTGCGGCTGGCCGACGAGCAGCAGCCGAAGATCACCGGCACCTGGTGGTGCAGCACCATGCGGCGCGCGATGTCGCGATAGCTCGCGGGATCGGGGCCCGGGTCCTCGATGATCGGCACGATGGGCCGGCCCGCCACGCCGCCGCCCGAGTTGATCTCGTCGATGGCGACCAGCGTGCCGCTCAGCAGCGCCTGCTCGGTCACGGCCATGTTGCCGGTCTGGGCGAACAGCACGCCCACGCCGATCTCATCGGACATGCGCGCCCTCCTCCTGACCCGTGGCCATCGCATGGCCGGGCCGCATGGCATGCCAGGCGGTGTCGTCCTGGAAGGCCGCGGCCAGGCCGAGCAGCGCGAACTCGCCGCCGGGATGGCCGATCAGCGTGAGGCCCACCGGCAGGCTCGTGTCGCCGAAGCCGCAAGGCAGGCTCACCGCCGGCAGGCCGGTGAAGTTGGCGAGGCAGGGCATGGCGGTCATGGCGTCCTGGACGGTGGTCGTGCGGCCGGCGAATTCGATGCGCGATTCTGCCAAGGGCGGCGCGGTCACGGGCAGCGTCGGCAGCACGAGCGCGTCGAGCCCCGCCAGGTCGCGCGCGAACGCGGCGCGGAAGGCGCCGCGGAACTGCTGCGCCGCGAGGTAGTCGACGGCCGACACGCTCTCGCCCGCATGCAGCAGCGCGCGCACGTCGGGTGCGTAGCGCTGCGCCCGATCGTGCATCAGCGGACGGTGGAAAGTGCTGGCCTCGGCGTACATGATGGCCTTCCAGGCCGCGAACACCGCCGCCATGCCGCGTACCGCCACGGGCACGAGATCGCTGCCGCGCTGGCCGAAGACCTCGAGCGCCGCCTCGAAGGCCCGGCCCACGTCGGGCGCGGTCTCGAAGCCCTCGCCCGCCAGCATGCCGATGCGCAGCCGGGCGCGGCCGCGCGCCTCGCGGAACTGCGCGGCATGGCGCGACGAATCGCTGGCCGAGCCTGGCAGCATCGCGTCGAGCCCCAGCCACAGGTCCTCGGCGCTGCGCGCCATCGGCCCGGCGGCATCGAAGCTCCAGGCCAGCGGCAGCACGCCCTCGCCTTCGACACGACCGGTGCCCGGCTTGATGCCCGAGATGCCGCAGGCCGCGGCGGGAATGCGGATCGAGCCGCCGGTGTCGGTGCCGATGGCCAGCGGCAGCAGCCCGTCGGCCACGCAGGCGGCCGAGCCGCCGCTGGAGCCGCCGGTGATCGCGCGCGGATCCCAGGGGTTGCGCGTGGCGCCATGGTGCGATCCCTTGTTGGTCGCGCCGTAGGCCCACTCGTGCATGTTGGTCTTGGCCACCACGATGGCGCCGGCCCGGCGCAGCCGCGCGACCAGCGGCGCCTCGCCCTGCAGCGGCGCGTCGGCCAGCACGGCCGAGGCCGCGCTGCTGCCGAGGCCGGCGGTCAGCACGTTGTCCTTCACCGCGATCGGCACGCCGTGCAGCGGCCCCAGGGGCAGGCCGCGCGCCAGCGCGAGGTCGGCCTCGCGCGCCTGGGCCAGTGCGCCTTCGCGATCGACGGTCACGAAAGCGTTGGTGCGCGCGGCGCGGCGTTCGATGTCGGCCAGCCGGCGTTCGGCGAGCTCGACCGCGCCGAGCTCGCCGCGGCGGATCAGCGCGGCCAATTGCGCCACGCCCGCGCGGTCGATGTCCTCGATGGGGAAACGCTCAGCGATGGACATGATCGGTCTCCGTCGACGGTGGAACGAGCGCGAACCAGGCGCGCCCGGGCATCTCGCGCAGGCCCGTGCGCAGGTCCTCGAGGATCGCCGCGACCTCGTCGCACAGCGCGGGGTCGAGCGCCGCGAGGCCCGCGGCGCGGCGATGCGCGGCCACGCTGTCGGCGTTCCAGGGTGCGGCGGGCTGGGTGGGAACGGTTGCCATGGTCATGCCGCCAGCAGTTCGCGCAGCGCGTTGTCGATGAACGCGTTGTCGGGTTCGTGCAGGCCCTTGCCCGCCAGGTGGCCCCAGTCGGAAGGCAGCACGCGCAGCTCGGCATTGGGCATGTGCGCGACCTCGAAGGCCGAATCCTCGGGCGGGAAGTAGAGATCGCTCGACGAGGGCATGACGATGGCGCGCGCCTTGATCGCCGACAGCGCCGCGACGAAGTCGCCCCGGTAGACCGGGTTGTCCGCGATGTCGCCGTGCTGCCCGGTCCACAGCGACGCGACCAGGTTGTTGGCATCCTTCGACAGCAGCCAGCCTTCCCAGAACTCGATCAGGAAGTCCTCGAGCGAGGCGAAGCCCAGCGCCTCGATGTCGAGCCGGTCGCGCAGGAACTTCTGCGAGAAGCCCCAGCCCGCGTACACCCGGCCGGCGGCGCGCAGGCCGCGCTCGGGCTGGCGTTCGTAGAAGCCCTCGCGCCATTCGGCGTCGGCCTGCAGCGCGGCCTTCACGCCCGCGAAGAAGACCTGGAAGTGGCGCGACGCGCGCGCCGCGCCCTGGAACGGCAGCAGCCGCTGCACCATGTCCGGGTACAGCGCGGCCCAGTGGAACGCATGCACCGCGCCCAGCGACCAGCCCGTGACCAGCCGCAGGGTGTCGATGCCCAGGTGCTCGGTCACCAGCCGGTGCTGCTGCACCACGTTGTCGTAGACGGTCACATTGGGGAAGCGGCCGCGGTCGTTGGGCGCGGGCTGGTTGCTCGGCGAGCTCGAGACGCCGTTGCCGAAGGAGTTCGGCACGACGATGAAGTACTCCGACGGATCGAGCGCCTTGCCGGGCCCGATCAGCCATTCGTTGTCGGCGTGCGTGCTCGCGAACCAGGTCGGGTAGACGATGGCGTTGTCGCGCTTCGCATTGAGCTTGCCGTAGGTCTTGTAGGCCAGCTTCGCGTTGCGCAGCATGCGGCCCGATTGCAGGGCGATGTCGCCCGCCTCGAAAATCTCGTGGTCCATGGTGTTCGTTCCTCTCTTTGGATGTGTGCGTGGATGTGGGGGCTCAGACGCCGAGCAGTTCTTGCAACAGCGCGAGGTCGCCCTCGAGCTCGGCCTTGCGCGTCTCGCGCACGATGCGGCCCTGGTCCATGACGTAGGCGCGCTCGGCGATCGAGAGGCAGAAGTTCAGGTCCTGCTCGGCGACCAGCACCGACAGGCCGTCGCGGCGCAGCCGCAGCAGCACCTCGGCGATCTCGTCGACGATCGAGGGCTGCACGCCCTCGGTCGGCTCGTCGAGCAGCAGCAGCTTCGGCCGCGTGGCCAGCGCGCGCGCCATCGCGAGGATCTGCTGCTGGCCGCCGCTGAGCCGGCCCGCGAGGTCGTTGGCCTTGGGCACCAGTGCCGGGAAGTCGGCGAAGGCGCGCGTGATCGCGTCGGCGCGCGGATGGCCGCAGGCCACGGCCGCCAGCGCGATGTTCTCGCTGACCGACAGCCGCGGGAACACGAAGCGACCCTGCGGCACGTAGCCCAGGCCGCAGCGCGCGCGGTCGTCGGTGCGCTCGGGCAGCGGCCGGCCGTCGAGCCGCGCGTTGCCGCCCATGGGCGTGGCCTGGCCGACCAGCAGGCGCATCAGCGTGGACTTGCCCACGCCGTTGCGGCCCAGCAGCGCGACGATCTCGCCGCGACCCACGCGCAGGCTGGCGCGCTCGACGATCGATGTCTTGCCGTAGCCGCCGCCGATCTCAATGGCTTCGAACATGCTGCTGTCTCCCGAGATAGATGTCCAGGATGCGTTCGTCCTGGCGCAGGGTGTCGAGGTCGCCCTGGGCGAAGACCTCGCCGCGGTGCAGGACGGTCACTTCGGCGTCGAGCGTGCGCACGAAGGCCATGTCGTGCTCGACCACCACCACGGCCGCCGTTTCGGCCAGCACGCGCACCAGCTGCGAGAGCTCGCGGCGCTCGTCGCCGGTCATGCCCGCGGCCGGCTCGTCGAGCAGCACCACCGAAGGCTGCAGGCACAGCACCATGCCGAGGTCCAGCCATTGCTGCTCGCCATGCGAGAGGTCGGCCGCGTCGCGCTCGGCCAGCGCCTCGAGGCCGAGCGCGCGCAGCGTGCGTTCGCTGATCCGGTCGGCCACCGCGGCATCGCGGTCGCGGCTGTAGGCGGCGATCCAGAGGTTGGTGCGCACGCTCAGTTCGCCGAACACCTGCGCCACCTGCATCTTGATGCCCACCCCGGCCTGCACGCGGCTGTACGGCATCCAGCGCGTGACGGGTCGCCCGTCGAGCACGATCTCGCCCGCGTCGAGCAGGTGCGTGCCCGTGAGGCAGCGCAGCAGCGAGCTCTTGCCCGCGCCGTTCGGCCCGATCAGACAGCGCACGCGGCCCGGCGCGAAGCGCTGGGTGACGCGGTTGACGGGCACCACGCCGCCGAAGCGCTTGACCCCGTCGCGGATCTCGAGCGCCGGCGCCGGCACGGCCGCGCCCTCGCGCAGGCCGCGCACCAGGTCCACGTCCATCGCGGTCTTGGCCTGGCGCGCCTTGCCCTGCGCGCCGCCCGGCCCGCGCAGCGCCCGCAGCCGCCCGAGGCCGCCGAGCAGCCCGCCGCGCAGGAACAGCACGAGCAGGATCAGCGCCACGCCCATGATCAGCGTGGTCTGCCCACCGACCACGCCGCCGCCCAGCCAGTACGACAGGCCGCCGACCGCCACCGCGCCCACGAAGGGGCCGGCCAGCGTGCCGAGCCCGCCGACCAGCACGTAGATCGGCACCAGCAGCGCCTGCTGCGCGCTGAACAGCGAGGGGTTGAGGTAGTTGGCCCAGGCACCGTAGAGCGCACCGGCCAGGCCCGCGATGCCGCCGGCCAGCGTGAACACCACGAGCTGGCAGCGCCTCACGTCGTAGCCCAGCAGCTCGGTCTTGGGGCCGTCGAGGCGCACGCAGTCGACCACGGTGCCGAAGGGCGAACGCAGCAGCGCGCGCACGCCCAGCAGCACCAGCGCCGAGACCGCCAGCACGCAGGCGAAGGTGCTCTGCGGCCCGAGCCCCTGCGCATCGGCCCCGAAGCCCAGCACGATGCCCGGGATGTTCGACAGGCCGTTGTCGCCGCCCACCACCGCATCGCCGAAGCGCGCCGAGAACGAGATGCTGCCGGTCCACAGCAGCAGGGTGACGGTGTAGGTCAGGATGGTGGCCTGCAGCGCGCCGAGGCGGCCGTGGAACAGCAGCCAGCCGACCGCGCCGGCGGCCGCCGCGCCCACGATCGCGCCGACCGGCAGCGACCACATCAGCGTGTTGCCGGTGACGCTCGCGAGGTTGATCGCCGCCACGCTGCCGGCGTAGCCGCCGAGGCCGAAGAAGGCCGTCTGCCCGAGGCTCAGCATGCCGCCGCGGCCCCACACCATGTCCAGGCTCAGGCCCAGCAGGCCGAAGATCAGCCAGGAGCTCGCGAGGTAGGCGAGGTACTCGTCGACGAAGAAGGCGCCGGCGCCCAGCACCACGGTGCCGGCGACGGTGGCCAGCCACCAGGGTGCCGCGCGGCGCTTGGTAGCCGGGTTCGTGGCCACGGGTGCGGCGAGGGTTCTGCTCATGTTCATGCGTCGCCTCCGTTCAGAGCTTCAGGCGCCAGCGCTCGGAGATGCCCTGCGGCCAGGCGCGCAGGGCCACGAGCGTGATCACGAAGAACACCACGTCGCCCGCGACGGTGGACCAGACGCTGGCCACCGCGCTCGCGGCCGAGCCCAGGATGCCGCCCGCGGCGATGGTGCCCGCGAGCGTGACCGGGCCCGCCACCACCACCGCCAGGAAGGCCTTGATGCCGAAGGCGAAGCCCATGCTGGGCGTGGCCGGCACGGCCGGCACCAGGATCGCGCCGGCCAGGCCCGCGAGGCCGCAGCCCAGAGCGAAGGTGAGGTTGTTGATGCGCACCGTGCGCACGCCCATCGCGGCCGCGGTGGCCGGGTCCTGGATCGCGGCGCGCGCCATCAGGCCGTAGTTCGTGCGCGTGAGCAGCGCATACACGGCCGCGATCAGCACCGCCGCCACCACGATCAGGAACAGCAGGTAGCTGGAGATCGTGTAGTCGCCGATGCGCACGTTCGACGCCGGCATGCCGATGCCCGGCGTGACCGTGCCGAACAGCAGCACCGCGCTCTGGTAGAGCGCGAGGCTCAGGCCCCACATGGCCAGCAGCGTGTCGAACGGGCGGCCGTGCAGGCGCCGCACGATCAGCCATTCGACCAGCGCGCCGAAGGCCGCGGCCGCCAGCGCGGCCAGCGCCACCGCGAGCGGAAACGGCACGCCGGCACGCACCGCGGTCAGCGCCGCATAGGCGCCGAACATGATGAATTCGCCGTGCGCGAGGTTCACCACGCCCATCAGCCCGAACACCACGGCCAGGCCGAGCGTCGCGATCAGCAGCACCGAGCCGCTGGCGACCGACGAGAGCACGCCGGTCAGCAATTGATCCCATGCCATCGGGGGCCTCGCTCAGTTCGACGCGCCGGGCGTGAAGTGCTGCGCCGTCTGCGGCCTGGCGACCAGGTCGCAGACCTGGTCCTCGAACTTCGGCGCCACCGAGGCATAGGTCTCGACGATGTCGAAGCTCTGCGTCTTCGTGCCCACGCCGATGTAGATGTTCTGGCGCACGTGGTGCGACTTCGGCTGCATCGACACCGGGCCGGCCGGCGAGTCGAAGGCCACGCCCTCGCCCTCCTCGAAGGCCTGGATCACCTTCGCGGGCTCGGCCGACTTCGCCTTGTTCGCCGCCTTGGCCCACAGGTGCACCGCGTTGTAGACGTCGACCGCGACCGCGGTCACCGGCTCCTTGTTGCCGTAAGCCTTCTCCCAGGAGGCCTTGAAGGCCTTGTTGCGCGGCGTGTCGAGCCAGGCGAAGTATTCGAGCGCGGCCACGATGCCCTCGCCGGCCTGCGGCGACACCACCACCTGCTGGTTGCCGCCGCCGTAGTTGGTCGACACCACGCCCACGCGGCTCTTCAGGCCCGCGGCCGCCATCTGCTCGAGGAAGCCGGTCTGGTTCGCGCCCACCGGCAGCGCGACCACGAAGTCGGGTTTGGCCTGCTGGATCTTGTTGATGGTGGGCGAGTAGTCGGTCAGCGTGAGCGGCAGGAAGTCGGCGCCGACCACCTCGCCACCGAACTCCTTGGCGTAGAGCTTGACCCACTGCGCCGAGATGGTGCCGAAGTTGTAGTCGGGCGCCATGATGTAGACCTTGGGCCCGTACTTCTTGATCGCCCACTTCACGAGCACGCTGAGCTGCTGCGAGGCCGTGGCGCCGGTCACGAAGGTCTGCCGGTCGCAGGCGCCGCCCTCGTAGAGCGAGGAATAGAAGTAGGGGATCTTCGAGCGCCGCACGATCGGGCGGATCGCCTCGCGGCTCGAGCTCGTGAGGCCCGCGAACAGCGCCTGCACCTTGTCCTTGAGGATCAGCGTGGTCGTGTACTGCGTGTACTTGGCGTCCTCCGACTGCGCGTCGGCCTCGGCCACCTCGACCCTGGCGCCGGCCACGCCGCCCGCCGCGTTGATCTCGTCGACCGCGAGCCGCAGCGCCCGGCTCTGCTGGATGCCGTAGATGTTGAGGCCGCCGGTCTTGTCGAAGATGGCGCCGATGCGCACGGGCTCGCCGGCGGCGAAGGCGTGGGTGCCGAAGGCGGCGAGGCCCGCGGCGAGGAAGAGTCCGGCAAGCCGCGCGAAGGGACGCGAAGAAGGGGTGTGCATGGTGGCTGTCTCCTGGGGTGTCTGGATGGATCGACGTGCCCGGGACGCCATGCCGATGCATGCGCCGGCACGCGCGCATGGGCAGGCCATGCGAAGCGCGCGCAGGCGCGTCGGCAATGCGGGGCGACCGCGGACACGAGGGGGACGGCAGAACTGCCGAGGGGAGAACCAGCGAAGCTGCCGGTTGCGCCGCGAGGGCGCCGAGGAAATCCGGCCAAGCTGCCGGAGAAGGGAACGGCGCGCAGGTTAACGCAGCGTGAGTGCGGGTGTCAACGGGATGACACCCGAGGCCGTGCCGCACGCCTGCTGCAAGGGCGAAGGCGCTCCGAGGCGGTCGAGGGTATCCGCTGATGCAGATGGATTAATCAACTTGCATTATTCCGCCCGTGCCCGCCCTCGCCCGCCGAACTTCCAAGCCCGCCGCCCCCGCGCCGCATGCCGACGCCCCCGGCGACAGCACGCATGCGCGGCTGCTCGCCGAGGCCATGAAGCTGATGGCGCGCGAAGGCATGAACGCGGTCTCGCTGCGGCGCATCGTGGTGGCGGCCGGCGCGAACAACGCCTCCGCGCTGCACTACCACTTCGGCAGCCGCGAGGGACTGGTGGGCGAGATCACCGCCATGCTGCAGCAATGGCTGGAGCCTCGTTCGTGCGCGGGCCTGGAGGCGCTGCGCGCGCGGCCGCATGGCGTGCGCGACATCATGGAGGCCGCCTTCGGTCCGATGATCGAGATGCTGCAGACGCCGGGCTTCGGCCGCGACGCGGTGAGCTTCATCGGCCGGCTCGGCTGGGACTTCGGCGAGGCCGGCCAGCGGCTGTCCGCGAAGCTGCACCGCAGGCTGCTGGGCCTCGCGGTCGAGCTGCTCGAGGCACGGTTGCCCGGCACGCCGCGCGAGACGATCCAGTACCGGCTCATCCTCAGCATGAACGTCGTGTACTACGGCATCTCCTACCGCAGCTACCTCAAGCGCTCGCCCTTCGGCGTGATGCCGATGTCGGAGCGCGGCAACGAGGCGCGGGAGCGGCGCGAGTTCATGGACTACCTGGAGGCCGGCGTGCGCAACGTGCCCGGCGCCGGCTGAGCCGTGTCGCACGTTGCATCCGGAAGCAGCAGCATGTCGATGACCTTTCCCATGCCCACCTTCGGCGCGCCGCCATCGCCCGCGCTCGCGAAGACCAGGCGCCCCGCCGTCCCGCGGCAACTGGCGCTGCAGTTGCGCGGCAGCTACGAGAAGCTGCGCGAGCGCCGCTGCGCCTGCGCGCGTGGCGAGGCGCTGATCTTTCACTGCCAGCAGCAGATCCTCGAATACGAAGCCGATCCGGGACAGTTCGCGCGGACCTACTTCGCGGGCAGCGCGTCGAACGCATTCCCGGTGCTCGCGAGCCTCCGGCGCGCGCGTGAAACCCTGGCGCGCTACCAGTGCGAGATCGACGGCCTCCAGGCGGAACTGGCCGCGGCGGAAGCCGAATGCGCGCGCACCGAGCAGGTGGTCATGGCACGGCTCGCGGCCCTCGGCGCGCCGCGGCCGAACTGGTGTCGTTGGCCCGAAGAACCGCATGCGCTCGAGAAGATGCGCAAGAGCCATCTGAGCCACTATCGGCTGCGGCCGCAGCCCGCGCTCTCTTAGCCCCAGGTCGGCGCAGGGCGCGCCGGGCATCGTCGCGCTTCCATAATCGCTGCCTTTCCCCCCGCACCGGATCCCATCGCCCCCATGAGCGCCGCCGACTTCCTCCTGTCCCCCTCTGTCCAGAAGCTCCTGCAGGTGCTCTACGGGAACCCCGAGGAACCCTTCACCACGAACGAACTGGCCCAGAAGACGAAGCTCGACGCGGCCGAGGTCGAAGGCACGCTCGCGCACCTCGTCGGCAGCGGCATGCTGTCGCGGCATGCCGCGAAGGAGGAACTGCCCGAAACCTTCACGCTCGATCGCGGCTTCGTGTTCCACCGCGAGCTGCGCCGCATCGCGCTGAAGTCCTTCGCGGCGGCCGAGCCGGTGCGCGCGATGCTGCGCACCAGGTTCAAGGATTCGGTGGTGCGTGCCTTCGTGCTCGGCGAGGACGCGAACGGCATCGTGGAAGTGCTTGTCGTGCATGGCGCGGCGACGCCCGACGAAGCGGCGATGACCGCCGCCTGCCGCAAGCTGTCGAAGGCCATCCATCGCCATCTGCAGGTGCATGTGATCTCGAACGCGCGCTTCGAGGGCCTCGCGCCGCGTGATGCACTGGCCGCCAAGCTCGGGGCCGAGACGGCCTTCGAGATCATCGCGCCGGGCGACACCAAGGCGCGCCTGAAGCCCGAGCGCGCGGGCCTGTTGCACAGTGCGAAGAAGACGCTGGCGGCACTGTCCAGGTCGGCGCGACGCGGCGAATGACCGGCGCGAATTAGAGCGCGCCCAATTAGCTCAAAAGTCCTCGCAATACTTTTCTATTCACCACGGAATTCCGTGGGAATTAGGCAGTTCTTATTCACGCAATGCGCTTGCCGGCATCTCCAACATATTTGCCATACCCCTGCTGCGCGTATTGAAGTTGTTGCGACGCAACAAACTTTTTCCTCCTGCTTCTCCCTCTGAAAGTAAGCCGAACCGCCTCGAAAATGAGGCTTTCTGGGTGCAGTGCGAAAAACCCCAGGAAACCTTTCTTGCTCAATTGAGAGCGTGAAATATTGCCGCACTCGAAACTGCCATCGAAGTGACTGCAACCGCTTGTACATTTGGTTTTTAAATGTCAACGGAATGTCAATTCGACCCGCTGCGGATGTGCGAGAAGGCGGCTTCTGGCAATTCGCTTCGCGCCTGCAATGCCCCGTTGGCAACCCCATGTCCAACTTGGAGCAGCGCATGCAAGGCAGTGGTCCCCTGAGCAGTTCGGCGCCTCTCACCTCGGGTCAGATGGCGATGTGGCTGGGCGCGAAGTTCGCGTCGCCCGACACCAATTTCAACCTCGCGGAAGCCATCGATATCGACGGCCCGATCGACCCCGCCATCTTCCTCGCGGCCATGCGCCGCATCACCGAGGAGGTCGAGGCCACGCGGCTCAACTTCGTCGACGCGGGCCAGGGGCCGCGCCAGGTGGTGGCCCACACCTTCGAGGGCGAGATCCCCTACCTCGACCTCAGCGCCGAGGCCGATCCCGCGGCGCGGGCCGAGCGCTGGATGCGCGCGGACTTCGAACGCAACATCGACCTCGCGCACGGCCAGCTGTGGCTGTCGGCGCTGATCCGCCTCGCACCGGATCGCCACATCTGGTACCACCGCAGCCACCACATCGTGCTCGACGGCTTCGGCGGCGGGCTGATCGCGCGGCGCTTCGCCGACATCTACAGCGCGATGGCCGAAGGCGCCGCCGAGGTGCCCGAGGCCTCGCGCCTGGCACCGTTGTCGCAGCTGGCCGAGGAAGACCGCGCCTACCGCGAATCGGGCCGCTTCCCGCGCGACCGCCAGTACTGGACCGAGCGCTTCGCCGACGCGCCCGATCCGCTGAGCCTCGCCTCGCAGCGCTCGGTCAACATCGGCGGCCTGCTGCGCCAGACGGTGCACCTGTCCGCGGCCAGCGTGCAGGCGCTGCAGCAGATCGCGCAGGAGCTCGGCACCACGCTGCCGCAGATCCTGATCGCCACCACCGCGGCCTATCTCTACCGCGCCACCGGCATCGAGGACATGGCGATCGGCATCCCGGTCACCGCGCGCCACAACGAACGCATGCGGCGCGTGCCCGCGATGGTGGCCAATGCCGTCCCGCTGCGCCTCGCGATGCGCGCCGACCTGCCGATCCCCGAACTGATCCGCGAAGTGGGCCGCCAGATGCGGCAGGTGCTGCGCCACCAGTCGTACCGCTACGAGCACCTGCGCAGCGACCTCAACATGCTGGTCAACAACCGGCAGCTGTTCACCACCGTGGTCAACGTCGAGCCCTTCGACTACGACTTCCGTTTCGCCGGCCATGCGGCGCGGCCGCGCAACCTCTCGAACGGTACGGCCGAGGACCTGGGCATCTTCCTCTACGAGCGCGGCAACGGACAGGACCTGCAGATCGACTTCGACGCCAATCCCGCGGTGCACACCGCGCAGGGGTTGGCCGATCACCAGCGCCGGCTGATCGCGTTCGTCGATGCCGTGATCCGGCAACCGCAGCAGGCCGTCGGCCATGTCGACCTGCTCGGTGCCGAGGAGCGCCGGCAGTTGCTGTTCGGCTGGAACGACACCGAACACGCCGTGCCCGACACGCACCTGGTCGCGCTGATCGAGGCCCAGCTCGCCGAGCGGCCCGAGGCCGTCGCGCTGCGCTTCGAGGGCGAGGCGATGTCCAACGCCGAACTCAACCGCCGCGCCAACCGCCTCGCGCAATTGCTGCGTGCACGCGGCGCGGGCCCCGAGCGCACGGTGGCGCTCGCGATCCCGCGTTCGATGGAACTGATGGTGGCGCTGCTCGCCACCTTGAAGACCGGCGCGGCCTACCTGCCGGTCGATCCCGATTTCCCGGCCGACCGCATCGCCTTCATGCTCGGCGACGCAGCGCCCGTGTGCCTGGTCACCACCGAGGCGCTCGCGCAGGTGCTGCCCGTCGACGCCCCGCGCCTGTTGATCGATGGGGCGCAAACGATTGCCGATCTGGCGAATTGCGACGAGGCCAATCTCGCCGTGGCGATCGATCCCGCGCACCCGGCCTACGTGATCTACACCTCGGGCTCGACCGGCCGGCCCAAGGGCGCGGTGGTGTCGCATCGCGCCATCGTCAACCGCCTGCTGTGGATGCAGGCGCGCTACGGCCTCGCGGCCGACGACCGCGTGCTGCAGAAGACGCCCTCGAGCTTCGACGTGTCGGTGTGGGAGTTCTTCTGGCCGCTGATCGACGGCGCCACGCTGGTGCTCGCCCGGCCCGGCGGCCACAAGGACGCGGCCTATCTCGCGGGCCTGATCGCCGACGAAGGCATCACGACGCTGCATTTCGTGCCCTCGATGCTCGAGGTCTTCCTGCGCGACCCCGCGGCCGCCGGCTGCACCAGTCTGCGCCGCGTGATCTGCAGCGGCGAGGCGCTGTCGCCCGCGCTGCAGGCGCAATGCCACGAGCGCCTGGGCGCCGAGCTGCACAACCTCTATGGCCCGACCGAGGCCGCGGTCGACGTCACCGCATGGGAATGCGAACGCGGCGAGGCCGCGCCGAAGAGCGTGCCGATCGGCCGGCCGATCTGGAACACGCAGATGTACGTGCTCGACAGCGGCCTGCAGCCGGTGCCGGCCGGCGTGGCGGGCGAGCTCTACATCGCGGGCACGGGCCTGGCACGTGGCTACCTGGGCCGGCCGCTGCTCAGCGCCGAGCGCTTCGTCGCCAATCCGCATGGCGCGCCCGGCAGCCGCATGTACCGCACCGGCGACCTCGCGAGCTGGCGCACCGACGGCAGCCTGGACTACCTGGGCCGCGCCGACCAGCAGGTGAAGATCCGCGGCCTGCGCATCGAGCCCGGCGAGATCGAGGCGGTGCTGCTCGAGCATCCGCAGATCGCACAGGCCGCAGTGGTGGCGCGCGAGGACGCTCCCGGCGAGAAGCGCCTGGTGGCCTACCTCGTGCCGGTCGAGTCCGCCGATCCTCAAACGGCCGAGCTGCGCGCGCACCTCGCGCAGGCGCTGCCCGACTACATGGTGCCCTCGGCCTTCGTGAGCCTGCCCGCGCTGCCGCTGGGTCCGAGCGGCAAGCTCGACCGCAAGGCGCTGCCGCCGCCCGAGGTGCAGGCCGCCACGCCCTATGCCGCGCCGCGCACGCCCACCGAGAAGATCCTGGCCGGCCTCTGGGCCGAGACGCTGCACCTGCAGCGCGTGGGCATCCACGACAACTTCTTCGAGCTCGGCGGCCACTCGCTGATGATCGTGCAGCTGGTCTCGATGATCCGCCAGCAGTTCATGATCGACCTGCCGCTGGACACGCTGTTCCAGGTCTCGACCATCGCCGGCCTCGCCGAGCTGCTCGACCAGGAATCGGTGGCGCGGCCCAGCCTGGTGCCGATGCCGCGCCCGGCGCGCATCCCGCTGTCCTTCGCGCAGCGCCGCCTGTGGCTGATGAACCAGCTCGAGGGCGCCAACCCGGCCTACAACATGCCGCTGGCGCTGCGCCTGTCGGGCACGCTCGACCGCGCAGCCCTGCATGCGGCGCTCCACGACCTGGTGCAGCGCCACGAGAGCCTGCGCACCATCTACCCGAACGAGGACGGGCTGCCGTGGCAGCAGGTGCTCGACGGCGCGCAGGCGCGGCCCGCCGTGCTCGAGGCCGACAGCAGCGAGGACGAGATCGCCGCGCAGCTGCACGCGGCCGCGGGCCATGCCTTCGACCTCGGCAGCACGGCGCCGCTGCGCGTCTCGCTGTTCAAACTGGCCGACGACGAGCACGTGCTGCTGCTGCTCACGCACCACATCGCCGGCGACGGCGCCTCGCTGCTGCCGCTGGCGCGCGACCTCAGCGTGGCCTACGCGGCGCGCTGCGAAGGCCGGGCACCGGGCTGGACGCCGCTGCCGCTGCAGTACGCCGACTACGCGCTGTGGCAGCAGGAACTGCTGGGCAGCGAGGACGATGCCGAGAGCATGGCCGGGCGCCAGCGTGCCTTCTGGCAGGCCACGCTGCAGGACCTGCCCGAGCAGCTCGCGCTGCCGGCCGACCATCCGCGCCCGCTGGCGCCGAGCTACCGCGGCGACGTGGTGCCGCTGCAGATCGCGCCGCAGGTGCACGAGCGCATCCTGCAGCTGGCGCGCGACGGGCAGGCCAGCGTCTTCATGGTGCTGCAGGCCGCGCTCGCGGGCCTGCTGAGCCGGCTCGGCGCGGGCAACGACATCGTGATCGGCAGCCCGGTCGCGGGCCGCAGCGACCACGCGCTCGACGAGCTGATCGGCTGCTTCGTCAACACGCTGGTGCTGCGCACCGACACCTCGGGCCGGCCCAGCCTGCGCGAGCTGGTCTCGCGCGTGCGCGCCACCAACCTCGCGGCCTATGCGAACCAGGAGTTCCCGTACGACCGCCTGGTGGAGCTGCAGCGCAGCGGCGCGGGCCGCGCGCGCACCAACCAGCCGCTGTTCCAGGTGATGCTGGGCTTCCAGAACAGCAGCCGGCTGTCGTTCAGCCTGCCGGGCCTGTCGATCACGCCGCAGCCGGTGGAGATCGACACCGCGAAGTTCGACCTGTCGTTCATCCTCAGCGAGCAACGCGGCGCCGATGGATTGCCCGGTGGCATCGGCGGCGGCATCCAGTACAGCAGCGACCTGTTCGAGCGCGCCACCGTCGAGGCCATGGCCGCGCGGCTGGCCCGGCTGCTCGAGGAGGCCTGCGACGCGCCCGACGCGCCGATCGCCGAGCTCGCGATCCTGAGCGCCGAGGAACGGCACCGGCTGCTCGCGCAGTGGAGCGGCCAGCCGCGCGAACTCGCACCGCGCTCGCTGGCCGCCATGGTGGCCGCGCATGCCGCCGAGCGCCCGCAGGCGCCCGCCGTGATGCTCGACGACGCGACCGTCGGCTATGCCGAACTCGACGCGCACGCCAACCGGCTCGCGCAACTGCTGCGCGCACGCGGCATCGCGCCCGGCGCCATCGTCGCCACGGTGCTGCCGCGCTCGCTCGACCTGGTCGTGGCCCACCTCGCGATCGTCAAGGCTGGCGCCACCTACCTGCCCATCGATCCGAACCACATGGCGGCGCGCAGCGCCTTCGTGTTCCAGGAGGCCGCGCCCGCGGCGGTGCTCACGCACGAGGCGCTGCTGCCGCAGCTGGCCGACATCGCCCATTGCATCGCGCTTGACGCTGCCGACACGCGCGAGGCGATCGCGGCCCAATCCGAGGCCGTGCCCTCGGCACCGCCCGCCGATCCGCGCGAGGCCGCCTACGTCATCTACACCTCGGGCTCCACCGGCCTGCCCAAGGGCGTGGTCGTGCCGCATGCGGGCCTGGCCAGCCTCGGCGCCGCCATGCAGGAGCGGCTGGCGATCACGCCCGACTCGCGCGTGCTGCAGTTCTCCTCCTGCGGCTTCGATGCCTCGGTGATGGACCAGCTCATGGCCTTCCACGCGGGCGCCGCGCTGGTGGTGCCGGGCGCGCAGCAGCTGCTGGGCAGCGACCTCGCCGAGCTGCTCGAGGCCCGGGCCGTGAGCCATGCGCTGATTCCGCCGGCCGCGCTCTCGACGCTGCCGCCCGGCGAGTTCGCGGCGCTGCAGACGCTGGTGGTCGGCGGCGATGCCTGCTCGGCCGAACTCGCCGCACGCTGGGCACCGGGGCGTCGCATGGTCAACGCCTACGGCCCGACCGAGATCACCATCTGCGCGAGCATGAGCGCGCCGATGGAAGCCGGCCGGCAGCCCTCGATCGGCCAGCCGATCTGGAACACGCGCATGTACGTGCTCGACGAGCTGCTGCAGCCGGTGCCGCCCGGCGTCGCGGGCGAGCTCTACATCGCGGGCGCCGGCGTGGCGCGCGGCTACCTGAACCGCGCCGCGCTCAGCGCCGAGCGCTTCGTGGCCGATCCGCACGGCGCGCCCGGCAGCCGCATGTACCGCAGCGGCGACCTCGCGCGCTGGCGCGCCGACGGCAGCCTCGATTTCCTCGGCCGCGCCGACCAGCAGGTGAAGATTCGCGGCTACCGCATCGAGCCCGGCGAGATCGAGTCGGCGCTGCTGCAGCATCCGCAGGTGACGCAGGCCGCGGTGATCGCGCGCGAGGACACGCCCGGCGACAAGCGCCTGGTGGCCTACTTCGTCGCCGCCGCCGATCCGCAGCCGACCGAGCTGCGCGCCCACATGGCGCGCGCCCTGCCCGACTACATGGTGCCCTCGGCCTTCGTGCACCTGCCCGCGCTGCCGCTCACGCCAAGCGGCAAGCTCGACCGCAAGGCGCTGCCCGTGCCCGAGCAGCAGGCCGCGGTGCAGTACGTCGCGCCGCGCACGCCCACCGAGGAACTGCTGGCCGGCCTGTGGCGCGAGACGCTGCGGCTGGAACGCGTGGGCATCCACGACAACTTCTTCGAGATCGGCGGCCATTCGCTGATGGCGATCCAGCTCGGCATGCGCATCCGCCAGCAGGTGCGCGCGGACTTCCCGCATGCCGAGGTCTACAACCGGCCCTCGATCGCCGAGCTCGCCGCCTGGATCGACGACAACGCGGGCACGGCCGAGGCGCTCGACCTGTCGCGCGAGGTGGTGCTGCCCGCGCATGTTCAGGCGCAGGCGGTCGCGCCCACGCTGGCACCGCGACGCGTGTTCCTCACCGGCGCCAGCGGCTTCGTCGGCAGCCACCTGCTGGCCGCGCTGCTGCGCGACACCGAAGCCCGCGTGGTCTGCCACGTGCGCGCCGCCGACGCCGAGGCCGGCGCGCTGCGCCTGAAGCGCACGCTGGCCACGCGCCAGCTCGAATCGATCTGGGACGACGCGCGCATCGAGGTCGTCACGGGCGACCTCGGCAAGCCGTGCCTGGGCCTCGACGACGCCGCGGTGCGGCTGGTGCGCGACGGCTGCGACGCGCTCTACCACTGCGCCGCGCAGGTCGACTTCCTGCATCCCTACGCCAGCCTCAAGCCGGCCAACGTCGACAGCGTGGTCACGCTGCTCGAATGGACCGCGCAGGGCTGCGCGAAGACGCTGCACTACGTCTCCACGCTGGCCGTGATCGACCAGGGCAACAACCAGGAGGGCACGGTCACCGAGCGCTCGGCGCTCAGCTCGTGGCGCGGCCTGGTCGACGGCTACAGCCAGAGCAAGTGGGTCGGCGACGCGATCGCGCGCGAGGCGCAGGCGCGCGGCATGCCGGTCGCGATCTACCGGCTGGGCGCGGTCACCGGCGACCACACGCATGCGATCTGCAACGCCGACGACCTGATCTGGCGCGTGGCTCATCTCTACGCCGACCTGGAAGCCATCCCCGACATGGACCTGCCGCTGAACCTCACGCCGGTGGACGACGTGGCGCGCGCCATCCTCGGCCTCGCGGCGCAGCGCGCCTCGTGGGGCCAGGTGTTCCACCTGATGGGCCAGGCGCCGCTGCGCGTGCGCGACATACCGCCGGTGTTCGAGCGGCTCGGCATGCGCCTCGAGCCTGTGGGACTCGACCCCTGGCTCGAGCGCGCGCATGCGCGGCTGGCGGTGGGGCAGGACCGCGACCTCGCGGCGGTGCTCGCCATCCTCGACCGCTACGACACCTCGGCCACGCCGCCGCAGGTGTGCGGCGCGGCCACGCAGGCGCAGCTCGAGGCGATCGGCACGCCGATCCGCCCGGTCGACCGCGAGCTGCTGCAGCGCTATTTCGTCGACCTCGGCATCCACACCAAGGCGCGCCGCGCCCTGGAAACCACCGCCTCCTGAGGAACATCCCATGGCACGCTATCTCATCGCGGCAACCGCCCTGCCCGGCCACGTCCTGCCGATGCTGGCCATCGCCCAGCACCTCACGGGCCTCGGCCACGAGGTGCGGGTGCACACCGCGAGCCAGTTCAGGGCCCAGGTCGAAGCGACCGGCGCGAGCTTCACGCCCTTCGCGCGCGCCATCGACGGCGACTACCGCGATCTCGACGAACGCTTTCCCGAGCGCCGCCGGCTGAACTCGCCGCATGCCCAGCTGTGCTTCGGCCTCAAGCATTTCTTCGCCGACGCGATCGAGGCGCAGCATGCGGGCCTGCGCGCGATCCTCGAGGACTTCGAGGCCGATGCCATCGTGGTCGACACCATGTTCTGCGGCACCTTCCCGCTGCTGCTGGGGCCGCGCGAAGAGCGGCCCGCGGTGGTCGCGATCGGCATCTCGGCGCTGCCGCTGTCGAGCTGCGACACCGCCTTCTTCGGCACCGCGCTGCCGCCGTCTTCCACGCCCGAAGGCCGCGCGCGCAACAAGGCGATGAACGCCAACCTGCAGCAGGCGATGTTCGGCGACGTGCAGCGCCACTTCGACACCGTGCTGCGGCGCCTCGGCGCCGGCGCGCTGCCGGCCTTCTTCGTCGATGCGATGGTGCGCATGCCCGACCTCTACCTGCAGCTCACCGGCCCGTCCTTCGAATACCCGCGCAGCGACCTGCCGGCCTCGGTGCGCTTCGTCGGCCCGCTGCTCGCGCCGGCCAGCCGCGACTTCACGCCGCCCGCGTGGTGGGACGAACTCGACGACGGCCGCTCGGTCGTGCTGGTCACGCAGGGCACGCTGGCCAACCAGAATCCCGCGCAGCTGATCGGCCCCACGCTGCAGGCACTGGCCGGCGATCCGAAGTTGCTCGTGATCGCCACCACCGGCGGCCCGGTGCCGCCGGCCCTGTCGGCCAACGTGCCGGCCAATGCGCGCGTGCTGCCCTTCCTGCCCTACGACCGCCTGCTGCCCAAGCTGCATGCGATGGTCACCAACGGCGGCTACGGCTCGGTCAACCATGCGCTGAGCCTCGGCGTGCCGCTGGTGGTGGCCGGCAGCTCGGAGGAGAAGCCCGAGATCGCCGCGCGCGTGGCCTGGTCGGGCGTGGGCATCAACCTCGGCACCGCGCAGCCGGCCGCGCGCCAGGTCGGCGATGCGGTGCGCAAGCTGCTCGCCACCCCCGGCTACCGCGAACGCGCGAACGCCCTGCGCGAGGAGTTCGCGCGCCACCGCGCGCTGCACGGCATCGCGCAGGCGCTCGAGGCCCTGCCGCGCGTCGAATCCCTGGAAGCGGCCTGAGCGCCGGCCCCTTCGCATCCCATCGAAAGAACCGCCATGACCAATCCCTTCGACGACAAGAACGCCAGCTTCCAGGTGCTGGTCAACGACGAGGGCCAGCACTCGCTGTGGCCCGCCTTCATCGCCGTGCCCGCCGGCTGGCGCGTGGCCCTGCCCACCACCGACCGCGCCGCGTGCAGCGCCTACATCGAGGCGAACTGGCAGGACATGCGGCCGCTCTCGCTGGCGGGGCGTTGAGCACGTCCATCGCATCGGGCCCCCGGCCATGATCTTCCTGTTCCTGCGCAGCCGCAGCGCCGCCGCGGTCCACGTGCGGCGGCTGCGGGCACTGGGCGGCCCTGAGGCCGCGGGCCATCCGTCCTCCGACATCAAGCGCCGGGCCGAGAGGCCGGGCACCCGGAAAGCGGACGGCACGAAGAAGCCGCGCTCCAGATGACATTTTTGTAATCGAAATGTGCGATCCAGGTCGATGGCCTGGCGCCACAGTCCGCTCCAGAGCAGTGCCGGTCGTCACTGCATGACCCCGCGGTGCCGCAGCCGGCGCCGCCAGAACCTGGAGCCTTTCATGCATCGCAGAACCCTCATGGGCCGCATCGCGGCCATCGCCCTCGCCGGTGTCTTCTCGGTGGCCGCCGCCAGTGCGCAGACCGCGCCCCCGGCGCCGGTTGCCGTCCACAACGTGGTGCTGGTGCACGGCCTCTATGCCGACGGCTCGAGCTGGGGCAAGGTGATTCCGCTGCTGCAGGCCCAGGGCCTGCACGTGACCTCGGTGCAGAACCCGCTGAGCGGCTTCCAGGACGACGTCGACGCGGTCAAACGCGTGCTGGCGCAGCAGGACGGCCCCACGCTGCTGGTCGGCCATTCGTACGCCGGCATGGTGATCAGCGAGGCGGGCACCGACCCGCACGTGGCGGGCCTGGTCTATATCGCGGCGCGCGCGCCCGATGCCGGCGAGGACTACCCGGCCCTGACGCGCAAGTTCGCGGCCGCGCCCGCCGGTGCCGGCCTGCAGTGGGACACCAACGGCTGGGGTTCGCTGAGCCAGCCGGCCTTCGTGAAGGACTTCGCGGGCGACCTGCCGCCGGCCGAGGCGCTCGCCTACTACGCGGTGCAGCAACCGTTCGCGCGCGCCATCACCACCGCCAGGACCACCGCGGCGGCCTGGCACGACAAGCCGACCTGGTATGCCGTCTCGCGCCAGGACCGCACCATCGATCCCGAGCTGCAGCGCTTCATGGCCCAGCGCATGAAGGCCAGCACCGTCGAGCTCGACGCCAGCCACGTGTCGCTGCTGTCGCAGCCCCGGGCCGTGGCCGATCTGATCGTGCAGGCGGCGCAGGGCCGGCGCTAGACTGCGGCACCGCGGCGACGCCCCCGCGGAAGGACACCCCATGCGCGTGCTCGTCGTCGAAGATCATCCCAAGCTCGCGGACTACCTGCGCAAGGGACTCACCGAGAACGGCTACGTCGTCGACGTCGCGGCCGACGGCATCGACGGCCGCCATCTCGCGGTGAACGGCGAGTACGACATCGTGGTGCTCGACGTGATGCTGCCCGGCCTCGATGGCTTCGCGGTGCTCAAGGCGATCCGCGCCGCCAAGGACGTGGCCGTGCTCATGCTGACGGCGCGCGACCAGGTCGAGGACCGCGTGCGCGGCCTGCAGGACGGCGCCGACGACTACCTGGTCAAGCCTTTCGCGTTCTCGGAGCTGCTGGCGCGCCTGACCGCGCTGCGCCGCCGCGGCGTGCGCTCGGGCGGCACGTCGGAGCCCACCGTGCTGACCCTGGGCGACCTGCAGCTGGACCTCGCGCGGCGCAAGGCCTCGCGCGGCGGCCAGGCGCTCGAGCTCACCAACAAGGAGTTCCTGATCCTGGCGCTGCTGATGCGGCGCCGCGGCGAGGTGCTGTCGCGCACCGTGATCGCCGAGCAGGTGTGGGACATGAACTTCGACAGCGACACCAACGTGGTCGAGGTGGCGGTGCGCCGCCTGCGCGCCAAGCTCGACGATCCCTTCGAGACCCCGATGCTGCGCACCGTGCGCGGCATGGGCTACGTGCTGGAGTCCGCGTGAAGGCTCCGCGGGTGCGCTTCGGCTCGATCTCGGCGCGCCTGGTGCTGATGCTGGCGGTGGTCGCGGTCGCGGTGTTCGCCGCCACCGGCTACCTGCTGCACAAGGCGCTCGAGCAGGTGCTGATCGCCGACGAGCGCTCGGACCTCAGCGGCAAGACCGAGGTGGTGCAGCACTTCATCGACGAGGTGCGCACGCCGGCCGACCTGCCGATGCTGCGGCGCCACCTCGCGGCCACCAGCGTGGGCGGGCGCTACCGCTGGAACGTGTGGCTGATCGCGCGCGACGGCGAGATGCTCTACGGCGCCGAGCCGATGCCGCCCACGCTGCGCGGCGAGGGCAACAAGGTCTGGCTGCAGCGGCAGGACGGCGTGGTGCTGCGCGGCGCGCACTACCGGCTCGACGAGCACGCCATCTTTCCCGGCGCGCAGGTGCTGATCGGCATGGACCCGCGGCCGCGCGCCGAGATGCTCGACCGCTACGACAACTACGGCCTGCTGGTCGGCGCGCTCGGCGTGCTGTGCACCGTGGCGCTCGGCGCCATCGCCACGCGGCGCGGCCTGCGCGCGCTCGCGGACCTGTCGCGCGAGGCCTCGGTGATACGCCCCGGCGGGCTGTCGCAGCGCCTGACCCTGCCGGCCGACAGCACCGAGCTGCTGCCACTGGCCCTGCGCTTCAACGAGGTGCTGGCGCGCATGGAGGATGCGTGGACCCAGCTCGAGGGCTTCAATGCCGACGTGGCGCACGAGCTGCGCACCCCGCTGGCCATCATGATCAACGGCGCCGAGCTCGCGCTCGCGCGCGACCGGCCCCGGGACGAGATGCGCGAGGTGCTCGAGTCGCACCTCGAGGAGCTGCGCACGCTGGGCTCGATGGTCAACGACATGCTGTTCCTCTCGCGCGCCGACCGCGGCGACGCGGCCGAGGACCTGCGCGAGCTCTCGCTGGGCGAGCAGGCGCGGCAGGTCGGCGAGTTCGTCGAGGTCTTCCTCGAGGAGAAGCGCCAGCGGCTCGAGATCGAGGGCGATGCCTCGGTGCCCGTCAATCGCGTGCTGCTGCGCCGCGCGCTCGTGAACCTGCTGACGAACGCATCGCGGCATGCGCCGCAGGAGGCCGTGATCGGCCTGCGGATCGAGGCGCTGCCGGAGGGCGCGCGCATCACGGTGACCAACCCGGGCGACGCGATTCCGGAAGAGGTGCGGCAGCACATGTTCGAGCGCTTCTGGCGCGGCGACAGCTCGCGGCCCAGGACGGGCGAACGCTTCGGGCTCGGACTCGCGATCGTGCGCGCCATTGCGCGCATGCATGGAGGCGAGACCTTCGTGCAGGGCGCGGCGGGGCGTACCGAGATCGGGTTCACGCTGCAGCGCCAGACGGCCGCATCGCCCGAGCAAGGCGCCCGCGCGAGACCACAGGCTCGATAAAATTCACCGCACGCCAGCGTTGCGCACGCGAAGGCGAGGAGCTCGACCATGGTTCATTCTTCCGGCCCATCGATGGCGGCGCTCGGTTCCGAACTCGATCGCCTCGCCCCCGCTCTCATGGCCGACTGGAAGGTGCCCGGCGCCGCGCTCGCGGTCGTCCAGGACGGCCAGGTCCTGCTCACCAGGGCCTACGGACAGCGCGACCTCGAGTCGGGCCTGCCCGTGACCGCCGCGACACGCTTCCTGATCTGCTCGATCACCAAGTCCTTCACCGCGACCGCCCTCGCGCTCCTGCACCACGAGGGCCGGCTCGACTGGACGCGGCCGGTGCGCGACTACCTGCCCGAGTTCCGCCTGCACGACCCGGTCGCCACCGAACGCCTCACGGTGCGCGACCTGCTCACGCACCACAGCGGCCTGCCGGCGCACGACTGGATGTACCTTCCCGGCGACCGCTCGCCGGCCCGGATGATGGCCGACATGCGGCATCTCGAGCCCAACCTCGACATCCGCACCGCCCACCAGTACAGCAACCTCGGCTACAACGTGCTCGGGCTGCTGATCGAACGCGTCGGCGACACCACCTACGAGGCGTTCGTCCGCGCGCGGCTGGGCGACAGGCTCGGCATGACGCTCGGTTTCACGCTCGACGAGCTCGAGGCCTCGCCCGAGCCCGCGCAACCCTACATGGTGCGTGAGGACGTGCCGCAGCCCGCGCCGCGTCTTCCGTTCCGGCCCGTCGCCGCGGGCGGGATCAGCACCTCTGTCGCCGATCTCGCGCACTGGATGCGTTTGCACCTGGGCAGAGGGGAGATCGACGGCCAGCGCCTGCTGCCGGCCGCGCTCGTCGACATGCTGCATGCGCCACACGTCCATTGCCCGAACTCGGCCGGCGGCGAATTCGGCGAAGCGCACTACGGCTTCGGCTTCCGCTGCCACAGCTACCGCGGCGACCGGCTGGTCTTTCATGGCGGCGGCCTGCCCGGCTGGGGCGCGCTGATGACCCTGGTGCCGGACGCCGGCATCGGCATCGCCGTGCTGACCAACCGCAGCCCGAACGAGGGCGTGGCCCGACCGCTGACCTGGCATGTCATCGACCGGCTGCGCGGCCGCGAGCCGATCGACTGGCGCGCCCGCGGCCGCGTGCAGCGCGAGCAGGCACGGGCCTGGATGCAAGCCTACCGGGCGGAGCAGGCGCGGGCGCGTCATCCGGGCACGCGACCGGCCCACGCCCTCGGGGCCTATGGCGGCCGCTACCTGCACCCCGCCTATGGCCTGATGACGATCGAGGCGCGCGACGACACACTGCACTGGTCGTGGCGCGGCATGTCGGCCACCCTGCAGCACCGCCACCACGAAACCTTCGAGCTGCCCGCGGCGCTGCACCCGCTGCTGCCCGACGGGCTGCCGCTGAGCTTCCTGACCGATCGCGACGGGAACGTCGCCAGCCTCGGCGTGCCGTTCGAGCCGCTGGTGAAAGACATCCTGTTCGTGCGTTCGGAAAGCGCCTGAACGGCCCGCCCGGGCCTTTACTTGGTTTCGGGGATTCCCCGCATCGACCGGCCTGCCTACGCTTGCCGCGATGTCCCGGCGAGTTCCTCGGCCACTCACCGGGACCGGCGCAATGCCGCGCTCCCTCACGAGAGAAAAGCGGGCCCGCGCTTCGCACCATCGCACTGGCCGATTGCAGAGCAGGAGGAGCAATTCCATGACCGACATGCATCTATCGCCCGACATCGTCGCCAACGCGGCCTTGGTCCCGAGCGCGGCCGTCGACAGCGGCGAGATCAAGATCACTTTCGTCAACTACTCGAAGTTCGAGCTGCGGCGCGACGTCACCGGCTACACCAAGGACTTCGCGTTCGGCAGCGTGACCTCCTCGCCGGGGCCGGTGCTCAAGGCGCGTTCGGGCATGGAGACGCTCGACATCTGCCAGATCGCGTTCTCGTGGATCGCCGACGGCGCCAACAACGCCTACGTCACCTGGTACAGCCCCGAGATCCCGGTGCGCTTCGGCGTGCGGATCGTCGCGCCGGTGCAGGTCTTCGGCATGGGCAAGCGTCCGTACTGGGACGTGTGCTGGGACAACAGCCCGGGCAGGGATCCGCAGTGGGCGCGCTCGGGGTCGGATCCGTCGGACCCCAGGACCTTCTTCGCCGACGGGCACGTCGGCGGCCTCGCGGCCATCGGCCGCGCGCAGTCGTGGCACACGGCGCTCGACCTGACCGTGACCATCAGCGACTACACGGGAGGCAAGCCATGAACGACCTGCTGATTCTCGAGATCGGGCAAGGACGATGGGTCGCGCGGGTCGCGAACACCGACATCGAGTACGCCTTCAAGTACCTGGCGGAGGAACCCGACCTGAGCAGCCTCTGCGTCCAGTCGCTCGCCCTGGCCATGCAGTCGGGGCGCCAGCAGGTCATCGACAGCATCGCGGGCAACGGCATCTTCGATCTTCCCGCCGGCACGCAGGCCGATGCCGTGGTCGCCGAGCTGTTCGACGCGACCGCGGCCCTGCGCTTCGAGGAAGCCACGATCTTCGTGGCGCAAGTCGTCCTGGCCGACGAACTGGAAGGGGCCGGCGTGGCGCTGCTCGCCGCCGTGCCCTGAGTCTCAGTCCGCTCCCGGCAGGCGCAGCACGATCTTCCCGATGTGCGCGCCGGCCTCCATGCGCGCCTTGGCCGCCGGCAGCTCGGCGAACGCCACCACCTGATCGATGCGCGGCCGGATGCGGCCGGCCGCGAACAGCGGCAGCACCTCGGCGACGAAACGCGGCACGCCCGAGGCGCGCTGGGCCTTGGTGCGCAGCTTGTTCGAGACGCCGAACAGCGTGAGCCTCCGCGCATGCAGGGCCTCGAGGTCGAGCTCGGCATGCAGCACGCCGTCGACATGGCCCACGGTCGCGTGCCGCCCCTCGAAGGCCATCGCGCGCAGGTTCTCGGCGAACACCGAGCCGCCGACCGTGTTGACGACGAGGTTCGCGCCCTTGTCGCCGGTGGCCCGCAGCACGGCCGGCGCGAAATCGGCGGCGCGGGTGGGCAGCGCGACATCGAGCCCCAGCGGCGCGAGGGCCGCGAGCTTGTCGGCCGACCCCGAGGTGCCGATGACGCGCGCGCCGAGCGCCTTGCCCAGTTGCAGCGACGCCACCCCGACGCCCGAGGACACGCCGTTGACCAGCAGCCATTCGCCGGGCTGCAGCCGGCCCTGCAGCACCAGCATGTCGAACGCGACCAGGAAGGCCAGCGGAATGCTCGCGGCCTCTTCCCACGACAGTGCCTGCGGCACGGCCATGGCCTCGGCCGCTTCCATCAGCGCGTACTCCGCGAAGGCGCCGGCGCAACGGCCCATCACGCGGTCTCCCACTTGAAATCCACTAACGGCATTTCCAACATCGACCACCCTGCCCGCACCCTCCCCGCCGGCCGGGCGCCACGCACCCGAAGCGCCGTGGCCGGCCAGGAACTCGCCGCGGTTGAGCGATGCCGCGTGCAGGCGCACCAGCAACTGTCCCGGGCCCGCGGTGGGCACCGGCACCTCGCGTTGCTCGAGCACGCCGCCCGCCTCGCTCATCCGCATCCAGAAGGACTGCATGGTGGTCGTTTCGGTCATCGAGAGATTTCCCTTCAAGCACTCAGGTTGCGCAGCACGGCCTGCGTGAACGCCACCGTGTTGCCGCTGCCGCGGATGTCGCCGGTGCGCGCCGCACGATCGGCGAGCGCGGCCGTGGTGGCGCGCGACATCGATGCGGCCATGCGCACCGCGCCCTCGTTACCGCGGCTGTGGCCCAGCCAGTCGAACAGCATGCGCGTCGACTCGATCATCGCGTAGGGATTGGCGATGCCCTGCCCCGCGATGTCGGGCGCCGAGCCGTGCGTGGCCTGCGCCATCGCGATGTCGCCGTCGCCGATGCACAACCCCGGCGCCATGCCCAGGCCACCGACCAGGCCGGCCGCCTCGTCCGACAGGATGTCGCCGAACATGTTGGTCGTGACCACCACGTCGAAGCTCTGCGGATCGCGCACCAGCCGCATCGCGAAGGTGTCGACGATCACGTCGTCGACGCGCACGTCGGGGTACTCCTCGGCGAGCTTCCTGCACTCCTCGACGAACATGCCGCAGCCGAGCTTGAACACGGTGTCCTTGTGCACATAGGTCAGGTGCTTGCGGCGCTGGCGCGCGAGTTCGAAGGCCGCGCGCGCCACGCGCCGGCTGCCGGTGCGGGTGATCACGCGCACCGAGAGCGTGACCTCGTCGTTGGGCCGGAACTCGCCCGAGCCCGCGACCATGTTGCGGTCGGGCTGGAAGCCTTCGTTGTTCTCGCGCACGATCACCAGGTCGACACCGTCGTGCAGGCAGCCGATGTCCGGGTACGAGCGGGTGGGCCGCACGTTGGCGAACAGGTTGAAGGTCTTGCGCAGGATCGGATGCGGGTTGATCGCGTTCGGTCCCTTGGGATAGGCGCGGTGGCCGATGGGCCCGAGGAGCCAGCCGTCGAGCGTGCGCAGGGTCTCGAGCGTGCCGGGCGGCAGGGTGTGGCCGTGGGTCTGCAGTGCGCGCGCGCCGATCGGCAGCCGATGCCAGTCGATGGCCACGCCGTGCAGCTCGGCGGCCGCGCGCGCGATGTCGACCGAGGCGGGCACGATCTCGTGGCCGATGTCGTCGCCGTCGAGGATGCCGATGCGAAGCGATGGAATGCTCTGGTTCGTCATGCCTGCCTCCCGTTCAAGCCGAAGGCGCGGTCAACGCGGTCAGCGTGCGCAGGTCGGACAGCGCGGCCAGCGTGCGGCACACCTCGGTGATCCGGCCCGAGCGCTGTGCGCCGAGCAGCGGCACCGCGAGCGCGTCGAACTTGGCCTCGAGCTGCGCATCGGACAGCGGGTTGTGCATCGAGCCGATCGCATGATCGACCCGCACCTCGACGCGCCGGCCGTCGCGCAGCAGCGCGCTCACGTGCACCGACTCCTCCGCGATGCCGTCGTCGACCACCGCCTGCACCCGGTTGCGCAGCGCGATCACGCGCGGGTCGTTGACCACCGCGTCCGAGAACTCCTCCTCGCCCGCGCGGCCGTGGATCAGGCCCACGGCGCAGCCGTGGTAGACGCTGAACTTGCCCTGCAGGCCGTCCTTCGGCTCCTTCTTGCCCGTGAGCTCGAGCACCAGCGAATGCACGCGCAGCTCGATGCGCTCCACGTCCTCGGGCGCGATGCCCTGCGCGCGCAGCCGCACGCAGGCGTCGATGCTCGGATGGATCACGATGCCGCAGGCGAAGGGCTTGTAGGTGTTGAAGGAGATCTCGAAGCGCTCGCCAAGCTCGTCGGTGACCTCGTGCCAGGCCCGCTTGTCGGAAGCCACCTGCACGAAGCCGCGCGGCGCCTCGAGCGCGCGCTCGCTGGCCGTGAAACCCTGGCTCGCGAGCAGCGCCGACATCAGGCCCGCGCGCGCCGCGGCGCCCGGATGGAAGGGCTTGGTCATGGTGCCGAACTGCTCGCGCAGGCCCACGGGCTGCGAGGCCGCGATGCCGATCGCCATCGCCGTGCGGTGTTCATCGAGCCCCAGCAGCCGCGCGCAACCCGCGGCCGCGCCGAGCATGCCGGTCGAGCCCGTGATGTGCCAGCCGCGGTCGTAGTGGTCGGGGTACATGGTGTTGCCGATGCGGCAGGCCACGTCGATGCCCAGCACCAGCGCGTCGATCAGCTGGCGACCCGAGGCCCCGCGGTGCTCGCCGAGCGCCAGCAGCGCCGAGGCCACCGGGCCGGCCGGATGGATGATGGTCTTCAGGTGCGTGTCGTCGAAATCGAAGGTGTGCGAGGTGATGCCATTGACGAGCGCTGCGCTCGCCATGTCGACCTTGTCGGCGCGGCCCGGCACGCTGGCCTGCGGCGCCGGCTCGAGCAGGCGCACGGCGGCGATCGCGGCCTCGGCCGCCTCGTGGCGCGCGGCGCCGATGGCGCAGCCGAGCCAGTTGTAGAAGGTGCGGTGCGCTTCGCGCTCGACCGCGTCGCTCCAGCCGCGCGACGGATGCGTGGCGACGAAGCGGGCCAGGATGGCGGTGACGGGAGGGGCCGAGGTGTCGGCGGAAACGTGCGTGTTGCGGGCCACTGGAGTTCTTGCTGGTTGCGTTGAAAAAGGGAAAGGGGGAAGCCGGCCGGGCCTACTCGTCGAGCTGGATGTTCCGGGCCTTGGCGAGCGCGGTCCAGCGCGCGATCTCCGAGCCGATGTACTTGCCGAACTGGTCGGGCGTCATCGGCCAGGGCTCGACCGCCTCGCTGGCGAGCTTCTCGGCCAGGTCGGGCGCCTTGAGCACCGCGACCTGGGTCTCGTTGAGGCGGCGCACCACGTCGGCCGGCATGCCCGCGGGGCCGACCGAGCCGTACCACTGCATCGCGTCGAAGCCCTTGAAGCCGACCTCGTCCATGGTCGGCACGTCCTTGAGCTGCGCGCTGCGCTTGCTGCCGGTGACGGCCAGCGCGCGCATGCGGCCCGAGCGCAGGTGCGGCAGCGCCGCCGCGAGCCCCGGGAACATGGCCTGGGTCTGGCCGCCGAGCACGTCGTTGATGGCCGGCGCGATGCCGCGGTACGGCACGTGCACCATGACCGCGCCGGTCTCCTGCTTGAACAGCTCCATCGTCATGTGCGTGAGCGAGCCCGCGCCGGCCGAGCCGTAGCTCACCTTGCCGGGGTTGCGCTTCACGTAGTCGACGAACTCGGCCACCGTCTTGGCGGGCACGTCGGCATTGATGGCCAGCACGTTGGGCGTGGCGCCGATCATGCCGATCGGCGTGAAATCCTTGATCGCGTTGTAGCTCACGCGGCGCGTCGCGGGCGTGGTGCCGTGGGTCGCGACATAGCCCTGCATCAGCGTGTAGCCGTCGGCCGCGGCGCGCGCCGTGTTCTGGCAGGCCACGACGCCGCCGCCGCCGCTCTGGTTGTCGATCACGAAGGGCTGGCCCAGCGCGCGGCCCCAGCGTTCGGCGACCACGCGGGCGATCATGTCGTTGCCGCCGCCGGCGGCGACCGGCACGATGTAGCGGATCGGCTTGCTCGGAAAGTCCTGCGCGATCGCGAAGCGGGGCATCGCGATGGTGGCCGAGGCCGCGGAAGCGGTCAGCAGCAGTTGGCGGCGTTGCATGTCGGTGTCTCCTTGTTCTGCCGCGCATCTTCTGCCTGGGCGTCATTGCAGTAAATTGCAAGTTTTTGGGGGTTTATTGCATGAACTGCATGAGTGATCCGAAATGCTGAAGCCCTCCCTGGCCGACCTGCGCGCCTTCGTCACCGTGGGCGAGCTGCAGAGCTTCGCCGCGGCGGCACGCACCCTGCACCTGTCGCAGCCCGCGCTGTCGCGGCGCATCTCGCACCTCGAGGAGCTGCTGGGCGTGCGCCTGTTCGACCGCACCACGCGCAGCGTCGAGCTCACGCTGCTGGGCCGGCGCTTCCTCGGCCAGATCCGCGGCCTGGTCGACGACCTCGACCGCTCGGTGCTGAGCCTGCGCGACGCGGCCGAGCTCGAGGCCGGCGACGTCACCATCGGCTGCGTGCTGTCGACCGTGCACCACTTCATGCCGCCGGTGATCCAGGCCTTCCGCGCGCGCCATCCGCACGTGCTGGTGCGCATCATCGAGGAGGGCGCCGACGAGGTGCTTGCCAGCGTGAAGCAGGGCGAGGCCGATTTCGCGCTCAACTACATCGGCATGCAGGACCCCGAGGTGGAGTTCACGCCGCTGCTCAAGGAACCCTACGTGCTGGCCTGCCCCGCGGACCATCCGCTGGCGCGGCGCAAGTCCGTGGGCTGGGAGGAGCTCGCCCAGTACCCGCATGCGCGGGTCTCGCAGGCCAGCCGCAACCGCCTGTTCATCGACCAGGCCCTGGCCGAGCTGCCGCCGCTGCCACGGCCGGTCTGCGAGGTGCGCCATGTCTCCACGCTGATCGGCATGGTCGAGAACGGCCTCGGCGTGGCCGTGGTGCCGCAGCTCACGCTGCCGCGCAAGCCGGCCGCGGTGGTCGGGGTGCGGCTGGAACGGCCCGAGATCGGGCGCACCATCGGCGTGATACGGCGCGCGGGGCGCAGCCTGTCGCCGGCGGCGGCGGCTTTCCTGGAGATGCTGGCGCTGGCTAGCCGCTCGAGCGTGAAGCCGGCCAAGGCGGCGAAGGCCCGGTCGCCGCAACGCAGCCGCCGGCCTTGAACGAGCGGCTGGCGTTCACCGAATCAGCGCAAAATGGATACTTCCTGCTACTCCTCCTCGCCTCTTCGCCTCAGGCCGCCCTGAGCCTTCCATGAACGTCCACCATCGAAACAACATCCGGATCCAGGGCTCCGGACCGACGGCCATCGTCTTCGCCCACGGATTCGGGTGCGACCAGAACATGTGGCGACTCATGGCGCCACGGTTCGCGGACCGCTACAAGGTGGTGACCTTCGACCTGGTGGGCGCCGGCAAGTCGGACCTCGATGCCTACGACACCGCGAAGTATTCGAGCCTCCAGGGCTACGCCGACGACCTGCTCGAGGTCGTCCGCGACGTGGCGGCGAGCCCGGCGATCTTCGTGGGCCACTCCGTCAGCGGCATGATCGGCCTGCTCGCCGACCTGAAGTCGCCCGGCACCTTCGCGGCGCAGGTGATGATCGGCCCGTCGCCGTGCTACATCGACGATGGCGACTACGTGGGCGGCTTCGCGCGCGAGGACATCGACTCGCTGCTGGACACGCTCGACAGCAACTACCTCGGCTGGGCGAGCAGCATGGCGCCCGCCATCATGGGCGTGCCCGAGCGCCCCGAGCTCGGCGAAGAACTCGCGGCCAGCTTCTGCCGCACCGACCCCGACATCGCCAAGCAGTTCGCCAAGGTCACCTTCCTGTCCGACAACCGCGAGGACCTGGGGAAGCTGCGCACGCCCACGCTCATCGTCCAGTCGTCCGAGGACCTGATCGCGCCGCTCGTCGTCGGCGAGTACATCCACCGGGTCCTGCCCCACAGCACCCTGCGCGTCGTCGAGAACGTCGGCCACTGCCCTCACCTGAGCGCGCCGGGCGCGTGCTGCGACGCGATCGAGGCCTTCCTCGCCGCGCTGCCGCGTGCGTCGGCGCGAGCCGGATGACGCAGGCCATCCCCGACCTCGCCAGCCTCTTCGACGAGGCACCGTGCGGCCTGCTCGTGACGACGCTCGACGGCACGATCGTCAAGGCCAACGGCACCTTCTGCGACTGGATCGGCATCCCTCGCGACGAACTCGTCGGCGCGAAGCGACTGCAGGACCTGTTCACCATGGGCGGCCGGATCTTCCATCAAACGCACTGGGCGCCTTCGCTGCAGATGCAGGGATCGCTGGCCGAAGTGAAGTTCGACCTGCGCCATCGCGACGGGCGGACCATCCCCATGATCCTCAACGCCCACCGGCGCCAGCGGCCCGAAGGCGAGTTCGACGAGATCGCGGCCTTCGCCGCCGAGGACCGCAGCCGCTACGAACGCGAGCTGATGGGTGCCAGGCGCAAGGCCGACGCGCTGCTCGAAGCCGAGCGCGAGACGCGCAGCCTGATGCGGGACCGGGCGCTGTTCGCCGAGCAGATGGTCGGCATCGTGAGCCACGACCTGCGCAATCCGCTGTCGGCCATCCTGATGGGGGTCCAGATGCTCGAGCATGTCGAGGGCGAGCGCCGTACCCGCATCCTGGGGCACGTGCGGCACTCGGCCGACCGGGCACGGCGGCTCATCGAGGAGCTGCTGGACTTCACCCAGGCACGCGTCGGCAAGGGCCTTACCGTCAACCTCCGGTCGATCGACCTGCACGAGGTGGTCGACGGCGCGCTGGCGGAGTTGCGCCTGGCCTACCCGGGCCGGACGATCGAGTACATGCCCGAAGGCGACAGTGCCTGCGTGGCGGACGCCGACCGGCTGGCGCAGCTGATCGGCAACCTCGTTAGCAACGCGGCCGCCTACGGCCAGGTCGACACGCCCGTGTTCGTCCGTTCGGGCGTGGCCGGCGCCACGGCCGAGATCGTGGTGCGCAATCTCGGCGCGCCCATTCCCGAGGCGATGCTGGCCGACATGTTCGAACCCATGGTCCGCGGCGAGACCGGCAGCAACACCGTGCGCAGCGTGGGGCTGGGCCTCTTCATCGTCCGCGAGATCGCGCGCGCCCATGGCGGCGACATGAGCGTGACGTCGACGCTGGCCGATGGCACTTCGTTCGGCCTGCGCTTTCCCGCGCAGGCCGAAGCGCCATGATCGCCAGAGTCATCGCGAACCTGTCGTGGGCCGCGCTGGGCTTTGCCATGCTGGCCGGCGTCTTCGCCGCCTTCGGGGCGCTGCTCCACCTGCTCGCGCTCGCCAACGGCCTGCTGCGCGGCTTCCGGCACGACGACGCCGCCGATGACCGCCGCCACGCGACGCACATGCTGGCGGCCGCCGGCATCTGCGCGCTGATCGCCGCTGCCGTGGGCGGTCTCGTGCTTCTCATCGCGTCGTTCCAGTGAACGAGGCTTTGGCTTCGCGTGGAACGCGGGCGCCCGACAATCACCGGGCATCAACCAGTGTGCCGGCGGCCTCGACCAGGGCTCGTATCAGCCTCTCGCGCGGCGACGCACGCTGCCAGAGCACGCCGAAGCGCCGCGGCTCGGATGCCAGCGGCAACGGCAGCTTGGCCACGCGCTGGCCGTCCAGCAGCGGAGAAGCGATGTCCGGCACCACGGACACTCCCAACCCACGGTCCACCATCATCGCAATGGCAAGCAACGAGCTGAGCTCGAAGCGCTCCTGCGGCACGATGCCGGCGTCCCGCAGGTAGCGGTCGGCCTGCTTTCCTCCGCCCAGGCTGCGGTCGTAGCGAATCAGGGGCGAGCTGCGCAGCAGCGCGTGCGGGTCCTTGCGCGCCAGCCGCGCGGGCACCAGCAGCACCAGCGGTTCCTCGCGCAGCAGATGCCAGTCGAAGGTCTTGGCCAGCGCGAACGGAGGGTGCAGGCAGACCGCCGCGTCCAGTTCGCCCTGCTGGATACCCTTGTACAAGGTGGCCGTCGTGCCCGAGCGCAGGAACACCTGCACGCCAGGATGCTGCTGGACGAAGGCCGCCAGGATGTCCGGCAGCATGCTGTGCAACGCCGTGTTGATGGTGCCGATGACGAGTTCGCCGCCCGTGTCCTCGCTGGCCAGCACGGCCTTGATGGCACCGACCTCGCGCAGCAACGCCCGCGCGCGGTGCAGCAGCTTGTGGCCGGCTTCGGTGGGCTGCACGGTGCGGCCGGCGCGGGCCATCAACGGCGCGCCCAGCGAACGCTCCAGCGCGCGGATCTGCTGCGTCACGGCCGCGGGCGTCAGGTCGAGCCGGCGGGCGGCCTCGGACACCGAGCCCGACTCCACGACCAGCAGAAAGCTCTCCAGGTATCCGGTTTCCATGAAATCACATTTTCTATCGTTTGATCATAGAGTACCTATGTACTTCTAACTTCACGTGGCGCACACACTGCGCCCCATGAGAAGCAAACTGTTTGTTCCGGCCTCGCGTCCCGAGCTGTTTTCCAAGGCCCTTGCCAGCGCAGCCGACGGCCTGTGCTTCGACCTGGAAGACGCCGTCGTGCCCACCCGCAAGGCCGAGGCGCGCGACCGGCTGGCCGCTTTCCTGCGCAGCGGCGGCCTGGCCGGCGCGCGTCAGAAGATCATCGTGCGCATCAACGCCGCGAGCACGCCGCACTTCGCGGACGACATCCGGGCCGTTGCGCAGGCCGGCGTCGACGTGGTCAACCTGCCCAAGCCGCGCAGCGTCGATGATGTGCGCGCTGCCGCAGCCGCGTTGCAACAGGCCGAGCAGACGAATGGCGTGCTGGCCCCCATCGGCCTGTTGCTGAACATAGAGGAGCCCGTTGCCCTGCGCCTGGCGGCCGAGCTGGCCGCCGCCTCGCCGCGCGTCGTGGGCTTGCAGATGGGCCTGGGCGACATGTTCGAGCCGCTGGGAATGGCCCGGCGCGACGCGATCTCGGTGCAGGCCACGATGTTCGCGCTGCGCATGGCGGCCGGCGAGGCGGGCGTGTACGCCTACGACAGCGCCTTCGCCGACATCGCCGATGCGGCCGGCTACCGCGCCGAGGCCGAACTGGCGCGGCGCATGGGCTTTCTCGGCAAGACCTGCATCCATCCCAGCCAGGTCGCCATCGCCAACGACGTGTTCCGCCCCACGGACGCCGAGATCGCGCATGCCCGCAAGGTGCTGCAGGCTGCCCGCGAGGCCGATGCCAGCGGCACCGGCGCGTACGTGGTCGACGGGAAGATGGTCGATGCGCCCTTCGTCGCCCGGGCCGAGCAGATCGTCGCCAGCGCCCGCGCGCTGGACCTGCCGGCCGGCTGAGCAAGCCATTTCAACTCCAGGAGACACACACATGATCCAGCGCTTGCTGCCGCGCGCCGGTGCGCTCGCCGCCCTGGCCCTGCTGTCCGCGACGGCGTTCGCCCAGGCCGGCTACCCGTCCAGGACGATCACCATCGTCGTGCCCTATCCGGCCGGCGGTTCCAACGACACATTCGCGCGCCAGATCGCCAAGGAGCTCGGCGACGAGCTCAAGCAGCCGGTCATCATCGACAACCGTCCCGGCGCCAGCGGCAACACCGGCACCGGCCAGGTCGGCAAGGCCGCACCCGATGGCTACACCCTGGTCGCGGTGTCGTCCAGCATGACGACCAACGCGGCCATCCAGCCCAGGCTGCCGTACGACCCGATCAAGAGCTTCGCACCCGTGGCCATGTTCGCCCGGGGCCCGTTCATCGTCGCGGTCAACAACGAGTTCCCGGCCCGGACACCGGCCGAGCTGATCGCCGCCATCAAGGCCAGGCCCGGCCAGTACAACTACGCCTCGTCGGGCACCGGCAGCGTGAACCAGTTCGGCACCGAGCTGCTGAAGTCCCTGGTGCCCGGCATGGCCATCACGCACATCCCGTACAAGGGCATGGGCCCGGCCGTGACCGACCTCGTGGGCAACCAGACCCAGCTGCTGATCTCCAGCGGCCCTTCGCTGCTGCCCATGGTGCGAAGCGGCAAGCTGCGCGCCATCGGTATCACGAGTGCGAAGCCCAGCCCGATCGCACCCGACCTCACGCCGATCGCCACGGCCGTGCCCGGCTACGACTTCGAACTCTGGTGGGGCTTGCTGGCGCCAGCCGGTACGCCGCCCGAGATCGTGGACAAGCTCAATGCGACGGTCAACAAGATCCTGGCCAAGCCGGCCCTGGCGGGCAATTTCCTCAAGGAAGGCGCCATCGCCACCCCGCTGTCGGTGCCGCAGTTCACCGCGCTCATCGCCACCGATGTGGAGCGCTGGAAGAAGCTGGCCCAGCAGCAGAACATCACCGCCGAGTGAGATCCGCCATGGCAACCCAATCCTTCGTGGAGCGGCACGGCCCGCGAGGCCCCTTGAGCGGCGTGCGCGTGCTCGATCTCAGTGCCTACATCGCGGGCCCCTACGGCTGCGCGCTGCTGGCCGACCAGGGCGCCGAAGTCATCAAGATCGAACCGCCCGCGGGCGACAACCTGCGCAAGTATCCTTCGACGCTGGAGGCCGAGAGCCGCGCCTTCGTCGGCGTCAACCGCAGCAAGCTCGGCGTGGTGCTGGACCTGAAGGATCCGGCCGACCAGGCGGCGCTGCTGGACTTGGTTCGCGAGGCCGACGTGCTGGTGCACAACTTCCGGCCCGGCGTGCCCGAGCGCCTGGGCATCGGCCATGCGCAGCTGCAGGCCGTCAATCCGCGCCTGATCTATTGCAATGTGACCGGGTATGGCGAGACCGGGCCGCTCAAGCAGAAGGCTGGCTACGACCAGGTGCTCCAGACCATGACCGGCATGTGCGCCTTGCAGGGCAAGCGCGGCGAGCCGCCCGAGATCCTGTATGGCTCGGTGGTGGACTACTACGCGGCCTCGCTGGTCGCGGCCGGTGTCGCTTCGGCGCTGTACGAGCGCGAGAAAAGCGGCCAGGGCCAGTTCGTGGGCGTCTCCTTGCTGCGCGCGGCCATGGCCATGCAGTCGGCGCGGCTGGTCTGGGCCGAGGGCGAACCCAGGGACGTGGGGCGCGACATGCGCTCGGGCGGCATCACCGGAATCCATCCCACGCGCGAGGGCCACATCTACATCTCGGCCAACACCCCGCACTTCTGGCAGGCGCTGTGCGAGAAGATCGGCTTGCCCGAACTGGCCCGCGACGAGCGCTACGACAGCGTGCGCAAGCGCGCCCGGCACCATGCCGACATCGTGCCCAGGCTGCATGCCGCACTGGCAGCGCGCAGCGCGCTCGAATGGGAAGAGCTGTTCGGCGAGGAAGTGCCCTGCGCGGCGGCCCGCACGGTGGAGGACATGTTCGATCACCCCCAGGTGCTGGCCGAGGACATGGTGACCCGCTTCGAGCACCCGACCCTGGGCAGCTACCGCGGCTTCACGCGGCCCGTCGCCTACGGCCGCACGCCCGGCCCCGAACCGTTCGCCGCGCCCACGCTGGGCCAGCACAACGACCGGGTGCGCGCGCGGCCCCGCTGATGCACGCCGGATCGATCGTTCCCAACAGCGCCGGAACACGGCGGCCCCGGACATCGGCGCCGGCTCTGGCCTGCGACGCGCACATGCACGTCTACGACGGACGCTTCGCTGCCGTGGCCGTGCCACGGGCCATGGTGGACGACGCCACGGCCGATGACTACCGGCTGCTGCGGGCCCGCACGGGCACGCAGCGCACGGTCGTCGTGCAGCCGCGCGCGCACGGCACCGACAACGCCACCACGCTCGCGGCGATCCGCGCGCTGGGGCCGGACCGGACACGCGGCGTGGCCGTTCTCGCGCCGGAAGCCACGGATGCGGAACTCGAACGCCTGCACGCGGGCGGCATCCGCGGCATCCGCTTCAGCCTTCACACGGCGACCCACGCCGCCACGCGCTTCGATGCGGTCGAGACGCTGGCGCATCGCGTGGTCGGGTTGGGCTGGCATCTGCAACTGCACTGGACCGCCGAGCAGGTGGTCGCGCATGCGGATCTGCTGCGGCGGCTGCCGTGCACGCTGGTGTTCGATCATCTGGGCCGGCTGCCCTTGCCCGCCGGCACGGCGCACCCGGCCTTCGCGGTCCTGCGAGGGCTGTGCGCCGGCGGCAGGGCCTGGATCAAGTTGTCGGGGGCCTACCTCGACTCCACCGTGGGTGCAGCAGGCGGCTACCGCGACACCGATGCCGTCGCGCAGGCCTGGCTGGCCGAACGACCCGACCGCCTGGTCTGGGGCAGCGACTGGCCCCATCCCACCGAGGCGCCGGCCAAGCCCGACGACGCCGACCTGTTCGACTTGCTGGCGCGCTGGGTCCCGGACGAGGCCGCGCGCCATCGCGTGCTGGTCGCCAACCCGGCGGCCCTCTACGACTTTCCAACAACCGACTCCGACGAGACAACACCGTGAACAAGACCCTTCTGCGCGGCATCGCCGCCATCTCCACGTGCCTGCCGTTGCTGGCGGGGGCATCGGACTGGCCGGCGCGGCCGGTACGCATGGTCGTACCGTACGCCGCGGGCGGCGGTGCGGACAACACGGCCCGCATCGTCGGCCAGCGCCTGAGCGCATTGCTGGGCCAGCCCATCCTGATCGACAACAAGCCGGGCGCTGGCGGCGCGATCGGCGCGGACAACGTGGCCAAGGCACCGGCCGACGGATACACCGTGCTCTACGACGCCTCGGCTTTCGGCGTGAACGGCGCGTTGCGCAAGCTGCCCTACGACCCGGCGAAGGACTTCATTCCGGTGTCGCTGGTGGCCACGGCGCCGCAGATCCTGGTGGTGGGTGCGGGCGCGCCGTACCAGAACCTCGCCGAACTGATCGCCGCCGCGAAGAAGGCACCGCGCAAGTTGACCTACGCTTCGGCCGGCGCCGGCACGGGGTCGCACCTGGCCGCGGAGATGTTCAACGACCAGGCAAGGATCGAGACCGTGCACGTGCCCTACAAGGGCGGTGCGCCGGCACTGACCGATGTGATGGGCGGGCAGGTCGACCTGTACTTCGGCAACGCGGCATCGACCTTGCCGTCCCTCACCGGCGGCAAGCTGCGCGCGCTGGCCGTCACCTCGCGCAAGCGCGTACAAGGCCTGGACGCGGTGCCCACGCTGCGCGAGAGCGGCATGCCCGACTACGAGGTGCTGGAATGGAATGGCGTCTTCCTGCCGAAGAACACGCCCGCCGACATCGTGGCCAAGCTCGCCAAGGCCACGCGCGAGGCCGTCGCCGATCCGGTCGTGCGCGAAAGGCTGCTGAAGGCCGGCCTGGAACCGGTGGGCAACACGCCCGAGGAGTTCGCCAGCTTCGTGAAGGCCGAGAGCACCCGCTGGCAAGCGGTCTTCAAGGCACGCAACATCACGCTGGACTGAGCGCCGTACTGCACGATCGGCGCTCGCCGAGACGGTTCCCGGCCGATCCCGTCTTCGCCTGCACATCTCCCAGTTCATCGAGCCGGCGAAGCTCCTCGGTCCCCTCCCGCGAAAATGAAAACGCCCGATGAAATTCATCGGGCGTCCATCGCCGGCTTCAACGGACCGGCTCCGTGTCCTTCCCAGGCCTCAGCCCGTGAACGACGGCTCAGCGCGAGCTTGCCAGGCGCAACCGCCCCTCAAGCCCCATGCGCCTCGCTCGCCGGCACCACCGCCGCCCCCGCGCGCCGCGCCTTCTGGATCGAGCGCACGAAGGCCACGAGCTGCCACACCACGAACACGCCGATCAGGCCCAGCAGCGTGGCGCTGATCGGGCGGTTCACGAACACGCCGAAGCTGCCGCGGCTGATCAGCATGGCGCGCCGGAAGTTCTCCTCCAGCATCGGCCCGAGGATGAAGCCCAGCATCAGCGGCGCGGCATCCAGCTCCAATCGCATGAAGGCATAGCCGAGGCAGCCGAACACGGCGGTGATGAAGATGTCGTCGAGGCTGTTGTTGACGCTGTAGGTGCCGATGCAGCAGAAGAACAGGATCGACGGGAACAGCACGGCATACGGGATCTTGAACACCGACAGCCAGTAGCGCACCAGCGGCACGTTGAGCGCGAGCAGGAAGCAGTTGCCCACCCACATGCTGGCCACCAGGCCCCAGAACAGGTCGGGGTGGCTGGCGATCATGTTCGGACCGGGCTGGATGCCCTTGATCACGAACGCGGCCAGCATCAGCGCCATCACCGGGTTCTCGGGGATGCCGATGCTCATCAGCGGGATGAAGCTGGTGCGCGCGGCGGCTTCGTCGGCCGCGGCCTGGCCGGCCACGCCCTCGATGCAGCCGGTACCGATCTCGTGCTTGTACTTGCTGACCTTCTTGTCGATGGCATAGGCCGCGAACTGGGCGATCGAGGGACCGCCGCCGGGCAGGATGCCCAGGAACGAACCGATGGCACCGCCGCGCAGCGCGCTCGGGATGATCCGCTTGAACTCGGCCCAGGTCGGGATCAGGTTGATCTTGCCGTTGAAGGGCGAGCGCTCCTCGCGCGCGTCGAGGTTCTTGGTGATCTCGGCGATGCCGAAGCAGCCCAGCGCGATGCTCACCAGGCCCACGCCGTCGGCGAGGAAGGGCAGGTCCATGGTGTAGCGCTGCATGCCGCTGTTGACGTCCGTGCCGATCTGGCCGAGCAGCACGCCGATGAAGCACATCGCGAGGCCGTTGAGCAGGCTGCCGGTGGTCACGAAGCTCACGCAGACGAAGCCCACGAGCATCATCGAGCAGTAGTCGGCCGGGCCGAACAGGAAGGCCACCTCGCCGAGCATCGGGGCCATCCAGGCCAGCACCACGATCGCGATCGTGCCGCCCACGAAGCTCGAGAAGCCCGCCGTGAACAGCGCCAGGCCGGTCTGGCCCTTGAGCGTCATCGCGTACCCGTCGATACAGGCCACGATGCTGCTGGCATGCGGGATCTTCATCGTGATCGCGCTCACGCTGTCGCCGTACTGGGCGCCGTAGTAGATGCCGGCCAGCATGATCAGCGCGCCGCCGGTGGGGATCGAGTAGGTCAGCGGCAGCAGCAGGCTGATGGTGGCCAGCGGGCCCAGGCCCGGCAGCAGGCCCACCAGGGTGCCCACGGTACAGCCGATGGCGCAGAACAGCAGGTTCTGCATCGTGAGCGCGTGCGAGAAACCGAACGCGAGATTGTTCAAGACTTCCATGGCTTCGTCCTCAGAGCAGGGGCAGGTTCAGGCCCAGCAGCTTCTGGAGCGCGAAAGCCATCGCGACCAGGCCGAGGGAGATCTTGACGTTGCGCACCCACGAGTACGAGAGGCCGGCAGCCGTCGAGGCGAACACCATGAACACGATGCCCGCGACCATGTTGATGTGCTCCGAGATCAGCGCGAAGCCGCAGAGGCTGCCGATCACGATGCCGATGTTGCGCAGGTTGAGCTCCATCGGCTGGCGCGCGACGAAGCGCGAGCGGATCACGGTGGCCACGCCGATCAGGCCGAGCAGGATGCTGACGATGAACGGGAACATGCCCGGGCCCGCGCGCGAGAAGTCGCCGATGGGGTAGTTGCGCGCGGCGGTGATGCCGAACAGGAGGGAAATGGCGATGAGGAAGAGCCCTCTGCCTAGGTTGCGGTCGTTCATGTCTGTCTCTGTGGGCGTGCCTGCGCAGCGCGCTTGCGGCCTGTTGTGATGGAGGCAGGGATGCTCGGCGTCGGCGGCTGACCGAAAACTGACACGCAGGCCTCGGGAACTACGTACGGCCGACTACGCCGCAGGTAATCGACGGCCCGCGCCGACGCGGCGAGGATGCGCGCCTTGCGCTTCTTCTACGCGTTTACCCGAATACCGGAGTCCGCTTGAATCCAACCCGAACCACCGCCCCGATCCGCCCCGCCTGGCTGCTGCTGGCCGGCGCGGTCCACGTTGCCGCTCTCGCGCAGACCGCGACCGTGACTGCACCGCCCTCTCCCCTGGCCGCGAGCGCGCCCGATGCCTGCCGGCTGATGCCGCGCGCCGACATCGAGGCGCTGTTCCCCGGGCGCCCGGTCACCGACAAGGGCCCGACCTTGAGCCCCCTGAGCCGCGGCCCGCAGTACGCCGAGGGCTGCACCTACGTGGTGCGCCTGCCGAGCCCGACCTCGAAGACCGATGTCGCGCGTTTCGCGAACCTGACCGTGATCCGCTGGGGCGACTCGCCCGTGGTCGGCCGCGGCACGGCCCGGGACAGCTTCGCCTCGATCCGCACCACGCGCGAACGCGTGGCCGCCGATCCCAAGGTCAGCCTGCGCATCGAGTCGCTGGCCGATGTGGGCGAGGAGGCCTTCATCGAGACCAGCACGCACCGGGTCGCGGTCTATGCGCGCAAGGGCGACCTGATCGTTTCGGCCAGCCTCGATCCCTACTCGAGCCAGACGCCCGGCAACGCGGGCGCGCTCGCGCGCCAGGCGTTGTCGCGCTGGCAACCGGGCACCGGCATGGTGGCGGCCGCGGCGCCGATCGCCACCCAGGCGGCGGTGGCGGTACCGGCCGACACGCGCGTGTCGCAGACCGCGCCCGCCGACCAGTGGCCCGATGCCTGCGCGCTGATGACGACCGAGGACGTGAAGGCCGTGTTCCCCGACATGACGATCGCGGCGCCGGTGCAGTTCAAGGGAAAGATCACGCACGAGTCGCGCGAGAACCGCATCGAGGAGATTCCCAGGCCGATCGGCTGCCTCTACAACCTGCGCCGCACCGACATCGTCGACGGCAAGCGCGTGACCGTCTCGCACCAGGTGCAGATGAGCGTGCGCAACCTCGCGTCGACGCCCGCGTTCTCGCAGCGCTACTTCGAGGTCTCGCGCAAGGTGGGCGAACCCAAGACGCCGGTGGCGGGCCTCGGCGACGAGGCCTTCATCGACATCCTCAACCGCCTCCAGATCCGCAAGGGCCTGCTGAGCGTGGAGGTGCGCGTGGGCGGCGGCGAACGCGACGCGGCGCTGCACGCGGTGGCGCGCGAACGCGTCCACGCGCTGGCCGCGCGCGTGGCGGCGAAGCTGCCCTGAGGCCGCGCCGGCGTCACGCCCTCAGCAACAGGCCTCCGCTTCGGCATCGGCGTCGCTCATCACCTCGCGCGTGTGCGCATCGGCCGCGAACCACAGCTCGATGCGCAGCGACGAGGAGTTGATGTCCTGCGGAATGCCGAAGGCACTCTGGAAGGTGGAGAAGCTCAGCACGCCCAGCGGCGTGTCGAAGCTGAGGTTGAGGCTCGGCGTGGCGAGCCCCAGCGAGGGCACCTCGGGCAGCCGGCCGTAGCGCCGGTGCAGCGACTCGGCCAGCCTATCGACACGCGGGCGCAGCGACGGGCGCAGCCAGCTCTCGGTCTGCAACTGCGCGAGCAGGCTGGCACCGACCTGCGCCGCGTTGCGCGAATGGCTCAGCAGGCCGTCGTCGTGCGCCACGCAGTCGATCATGTCCAGGCCCTCGAACCTGTGGCCGATGGCCTCGCAGTAGGCCGGCATCACGACCGTGCAGAGCCATTGGCCCGCGCAGTTGGTCGCGAGCATCTTCCAGTCGGGATCGAACACCAGGCCCGGCAGCGGGTTGTGCAGCTGCACCATGCGTTGCAGCGCGGCCTCGTTGGCGTCGGTCATGCCGATCCACGACGCGCCCTCCTCGCTGGCGACGGTGGTGAAGCCGCCGAGCGACAGCGCCGCGTTGCGCAGCGAGGTCGGCGCCTCGACCTCGTTCATCCAGGCCAGCAGCAGGTCGCGGCTCGGCGCGGCGCGGCCGGTCTCGAGGAAGCTGACGTGCCGCTGGGAGACGCCCAGGCGCAGCGACAGGTCGAGTTGGGAGATGTTCTTGCTCGCCCTCGTATGGCGCAGCAGCAGAGGCAGGCTCATGGGATCGGAATCCAGGGATCGAAAAGCCCGCCATTGGACCTGAACGAGGGGCGAAACGCTTCGTCGCGAACGCAACAAACATGCGTAATCCGGGTAACAGGCGGTAGCGCCCTTGCACATCGTGCACGGCCATTATCTGGAAGGTTATCGACGCCCTCCAGCCACGGCGGCAACATGCCCTTCGCACCGGTGCCAGAGGACTCTCGCGCACGGGTCGCAGCGCCGGTCCGGCGTTCCCCGGGCCGCACGCTCGCCGCGCGACATGCGCGGCCTCCAGCCTCCTCGTCCACCGCATCGAACCCTTGCCCGCCGCCCATGTCTTCCTGCCGTACCGACGCAGCGCGCGCTCGTCCGAGCTGCCGCAGCCGAGCGCCGAAGCGCCACTGTCCGCCATGCCATCGGGAGGCCCGCCGGTGCGCTTCGTGACGGATGGTCCGATGCCGCAGGCCATCGATGGCGGCGACGACGATCCGCTGCGGCGCATGCGCCCGATGCTGCAGGCGCTGGGCTTCCAGTGGTTCGCCTACGGCACCGTGGCGCTGGCGCAGGGCCGGTGGCGGCCCTCGAGCTTCTTCACCGGCCATGCCAATCCCCGCTGGACCGAACGCTATTTCTCGCAGCAATACCAGGAGGTGGATCCGCGCGTCGAGGCCGCGCAGCGCAGTGCCGGCCCCTGGGTGTGGGACCGCGACAGCCTGGCGCGCCAGTGGCCGCCCGAGGACACCCGCTTCGCGCTGCACGAACGCTTTCTCGACGACCTGCGCGCCAGCGGCATCGGCAGCGGCGTGCTGTTCCGCCTGCCGGCGCCGCCGCTGTCGGTGCCGCTCGGCGAACACACGCTGGTGAGCCTGCAGTCGGAGCGCACGGACAGCGCATGGATCGGCGCGGGCATCGTCGCGCTGGCCCGCATGCTGGCCGAGGACTTCCACCGGCGCGTGCAGTCCTGCGGCCTTGCGTCGGCGCCGGCCGTGGACCGGCCCGGCGACATCGGCAGCGCTTCGAGGATGCTCAGCGCGATGCAGCTGCGCATCCTCGAGGAACTGCGGCAGGGCCGCGGCGACAAGGAGATCGCGCACCGGCTGCAGATGTCGGGCCATGCGGTCGACTACCACCTGCGGCAGCTGCGCGCGCGCTTCAAGGTGCGCAACCGCGTGCAGCTCGTGAACGCGGCCGCGCGCGCGATGCCGCCGGGCATGCCGGCCGCCTGAGCGCGATGCGCGCGAGGCCTTTCGGCCTCACTCCTGCGGAAAGCTCGCCACCAGCAATCGCACCAGCTCGGCCTGCCGCTGCACGCCCAGCTTGGCGAAGATCTGCTTGAGGTACTGCCGCGCGGTGCCCGCCGACAATGCCATCTGCACGGCCGCGCCGGCCAGGTCCTCGCCCTTGCCGAGCAGCACGGCCAGTTCGGCCTCGCGCGCGGTGAGCCCGTAGGCCTCGACCAGCCGGGCCGCGGCGATGGTGCCGTCGGTGCCGGCGTTGTGCACCATCACCGCGACGCGCGCGCTGCCGAACTCGGCCTGCGCCGAGAGGCTGGCCGCCGGCACGATCGACAGGATCAGCGGCCGCAGCGGCAGCGCGCGCCGGATGGTGACCGGCAGGCCCTGCGCCGCCACCGCGCCATCGCTGAGCGCCGCGCGGCGCGACTCGGGCGCGAGTTCGGCCGCGAGCCGCACCGCCTGCTGCAGCCGGCGGTCCTCCGCGCCGTCGCGCGCGCGCAGGCCTTCGCGGTCGGCGCGCAAACCGCAACCGGGCTGCGCCAGCAGCGCGCTCGCGCTGCGGTTGAGGAACACCACGCGGCCCGCGGCATCGAGCAGCACCACCGCCTGCGGCGCCAGGTTCAGCATGTCGTGCGCCGCATCGACGCTGGCGCGCGTGCGCTGCCGCAGTTGCGCATGCAGCTGCTCGATGGTTCGCAGGTGCGGCACCAGCGCCTGGATCGAGGCCAGCTCGTCCTCGCGGAAATCGTGGCCCGACTCGAGCGAGCGGCAATAGCTGAGGCCGCGCCAGCCGTCGTGCTCGCGCCAGTACGACACCGCGGCCAGGCCACCGTTGAGCGGCCGCAGCACCTCCTGGTAGAGCTCGGTGCTGGCCATCGCCCGCCGGCTCAGGAAGGTGGAGGTGCGCACCGGCAGGCCCGAGGCCGTGAGCCGGACCAGCGACTCGTGGTCGGCCATCGTGAGCCACTGGCCGAGCTCGCGTTCCTCGACCTGGCCGAACTGCGTGCAGGCGCGCCACTCGGTGTCGCCGTCGTGCATGCTCGTCATCACCACGTGCTCGGCGCCGATGCACTCGCGCAGCACGTTGAGGTCGATGCCGCCGGCACCCGGCGCCGCCACCTCGGCATACAGCCGCCGGACCGCGTCGGCCAGCGCCGTGGATTCCAGACCCATGTTCCCTCCTGTTCGGGAGTAGCGCGCGCGGGCGCGGATGCGCAGACTCCAAACCCTGCTGTCATTGGTTGGACGGCGGTCGCGCCTCGGCGCGCCGCGGCACGTCGGAGCCCTGCCAGCGTTTTCGTGAATCCGCATGGCACCGTCTTTCCTCGACCCTTCGAATGCACCCCCGGGTGCCACTCGCCGCGACGCATTGCTGCGTGTCGCGCGCGGCGGCGCCGGCGTGCTCCTGTTGTCGGGCCCGCGTCTCGCGCCAGCCTCGGCGGCCTCGAGCGAGGCCTTCTCCCCTGTGTCTTCCGCCCGGTTGCGCTTCGCCCTGCCGCTGCTCGACGAGGCCCTGGCCTCGCGCGCCGCGTGGGAACCGCTGCTGCACCCGCTGTGCGCCGCCGTCGGCTGCGCGCTCGAGACGGCCACGCTGTCCAGCCTCGAATCGCTGGCACGGGCCGTCGCGCACGCCGAGGTCGACGCCGGCTTCCTGGCCCCCGAGGCCGCGCTGCAGGCGGTGGTCGAGGGGCGGATGCGGATTCTCGCCCAACCGAAGCGCCCGGCGGCGCAAGACCCCAACCGCGCGGTGCTGCTGGTGCGCCGCGCGGCCCCGCCCGACGCGCTCGACCGGCTGCTGGCCGAACCGCAGGACTGGCGCATCGCCTACGGCGAGCGGCGCTCCATCGCGGGCTACGTGCTGCCGCAGGCACGGCTGTTCCTGCCGCGCGGCATCGACATGGAGACCGCCTTCCGCACCGAGACCGTCGGCTCCATCTTCGCGAACAGCCTCGCGCTGGCCAACGGCGACGTCGACATCGCGACCGGCACGCTCGACGACCACCGCCTGTTCTGCCGGCGCTTTCCGCCCGAGGCCCGGCAGCTCAAGATCGTCTGGCAATCGGAGCCCCTGCCCGCCGAGCGCTTCGCCATCCGCGCCGACTGGCCGCGCGCCACGCGCCAGGAGGTCCGCCGCTTCCTGCTGCGCTATGGCGCCGCCGCCGGGCCGCGCAGCGCCCAGGAGCGCGCCGTGCTGCGCGCGCTGAACGCGCCGGCCGGCTACGAGGCGGCGCCCCACGCGACGCTGCTGCCGGTGGCGCAGCTGCAGCGCGACCTGGCGCTGCAGCGCGTGCGCGCCGCCCAGTGGACCAGCGACGCCGCGCGCGGACGCCGGCTGGCGCAGATCGCGGCCGAGTACGAGCGGCAGAAGGCGGTGCTGCTGCGCGAAGAGGAGCGGGCGGCGGGCTGAGCGCGCCACGACCACCGGTTTCAGTGGCTCTTGTCGCTGGCCACCGCAGGCTTCGTGCGAGGATCGCGGCCTCCCATGCCCACGCCCTTCCCCTCGCCTCCCCTGAAACTCTGGCACGTCAGCGAACGGCCCGGCATCGCCGTCTTCGAGCCCCGGCTGCCGCCGAACCGCGACGCGGCCGTGGCCACGCCCGTGGTCTGGGCCGTGGACGACGCCTGCCTGCCGCACTACCTCGTGCCGCGCGATTGCCCGCGGGTCGCGTTCCGCGCGCTGCCTGCGACCACGCCGCACGATCTCGCGCACTTCTTCGGCGATGGCAGCAGCCGGCACGTGCTCGCGATCGAGCAGGACTGGCATGCGCGCGCGCAATCGACGCCGCTGTTCCTGTACGCGCTGCCGGCCCGGTCGTTCCGCTGCGTCGATGCCAATGCCGGCTACCACGTGTCGGACCGGACGGTGCGCCCCGAGGCCGTGCACCGCCTCGCGCAGCCGCTGTCGCTGCTGGCCGAGCGCGGCGTGGCGCTGCGCGTGGTGCCACGGCTCTGGCCGCTCGCGCGCGAAGTGGTCGCGTCTTCGCTGGGCTTCTCGTGCATCCGCATGCGCAATGCACGCGCGGAGGGCTGAGGACGATGGACGAAGCCCCGCCCCGCTGCCGTTAAGCTTGCCCGCGCGTCCCGCTCCTTCCTGCCCTCGCCTTCGATGCCTCTTCGCCGCCCCGCCCTTCTGCTCGCCACCCTCGCCGGCATCGCCGCGCTGGCCGTCGCCGGCTACTGGGGCGCCACCTACTTCAACCTCAACCCCGCGCGCGAGGTCGGCGCGGTGGTCGACGAGTTCAACGGCGTGAAGGTCTACTACAACGGCGGCGTGAACAACGCCGAGGGCCGCGCGCTGTCGCGCGACGGCTACAACCTCGGCATCCAGTACCAGTGCGTGGAGTTCGTCAAGCGCTACTACTTCGAGCGCTTCGGCCACCGCATGCCCGACGCCTACGGCCACGCCAGGGACTTCTACGACGCGGCCACGCCGCAGGGCATGCCGAACACGAAGCGCGCGCTGCTGCAGTACCGCAACGGCCAGGCCGAGAAGCCGCGGGTCGACGACCTGATCGTGTTCGCGCCGACGCTGCTCAACCGCTACGGCCATGTCGCGATCGTGGCGGCCGTGGGCGAGCGGGAGATCGAGATCGTGCAGCAGAACCCCGGCCCGTTCGGCGAGAGCCGCGCGCGGCTCTCGCTCGAGGCACGGGACGGCAACTGGCATGTGGAGGGCGGCACCCTGGGCTGGTTGCGGCGCGCGCGGACGCCGTCCTGAGTCCTGAGTCGCGCGCAGGCAGCTCAACGCCAGGGCCGCATCTCCACGCGCAGGGTGCCCGTCAGGCCGGGCCGGACGTCCTGGATGATCGTCATGTCGAAGGCATAGCCGTCGGCGCCCTGCAGCGGATACAGCGTGGCCTCGATGCCGGGCTTGCCCGGATGAACGTCCTGCGCGCCATAGAAGACGCGCCACCCGTACTTGGCGGCGGCATCCGGAAAGGCCTCGACGATGATCAGGTCGCGATAGACGAAGCCGCCTTCGTAGTGGCGCTTGAGGAACAGCAGCCCGTCGATCTCGTAGTCGGGCACCAGCACCTTGATGTCGAAGGCGAAGCTCACCGAGCCCGAGGCCACCACGCTCTTGGTCGGGTCCAGGAACAGCGAGAACAGGTGCGGGCTCTTGCTGCGGTCGGGCGTGCGCGCTCCGCCCGCGGCCGGGAACAGCTCGTCGTAGCCGCGGAAGATGGCCGAGTTCTCGCGCGCCTCGCGCCGCGTGATCTGCCACTGGGCACCGCGCACGCTGGCCACCACCTCGAACTGGTAGGAGGCCTTCACGCTCTTGCCGGCGTCGAGCGCCGCCTGCACCTCCTCCGGCAGCGTGATGTCGTCGATGTCGAGGATGCCGTCGGCGCGCAGCTGACCGAACAGGAAGCGCGTGAGGTTCTGGTAGCCCTCTTCCGAGTTGACGATGCCGTAGTGCCCCGAATGGCTGCGATTGACGAAGGCGCGCGGGGAACCGACGTCCGTGCCGTCGGCCGCCAGCCCGTGGGTGGTGGCGTTCTCGATGCGCACCAGGCCGTCGCTGGCATCGCCCGCGGCCCACGACGAGAGGCCGCCGGCCACCGCGTAGTCGCGCGCGTTGGTGCCCACCAGGTTGAACACCCGCTCGGGCGGGAAGTTCGTCACCAGCGACACGTCGTCGCCCTTGGGAACGGCCATGTAGCCGGCCATGCGCTCGCGGTTGAAGTTGTTGACGTCGCCGAAGGACAGCCAGCCCGGCACGTTGCGCACGATGCGCATGTCGATGCCGTTGTGCGGCGTGGCATAGGTGAAGAGCTTGTCGACCGCCGCGCGCGCCGCGGCCGAGCCCAGCCTGGGGTTCTGCAGGAAGGCGCGGCAGACCAGCCCGCCCATCGAATGCGCCACCAGGTAGACCTTGAAGTCGACCGGCGTCATCGCGTTGTTCGGGTTGGCGCACACCCGGTCGCGCAGGCGCAGGATCAGCTGGTCGAGCCCCTGGGCGAAGGTCTCGATCGCCGGTGTCTTGCCGTTGCCGAAGTCCTTCGAGGCATCGTCGTAGTAGCGGTAGATGACGATGCTGCGGTAGGGCACGGCCTGGTCGGCGCGCGAGGCGGCCATCAGGTCGTCGCCGTCGACGAACACGTCCTCGTAGCGGTGGTCGCCCATCAGCCGGACCAGCGGCGACTCGAAGTAGAAGCGGCGCATGTCGCCGGTCCAGGCCATGCGCGTCTTGGTCGAGCCGATGTTGAAACCCATGTAGGGGTCGGCCACGGTCTCCTCGATCTCGCCCTGCGTGGCGGCGAAGCCGCGCACGTAGATGATGGGGTGGTAGGGATGCTGTGCGTTGCTCATGGCGGGGTCCCCGAAGTTGATCGAATCGGCATCGGATCCACCGTGCGGCGGATGCCGCCGCGATCGCGCGGCGCCTGCCGTCTTCATCGTTCTTTGCACCGAGTCTTTCACCGTCCCCGGCCCGCGCCAATACTCCGCTTGCTCTACTTCCTCGGAAGGATGGACGCTGGCGCGCACGCGCCCTCAGCCCGCCTGCGACGGCCAGGTCCCGAGTTCGCGCTTGTAGGCACGCGCGAGGATCGCGCCGGTCGAGTAGCCCACCGCGTCGGCCGCCTGCTGCAGGGTCAGCCGGCGTTCGCGCAGCAGCCGCGACGCCAGGTGGATGCGCCAGCGCGCCAGGTACTGCATCGGAGAGAGATTCATCTGCGCGCGGAATCGCGTGGCGAAGGCCGTGCGGCTCATGTGGCACAGCGCCGCGAGCGATTCCAGCGTCCATGGGTCCGCGGGCCGGGCGTGGATTGCCTCGAGCGCCGTGAGCAACCTCGCATCGGAAAGGTCGGGGCCCGAGGCACCCGCGATGGGCATGGCCACCTCCGGCCTGCGCAACCAGGCCAGCACGGCGTGCTGCATCAGCGCCCCCAGCAGCTCGGTCACGCCCACGCCGTTGCCGCCGGCCCTGCGGTCGGCCATCCAGCGCACCGCGTCCGACATGGCGCGCAGCCAGGGCGCGGCGTCCGCGGCGCGCAGATGCAGCACGGGAGGCAGCGATGCCACCAGCGGATGGGCGGCCAGTTCCACCGATCGGTAGAAGCCGCCGCTCCACACGCTGTGCTCGCCGCCCGCCGGCGCGTGCCGCTCGGCACCGGCGGCGCCGGCGGAATGCGTCAGCAGTTCATCGAGGCTCGATGCGGGGAGACCGGGGTCCGAGAAGACACGGTGCGCATCGCCGTGCGGCAGGAAGACGACGTCGCCATGCCGCAGGTGCAGCGCCGGCTCCCCGCCGACCTGCAGCCAGCAATCGCGGCCGCCGACCACGTACAGCGGCGTGCGCCGCCGGCTCTCGACGCGAACGCAGAAGCGGGGACCGAGCTCGACCTGGAAATGCAGGGCCGGCTCGAAGCGCATGCTCTGGACCAGGGACTCGGGCGCGGGCTCGATGGGTGCGTCATCGGGCACCGGGAGACGAAGCGCCTCCTTGGCCATCAAGGCCGCGAGCGCCGCCGAATCCCCGTGCCGCCAGCGCTCCGATGACCGCTCGGGCCGACGCGATGCGGCACGCGGCGACGGCGAGGACGGGTTCTGTCCGCGCCGGCAGGAGAAGGACATCCAGAGCATGAATTCGTGGTGAAAGGATGGTGGCATGGGCCTGAGGAACCCACCCGCGATTTGTAAGCCCTTCTCCTGCCGCCGGCCCCCTCCCATCCGTGAGTACGGCCCCGGTTTTCGGATCGGCCATTCGGTCTACGCCTCAGGCGCCGGGGCCGTGGGCGGCGATCGGGATCACCGATGGGCGCCATGCGCGCCGGGTGGTGCCCACGACGCGGGCCGCGGCCGGCGCGGCGGCGATGCGCTGCAGGTAGGCCTTGAGCTCGGCGGCCTGCTCGTCGTAGCCGCGGATGCGCGGCAGCATCGCGTTGACGCCGCCGGCCGGCAGGCGATCGGGGCTGGCCAGCGCGTCTTCGATCGCACCCCGGAAAGCGTCGGTGTCGCCGATCTCGACCACGCGCCCGTTGACACCGTCCACGATGTCCTCGACCACCCCACCCGCCGCGGTCGCGATCACCCAGATGCCGCGGGCCAGTGCCTCGCGCACCACCAGGCCGAAGCTCTCCTTCCACAGCGAGGGCACCAGCAGCACGTCGATGTCGTCGTAGAACGCGTCCATCCCGGCCTGCTCGAAGGGCGCCACCACGCGCACCTGGCCCGACACGCGCCACTCGGTGGCGGCGACGGACGCCGCCCCGGTACGCAACGCGATGTCGGTGATGACCAGTTCGTAGCCGCCCACGCGCATGCCCTCCAGCACCTGCTGGAGCCAGAAGTAGCCCTTGTGCACCGCGCGGCCGCCGAGGTAGGCCATGCGCGGCGGCGATCCGGGCCGACGCGCCGGCCGCGGGCGCGCGGGCAGCGGCACGCCATTGCGGTTCACCGCGATCTGCTGCGGCGCGACGCCGTTCGCCACGTAGAGATCGCGCTGGAATTCGCTGGGCGCCAGCAGCAGGCTCGCACGGTCGAGCACGTCGCCGAGGAAGAACCTGCGCTTGAAGGTGAAGCCGCTGTCCGGCACGCACTTGGAACAGGCGCGCAGGTCGATCGCCTTCTGGTTGCAGTACACGCCGTTGTCCTGCACCATGAACTGGCGCTCGCACAGCCACCAGGCGTCGTGCAGCGTGATGGCGTAGGGCACGCCGGCCTCCACGCAGGCATGGGCCATCGTCGCGCCGAGCCGCTGCACCGAATGGAAATGCACGACATCGGGCCGCAGCGATTTCAGCAGCCGCGCGAAGATCTCGCCCACTTGCGGATCGTCGTAGTCGAGCGCGCGCTGCGTGTCGTCGGCCACCTGCACGGCGATCACGGGCAATCCGTCGACCTCGTAGCGCATCACGCTGTACGGCTCGAGCTCCGAGCCCAGGATGGCGGTGAAAGCGGTGACGTCGCAGCCGTCGGCCTGCAGCCGGCGGCACAGCTGCTCCGCGACCACGGTCGCGCCGCCGAAGCTCATCGGGGCGAACAGCACGTTCACGGCCAGCACCTTGAGGCGCGTGGCGGGCGCCGGCAGCAGCGGCCCGACCACCTGCTGCAGCTGCCGCGCGGCCACCACCTGCGGGTGATAGCGCGACAGCACGCTGCGGCGGGCTTCCTCCGCGATGCCGTGGCGCAGGCCGGCATCGAGCACCAGCCGGGTCAGGGCCGCCTCCCATTCCTCGGGCGTGTCGGCGATCAGGCCCGTGCGGCCATGCTCGATGCCTTCGCGGAACGGCCCCGTGCCCGAGCAGATGCTCGGCACGCCGAGGATCGCCGCCTCGATGAACTTGATATTGCTCTTGGCTTCGTTGAACAGGCTGTCCTCGAGCGGCGCGATGCTGATCTGCCACGAGGCGAGCGCGCGCAGGTAGTCGTCGCCCTGCAGGAACGGGATCTGGAACACCCGGTCGGCGAAACGCCGGAACGGCGCCGGCAGCTCGAGCGGGCCATGGATGGCGAGCCGCACCTGCGGGTGGCGCTGCATCACCGCCAGCAGCGCGGATGCCACGATGCCGAAGTCGCCGTCGTGCGTGCGCGAGCCGCTGCCGTAGCCGATGGTGACGAAGCGCGGATCGGTCCTGACCGGACGCCGCTCGAGTTCCGCGGCGAGCGCGAGGATGCCCTCGTCCAGGGCATTCGGCACCACGTGCGTCTTGCCCGGAACGATCTCGGCCATGCTGCGCGCGATCGCGGCCGTGCTTCCGATGCCGTGCTGGCAGTGGCTCAGCATCTGCCGGTACTGCGCCGTCGTCTCCTTCGACGATGCCATGCGATCGGACGGAGCGCCCGAGGCGAGCAGTTGCCGGCGATAGGCGTCCCAATCGAAGATCAGGTCGTCCACGTCGAAGAAGCTGGGCACGCCCAGCCGCCGGGCCTCGGTCGCCAGCAGCACCATGTGCGGCGCGGCCGGCACGCGGTAGAAGATCAGCAGGCCATGGAACGGCAAGGCCGCGCGGCAGGCCTCGGCGTCGCGCCAGCTGAGCACCGTGGTCTCGAGGCCCAGGTGCTCGAACATGTCGACCTTCTGGTCGACGCGATAGCGCTTGCAGGCCGGTATCGACAGCTCGGCGACGATGAGGATGCGCGCGCCCAGGCTCTGGCGCGACAAGGTCGTGAGCGGCGCGAGCCAGGGCCGGTGCCGCGCGGGATCGCGCGACGGCAGCGCGGCGATGGTGTCGAGCGACGGGCGGGCGCGCCCGGTCGATCGATGCGCGACCCAGCGCCGGGTCCACCGCAGCAGCTGCGCGCGGCGCCGCTCGTAGAAATCGCCGTGGCGGGTACCCGCCGGAAAGACGCGCAGCCGCATCCTTCCGTAGAACAGCACCAGCTGCAATCCGAGGCTGGCTTCGAAGCCGTCGATGCGCGCGGCCTGCGCCGCGGCGTGCGCCTTCAGCGCGAGGATGCGTGCATCGCGCTCGGCGATCTCCACGTCCTTCTCGAGCGATTCGAAGTGCCGGGTCTCGAGCATTTCCTCGGCCCGCTCGCGCTTGGCCGTGACTTCCGCGGCATGGCCGCGCAGTCGCTCCAGCTCCTGCACCAGACCCTCGATCCTGCGCGCGAGCACGCCATCGAGCGGCGGCACGCGCGGCCCGAGGCACAGCACGCCGAGCCCCAGGCCCTGTTCGAATTCGAAGGACGGATGGCGTTGCCGCAGCAGCGCCCAGAGGCGGCGCAGCTTGCGGCCGGCGCGGGTTCCGTGCACCAGCACGAGCGCCCGCGGGCCGAGCTTGGCGCGCCACGGCGCAAGGTCCAGCGTGGCCAGCCGCGCCGGATCGCCGGCATCGACATGCAGCAGGTCGATGCTGCCGTCCGCGAAGGCCGCGGCCGCCTCGCGCTGGCCCGCGAGCCGCGTGTCCACCGTATGGCAGGCCGTACCGCGCGCGGTGGACTGCCTGAAGGTGGCAGCCGGCACGCCGCCCTCCGCGCCGAGGTCGACGACGATGGCGGGCCGCGTGTGCTCGAGCAGCAGCGCGACGAAGGGCGCATGCACGCTCCAGGCGCGCGATGCCTGGGCTTGGGGCGCGGGAGAGGCCTTGGGTGCGAGGCCGGATGCGGTGGTGAAGGTGGGGAGGGTGGACATCGGAAGGCTTTGCGCGGGCGAACTCGGAGCCCGACGATTCTTCCGACAGGCAGCGCCACGGACTACAGCCGGCAGGACTGAAATCGCAGCCCGGCGTTCAGTCGTGCGGGGACGATGCGCGCAGCCCCTGCCCTAGCCGCAGGCAGCACGAACGATCTTGCCGGTGGCCGGGTCCGTCTCGATCGTCACACGCTCGCGCCGGTAGTCCATCGTCGCGGGCTGTCCGGGTTGAAGCTGGCGCACGAGGGAGGCACCGGTCGACTGCCGGGCCTCGGCATCGCCGATGCGGTTCTTGCCCGCGAGGGCGCTCGCCGCCTCCGGCCGGCAGATGCCGGTTGCACTGTCTTCACGCGCCTGCGGCGCGCTGCAGGCGGCGATCGACAGGACGGCCAGCGCCAGGGTCGCGGCCGGTATCAGTTTCGAGGTGGAAGCCAAGGCACATCCTTTCCTGGAACACGAAGCAATGTCCGCGTATTCCACCACGGCCGCCGCGCCGCGGCGGCTAAGGCATCGGGCTGACCTGCCCGGTCACGGGTTCGGGCTCGGATTTGCGTATCAGGATGCCGGTCTTGTCGAAAACGTACTCCGCCCCGTTCTTAACGATCGAGTCGTTGACCAGAAGCGGGAGGGCGCCAGGCGAAGCAGCCGCATTGCCGCAACCCACGCAAAGCCCTGTCAGCCTCGCACCGCCCTCATACATCAGGCGCGAGTTTCCGTCGGCATCCTCGATGGACTTCTGGGGCAAGCCCAGCCGTGCGATCACCTCTTTGCGGCTGGTCTTGCCGATCTCGAACTGCGCTGCCTTGAAATCGGTTTTCAGGCCGATGTTCGCCCCGGTGCATGCCACGAGAAAAAGCGCGCCGACGTACATCCACCAGCGAAGGAATACCGCCAACCGAAAGCTGCTCGACATCTCAGTCTCCCCGCTGAAAACCTATCGCTTGCCCGATGCTGACCATCGGCTTTCCGTCGAAGGTTTTCGTGCGATAGCGCTGGCGGGCCAGCTTTTCGGTTTCGGACTTCAATCCGGCCAGATCGTTTTCTTCCAGGAACGACTTGCCAGTGTTCTTGGGCAAGGTCACGGTTTGCGCCACCGGAAATGCCCCCGACCAGAGCGGCAGGTCCTTACGCAGGTCGTAGACCCAGAAGGAGTTGTTGATCGAGTGACGAGGTGCCAGTCCCAAAGTGGGGATGTGCATGAAGTAGCCAGACCAGCTCACCAGAATCAGATTGGCATAGCCGTGCGCTCGCAGGCTTTCCTTGAACTCGGGCGCGATGCCTGGCCCGCCTTCCGGCTTCGACCTCGACGCATGAAACGCCTTCATCAGCGACTTCTGGCGTGCGACGGCTTCCCTGGGCACATCGATGCCGGCTTCGCCGTTCAGCGGCGCGGCATTGAGGCCCAGCTTGGAAAACTCGTCGGCATGCACCCGGGTCAGCGCCGAGTCGCTATCCCAGATGCCCGCGTAGTCGGAGTCGGACGAGACCTGGGCAACGGCCAGCACCAGATATACGTCCTCCGAGTAATGAATGGACCCCACCGGATCGAAGAAGGCAACCGCGGTCTTCTCGCGCTTGAACTGGGTCGAGACCTCGGGCTGGATCGGCGGCTGGAGGGCCGTGCATCCCGTCAGCACGGCGACGATCAACGCAAGAAAGATGTTCCGCATGTAGCTTGGTCCTCTGCACCTTCAGGTGCGGTTTCGGTGAACGGTGGTGTTTCGCATTCGCTGTCTACGGATGCCGGAACGACGCGGCAATACGGCCCCTTGCCATCGCGGAAAGTGCTCGTTCATCGACCTCTCCTCGTCCCATCCGGGTTTGTAAGCAAATCCTACGCGGCGGACACGCTTCTTCTGGTGGGGACGGTCGCCCGCAGGCGGAATTTCTTGGGGGGTGTTGCATGCACGGCACGGCTCCCCCTACTGGGGGATATTCAGCGCCGCGATCTCGTCGCGGGCCGGCGGCCGCTCACCCGATCGCGGTGCGACGGCGCTTCCATATGACGCCGTCCACCAGGTAGTGATGGAAGTTCAGGACGAAGTGCGCAATGAGAATGGTGGGAAGCCCGAGCCACAGCAGGCTCTCGCCGATGCGGCTGGCGGCGAGGTACAGGAGGGCACCGCCGATCGCGCAGGGCAGGAAGAAGCGCATCGGCGGCATCAGGACGGCGCGCCATGGCGTTGCGCGCGCCGCCGAACTTCTCGCCATCTCGCCGCCCTCCTTGCCCGTCGTGTCGTCGCGCTGCCGTTGGCGGTAGACGAACACCAGGTACTGGATGTTGTGCCAGACGTTGACCACCAGCCAGCCGATGGTGATGTCGTCGATCCAGACATAGCCGACCAGCGAAACGATCAGGTGGGACAGCACGAGGCTGTCGAACGGTCCCGCCGCCTGCCTCGTGCGCCTCGAATACACCAGGCATGCCAGCCAGCACGCGGCGCCGGCGAGGGCTGCGATTCCCGCGGCCACGGCCCACGCCTGCGGAACCGGCGGCAGCCAGATCGGGTAGCCGAGAAAGCTGTCGCCGCCCTGTGCACTGCGATGCAGATAGCCCCACGCGGGGAACAGATAGATCAGCCCATAGGGCAGGCTGCGCCAGGGCACCTGGGGCCGCCGGTCGCAGCGCCTCGCGATGCCGTAGCACTGGCGGGAGACATGGAAGGACTGCGCGAGGAAATAGACGGCGAACAGTCCGGCCACTTCATAGGCGAGGGCGACGATGGTCAGGCCCGCCAGGATCAGGACCGGCGCGACGAAGACCAGCGCCTGGCGCATGCGGGGACGCGAGGCCATCGCGCCCAGGCGGGCGTAGGTCGCGACGATATGGGGATTGGCCAGCAACCAGACATCGATGTAGAGAATGGCCAGCATCATCGGCGCGGACCACGATGCCAGCGCGCCGGCCGCCAGCGCCGCGAGCAGGTTGCCGACGACCAGCCACTGCTCGCGTCGCATCGAGCCGGCTGCGACGGTCCCCGACCAGGGCCCCCCATGCGCCGTCATGTCACGGGCATCGGCATGGGCCGCGGCCGGGGCGATCCGAGGGCGGCCTGCGTGGGAGGGATCGAAAACACCGAGCCGGGCCGCAGATGGCGCTCGAGATCCGCCCGCATGATTTCGTAGGCCGCGCTCCGGGCTGCCGTGAATCTCGAATCGAGGGTCGCGCGGCTCGCGATGCCCGACAAGCCGGCCGGCGGAAGCTGCTGGTAGGGGTCGTACTGTTCGGTGATCTCACAGGGGTGGCAGCGTCCGTCCACGTCGTACTGGCTGTCGATCCTCACCGTGTAGAGGGCACCGCCCTCCTTGGCCGGGTCCACGGGAAAATTGAAAGTCAGAAGCTGTGCGGACGCCCTGGTGCCGGCCGTGGTTTCAACGGGGATGAAACCGGCATTCCTGTAGGCCCCAACGATGGCCTCCTTGAGACTGGACTCATCGATGCCGGTGAAGGAGTTGCCGAAGAGATTCCGCTCGCCGGCCCACTGCCGCTTGTAGTTGAAGCCTCCCCACGCGGGATCCCTGTACTCGCGCCCGCTGGACTCGATGGTCGCGTACGCGTTGTCGATGGCCGGCACGAGCAGCGCGCTCAGCTCGTACTGCGTCATCCACGGAAGCGCCTGGAACTCGGACGCGTTCCTGATCTCGGCGAACCGCAGGAAGCAGGGATTGCACCGCTTTCTTTCGTCGAACAGCTCGTCGGCCGAAATGAAGATCATCGGCTTCGGCTCGACCTTCGGATAGGCATCGAACCTGAATTGGAAGATCGTCGACTTGTTCTTCTGCGCGTCCACGGCGACGAGAGAGAAGCCCGACTTCTGGAAAGCCTTGCTCACCATCGACCGGAACTCCGTGACGGTGATCTTCTGATAGGCCGCGGCCGGAACGGAGGGCCTTCCGATCTTGTAGCTGAGGCCCAGAACGCCCTGCAACGGCTGCTGGGCGAAGGCAGCCAATCCGGCAAGCAGGCAGCAGCAGCCCATCAGGGCCTTGCAAAAACGGTAGATATCCATCACGCATGCTTTCTGTAAAAAGCGCGCCGCGCGCGCCGCGTCGATCGGGGTGGAAACCAGCTTCGGGGACCAGGCCGAACACGCCGTGATGGGCGCAGCCACACGGCCCTCCTCGTCCCGCGTGTGCCTGCGGGACGCATCTTAGGTGCGGGAAGAAGCGCGCCGATGACGCAGCGATCCCATGCCGACGGAATTTCGTCGCGGCGTTGCGCCCAACGCACGCCTCATCCAACCGGAGGATATCCAGCGGGTGCGCGACTCCGGCGTTCAGTCGACGTGGTCGTAGCGCTCGACCTGGCAGGCCTCGGTCCCCGGCTGCGTCGCGCACACCGAATACGCATGCGGCGGCGCGCTCGCGCAGCCGGCGAGCAGCAACGCGACGAACGCCAGGAGAAGCTTCGCCCGCATGCTCATTCCGCCTGCGCGATCACCAGCAGCACCGAGGCCGGCGTCTTCCCCACCGACGTGATCTTGTGCGGGATGCCCGCGTTGAAATGCGCGGTGTCGCCGGCCGACAGGGTTTCGGTGCGGCTCGCGAGCTGCAGCGTGATGCGGCCCTTGAGCACATGGAGGATCTCCTCGCCCTCGTGGTGGCTCATCGGGTGGTTGCGCACCGGCTCGTCGGTCGGGTGCAGCACGAAGGCCACCATGCGGTGGCCCGGCAGCGAGCCCGACACCAGCCGCGCTGCGCCGCCCGCGGCCGCCGGCTGCTGGCGATGGATGACCACCGGATCCTCCTCGGACGACTCGGCGAACAGCTCCTCGACCTGCACGCCCAGCGCCTTCGACAGCTTGAGCGCCGCGCCCACCGAGGGCGTGGACACGCCGCGCTCGAGCTTGGACACGTAGCTCTTGGTCAACCCGGTGGCCTGCGCCAACCCCTCCAGCGTGAGCCCCGACTGGACCCGCAACAACTTCAACTTGATGGACATGACTTTTCTTTAGGACACTTGTGTCCTAAAATGGACTTGTTTCTCGAACCCGATCGCACACGCAACGCGGCCGATCCCGCGCCGCACAGGAGTATGGTATGTCCGCACGTTCGCCGTTCCGCCGCTGGATCGCCCCTGTCCTCGCCCTGACGCTGGCCTGCGTCGGCGCGGCGGCCCAGGCCCAGCCCTACCCCGCCAAGCCGATCCGGCTCGTGATCCCGTTCGGCGCCGGCGGCATCACCGACATGGCCGGCCGGCTCATCGGCCAGGCGCTCGGCGAGGAACTCAAGCAGCAGGTGGTGATCGACAACCGCCCCGGCGCGGGCGGCTCGATCGCGGCGCAGGCCGTGGCGCAGGCGCAGCCCGATGGCTACACGCTGCTGCTCGGCACGGTGGGCACGCAGGTGGTCAACAAGATGATCTATGCGCGGCTCGGCTACGACCCGGCGGCGCTCACGCCCGTTTCGCTGGTGAGCAACTCGCCCTATGTGCTCGCGGTCGCGGGCCTCGATGGCGTGAAGGACCTGCCCGCGCTGGCGGCCTATGCGAAGAAGAATCCGGGCACGCTGAACTTCGGCTCGGCCGGCAACGGCAGCTCGCCGCACCTGGGGCTGGAACTGTTCAAGCTCGCGACGGGCAGCGACATCCTCCACGTGCCGTTCAAGAGCGGCGCCGAGGCCGTGAACGCCGCGCTCGGCGGCCAGGTCCAGATCGTGATCGATGCGATTCCCGTGATCCAGCCGCAGGCCAGGGCCGGCAAGCTGCGCATGCTCGCGATCGCCGCCGACCATCGCAACCCCGCCGTGCCCGACCTGCCCACCAGCAAGGAACAGGGCCTGGGCGAATTCCAGATCGGCTCGTGGAATGCGCTGCTGGCGCCGCCCGGCACGCCATCGGCGCAGGTCGCGCTGCTCGACGAGGCACTGGCGCGCGCGCTCAAGCGCCCTGCCCTGGTGGCGCGCCTGGCCGAGATGGGCATCGAGCCGATGCCCACGGGCGCCGCCGCCTACGGCAAGCACCTGCGCGCCGAGACCGAGAAGTGGACGCGCGTGGTGCGCGCCGCGGGCACCAAGGTCGACTGATGCCCATGAAGCTGCACGACACCCTGCGCTCGGGCAATGCCTGGAAGGTGCGGCTGATGGCCGGCCTGCTCGGCATGCCGCTCGAGCGGCACACGCGCTCGATCGACCGCGGCGACCTGCGCCGGCCCGACTTCCTCGCGATCGCGCCGCTCGCGCAGGTGCCGGTGCTCGAGCTCGACGACGGCCACTGCATCGCCGAATCGATGGCGATCCTTCATTTCCTCGCGCAGGGCTCGCCGTGGTGGCCCGCCGAGCGGCTCGCGCAGGCGCGCGTGCTGACCTGGCTGTCCTTCGAGCAGGAGCGCCACATGAAGCCGCTCGCGAAGCTGCGCCTGCACCTGGCGCTGCACCGCGACGGCGATCCCGAGAGCGCCGAATTCCGCGCCCACCGGCACGAGGCCCTGGCCGCGCTCGCGCTGCTCGAAGCACGGCTCGAACGGCAAGGCCCCGACGGCTGGGTCGCCACCGACACGCACCCGAGCATCGCCGACGTGGCGCTGTACCCTTACACGCGGCTCGCGCCCATGGGCGGCATCGAACTGCAGGACTTCGCGGCGATCCGCGCCTGGCTCGCGCGCATCGAAGGCCTCGACGGCTACCAGCCTCTTTTTCCCGGACATCCCGAGAAGAACTTCTCGACCAGCGAAACCCCTTAGGAGACCGACCCATGGCATTGCAAGACACCTTCGAGCTCGCGAAAGAAGAGCTCATCGCCCAATCCCACGTGCAGATGGACCAGCACTTCAGCGAGAGCCGCTACACGCACCGCCAGAAGCTCGCGCTGACCTGCCGTATCCTGTTCGACAACGGACACGACTCGGGCCTCGCGGGCCAGATCACCGCGCGCACCGGCACGCCGGGCCAGTACCTCACGCAGCGGCTGGGCCTGGGCTTCGACGAGATCGCCGAGGACAACCTGCTGACGGTCGACGAAGACCTCAACGTGCTCGACGGCACGGGCATGCCCAATCCCGCGAACCGCTTCCACTCGTGGGTGTACCGCGCGCGGCCCGACGTGAACTGCATCATCCACACCCATGCGCTGCATGCCTCGGCGCTCGGCATGCTCGAGCAGCCGCTGCAGATCAGCCACATGGACAACTGCGTGCTCTACGACGACGTGGCCTTCGTCGGCGAATGGCCCGGCGTGCCCGTGGGCAACGAGGAGGGCGAGTTCATCTCGGCCGCGCTGGGCAGCAAGCGCGCGCTGCTGCTGTCGCACCACGGCCTGCTGGTGGCGGCCACGAGCATCGAGGAGGCCTGCGTGCTGTCGATCGCCTTCGAACGCGCCGCGAAGATGCACCTGCTGGCCGCCTCCGCCGGCACCATCCGGCCGATCGACCATCGCCTCGCGACCGAGGCCCACGACTGGATCCTGCGGCCGCGCCGCAACACGGTGGCCTTCGAGTACTACGCGCGCCGTTCGCTCAAGGATCCGCGCAACGCGGACTGCCTGCGCGCGGCCTGACAGGAGCCTCCCGCCATGCGATGCATCGCGCTGCAGCACCTGGCCTTCGAGGACCTCGGCCTGTTCGCGCCGGTCCTGCGGGAGGCCGGCTGGGAGATCGAACACCGGCAGGCCGGCGTCGCGCCGCTGCGCCCCGACGAATGGCAGGACGCCGACCTCGTCGTCGTGCTCGGCGGCCCCATCGCCGCCTACGACACCGCCCTCTATCCCTTCCTGCACGACGAGATCGCGGGCCTGCGTTCGCGCCTCGCGCTGCGCCGGCCCACGCTGGGCCTGTGCCTTGGCGCGCAACTGATGGCCGGCGCGCTCGGCGCGCGTGTGTACCCATCGGGCCACAAGGAGATCGGCTGGGCACCGGTCGACCTGAGCGCGGCCGGCCAGGCGTCGTGCCTCGCGCCGCTGGCCGGCGTGCCGGTGCTGCACTGGCATGGCGATACCTTCGAGCTGCCCGCGGGGGCCGAGTTGCTCGCGAGCACGCCGCTCACGCCGCACCAGGCCTTCAGCCATGGCCGCCACGCGCTCGCCTTGCAGTTCCATCCCGAGGCCGATCCCGCGCGCATCGAACCCTGGCTCATCGGCCATGCCTGCGAGCTCGCGCAGGCCGGCATCGATGTTCCGGCCCTGCGCGCCCAAAGCGCGGCACAGGGCAACGCGCCGCAAGCCAGCGCCTCGGCGATGCTGCGCGCCTGGCTGGGCCAGCTCGCATGACGCTGGCGCCGGTGCGCATCGACGCATTGCTCGTCGGTCCCATCGCGCCGCTGCCCGATGGCCGCACACCCAGCGGCATCGTCGAGTCGCCGAGCGACGATGCGCTGTGGCTCTCGGCCACCGGCCTCGCGGGCGACGCGCAGGCGGACCTGCGCATCCATGGCGGCCCCGAGAAGGCGGTGCACCACTATCCGCGCGAGCACTACGGCGCCTGGTCCGCATGGAGCCGCCGCCACGACCTGCTGGCCGCGCCCGGCGCCTTCGGCGAGAACCTCTCGACCGTGGGCTGGGACGAAGCCAGCGTCTGCATCGGCGACGTGCTGCAACTCGGCGAGGCGCTGGTGCAGGTGTCGCAGGGCCGCCAGCCCTGCTGGAAGCTCGATGTGCGCTTCGGCGAACGGGGCATGGCGCGCGAAATGCAGGACAGCGGCCGCACCGGCTGGTACTACCGCGTGCTGCGGCCCGGCGCGGTGCAACGCGGCGCAGCGATCGTGCTGGTCGAGCGGCCGCATCCCGAGTGGCCGCTGTCGCGCCTGATCGCCTTGCTGTTCGCGCGAGACGAACGCCATGCGCCCGAATGGGAACGCGCGGCCGAACTGCCGGCGCTCGCCGAACGTTGGCGCGCCACCTTCCGGCGCCGCGCGGCCTCGCGACAGGTCGAGGACTGGACGCCGCGCCTGTGCGTGCCGGACGCCGACCCGGCCTGATGCAAGGCGGGAATACCCGCAGCCCATGGACAGCCGACTGACAGCGCCGTCCGCGAACATGCGGGATCGACCGCGGGAGCCACCCGCGCACAGGAGACACATGCCCTTCCCGACCTTCCGGCCGGCCGCCGCCGCCATCGCCGCGTGCATCGCCCTGGCCGCCTGCACCACCGTACCCACCTCCTCCACTTCATCCCCGCCCGTCGCGCGCGCCGTGCCGCCCACCGACTGCAAGGCCTGGGTCGGCACCGACCGCAACGCCGAGCTGCCCGGCTACACCTTGCGCCAGGCCGACGGCAGCTCGCGCTGCGTGCCCCTGCTGCTCACGGCCGCCCACGCGCCCGCCGGCTACGCGGGCGACTTCCACGTGCAGGAGTTCACCGACGCCAAGCTCAAGGAACGCTGGGCCGCGTGCAAGAGCGACGCGGCCTGCTTCAAGCGCATCAACGACCAGATGCAGCGCTGGCTGCCGCCGAACAAGGAGCGCGCGACGCGCGTCACCGGCATGGTCGATCCGGTCGGCAAGATCGATTCGGACGGGCAGGTGAACCTGCGCGACATCCGCAAGCCGGGCTTCTTCGCGAAGGCGCCCTACAACGAAGCCGTGGCCGAGACGAACGGCCGCACGCACGTGGTGGAGTTCACCGTGCCGCGCGATCCGCTCGAGCGCCTCAAGCTGAACATGCAGGGCGACATCAAGCTGCGCGGCTGGTACGTGGAGGGCGCGGGCGTCGACGACGGACGCGGCGGCCGCAAGCGCGCGCTGGTGATCATGAGCCCGGGCGGCGGCGGCCAGCTCACGGCCATCGACCATCCCGACGAGGTGTCGGTGCGGGTCGATCCCGCCACGCGCCGCGCGACGTCCGTGCGCTTCCCCAACGCGACCACCGAAGGCCCCGGCATGCGCTTCTGGCGCGACCACCTGCATGCGCTGAACCGCGCGGGCTTCGACGTGCTGGCCTACGACCGGCGTGGCGAGGGCCTGTCGGGCGGCTTCAGCGACACCAACACGCTCGAGCAGAGCGAGGACATCTTCCGCGTGCTCGAGCAGATGGACAGCGGCCGCGGCCTGCGCGTGCTGATGGCCTCGGGCCAGGAGTTCGAGGGCGCGCCGGCGGCCGGCAAGCTGATGGCCGGCATGAAGTCGCGCGAGATCCCGCTGCTGCTGCTGGGCTACTCGCGCGGCTCGATGACCACCGGCTGGGCCATGACCAAGAACTACGCCGGTGGCTGCAGCTACGACATGCCAACGGTGCAGTGCAGCGCACCCAAGGGCTACGCCAACATCAAGGGCGCGATCCTCTACGCCTCGTTCGTGAGCGGCGCGGGCTACCTGCCCGAGGCGCCGGACCTCGCCGACCGCAACCTCTTCCTCGGCGGCATGGCGGCCGACAACTACGTCGCCTTCTATCCCAACTCGGCGGTGCTCGCGAACATGCCGAAGTGGCCCGCCGTGTTCTTCGCCAAGGGCCTGTGGGACCGCGCCGAAAGCCTCGAGGGCACGGTCGCGGCCTACGACCGCGTGCGCGGGCTCAAGGACATCGTCGTCTCGCGCGGCCCGCACTCGATGGAGACCTGGCCGCGGCAGGAGCTCGACCGCGTGCGCGGGCGGATGGTCGCGTTCGCGACGGCGGCGGTGCAGGGCCGCACCGCGCTGCCGCAGGCTCAGCAATGGACCGACCTCAAGGGCCTCGTCGCGACCACGCCGGACGTGTGGGAGATGTCGTCGAAGCCGCGCTAGGAGCACCGGCTAGCTCGTGGCGCAGCGGTAGCTGGACGCGGCGTTCAATTCGCCGGAGCCGTTGTACTTCGGCCAGCTCGGGTAGATGCAAAGCGGCCGGGTGCGACCGGCCGTCGCGGGGTTCGCATCGGTCGCCATGAGCTCTCCCGGCGCCTTGCCGCGCTCCACCCAGGCCTCCAGTGCGTCCAGCACCGGCACGCCGCCGGTCGCATTGAAGTGCCCGGTGCCGTGGCCGTATCCCGGCACCTGATAGAAGCGCAGGAACGCGTCGACCTGGGGCCGGCCCAGCTTCAGCAGCAGCGCGTTGTAATAGTCGACCGAGCCCTGGAAGGGGATCAGCGGATCGGAGGTGCCGTGCACCAGCAGCCATTTGCCGCCACGCGCGACGAAGGGCTCGATGCTCGTGCTCGTGGCGTCCATGACCTCGGACAGTTCCTGAATGCGTGGCAGGTAGCTTCCCGGTGACGCGCCATCGAGGCCGATCGACAGACCCAGAGGATCCATCAACACCGCATTACGGATGAAGGCGTCGGGCAACGCCCCCAGGCTGCCCAGCACCAGCGGATTCGGCGGAACCGGAAAGGTCGCGGTCGCCCCGAGCACCGAGGCGTAGTCCGTGGACGGCAGGAAGCCGGGATTGCTGGTCGCGCCGTTCTTGAACGCGTAGGAGAACGCGGTGCGTGATTGCAGCGTGTCGACCGTCCTGATCTGGGCATCGGACAGGCAGTCGTCTCCCGTATCCGCCCCGCCCTTGCAGCGCAGGTTCTGCGGCTTGAACGTGCATGCGGCGACGTTGCCGACAATGCCGTCGACGGCGCCATCGAGCGCATCGCAGGCCGCGAGTTCGGCCGTGCGCAGCGCCTGCAGCTTCTTCGGGTTGAGGAAGCCAACACCGCCATCGCCCCACAACGCACGCGTGGCAACCTGGATGGTCATCATCTGCGGCATGTAGGCATAGGCCGGAAAGTACGTGACCACGCCGTCGTAGTCGGAAGGCCATTTCTGCATCACCTGCATGCCTTCGTGGCCGCCCTTCGATCCGCCCATGAAATAGGTCCTGGCCGGTGCCTTCCCGTAGCGCAGGCCGATCAGCTTCATCGCCACGTCGCGCGTCTTCTTCAAGGCGTCGCCGGCGTAGTTCCGGAGCATTTCGTCGTTCGATGCAAAGGCCGTATAGAAAGGGTCGGTGGGAGGTGCCTGATGTCCCGAGTCGCCGGCGAAAGTGGCGTATCCGCGCTGCAGCGGACTCGCGCCCGATGTCAGCGGCGTGGCCACGAGATCCGGGACCACGCCGTCGAATCCGCCTCCACCGAAGTGCATCGCGTTGCCGTTCCAGTTCGTGGGGAGCACGAGGGCGAACATGATGTCCTGCGCCCCTTCGGAGACGGAAGCGATGCGGCCCTTGAGCATGCAATGCTCGCCCGTCTGCCCCGCGCTCGGCACGAGGGCCGCTTCGGTGACCGTTGCGCCCTGGGTCGGCAGTCCGATCGCGGCACTGTCCACCTTGGCACCCCGCAGTGCCGCGCATGCCGTGCCTGCCGAAGGCGGCGGTGGCGGCTGCGGCGTGGCGAGCGCCGACGGATCGATCTGGATGGCGCCGCCGCCTCCTCCACCGCCGCCGCACGCTTGAAGAAGCAGGACAGCCAGCAATGGCAAGACGCGTCTTTTCTTGAATCCCCGCATGGATCTTTGTCTCCGTTGAAGTTGTGGATGCGACCCTGGACCTCGTCGCAACCGGTGCCTCTCACTTGCAAGGCAGTTGCTAAAAGTCCGCGGATGCTACGGGGCGTTTTCGCGTCTAGCGATTGCGAAAGGCCGCATCCGCATGGCAAAAAAAATCATGTGAATGTCGCGATGAGGCCTTTCGACCGCACGCAGGTAGCATGCGCCGATGCAAGCTCCCCACGAACCCTCGCTGAGCCCGACCGCGCTGGCCTTCCTGCGACAGGCCGGCCTGCCCTACCGCCTGCATGCCCACGCCCCCGTCGTCTCCTTCGAGGACGCGCGCACGCTGCTGCCCTTAGACGCCGGTGCGATGGTCAAGTGCCTCGCGTTCCGCCTGCCCGACGGCCGCTACCTGCTGGCCGCGCTGCGCGGACAGGACCGGGCCGACTACAAGCGCATCGCCGATGCCTTCGGCGTGCGCCGCGCCGACCTGCGGCTCGCGGGCGACGAGGAGCTCGCGGCCGACCTGCGGATGGTGCCCGGCGGCGTGGCGCCGCTGCCGGTGGGCGGCGCGCGCGTGATCGTCGACGAGGCGGTGGCGCGCCTGGGCACTCTCTACTGCGGCACCGGCCGCAACGATTCGACGCTCGAGATCGAGACGGCCGCGCTGCTGCGCGCCAGCGGCGCGGGCATCGCGCCGCTGGCCAAGCCCTGAGCCATGCCCCACCGCTTACACCTTGTCAGCGCAGCCAGCTTGCCGGCACGGTGATGAGCTGCGGGAACAGCACGAACAGGAACATCAGCCCGGTGAGCGACAGCAGGAAGGGCCACACGCCCTGGATCACCTGGTCGAGGCTCACGCGCGAGGTGCCGGCCACCACGTTGAGCACGGTGCCCACCGGCGGCGTGAGCAGGCCGATGGCGTTGTTCATGATGAACATCACGCCGAAATACACCGGGTCGATGCCGGCCTTGTGGATCACGGGCATCAGGATCGGCGTCATGATCAGCACGGTGGGCATCAGGTCGAGCGCGGTGCCCACGATGATCACCAGCACCATGATCACGAACATCAGCAGGATCTTGTTGTCGACGAAGGGCTCGAGCAGCTCGCTGACCTGTGCCGGGATGTTGGCGATGGTGATGAGCCAGGCCGACACCAGCGCAGAGGCCACGAGGAACAGCACGGTGCTCGAGGTCTTGGCGGCGCTGAGCACCAGCTCGGGCAGGCGCGGCATCTCGAGCTCGCGGTAGACGAAGCGGCCCACCACGAAGGCATAGACCACCGCCACCACGGCGGCCTCGGTGGGGGTGAACACGCCGAACTTCATGCCGCCGATGATCACCAGCGGCAGCACCAGCGCCCACACGCCATCGAGCAGCGCGCGGCCCAGGCCGCCCGCGCTGAAGCTGCGCACCGCGACGTTCTTCTCCTTCTTCGCGCACAGCCACCAGGTGGCGGTGAGCGTGAGCGCCATCATGATCCCGGGGAACAGGCCGGCGAGGAACAGCTTGGTGATCGAGATCTGCGCCACCACGCCGAACACCACGATGGCGATCGAGGGCGGGATCACGGGCGCGATGATGCCGCCGGCGGCGATCAGGCCGGCCGCGCGCGGCACGTCGTAGCCGGCCTTGCGCATCATCGGGATCAGCAGCGCCGCGACGGCGGCGGTGTCGGCCACGGCCGAGCCCGAGATGCTCGCGACCACGGTGGCCGCGATGATGGCCACGTAGCCCAGGCCGCCGCGCACGTGGCCGACCAGCGCATCGGCCACCTTGACGATGCGCGCCGACAGGCCGCCCGCGTTCATCAGCTCGCCCGCGAGCATGAAGAAGGGCACCGCCATCAGCGGATAGTTGTTGACGCCCTCGAGCATGTTCTGCGCGAGGATCTGGGTGTCGAAGTTGCCCAGGTGCACCATCAGCGCGACGCCGCAGACGAGCAGCGCGAAGGCGATGGGCATGCCGAAGGCCATGGCCCCGAGCAGCGAGGCGATGAAGACGAAGATGGTCATGGATGTCCCGTGTTCTTTTAGTTCGCGCTCACTCGCCCGCGCTGCCGGTGTCGTTGACCAGTTCCTCGCGCGCCATGCGGCCCGTGCAGAGGCGCCACAGCGAGCCGACCAGCATCAGCGCCATGCCCACGCTGCTGACCAGCAGGCAGGCATAGACCAGGCCGATCGGCACGCCGGTGACCGGTGCGCGGTCGTCCATGCCGATCACCACCAGCTTCCAGCTGCCGTGCGCGAGCAGCAGGCAGCAGGCCAGCGCGCCGAGGTCGGCCACGCCTCGACAGAAGCGCTGGCCGCGCTCGCCGAGCCGCGCGACGACGGTCGACATGCCCAGGTGCGCGTTGTCCTTCATCACCAGCAGCGCGCCGACCAGCGTGAGCCACATGAAGACGAAGCGCGAGGCTTCCTCCGAGAACACGATGCCGGAGTTGAAGGCGTAGCGCAGCACGACGTTGCCGAACACGAGCGCGACCATCACGGCCATCATCGCGATCATCAACACGTTGGCGCCGCGCTCGAAGAGGCGGGAAAGCATGGGGGGGTCTCCTGTTGTGGTTGGTTCTTGCACCCGGCCGCTTCAGCGCCCCGGGCCGGCCGTGTCGATGCGGTAGAAGCGCAAGGCGTTGCCGCGCCAGACCGCGTCGCGCGCCGCGTCGTCGAGGCCGTCCAGCCCCTCGGCCACCGCGCGCACCACCTCGGCCATGGGCGCGCGCAGGCCCGACACCGGCAGGTTGCTCGCGAACATGCAACGCCCGGCGCCGAAGATCTCGACCGTCTCGCGCACCACGCGCACGTTGCTGTCCGCGCTCCAGGGCGCATCGGGCAGGCCGAACTCCGAGAGCTTGACCATCACCTCGGGCAGCGCCGCGAGCGCGCGCATGCCGCGCCGCCAGTGCGCGAGGCCGGCCTCGCTGCGGTCCCAGGGCAGGCCCGCATGCTCGATCGCCACGCGCAGGCCCGGAAAGCGCGCGACGGCCTCGGCCGCTTCCTCCAGGTGCCAGTAGGGCACGCGCACGTCCCACAGCAGGCCGTTGTCGCGCAAGAGGCCCAGGCCCGCGCACCAGCGTTCGTCCTGCAGGGTGCCGGGCTCGCCGCGCACGCTGTGATCGGGGCCGCGCGAGATGCGCGGCTTGCAGCGCACGCCGCGCACCAGCGGCCATTCGGCCTGCGCGCGCATCTGCGCTTCGGCATCGCTTGCGAGGAATTCGACATTGGCCACCACGGCATTCGGAAAGCCGTGCGTCGCATGGACGGCATGCAGCCAGCGCGTCTCGGCCAGCGACTCGGAGCGCGAGCGCTCGGCCTCCACATGCACCGTGGCCACCACCGGCAGGCCTTCGGTGGCGGCGCGGTAGTCGGCCACGCCGAAGTCGCGCCGCAGCACCGCGTAGTCGCCGAGGAAGAAGGCCCCGGCGTCGTAGCCGTCCTGCAGCCACGGGAAATGGCCCTCGCCCAGGTGCCACAGGTGGTGGTGCGCGTCGACGATGGCGGCGGGAAGCACGGCGCTCACGGCTGCGCGTCCATCGCCTTGAGCACCGCGTCGCCGTTCTTCTCGACGTACATCCTGCGGGTCTCTTCGCGCACCACCTGGCGAATGCTCGCGACGTCGGGCGTCTCGTTGATCTGCATGCCCTTGGCGCGCAGCTGGGCGATCGCGTCCTTCTCGCCGTCGTTGTTGAGCTTGCGCTGGAAGTTCGCGGCCGCCGCGGCCTCCTCGAGCATCACCTTCTGGAACTCGGGCTTGAGCGCATCGAAGCGCGCCTTGTTCATGATCACCACCAGCGGCGTGTAGGCATGGCGCGTGAGCGAGAGATACTTCTGCACCTCGTACATCTTCGACGACAGCATCAGCGTGGGCGGGTTCTCCTGCCCGTCGACCGCGCCCGACTCGAGCGCGCCGAACACCTCGGCGAAGGGCATCGGCTGCGGGTTCGCGCCCAGCAGCTGGAAGGCCTTGAGGTGCGAGGGATTGGGCGTGGTGCGGATCTTCAGGCCCTTGATGTCGGCCGCGCCGTTGATCGGCCGCTTGTTGTTGCCCAGGCTGCGAAAGCCGATCTCCCAGAAGGCCAGGCCCTTGATCTGGTGCGTGCCGAGCTCGTCGAGCAGCGAGCGGCCGACCGGGCCGTCGAGCGTGCGGTAGGCCTGCTGCGCATCGGCGAACTGGTAGGGCAGGTCGAGCGCATTGAGCTTGGGCGCGAGGCCGGTCACGAAGGGGTTGCCGGTGGCGCCGATGTCGATGGTGCCGCTGCGCACGCCGGTCACCAGCGTCACGTCGTTGCCGAGCTGGCTGTTGGCGAAGACCTGGATCTCCACCGCGCCGCCGGTGCGCTCCTTCACGCGCTTCGCGAACTCGAGCGCGGCCTTGTGCTGCGAATCGCTCTCGGGCACGGTGTGGCTGAAGCGCAGCTTGACCGGTGCCTGCGCCGCGGCGCCGCCAGCGCCGAGGCCGAGCAGCGCGGCCAGCAGCACGCCGGCCAGGGACCTGAAATTCCTGTGCATGGTTGTCGTCTCCTGTCGTTGAAATTCGGGGAAGGCGCGTGCCTTCCGGGGCCGCCGCTCAGACCGTGACCTTGGCTTCCTTGACCACCCTGGCCCACTTGTCCTTCTCGGTGCCGATGAACTCGGCGAACTTCGCGGCGCTGCCGCCGCCGTCCTCGGCGCCGTAGCTCGCGAGCTTCTCCGCCACGTCGGGCATGGCGAGCACGCGGTTGAAGTCCTCGTTCATGCGCTGCACCATCGCGGCATTCATCTGCGCCGGCCCGACCAGGCCGTACCAGGTGCTGGCATCGAAGCCCGGGTAGCCGAGCTCGGCCACGGTGGGCACCTCGGGATGCGCCTTCGAGCGCCGCGGCCGCGTCTGCGCGATCGCCACCAGCTTGCCGCTGGCCACGTGCGGGGTGGCCGAGGTCATGGTCTCGAAGCTGTAGTCGATCTGGCCGCCGATCAGGTCGGTAAGCATCGGGCCCGAGCCGCGGTAGGGCACGTGCAGCGCATCGACGCCCGCGCGCAGCTTGAAGAGCTCGATCGCCAGGTGCTGCGAGGCGCCCGCGCCCGAGGAGCCGAAGGTCACGGTGCCCGGCTTGTCGCGGCACAGCGCCACCAGGTCCTTGACCGTGCGCGCGGGCTTCGAGGGGTTGCAGATCAGCAGGTTCGGCGTGACGCCCACCAGCACCAGCGGCGTGAAGTCGCGCTCCACCACGTAGCCCAGCGTGGGATAGAGCGCGGGCGCGATCGCATGGTTGCTGATGTTGGTCATCAAGAGCGTGGTGCCGTTGTTCGGCTGCTTGGCGACGTACTCGGCGGCGATCACGCCGCCCGCGCCGGCCTTGTTCTCGACCGTGACCGGCACGACCCACAGGGTGGCGAGCTTCTGCGCCATCACGCGCGCCATCACGTCGGTGCCGCCGCCGGGCGGAAAGCCGACGACGATGCGCACGGGCGCGGTGGGCAGCGGCGCGGTCTGCGCGCGCACGGTGGCGAAAGGCAGGGCCGCGCTGGCGGCCAGTGTCGATGCGATGAAGCGGCGGCGTTGCATGGCGTTGTCTCCTTGTGTTCTTTTCGGGGCCTACATCGACTCGGCCAGCAGGGCCTGGTAGTCGGCCACGCTGGCTTCGCGCGGATTGGTCTTGTGGCAGTGGTCCTTGAGGGCGCCCTCGATCACGCGCGGGAACAGGTCGGGCGAGACGTCGAGCGCGGCCAGGCCGGTGGGCAGGCCGAGGCGCGCGCTCATGGCCGCGACGGCCGATGCCACCTCGTCGCCGCGGCCCAGGCCCATGGCCTGCGCCATGCGCGCGAGGCGCTCGTCCCTGCGCATCGACTCGGCCTGCGCGTTGAAGCGGATCACGGCCGGCAGCAGGATCGCGTTGAGCGTGCCGTGGTGCAGGCGCGGCGCGATGCCGCCGAGCGAATGGCTGAGGCTGTGCACGCAGCCCAGCCCCTTCTGGAACGCGAGCGCGCCCTGCATCGAGGCGCTCATCATGTTCAGGCGCGCCTCGCGGTCGCCGGGCGTGGCGGTGGCGCGCTCGATATGGCGCCAGGCGCGGCGCAGGCCGTCGAGCGCGATGCCGTCGGCCGGCGGGTTGAAGGCCGGCGCCATGAAGGTCTCCATGCAGTGCGCGATCGCGTCCATGCCGGTGGCGGCGGTCAGCATCGGCGGCAGGCCCAGCGTGAGTTCGGGATCGCACAGCGCGACGCGCGGCACCAGGTGCGGCGAGAGCACGCCGACCTTGCGGCCGTCGTCGAGGATCAGCACCGCGCCGCGGCCCACCTCGCTGCCGGTGCCGGCCGTGGTGGGCACGGCGATCACCGGCGCGGTGGCCGCGGTGATGCGCGCCACGCCGCCCTCGATGGCCGCGAAGGACTTCAGCGGCCCTTCGTGCGTGGCGCAGACGGCCACGCCCTTGGCGAGGTCGATCGGCGAGCCGCCACCGACCGCGACGATGCCGTCGCAGCGATGCTCGGCATAGAGCGCCACGGCCGCGCGCATCGCGCGCTCGGTGGGGTTGGAGGGCGTGCCGTCGAACACGACGAACTCGCGGCCCGCGCCGAGCTGCGCGGTCACGCGTTCGAGCACGCCCGCGGCGCGCACGCCGGCGTCGGTCACGACCAGCGGGCGGCGGATGCCGAGGCGGTCGCACTCCTGCGCCAGCAGTTGCACGGCGCCGAAGTCGATCTGGATCTGGGTGATGTAGTTGATGAGCGCCATGCGCTGGCTCCTTGTCTCGGCGGTTGTCCGGAGTGCCGGCGTATCGCTCGAAGCGGAGCCGGTCGTCGTGGGCCGCGAGTCTAGGAACGGGTGCCGGGGGCGGCAACGTGGATTTACTTGAAGTCCGGGCGAGAAAAATTCACAAGCCGCGAGGCCCTGCCGGGCGCGAGTTTTTCTTGAAGACCGCCCCAGTTTTTTTCGTTTGGCCGCGCGCGGACCGCTCCCTAGACTTCGGCCCGTTCGCAACCCGCCCCCTACGAAAGAGACAAGCCGACATGACCTCGCTCATCCTGGTCGAGCGCGACGACCGCATCGCGACCGTGACCCTCAACAAGCCCGACAAGATGAACGCCATGGACCAGGTCATGTGGCAGGGCCTGGCCGATGCCTTCGCCGAGCTCTCGGCCGACGACGAGCTGCGCTGCGTGGTGCTGCGCGGCGCCGGCGGCAAGGCCTTCTCGGCCGGCGCCGACATCGAGGAGTTCCAGCGCAGCCGCGCCAACGCGGCGCAGGCGGCCGCCTATGCCGAGGTCACGCACCGCGCGATGCATGCGATCGCCACCAGCAAGCACCCCACGCTCGCGGTGATCGAGGGAGCCTGCGTGGGCGGCGGGCTCGAGATCGCCACCGTCTGCGACATGCGCATCTGCGGCAGCTCGAGCCGCTTCGGCGTGCCGGTCAACAAGCTCGGCCTGGTGATGTCGTACGGCGAGCTCGGCGGGCTGGTCGACCTGGTCGGCGGCGCGACCGCGCTCGAGATCGTGCTCGAGGGCCGCGTGTTCGATGCCAAGGAGGCCTTCGAGAAGCGCCTGGTGAACCGCGTGGTCGACGACGCCGCGGTGCTCGAGCAGGGCTACGCGACCGCGCGACGCATCGCCAACGGCGCGCCGCTGGTGGCGCGCTGGCACAAGAAGTTCGTGCGCCGGCTCGCGCAGCCCGCGCCGCTGTCGGCCGAGGAGAACGCCGAAGCCTACGCCTGCTTCGACACCGAGGACTTCCGCATCGGCTTCCAGGCCTTCCTGGCCAAGGGCAAGCCGGTCTTCACGGGCCGCTGAGCCCGCCACCCTCCTTTCAGATCCGGAGCCCCGCGTGACCCTTCCCCTTTCCCGCATCAAGGTCCTCGACGTCAGCCAGATCATGGCCGGCCCCTTCTGCTGCATGCTGCTCGGCGACATGGGCGCGGACGTCATCAAGGTCGAGACGCCCGGCATCGGCGACCAGACCCGCCGCTCGATGGGCTTTCGCCTCAAGGGCGCCGACAGCGGCGGCTTCCTCGCGCTCAACCGCAACAAGCGCAGCATCGAGATCGACCTCAAGAACCCGGCCGGCCTCGAGGCCTTCTACGCGCTCGTGAAGGAAGCCGACGTGCTGGTCGAGAACAACCGCCCCGGCGTGGCCGCGCGGCTGAAGATCGACTACGAGACCCTGCGCCAGCTCAACTCGCAGCTGGTGTACGCGAGCATCTCGGGCTTCGGCCAGACCGGCCCCTGGGCCAAACGCCCGGGCCTGGACCTGATCGCGCAGGCCATGACCGGCGTGATGAGCGTGATGGGCCATCCGGGCGAGCCGCCGGTGAAGTCGGCGATACCGCTGGCCGACCTGGGCGCGGGCCTGTTCGCGGCCTACGGCATCCTCAGCGCGGTGATCGGCCGCGGCCTCACGGGCGAGGGCCAGTTCGTCGATGCCTCGCTGTTCGAGACCGCGCTGGGCCTGTCGGTGTGGGAGTCGGCCGAATACTGGGGCACGGGCCAGGTGCCCACGCCGATCGGCAGCGCCAACCGCATGAGCGCGCCCTACCAGGCGGTGCGCGCCTCCGACCGGCCCTTCGTCATCGGCGCGGCCAACCCCAAGCTCTGGACCGCGCTGTGCGGCGTGATCGGGCGCGAGGACCTGGTGCGCGACGCGCGCTTCACCGACAACGTGCTGCGCATCCGCAACCGCGTGGTGCTGATCGAGGAGCTGGAACGCGAGTTCGCGCGCCGCACCGCCACCGAATGGGTCGATGCGCTGCTGGCCGCGGGCGTGCCGGCCGCGCCGATCTACGACTACGCCGAAGCGCTGGCAAGCGAACAGGCGGTGGCACGCAACATGGTGCTGAAGATCCAGCATCCGGTGGAGGGCGAGACACGCGCCCTGGGCTTTCCGGTCAAACTCGGCGGCACGCCGCAGCAGGTGCGGCACCCGGCGCCGCTGCTGGGCCAGCACACCGAGCAGGTGCTCGGCGAGATCGGCATGACGGCCGAGGACATCGCCGCGCTGCGACGCAGCGGCGCCTTCGGCACGGCGCATGCCGCGGCCGACGCGACGGCGGACTGAGACACGCAAGAAACACAACGAGACGGAGACAAGACTATGCAAGCAACGACCATCGACCACTCGCGCCGCCGCTGGCTCGGCGCCATCCCCGCGCTCTCGGGTGCGCTGCTGCTCGCACCCGGCTTCGCACGGGCGCAGGGCAGCGCCTATCCGCACAGGCCGATCGAACTGGTCGTGCCCTGGCAGGCCGGTGGCGGCGCCGACGTGGTGGGCCGGGCCTTCGGCGCGGCGGTCGCCAAGTACCTGCCGCAGCCGGTGGTCGTCATCAACAAGCCCGGCGCGAGCGGCGTGCTCGGGCTGGGCGACGTGGTCAACGCCAAACCCGACGGCTACCGCATCGTGCTGTCGTCGACCGAGCTGACCTTTCTCAACCACCTGGGCCTGGCGAAGTTCTCGTACAAGGATCTGCGCCCGATCGCGCGGCTCAATGCCGACCCGGCCGCGGTGGTGGTGCGCGCCGATGCGCCCTACGCCACGCTCGAGCAGTTCCTCGAGGCCGCGCGCAAGGGCGATGCGAACATCCGCGTGGGCAACGCGGGCCATGGCTCGACCTGGCACATGGCGGCCGCCGCGCTGGCCGAGAAGACCGGCGCGAAGTTCAACCACATTCCCTATGCCGGTGGCGCGCCCGCGGTGCTGGCGCTGCTCGGCGGCCACATCGACGCGGTGACGGTGAGCACGGCCGAGGTGTCGAGCTACGTGGCCGCGGGCAAGCTCAAGGCGCTGGCCGTGATGGCCGACCGGCGCGTGGCCGACGGCTTCGAGAAGATCCCGACGCTCAAGGAACGCAACATCGACCTGTCGATCGGCATCTGGCGCGGCCTGTCGGCGCCGCGCGGCACGCCCGACGACGTGATCGCGGTGCTCAAGGGCGCGGTCGCGAAGGCCGTGAAGGAGCCCGCCTGGCTCGAGGCGCTGGCCAAGCTGCACTTCAGCACCGACACCTATGCCGACGACGCGGCGCTCGAGGCGGTGATGGCCAGGGAGAGCGAGTTCTTCAAGGCGCTCGCGGGCAAGATCAACCTGTCGAGCTGAGGCCGGGCGCACGGCCGAGAATCGCGCGATGGCTTTCGAATTCAGCGAACCCTTCGTCGACGCGCACCAGCATTTCTGGCACCTCGATGCGCATCCCTATCCCTGGCTGCAGGGCGAGACGGTGCCGAACTTCCGCTACGGCGACTACTCGGCGCTGAAGCGCAACTACCTGCCGGCCGATCTCGCGCGCGACACGCGCGGCTTCGCGCCGGCGCGCACGGTGCATATCGAGGCCGAATGGGAGCGCGCCGACCCGGTGGCCGAGACCCGCTGGCTCACCGGCCTCGCGGCCACCGAAGGCCGGCCCTCGGCGATCGTCGCGCATGCGGCGCTCGATCGTGGCGACGTGACCGAGGTGCTCGCGGCGCAGGCCGCGTTCGCGCTGGTGCGCGGCATCCGCCACAAGCCGGTGACGGCCCCAATGGCCGCCGAGGCCGCGCGCGGCGTGGCGGGCTCGATGGACGATCCGCGCTGGCGCGCCGGTTATGCGCTGCTAGAAACGCATGGGCTCTCCTTCGACCTGCAGGCCCCCTGGTGGAACCTCGACCAGGCCGCGCAGCTCGCGCGCGACTTTCCGCGCACGCTGCTGATCCTCAACCACAGCGGCCTGCCGGCGGACCGCGGCGCCGAGGGCCTCGCGGGCTGGCGCCGCGCGCTCGAGCGGCTGGCCGATGCACCCAATACCGCGATCAAGATCTCGGGCCTGGGCCAACGCGGCCTGCCATGGACCGAGCACGCCAACGTGCCGCTGATGCGCGACGCGATCGCGATCTTCGGCACGTCGCGCTGCATGTTCGCGAGCAACTTCCCGGTCGACAGCCTCGTGGCCAGCTACGAGACCCTCCTGCGCGGCTTCCTCGCGGCCATCGCCGGGCACTCCGAGGCCGAACGCCGGCAGCTGCTGCACGACAACGCCGTGCGCCTCTACAGGCTCTGAGCGGCCGCCTCGTCCTTCGCGCGTTCCTCGTGCACCCATGACACGAAGGCCGCGATGCGCGCATCGGCGGCGCGGTCCTGCGGATAGACCATGAAGTAGGAGAACTCCACCGGCAACGTGACGTCGAAGGGCCGCACCAGCAGGCCGTCGGCCAGGTCCTTCATCACCCAGTTCTTCTTCACCAGCGCCACGCCGAGCCCGTCGATCGCCGCGGCGATCACCAGGTGGCTGGGCCAGAACGAGGGGCCGCGCGTCACGTCCACGTCGCTCACGCCCGCATGCTCGAGCCACATGCCCCAGTCGGGGTTGCTCACGTCGCTGTAGGTGCTGTTGTCGTGCAGCAGCACGTGGTGCCGGAGGTCGGCCGGCGTGCGCAACGGATGCTCGCCCTGCATCAGCGCGGGGCTGCAGACCGGGAATACCTCGACCGGCAGGCACAGCTCGGAGTGCAGGCCCGGGTAGATGCCGCGGCCGTAGCGCACCGCCATGTCGAAGTCCTCGCGCGTGAAGTCGACCATGTGCTTGGAGGTCGATATCTCGAGGTCGATGTCGGGGTAGGCCTGCATGAAGCGGCGCATGCGCGGGATCAGCCACTTGACCGCGAAGGTCGGCGGCAGGTTGATCTTGAGCGAGGGCGTGCCCTGCGACTGGCGCAGCTGCTGCGTCGCATACATCACCTGCTTGAAGGCTTCCTGGATGCCCGGCAGGTAGGCCTTGCCGGCGGCGGTGAGCGCGAGCGACTTGGTGTCGCGCACGAACAGCGCGATGCCGAGGTTCTCCTCGAGCGTCTTGATCTGGTGGCTCACGGCCGAGGGCGTGACGAAGAGCTCGTCGGCCGCGCGCGTGAAGCTCAGGTGCCGCGCCGCGACCTCGAAGGCACGCAGCGGATTGAGCGGGGGAATGGGGCGCGACATGGTGGACGTATTCCTTCGGGAGCGGGCACGGGACGGGGGCGCGGGGCCTTCAATATTTTCTACGCAATGCTTCGAGAAAAACTCGTTTGCCGCTCGGCGCCGCGATTCCTAGACTGCCCTTCGCGCCGACGCACAGCCAGTCGGGACAACGTCAATTGACGCTCAACGCTTTCGGACGAACCCCAATGAACCCTGAACTGCGCGCAGGCGCCCTCACCCGCCGCGAACTCGTGATCGACCGGCCGCGCACGGTCGACTTCCTCGGCGAGGACCTGCGCATCTATGCCACGCCCGAGCTCGTGCGCGACGTCGAGCAGACCTGCCTCGACTTCCTGCTCGATCACGTGGGCGCCGGCGAATCCTCGGTCGGCACCGCGATCGCGCTCAAGCACGTGGGCGCCACGTTGCTGGGCCAGCCGGTGCGCATCGAGGCACGCGTGCACGCGGTCGACGGCCGCGGCGTGGACTTCGAGTTCACGGTGCACGAAGGCGACAAGGAAGTCGCGAGCGGCACCCACAGCCGCTTCGTCGTCGACGTCGCGCGGCTGCGCGCCAAGGTGCACGCGGCCGTCGCCCAGGGCACGAGCGCCTCGTGAGTTCCTGATCTTCCGCGGGCCTCGGCCCGCGGCTCCCCGTGCCGGACAGAGGCGCGCCAGCACTGTCGGTGCGGGCGTGCGGCCGTTCCTCACCCGTGCGGCGCAAGCCGAACCCGCAACCTGGTTGCATCTTCAAGAAGAAACGAGACAAACCGATGTTCAAGACCCTCGCATCCGCCCTCTTCGCACTGGCCACCGCCTGTGCCTCGCTCGCCTTCAGCGCCTCGGCCGGCGCGCAGGACCTGACCGGCAAGGTCACGCGCACGCCCACCGGCTACCTGATGGTGCTGCGCAACGGCGACGACGTGCTCGCCCACCTCGAGCGCCTCGCCGTGATCGAGCAGATACCGAGCGCCAGCATCGTGGGCATCGGCTTCATGCGCGAGGCCACCTTCGGCTTCTACGACTTCTCGAGGAAGGTCTTCGACCCGAAGACCTTCAAGAACGTGGAGCTCGCCAACCTCACGGGCTCGATCGCCTGGAAGGAAGGCAAGCCCTCGATCCATGCGCACGGCATCGTGACCGACGGCAGCTTCATCGGCGCGGGCGGCCACCTGCTGGGCCTGACGGTGGGCACGGGCTCGTGCGAGATCACGGTGATCCTGCACCCGCAGCGGCTCGAGCGCTTCGTCGATCCGGCCATCGGGGCGAATGTGCTGGGGTTGCATCCGGGCGCGAAGTGAGCGGAATGCGGGTGCGAAAGGAACTGGCGCGCGCCACTGACACGGCGCTGTAACACGGCTTGCATGTTCGCTTCGTATCGTCCGGGGGCCCACGACAACAACCCACAACAGAGGGATCCCCATGCACGCCACTCCCACGACGCCGCGCGCGCGGCTCGACGCACGCCGCTTGCGCTGGCTCGCCGCCTTCGCCGCGCTCGCTTCCATCGCCGCCCTGCAAGCCTGCAACGGCGGCGGCTCCTCGAGCAGCTTCGTGCCGGTGCCCGGCGCGCCCGCCGCGCCGCCGGCTTCGGCGCCGCCGCCCGCCCCGGCGCCCGACGCGGCCACGGCCGACGCCAACCTGCAGGCCGCCTGGGTCGAGGTCGGCGAGGGCAACGCGGCCTTCGCGCGCGTCATCACCAGCTACGCCGCGCCGGCCGCCGACACGGCGGCCGATGCGAACGCCACCTGCCCGCAGATCACGGTCGACGGCAAGGCCAGCCGCATGAGCCTGCGCATCGGCGCGGGCTCGATGCCGCTGCGCACCACGGCCAGCGATCCCGCCGATTCGAAGCCGTCCGAGTTCCCGGTGTCGACCTGCGAGGCCACCCTTCCCTCGGGCGCGAAGCAGGTCGCCGTCGGCAGCCGCTCGCTGCCGCTGCCCAAGGCCGAGCCGCAGCGCATCCTGGTGCTGGCCGACACCGGCTGCCGCCTGAAGAAGGCCGACAACGCCTACCAGCCCTGCAACGACAGCAGCGTGTGGCCGTTCGCGCCGCTGGCCGCCACCGCCGCCGGCTTCGATCCCGACCTGGTGCTGCACATCGGCGACTACCACTACCGCGAGAACGCCTGCCCGGCCGACGTGGCCGGTTGCAAGGACAGCCCCTGGGGCTATGGCTGGGACACCTGGCAGGCCGACTTCTTCAGGCCCGCCGCGCCGCTGCTCGCGAAAGCCCCCTGGGTGCTGGTGCGCGGCAACCACGAGGAGTGCGCGCGCGGCGGCCAGGGCTGGTACCGCTTCCTCGACACGCGCGCCTATGCCGACAAGCGCTCGTGCAACGACCCGGCCAACGACAGCACGGGCAACTATGCCGAGCCCTATGCCGTGTCGCTGGGTGGCGGCTCGCAGGTCATCGTGTTCGACTCGGCCAAGGCCGGCAAGGCGGCGCTGAAGACCGACGATCCGCAGTTCATCGCCTACCAGAAGCAGTTCCAGACCGTGGCGACGCTGGCGGCGAAGCCGGGCATGAGCACCACCATCTTCACCAACCATCACCCGATCCTGGCCTTCGCACCGGTGGCGGGCGCGACGCCCGCGCCGGGCAACCTCGCGCTGCAGTCGGTGATGAACAACCTCTATGCGAAGGCCTACTACCCGAGCGGCGTGCACATCGCGCTGCATGGCCACGTGCATGACTTCCAGGCGCTGAACTTCGCCACCGACCATCCGGCCACCGTGGTGTCGGGCAACGGCGGCGACAACCTCGACGTGGCGCTGCCCGACCCGCTGCCCGCCGGCACCACGCCCGCGCCGGGCGTGACCATCGACCGCATCACGCACCACAACACCTTCGGCTTCATGCTGATGGAGCGCAAGAAGTCGCCCGACGTGGGCTGGACCTTCAAGGCCTACACCGTGGCCGGCAAGCTGCTCGCCACCTGCGGGCAGACCGGCCGGGCGCTGAGCTGCGACAAGACCGGCTTCCTGACGCCGTGACGCGGCGCTCGACGCGCTTCCCCCCGCTCGCGGGCGCCGCGCTCGCCCTGGGCGCGGCCTGCCTCGGATGGATCGTGGGTGCCGCGGGCGCCGCCCCGGGATCGATGCAGGTCATCGGCCCGGGCGGCCCGGCGAGCCAGGTGATCGAGCACATCGGCGCCACGCCGAAGCTGGCCGCGCGCGTCGATCCCACGGCGGCCGTGTTCCGGCCCGATCCCGCGCTGGCGGCGCTGGGCAAGCGCCTCTTCTTCGACACCCGGCTGTCGCAGCCGCAAGGCCTGTCGTGCGCCGGTTGCCACGACCCGCTGCGCGCCTTCACCTCGACGCTGAATGCGCCCTCGCTCGCGGGGCCGCGCACGCCGCAGGGCAGCCGCGCGGGCCGCTTCAGCGCGCGCACCGCGCCCTCGCTGCTGTACGTGCGCTACGTGCCGCGGCGCCACTTCTACCAGGACGACGACGCGCCCTATGCCTCGCCGTTCGGCGGCCTGTTCGCCGACGGTCGCGCCGACACGCTGGCCGAACAGGTCCGCGGCCCGCTGTTCGATCCCGACGAGATGAACAACGCCTCGCCGCGCAGCCTGTTGCGCAAGGTACGCGCCACCGAACTCGCACCGGCGCTGTCGCAGGCGCTGGGGCCCGAGGTGCTGCGCGATCCGCAGCGCATGGTCCAGGGCATCGGCCTGGCGCTGGAGGCCTATCTGCAGAGCGACGAGATGGCGCCCTTCAGCTCGCGCTTCGACGACTACCTGCGCCAGCGCACGCCGCTGAGCCCGCAGGAGATGCGCGGCCTGGCGCTGTTCAAGAATCCGGACAAGGGCAACTGCATGTCCTGCCACACGCTCTCGGACACCGCGAGCCGGCCCGAGCGCTCGCTGTTCACCGATTTCGGCTACGACGCGATCGCCGTGCCGCGCAACCTCGCGCTGCCCGCGAACCGCGACGCGCGCCACTTCGACAACGGCCTGTGCCGCACGGCCTCGCAGCTGCGCTGGCCCGATCCCGGCCAGTGGTGCGGCTACTTCCGCACCCCGGGCCTGCGCAACGTCGCGGTGCGCCAGAGCTTCATGCACAACGGCACCTTCGCCACGCTGCGCGAGGCGGTGGCCTTCTATGCCACGCGTTCGACCGATCCGGCCAAGTGGTACCACGGCCACGCCACCTTCGACGACGTGCCCGCCGCGCATCGCGCGAACATCAACGTGAACTCGACGCCGATGAACCGCCGCCCGGGCAGCACGCCAGGGCTCAGCGACGAGGAGATCGACGCGATCAGCGCGTTTCTCGGCACGCTGACCGATGCGCGCTACGAGGCGGCCATGCGCGCGCCCGGCGTGGCCGCGGTGGCGAACGCGCCCGCGGCCCGGTAAAAGCGAGGCGCCCTCCGCTGGAAACCAGGTTTCCACGCTCATGTGAGCGCCCGACTTCGCCAGCGGCGAATCCCTCGCCCCCTCCTCGACAGGTGTTCGGCATGCCGAACACCCGCGATCAGGTTGATCGGGGGTGAAGGCGCCAGTCAGCGACGCGCACCCGCCCTGTCCGAGCGTTCGCTCAAGCGAACTTCCCTTTCTCGGGCAAGCTGCGATGCGCGGCGAGGCAAGCCAGCACGCTCGAGACCACGAAGACGAGCGCGAGCGTCTCGAACACGCTCGGCAGCCTGCGCTCCCATGCAAGGCCATAGACGAGCGCGAAAACGGTCTCAAAAAGAATCATCTGTCCGACCACCGTGAGGGGAAGCAGGCGACTCATCCGGTTCCACAACGCATTGCCTGCGATGGAAGCCACCAGAGCCAGGGCCAGCGACACCGAGGCGAATCGCACCCACTGATGCGCGTCGTGCTGCGTCGTCGCCAGGAGCAGGGCCAGCGGCAGCAAGAGCAGACTCTGCGCGCCCGTGACGATCCCCGTCAACAGGCTCCAGTCGTGTCCAGAGACGACGTGCATCCGCTTCAGGGCACGCGCATTGCCCACCGCAAACGCTGTCCAGGACGCCAGCGCGCCAACGGCACACACAAGCCCGAGCCCGCTCGACCCCGGCGCCGCCGCATTCGAAGCGGCCAAGGCCTCCCACCCAATGCAAAGCGCGCCGGCGCCACTCAGCAGGAGCGACGGCACAAGCGCCTTGAAGGGCGCCGCGCCGGTGTCGCGACTGCCGATGACGGTCACAGCCACCGGAAGGAACCCGATCACCAGTGAGGTCATGGCGATGCCTCCCAACTGCACCGCACTCGACAACAAGATGTAGTAAACGATGTTCCCAGTCAGGGCGAGCCAGGACAAGGTGAACCAGTGCGATCGCGACAAGCTCGTCGCCACCTGCCGCCAGCGCGGCGCAAGCATCAGCGCGGCAAGGAGGCCGTAGCACAGGTATCGACCGATGCTCAGTTGCAACGGGTCGAAGTCCTTGACCAGCGCCGGCGCCAGAAAAACCAGCCCCCAAAGGGCCCCGGCACCCGCGCCGCAGGCCACCCCCAGGAGGGGGTGGGAGGGGACCGCGCCGACAGGCCGTGTGTTGGAAACTGAGGTCATCCGCGCACTTTATATTCGCCGCCTTGATTAAATCACCCGAAAATCGCCACCCGGACGCACTTTTCACTCGACATGGCACCCAAGCCCTCGGCCACCGAATTCGCGCTCGATCGCCAGGACCGCGAGATCCTTCGCATCCTGCAACGTGACAACAAGACACCACAGCGGGTGATCGCCGAGGAGGTCCATCTGTCCGCGGCAGCCGTTCAACGGCGCATCGCGGCCATGGAGGCGGCGGGCGTGATCATGAAAAACGTGGCGATCGTCGACCCGGAGGCGGTGTCGGCCACCATCACCTCCATCGTCGAGGTACAACTCGTCGACGAGCGAGCGTCGACGGTGGATCGCGCCAAAGCGCTTTTTCGGGACACGCCCGAAGTCCAACAATGCTTTTACGTGACGGGTGGCGTCAGTTGCGTGCTCATCATCGTCGCGCCCAACATGCGCAGTTACGAAGGTCTCACGCGGCGCTTGTTTGCGCAGAACGAGGCCGTCAAGAGTTTTCGCTCGCTCGTGGCACTCGATCGCGTGAAGACCGACACATCGATCGTGATTCCCTGAGCAAAAAGAGACCGCATACGATCGCATGGCCCCGCCGCCGCCGCCAGCCAATGACAAGGGCGGCCGCGTCGGCGAGACAGCTACCCCAGCTCCGCCAGGAGCGCGCGGGCACGCGCCAAGCACCCATCTTGCGCACGGGACGCGGGCACGTCGGCGCCACCAGATGCGACGATCTCCTGCAACAGCGTGCGCATGCGCGGCGCCGCACACATCAGACGCACGACTTGCTCGAAGGTGAGAAGCCGGCCATCAGGCCCCGCGGCCAGGGCGGGACGGTGAACTTCCCCAAGATTGCGCCCCTGCGCATCGAAAACCAGGGCCCAGCGACGATCAACGCTGAGGGCATAGCGCCACACGATCGAAGCCTGTGGTTCGCGCGGACCGCAGGCACCAGGCGCGCCGCCTGCGACGGCGGGGGGTGGGAAGAATGGCGTACGAGGATCGGAGCTGTCCATGGGGAGTCTGCCTTTCTGTGAGGTGACGGGCCGGCTCCCGCGGAGCCGCCTCGACGCCATGACGGCGAGGACCGCGCGGGCGCCAGGGCCCGCCCGCAAGCCGCAGCCCGCAGCAAAGCGCAGGGACCGGGTGAGGCCGGGGGCGCAGCCGCACCCTGGCGGCCGCAAGGCCCGCAGCCAGGCGTCGGAAAGAGGCGGTCCCGGGAACGGCCTGACCACAAGGCAGCGACCCGAAGGCGACGCCGGACACCCCTGTGAGCACACCCCAGACCGTCCTTCCAAAGACGCAAGAGGCAGCGCCCCTCACAACGAGAGAAGGAAAAAGAACAAAAGAAGGAAAGAAGCACAAACAAATGCCGGCAGCGCAGCTGCCGGCACAGGCCGACCGCTCAGGCCTCGATCCGGCCCGCCAGGCGCGCAGCGACTGCATAGGCACTGAGCGGTCGCGTCGCCTGGAATCCCACGTCCTGCTCGATCGGCAAGCGCAACGGCCCCCTCAGGCAAGCCAGCGTGTCAAGACTCACGCATCCCAACTCGGGATAGCCCTGCCCCAAATCGCACAGACCGAAGGCGATCGTCGGATCGTCGGGATCGATCTCGCTCAGCAACCACGTCGCGCCGGCATCCGGCGTGAAGAGCTTGACCACCGGTGACGGATCGAAGAGTTCGTCGCGCGCATCAAATTCGCGCGATGCGCGGCCATTCGCGACAAGTCGCTGAACCTGTTCGTCGCTCAAAAAGAAGTACGAGAAAGTCATGTGACGCTCCAAGAAAAGGGCGGGATTGCCCAGGACCGTCACGGTCACGCCGAAGCGCAGCGGTCAAGGCTCGAAGACGGCCGCAGGCCGCCAGCGCGCAGAGCGCGCGCAGGCCTTGACAGCGAGAACGGCGTGGCACGCTCACGGTCACGCGAGCCAACCCCGCCACGTCACCACGCCCCTGCCAGCACGAGGCGAAGCGAGTTGTGCGCTCCACACAACACGACCCGCGGGCCCAAGCCCGCGCTGGCCAGCAACCCGCGCACAGCGCGCTGGCCACCGCCCCCCAAAAAAAGACCCGGCCACCGCGACACGCCCTCCCCCACGCCACCCGCCCCTGCCAGCACGAGGCGAAGCGAGTCGTGCGATCCACACAACACGGCCCGCGGGCCCGAAGCCCGCGCTGACCAGCAACCCGCGCACAGCGCGCTGGCCACCGCCCAAAAAAAACGCGCCACCGCGATACGCCCTCCCCCACGCCATTTCGTGCCCTGCCAGCACGAGGCGCAGCGAGCCGTGCGCTCCACACAACAAGACCCGCGGGCCCAGAGCCCGCGCTGACCAGTAACCCGCGCACAGCGCGCTGGCCACCCCCTAAAAAAAACCAGCCACCGCCCCTGCGCGCGATGCCAGTGGAAGCGGATTGCTGCAGCGACATGCCATCGCTCGTTGTTCGTGCGGTCATGCATCCGCGCGGTCCGTCATGCATCAAAGCACGAGCGCAGGCAAAAAATAGCCTGCCGCCCGCACATTCGCGGGCGACAGGCTCAGGCCTGCTCTGCGCAGGCTGGATGCTCGGTATCAATCCAGCCGGCTAGGCCTCATGGTCCGGTTGGTCACGACCAGCGTCCGAGACCGGATCGCCATCCGGCCCAGCCCGGTTCAGGGCTTCTTCTGCCCCATCGTTCTTCTCCCGCTCGGCTTGGGCGTCCTCGCAGGCGCACGAGATACCGGCAACCAGCGGCCGCAACGGAACAGGCAGCCAACGCGTGCCTTCGAGCTTGGCTGCGCAATAGGCCACGACCTCGGACTTCTTCATGGCAGAGACTTCCTTGGTGCAATCGATGCCACTGGCTTCCCGGACCGCCTCTATCGCCTTGGCCTTGCTCACGCTGTGCAGGTAGTTCGCGGCACTTGGCGTCCACCAGTCGGCCATGTCCAGGCTGAGCGCCTCGGCGATTGCATCGCTCTGGTTACGCCGGCGTTCACGGCCCTGGATCGCGTCGATGCTGCGCGCCGTGCAATAGGCCAGCAGCTGCAGCAAGGTCTGACGCTCCTGCGCAAGCAGCCAACGGAAGGTCGCGGCCGGATCACGGGGCAGGCGCTCGCCCCAATCGCTCGCGGCGCGCTCCAGCAGCGCTGGCGGCGGGTGTATGGATGTAGTCGCTCGCATGCTCGGCGAGTGCGAGATCTCCTGTTGGGCGCACCGTCACCCTCACGATGTCGTTGCCCCGGTCATAGAGATCGAACACCGTCTCCACCATGCGGTGCACCAGCGTCGCGAGTGCCGCGTCGACGTCCTGCGTGAGCGCGGCCTGCAAGGCGGCGGTGCGATGGGCCGTGAGGTCGCGCATCAGCTTCTCGCTGAAAACGGCGCGGCGTTTGCCGGCCTCGGCCGCCTCATCGCTCTCGCTGCCCCGCCCTGCCCTGCTGACCAACCCTTCGCCGTCTTCGGTGCCAGCGCCGCAGGCTCCATCATGGGCGGGCTCGCGCCGAAGCAGCCCACGATGCACGACGAGCGTTCCGTCGCTGTCGATGCGCAGCATCGCACCACACCGCCCCATCTGCTCGGACGTCCAGACCCGTAGCGCAGCGCGCGCCGCGTCGATCCGGTCGTCGAGGTCGCTCAACAGGCCCGACAACCGCACTTCCTCGGCCTCGTAGGCGTCGATCCCATCGCCGTCGTCCTCGAACTGCAGTGCTTTCGCCTCGTTCTGATCGTAGGCCGCGCTGAGCCGCTCGCGCTCGGTCTCCAGCGCGGCCAACATGGCAGCCTCCGCGTCGCTGGGCGCACGTTCGGACGGCGCCTGCTGCCCATAGGCGCGCAAAGCCAGCCGATCTGCATCGATCAAGCCTTCGACCCATGCCCAGCCCTCGGCGCGCACCTCTTCGGCGGCCGCCTGCAGCTTCTCCATGGCGAGCTGACGCAGCAGCCCCGGTGCCTCCAGATAGATGCCCGAGCGGCCGGCATCGTCGTCGGCGAACAGGTCGCGCCGGACCTTGCCACCGCGTGCCTCATAGGTCTCGACACCCACGAAGCGCGCGAGATGGCTTTCCGCGGTGGCCGCGCCTTCGGTCAGGAGGCGTCGGATGGTCCAGGCGTCCCGGCGATACGTGGGCAGGCCGTCCCACACGGCCTCCTGGGCCTTGTGGTTGTCAGTCAGTGCCAGCGCATGCAGGATGTCCGACTCGATGCTCCCTTCCCGGTACATCGCGAGGAAGCGTGGCGAAAGCCGGGCGAGCTTGAGACGGCGCTCGACGGTCAGCGGTGCCACGCCGAAGCGCACAGCGATCTGAGCCACGCTCTGGCCCGCTTCGACCCGCGCCAGAAAGGCCTCGGCCTCGTCGGCTGGGTGCATCGCTTCGCGCCCCGAGTTCTCCGCCAGCGAAATCTCCACCGCTTGCGCGCTGTCGTACAGCCGGCACTCGACGGGCCGGGCGGCCGACCATCGCCCGTCGTTGGCGAGCTTGCGCAGTGCCAGCAGACGCCGCCCCCCGGCGATGACGCCGAACCGACCATCGGCCAGGGCGACCACGGCAAGGCGATGCAACAGGCCCTGCGCATCGATGAGCGCGGCGAGTTCCTCCACGCCACCCGCGCTGCGGACCTTGCGGACATTGGCGTCGTCGAGCACGAGTTGATGCAGCGGCACGTCGATGTCGCGCGCCGGCGCGGCGGCAATGGCACCGGACTCGTTCGCAACCGGTTTCTCGTGGGTGGGATTTTGCGGCGGGGCAGCCTTCGAAGGCTGCGCCTGGGTCGTGTCGCCGGCGTGCTTGGGCCTTTCGACCCGCGGCGTCTTCGTGGCGGCACCATCGCTGGCAGCGGCGGGCGCCACCTTGGCCCGGACGGTGGCTGTGCTCGCAGTGGTATCCGCAGGGGTCCGTGCAGTCGCTCTGGCAGTCATGTGCGTTTCCTTTCGATCGCTTCAGTGCGCGAATCAGTGAATGAATGGATGGATGGGTGCATGGACGAAGCCCTGCCGGATTCCTAGATTCAGAGCCCCTCGTGAAAGGGTTCCGCATCGCATCGGCCGAGCTGCCGAGCCTGGCCGCCGTCTTCCTGAGTTCTTCGCCCGGTGACACAGCGCGCACGCTCGGACGGGAGAGCAAGGGGGAAGCATTCGTAACGCGCAGCGTTATGAACACCCCCTTGCAGGCGCAGCCGGTCGCCCGGTCGCGCGGGTGCACGGTCGCCGAGAAGGTGAAGCACTCAGGAAGACGGCAGCCCCCAGACGCCGGGCCGAGGCGCACCGGAACCGCCGCGCGGCGAGCGCCCCCACCTGCCGCAGACAGGTCTGATCGAGGATGTCAGGGGCCGCAGGCCCCGCGCCAGGGATGCGCAAGGCGGCTGCAAGCCGTCCCCGCAGGGGATGAGCGCAAAGGCGCGAACCTGGAGCAGCCCGACAGCAGCGAAGCCGCTGGGGCGCCCTGCATGACTTCACCCATGGCGCCGGCGTTCTCGCTGCAATACCGATCGCATCCGGCGCCAGCAACCCGCGAGCGCTTTGTCCGCCGAACGCCGGCACAACATGGCACACACGACATCGCGACACACACGCCCAGCGCAGGCGCAAACTAGCCAACCCACATGTCGGCGCCTCAAAAGGGAGAAGCAAGAACCCGCCTGCTGTTGGCAGTTGCAGTTGCAGTTGCAGTTGCAGTTGCAGTTGCAGTTGCAGTTGCAGTTGCTGAGCTTGAGCTATTTAAAGATCGACAGCCTGCGCGGTACCTTTTATCGGCTGGGACACCGTCGAACGCAAGGTGCCTGGGCCCGGTCTACCGGCGGAGCGACTACATGAGATCTTCCAACGAGGCCGCGACCGAGGACTGTCGGAGCATGTACCGGCTGTACCCTTGAAGCAATCGTGGTTCGGGGCTCTGGACGGTCGGGCAAGGCTTCGCTGACGTTTTGACGTTTTGACGTTCAGGCGTCTATCACTTGCCAAAGGCAAGCCTATCAGCGCTATTCGCTATTCGCGAATAGCGAATGCCATACAAAATGGATCTCAAACCGCAAGGCCTTATCGTATTGCTCAAGGGGGTGGCATTTCGACGCCGAGGTTTGCACTTTCTGGGGGTGAATGCGTGATCGGAGAAACAGTGACGACGACTCGATTTTCGACTTCTTCGACGGCTGTGATGATGACGCAAGGTCGATTCTTAACTCCCTCCGTCTGCCCTTTTTTTTCTTCGTGATTCCACAAGTAGGCAAACGAGACGACGAGACCTACCTCGGGTTTCGGAAAAGTCATGCACTTAGTCGCGCAGCAGTGCGTTCAAGGCATCGTGACTCGAATCCATAGCGCTCCTTGATAGCGCTTGAATCGCCTCAGCTGGCAGGTCTTGGACCTCATATGACTTTGTCGCGCGGGCCTTCAGGCGTTCGAAGTCGTCGAACTCCTTTCTCGAAATAAAGTACCCAGTCACGCGGTTATGGCTAGTGACTGCCACAGATTCAGCTTGAACCATCTCGCGGTAGTGGCCGAAATTCTTCGCGAACTCGCTTGCGGAAACAGTGATCATGAGGAAATCTCCGTAGAAGCACCATTTTCGTGAATTACGTAAAGCGTCAAGTTCCCTCCAAGGGGTAGTCGCTTGGTGATAGGAAGCTCCCGCAGACAGCGCGCTTTTTTGAACGAAGTCAAAGCGCGCCGCCCACGGCAGGGCAGGTAGCCAGTCGGACATGCAAAACCCTGCCACCCCACATGAGCACTGGGTGCTGCAGTTTGGTGTGAGATCCCCTGACAACTAACGCACCACGATGTGATTCCTGGCCGATTTCTTCCGGCAGCCGCCGGCCGAGATGATTGATGCACGCCACCGCTGGTGATGCTGGCCAGCCAGTTGCCCTGGGCGCAGATGGAGACCGCGCTGGTACCGGAGTTTGCCCGCCAGGTATGAGAAGGCCGGACCGTTGCGCAGGGCGAACTGTCTGGCCCCAGCGTGCGGGTCGCCAGCGCAGGTGCTGCCGCCGCCGGGCGCCCGCGACTCCCCCTGCGTCTGAGGGGCCAACCTGATATACCTCAAGCATGCCTACAACCTCAGCGATGAGGGGATGTCATGGCCACCGGCGGCGACCCGCCACCGCACGCGCGCAACATGAAGTTCGGGCGAGGCCAGTCCAGCGTACCAAAGACGAACCTGGGCGCCCTGGCGCGCACCGTCGGCGAGCATCTGAGGGATCGTCCTCGCGCCCAGGGTTGTCTCGAAGGCAAAGTTGCGTCTCTGCGCCAGGGCTCGCTCCAGACCCTTGCGTCCGAACTCCCAGGCCCGGGCGTTGGCCTCCTCGGCCGTCAGGCCCGGATTGGCATCCAGCACCACGCGGGCTGCCAGGTCGGGGTTGAAGTAGTCGACCTTTTTCTGGAGCAACGCGGCGCCGCCCACACTGCTCGTGCCGGCGCCGTTGACGCCGGCCAGCACAAAGATCCTTGCCGGCATCAGCCGCGCGTAGCAGGCGCGGCCGGGGTAGCCGCAGCCGCAACGACCGCCGCCTCACCCAGCGCCGAAGAATCCATGGCAAATGCATCGTCCATCGCGCGTGCAGCCGCCTCGCCCTGCATGCGCGCAAACATATCGTCAAAACGGTGCGTGAGGGCCTCGAGGTCCGGCTCCGACGCCTGCTCCATCTGCAGGTAGCGCTCCACCGACATCAGCACCATGGCGGGCTTCTCGTGGCGCGTGATCACCACCGCGCCGCGCGCCATCACCGTGCTGGCGACCGCCTGCATGCCCGAAGCCAGCTTCGTCGCAGAAAACGACGGCAGATCGCGCGCCAAGCGCTCGATGTCGGAGGAGCCGACGGTCGCGGAAATGGCAGCCATGGAAGATCCTTCGAAACCGGAGTTTTACCCATTTGATGGACTTCGGAAAACACCGCCGACCCTACCTCACCGGTGGATCAGGAGCGATCGAGCACCACCCCCATCGCGCCATCCGAACTTCCGCAGTCGCGCCAGCCCAACTTCGCACCAGGGAGCCACAATCCCCCGATGACCATGCGCACCAAGCCGTCCTCGCCCATCACCTCGCAGCTCGCCAACCACCCGTGGATGCCTGCGCTGGCAGCGGACGGCTACACGGACATATGCGAGCGCGAAGGCCAGTTATGCGGCATTCGCCGATTCAACTTCACCTCCGCCGTGGTCGTCGGCGTAGACCCGGTCGGCTATCGCCGTCGCTACTGCTACGAACATGCACACGAGGCGCGCCAAGCACTGGCCGCCTGGGATGGCAAGGGGCATCCTGGTGGCCCCTGGATCAAGTGCACGGGTGCTGGCATCGAACTGTTGAATCCTGCTCTGACCTGTTGAGGACCACGCCAATCCCAAGGGGCTCGCTTCAGGCGAGCAATGCTTCGCGCAAACAATGCACCGCGCGAAGCGCGATCTCCGCCCAGGGCTGCACACCGACGCATGCGCACACCTTCCATCGGCTCAGCGACAGCAACGCTGGCGCTCAACCCAAGACGTTGCGCTCAACCTGCACCACCCAGATGGTCGGGCTTCAGACCGTCGTTTCCGGGCGGCAACGGCTGGTCGGCACTCTCGAGATATCTGCGCTCCCATAAAACAACATCCAAACAGATCGCGCCGCTAGGCGCGCGTGGCCGCAGCGAGCTTGCCGCGGGGCAGAACTGCAAATTCACTGAAGATCCATGCAATGGCCGTGGGGACCTTGCGCGCGTCGATGCTCTGGCTTTCCTGGCCCAAGTAGATTCTCAGCTCTTGAGCGGGTCCACCTCCCGTGCGATCACTCAAATGAATGCGAAATGCTTTACGCGCAGCGACTTGCAAGGTATGGCGAAATCCTTGATTGAGCTTCATGCGTTCCAGGGGTCCAACACTTTCAGCCCTCGGATGCTGACGAAATCGCTGGTGTTGCGGGTGACCACAGTGAAACCGTGCGAAAGCGCAGTGGCGGCGATCATCGAATCGCGTCGAGCTCTTGGATCGGGGACATGCATGGGCGCGCACAACAGCGCCTCACGCTCGCCAAAAGCTAGGATCCGCCCAGCGAATGCCTTATGGACGGCCGTGGCCCACCGACGCAGCGCTTGTCCCTGGGGCGGTGAACGGCGCTCCAGGCGCACGATGCCTTCCTCCTGTTCGAGAATGGTGATGGCCGAAAGGAAAAACTGATTCTGTGGAACTGTTCCAGCCCAGCGCCGGACCTCTTCTGATTGGCCGAGCTTTCCTGGACGCAGTTCGGCCAGCACATTGGAGTCGAGCAGGTACACCCTTAGACCTCCGGGCGCAGCTGGATGGCCGTCGGAGTGATCTCGAAGTCTTCGACTTCCGACGTATCGGGCATGCTGTCCATCAGCTCGAGCAGCGACACCGTACTATCGCCGTCGCCTCGGGAGAGCGCTCGATAGTCGCCGATGTTGAGGAGCACGAAGGCAGGTTCGCCGTGGTCGGTGATAAAGAGCGGTCCTTCCTTGGCCAGGTGCTTCGCGCTGCTGACGTTGTGGCCGAACTCGCGGCTCGTGATCACGTGGGGGGCATTCATGTCCATCTCTCCTGAAACCTATGGGGTCACTGTTTCCAGGTCTTCAACACCTGATAGTCGCATTCCTGCAGCAGGGTCCGAACGTCTTCGGCCGCCTACAGCGCGTGCTCACCCGATTCAGCATGAACGCGGTCGCCATCGAGCATGCAGAAATACCAGCCAAAAGGCACGCCCACGCGCCGATCGAGTCTGCAGCTTGACGTAAAAGTTGTAGACATCGCCGGCCCGGGCTCGCACCTCAGCGAGCTTCTCCCGAAGGGTCCAGGCTGAAAAGTTAGACGCCTTCCCTGCTCGCCAGTTCTCGCCGGTTTTTAGATTAGTCCAGCCGTCGAGCTCCATGATCCAGTGATCGCGCGGTGGCGCGACGCTGCGCCCAGCGCTCCTGGTAGCCCGTCGTTGAAGATGTGCCCCAACTCCCGCCGGCAAGCCGCAGCGACCTGCGCCAGACCGGCATCTCGATGTCGTATTCCTCGCGCAGACTCATGACTGCCCTTGACCAAATCGAGCGATGCTACGGGACCGCGGTCGCCAAACAGTAAATGTAGCTACCGAAGCCACAAATGTCAAGACACAGCCGTTTGCTTGCTAACGGCGATAGCCATCAAGCGGTTTTTCCGCGTAACTGGAGAAAACGGCGTCTATTCGTGGAAATGCGTTCGCCTAAAGTGCAGGAAGGTGTTTCTGAATTCGCGTGCCCCTCAGCCACGTCACGAACCTGGGCTCTGGTGTGCATCTTGGCCGTGGTATCAATCTTGGCGAGCAGCCATTAATGACGGGGGCGCTCGCGCCGGCCGCGGCGTCGACCGCCAGGCCGTGATGAGCCTGACGCTGGGCGACTGGATCGACTCCAGACACAGCGTGCTGATCACCGGGCCGACCGGCGGGGTCAAGTCGTGACTTGCCTGCGCGCTGGCGCAGTCCCTGAAACGCACAAAGGGGTTCGCCATCCTCCATCGCGCTCACGCTGCGTAGCACGACATCCCTTTCTCGTTCGATGACGCCTTGCCTTCACGAGAGAAGACTTCCGACTCGCAGCACGCGTGCTGCGCAATCCAGTGACATGTCTCGAGGCGCCGGCCAAGCGCTGGAGCTGGATGCTGTTGTGTATGGCGACGCGCTGCGCTCACCGAGCGCCGAACGGCAAGGCCGTGCGCGACGCTACGGCGTCCGCCCACCGAAAGCATCGAGGCTTGCCTTTCATCCGTCCGCCGGGCTCGAAGCGCGCAACCGCTGCAGCGGCGCAGTCTCAAAGAATGGGGCGCGCAGCGCCCCGGCCTCGTTCAGACGAGGCCACGCTCGGCCATGGACACCGTGCGACTTCCAGCGACGACGACGTGATCCAGCACCCGCACATCGATGAACGCCAGCGCGTCCTTCAGCGCCGCCGTCAACGCCAGGTCCGCTCGTGACGGCTCTACCATGCCCGATGGATGGTTGTGCGCCAGGATGACGGCCCCGGCGTTGTACCGCAGCGCACGACGCAGCACCTCGCGCGGATAGACGCTGGTCTGCGTGAGCGTGCCGCGAAACAGGTCCTCGAACGCGATCAGCCCATGCTGCGCATTCAGAAACAGCACCGCGAAGCTTTCGTGCCCCTGCCCTGCGAAGTGCAGCTTCAGATAGTCCGCTACCGCCTTCGGCGAACCGAAGGTCTCGCCCGGCAGCATCTCCTCGACAAGCAGCGCACGCGCCAGGCGAAGACCGCACAGCAACGGTTCGCACCCCGGCAGTGATGCATCCCGCGCGGCACCCACCAGCCGATGCAGCGAGCGCCCATGCGCCTCGTAGAGCTGCCCTGCGTCAGCGCCAAGCAACGCATGCAACGCTTCGAGCACCTCGCACTCGGTGTGCGCGGCCGTAGAAGACGATGCCAAGGATTCGGACGATTTCGCACCAGCGGATGCGAAGAAAGCGGGTGTGTTCATGAGGAAGAACTCCTGTGGATGACACAGGCGGGATTGCCTGCGAGACCCCGCCACCCCGTCGCAGCGCAGCGCTCAAGGCCGCCGCAGGCGCGCGGCACGCGCCGAGCACGCGAAGCGCGCGCAGGGCCTTGAACGCGAGAACGATGGGGTAGCCTCAGGGCTCACAGGCAAGCCCTCCACACCCTCCACGACGATCACCAAGGTGTCCTCTTCTGCAGGGAGAGGCCGTTGCGGGACGCCATCGACCACATCGCCCATGGGCCATCCTGAGTCCAGTGGGCACGCCGTCAAACCAAGGCTTGCGCAGGTCACGCAAGACGCTCATCGTTGGAATGTCCACGTTATGGCAAAGTTTGCCATATTGTTATAGAGTACCTTGCATGACGACGATGAACATTTCACTTCCGGAAGAGATGAAGGCATTCGTCGATGCACAGGTCGCGGAGCGCCGTTATGGCAATGCGAGCGAATACATGCGAGACCTGATCCGCCGCGACTTGGCACGCGAGCAATTTCGGGCTGTCATTCTTTCCAGCCTTGAATCCGGGCCCTCCGTGGAATGGACACCAGCCCACTTCGACGCACTGCGCGACGAGATCGCACAGGCCGAATCGACACAGACGAGTCAGCCAGCGGCGTCCGCAAGGCGCAGGACCGGGGAGGCTGCCTCCAAAACTGGCAGGAAGAAGAAGGCGGATTGAGCTTGAAAGGCGCCAAGAGGTTTCTTGTCCGTCCTCGCGCCAGCGCGCAGATTGCCGCCGTGATTCGGTACTACGCCGTCACCATGCGGGCTCCGAACGCGGCCAGGGGTTTCGTGGATGAGTTGCAGAAGGCCTACGAACTCATCAGACGCAACCCTGATGCCGGCTCGCCACGGCTCGAGACCGAACTCGGGATGCCTGGCCTACGTTCATGGGGACTGCCCAAGTACCCCTACCTGATCATCTATTTCCGGCACCCGAACTTGGTGGATGTGGTGGACGTGCCGCACACACGCACCAACTATGTCGCCGCGCTGATTGACCACCTGTGATTCGATGAGGTCGCCCAGGGAACCTTGTCAGCTTCTTGGATCGGTGGGGCGTTTGACGTCCGAATCTCCTTCGAAAAGCGGAACAGTCTGGGCCGAGATGGACTTGCCGTGTTGATCAAGGCGACAAGACAGTTTTCTTCGACCAACCGCCGCATGCCTCAGGATGCGCGCGCAGGGCCTTGAACGCGAGAACGATGGGGTAGCCTCAGGGCTCACAGGCAAGCCCTCCCCAGCCTCCCCAACGCCAACGAAGGGGTTCAAAGCATTGCGCTCACGGTCGCGGTCGCCTGCGCCCCACCGTCGTCATGCGCTGCAAAGCACCGGGACATGCGTCAATCAAGCTGCCACACCATGGCGTGGCGCAGCGTGCAAGCGCTCGTTCCGGCCACGCCCCCAGGTGCACGGCACGTGAGCAACGCTCACGCCCCGCGCACGAGGGTCGCGTTGCGACCCTGAGGAAGCGCCTGACGCATCCATGCGCGTCGATGCGCTTCCGAGCGCCGACGGCGCTTCAGTCGGCCTGGGGCCCGACCATGGCCTGCAGCTGCTCGATCAACCCAGGCTCCACGAACACGCAAGGCTTGTCAGCCGCCAGCCGGACGTCGAACAGCCGATCGAACACTTCGCGCTTCAGGTGCGCGATCTGACCGGTGCGATACGCCTGCTCCGGACGGAGATTGCCTTGGACCGACGCAGCCCCGCTGCGTTGCGGATCGCATTCGACCAAGGCCACGAACCCCTCGTCGAACATCTTGCGATGCTCGGCGCACAGACCCCAGCCAGTCAGCGTGTGACGCCCCATGCTCGCGCGCAAACGTCGATCGAGCAGCAGGTTGCCGGTTTCGAAACTGACGCCGCACACCAGGCAGACATGCTGCTCCATCGACACGTGCGATTTCTCATTCATGATGATCTCCGGTTGTCGGGCGGGATTGCCCGAAACCGTGGCCTGCACGGCGCAGCGCAGCGGTCAGGGGTCCAGGACGGCCGCAGGCCGCCAGCGCCGCACAGCGGCGCGCAGCCCTTGACGGCGAGAACGCCGTGCTACGGTGAAGGTGCCAGCAAGACCGCACACACTCGCCCTGCACCCCTCAACCCTCCAACGGTTCCTGACGCAGCGCTTGATGCGAACTCGGGCTGCTGAGCACGCGCCGACTCGCCAAGGCCGATGCCACTTGGCCGCAACAGCGGCTTCTACCGTGCTGCGAACCGGGCCAGTCACACAACAAGTGGCACGCGCATCCCGGATGCCCACAAGAGGAAAGCAAAAAAGCCCGATTCGTCCGAGTCAGGCTGACTTGCTCATCCGGAATGAGAAATTTGGTGGCCGGGGCTGGTTCAAAAAGCCTCTGCAACTCGCACCAACACCAGCTTTCACTTGACTGTTCTGGTTCCCGAGCACACGGTTGGGCACACCAGACCCATAGCAGCGATCGATTCCGCTTTGGGGCCTGATCGCTACTTGCGATCCAGCCCACCCCGCCCGGGTGATGGGGTGGTCGCCCTCGTTGGATTTTTTCTTGTTTTATTGACAAGTAACTAGCAAATGCAACAAACTCCAGCATGCTCTCTGCCTCGACAAGTGAACAAGCCGTCCTGGCCTTGGCCAAACAGCGGCCGCTGCTGCGCGCGCGGGATCTGGCAGCGCATGGCCTTCCAACGATGGCGCTCAGCCGGCTGGTCGCCGCTGGCGAGCTCGAGCGGGTCGCCCGTGGTATTTACAGCCTGCCGGGGCGCCCGCTGAGCGAGCACCGCTCGCTGGCAGAGGTCGCGCTCCGCGTGCCGCAGGGCATCGTCTGCCTGCTGTCAGCGCTGCGCGTCCACGGGATCGGCACGCAAGCGCCATTCGAAGTGTGGGTCGCGATTCCACGCAACTCGCCAACACCCAGGCTCGACCAGCCCGCCTTGCGCGCCATCCGCATGTCCGGCCCCGCACTGTCCGAAGGCGTCGAACCCATGCAGATCGACGGTGTCAGCGTGCCAATCTTCAACGCGGCCAAGACCATTACCGACTGCTTCAAGTTTCGCCACAAGATCGGCCTTGACGTGGGGCTCGAAGCGCTGCGCGACGGCTGGACGCAACGCAAGGTGACGATCGATGCACTCTGGCACTACGCCACGATCGACCGCGTATCCAATGTGATGCGACCCTACCTCGAAAGCGTCACGACGTGAGCCGCAACATCGCAGCCTCGATACGCGCCCGCTTGAAGCAACATGCGGATGCAAGGAAGCGGGACTTCAACCTGACGCTCACCCACTATGGCCTGGAGCGTCTGCTGTATCGTTTGTCCATCTCACCGCACGCCTCCAACTACGTGCTCAAGGGCGCACTGCTGTTTTCGCTCTGGTACGACCAGCCCCATCGCCCAACCCGAGATGCCGACCTGCTGGGATTCGGTCAGGACGATGTGGAATCGGCAGTGAACGCCTTTCGAGAGATCTGCCAGATCGCCGTGGAGGATGGGATCGCTTTCGATGCTGCGTCGGTACACGGCGTCGTCATTCGCAAGGAAGCCGGCTACGGCGGCGTGCGAGTCGACCTGCGAGCGACACTGGACGGCGCGCGCATCGCACTACAGGTAGATATCGGCTTCGGCGATGTGGTGACGCCAGCCGCGGAAGCGATCAGCTATCCAATCCTGCTCGATGACTTGCCCGCTCCACAGTTGCGCAGCTACCCGAAGTACACCGTCGTGGCCGAGAAGTTCCATGCAGTCTGTCTCCTGGGCATGGCCAATACCCGGATGAAGGACTACTTCGATCTCTGGATACTGATGAGCGAAGGCACGCTGGATCCAACCGACTTGCACCACGCCATTTCCGCCACCTTCGAACGCCGGAAGTTCGCAATGATCAGCAGTCTTCCTGATGGATTGAGCGACAGCTTTTCTGGCGATACGACGAAGCAAAAGCAGTGGGCAGCCTTCTTGAAGAAGAACCGGCTTGAAGCCATGGACCTGGCGGATGTCGTGAAACGGCTGCGCGAAGAATTCCAGAAGCTCGGCATCTTCTGATGCTGCCGCCAGGAGGCAAAGTGTCTCTCTCGTCCGAGTGATCTGCCCCGGTCAGGCGTATCAATGTTGAGTTTGCGAGTCCAAGGTTGTGAAACTACTTGCTCTCCGGTGATTGCCCTGCATCCCCAACGCGCTGGCGATGCACAACGTCCCCGTGATGGCAAAGTTTGCCATATCGTCATAAAGTACCTTGCATGGCCGCTTGCTGTCCACCGCAAGACTTGCCGGCGCGGCGATCGCGCAGGCTTTGGAACCATGAATACCTGAGCGAGGGCGCCGCATCCACGAGGCGGCACTGTGCGAGCACCTTCGACTCCGGCAAGCAGCATCCGAGGCCCGTGAGCCTCTTTCTCGGATGCAGTTGTTCAGAAGCTGAACTAGCGCAAATTCGCTTTTTGCCGTCGCGCTTTTTTGAGCGCTGTCAAACCTGATAGGCGACGACGGGCGGTTCGTACCGAGTCTGGCGCACCAGCACGCCGTCAGCGTCCGCATAGATCCATGCACCCGGCTTGATCGTGACGTCGCCGAAAGACACTGCGACGTCGCGCTCATGGGGAGATTGCACCGCCGAACTTCGTGGCGTCGTGCACAGCGCCTTGACGCCGAGATCGTAGGTAGCGATCTCCTCGGCGTCGCGGATCGCCCCGAAGACGATGGCGCCCGCCCAACCGTTTCGCACGGCGATGGATGCCATGGTTCCGCCGAACAGCGCGACAGCACGCGAGCCGCTGCCATCGATGACCAGAATCCTTCCATGGCCAGGCTCTAGGCAGGCTTGGACGCCGGCGCGGTGGTCATCACGGACCTTGAGCGTCACCGCCTGACCCCAGAATGTGCGCCGCCGTCCGAAATCGCGGAAGGGGGCATCGCAGAGCTCGCAGGCAAGCGGGTCGTCATCGGAAATATCCGCGGTCGCGAATGTCATGGTCGAATCCTTGCGTTCTCTCGCTTGATGGCCGGGCTCAATGCCTGCACGGCTCAGGCGCCGGACTTGAAGACCGGCGCGGTGATCTGGTTGTGCAGTCCCCCATCCACGAAGATGTCCGTGCCATTGATGTAGCGTGCAGCGTCGCTGGCAAGGAAGGCAGCGGCTTCCGCCGCATCCCACGGTGATCCCATCGCGCCCGGCGGACAAGTCGCGTTGCGCGTCTTCAGCAGATGGTCCAGTCCTTGCGCATGGGCTTCCGCCAACTGCTCTCGCACGAGCGCGGTATCCATCAGTCCGAGCAGGATGTTGTTGCACCGGATGCCACGGGCCGCATAGTGCATCGCCACGGTCATCCCGAGCGCATTCAGCGCCGCCTTGCTCGCGTGGTAGGCACAGGCGCCCGATACGCCAGCACGCGTGCTCGCGATGGACGACACCTGCACGATGGCCCCTCGCCCCGAACGGCTCATGATCGGAAGCACGTGCTTGAGGGCCAGGAAGGCCGACCGCGCGTTCAACGCGAACGAGCGGTCCCAATCTTCGACACTGAGCTCCTCGGGCCCGCCCTGGATCACGACGCCGACGTTGTTCACGAGAATATCGATGCTCCCGTTGACTTCCTGCGCCCGGCTCACCGCTTCGCGAATCGCGGACTCGCTGCACACGTCGGCCTCGATCACTTCACAGAGTCCTCCCTGCTCGCGCGCGAACCGCTGGGTGCGGCGCGCGGCCTCCAGGTCTCTGTCGGCGGCGAACACCACCGCGCCCTGGCTTGCCATCCTGATGGCGATTGCCGCGCCGTTTCCGGGGCCGCTTTCGGCGGCACCCGCGCCGAAGATCAACGCGGTTCTGGACTGGAGAGGTTGGCTCATCTCGGACTCATCCTTACTGCGCCATCGAGGCGCACGCATTCACCATTCATGTAGTCATTGGTCAAGAGAAACTCGACCAGATGAGCGAACTCCCCGGGCTCACCGACGCGCTTCGGAAACGGCACGGAGGCCTCCAGTGCGCGCCTCACATGTTCGGGTCCTGTCCGCAGCATCGGCGTGTCGAAGAAGCCGGGCTTGATCGCGTTGACCCGTATGCCCTCGCCCGCGAAGTCCCTCGCAATGGGCAGGGTCATGCCCGCGACGCCAGCCTTCGATGCGGCGTACGCAGCCTGCCCCATCTGGCCTTCGTCCGCCGAGATCGAAGCGGTATTGACGATCGCGCCGCGCTCGCCGCTGGGCAAGCGGTCCAGCGCCAGCATGCCGGCCGCCGACTTCGCGATGCAACGAAAGGTCCCGAGCAAATTGACCTGGACCACCCGCTCGTACTCGGCCATCGGGTAGTGCCGCACCGCGCCGGTGAGCTTGTCGCGTCCCGCGGACTTGTGGGCATGCACGACGCCCGCGCAGTTGACCAGGATGCGTTCCTGGCCATTGGCCTGGCGGGCTCGGGCAAGCGCCCGTTCGACGCTTTCGTCCGAAGTCACGTCGGCAGCGCAGAAGACGCCCCCTATCTGTCGGGCCAGCGACTCGCCAGCCTCCGCGTCCAGGTCGAGCAGCGTCACCTTGACACCCAGGGACGCCAGTCGAATCGCGGTTGCCGCACCCAGGCCCTTGCTCGCACCGGTCACGACGGCCGACACGTTGGCGTCCAGCTTCACGACGTCGCCCTCGCACTGTCCGTCAGGGCCTTGCGCTCGGCGTGAACGTTGTCGGGGTGATCGGTCAGGGCCTGAGCAAGCAGGCGTTCCAGGGGCTTTTCGGATGCCGTCTTCGGGATCTCCGGCACCACCTGGATGAAGCTCGGCACGAAGTTCGCCTCGAGCGCCGTGCGACAGCAGCGGAAGAGCGCCTGGACATCGAGTTGTGCATCCGGTGCGAACACGACGGCAGCCACGACATCCTTTTCACCGGCCGCACCCGAGGCGGCCGGAATGCCATACACGAACACATCGCAGACCAGGCCCGAATCCACGATGGCCTTCTCGACATAGGCGGTGCTGATGAAGTCTCCATTGCGGCGCACGCCCCCGCCCTTGCGGTACTCGAAGAAAAGCCATCCGTCGGCGTCTTCACGAACCACGTCACCCATGTGCAGCCACCCGCCTTCGCCCTTGCGGGCGGAAGCCTCGGGATCGCCGACGTACTCGATCTGAAAGGGCGAGCCATCTACGGGGCGCAGCCAGAGCTCGCCCGGCTGGCCTTGCTGCACATCCATGCCCGCGTCGTCGACGATGCGATGGATGAAGTGCGGCGCGATGCGTCCGATGCTGCCGACGGGGCCTTCATTCAATGGCTTGATCGCGAGGCCTCCTTCGGCCGATCCGTAGAACTCGAGGATCCGTACGTCGAAGCGACGCTCGAACCGCTCCCACAGCGCGGCCGGCATACCGGCCGAGACGACGAGCCGCACCGGGTTGTCCGCATCGTTGGCCTTCGCCGGCTCGGCGTAGATCGAAGTCGGCATGCCACCGAGCACCGTGAAGGTCGTGCATCCGTATCTGCGCGTGAGGTCCCACAGCCTGGAGCGCGTGAAGCGACGCGAGAACACCACCGGCAGGCCGCCCAGGAGCGCCGGCGCCAGGGTCACCTGCAGCGCGTTGGCATGGGTCAGCGACAGTCCGGAATAGAGCCGGTCGTTCGCCTGGTAGCCGAATCCCCGCAGCGCGGCAGCGGCGGTCTCGCAGAAGCGCCTCTGCGTCATGACGATCCCCTTGGGGTCGCCCGTGGTGCCGGAGGTGTGAAGGATCAACATCCTGTCGGCGCCGTTGGACTCCGGAAGCGGCAGGTCCTCACCCGCGTCCAGGCAAAGATCGGCGTAGCACTCCACGCGCGGCCCCCACAGGGCGCGGCCCGGGCCCTCGTCGGTGGGGAGCGCGGCGACCCTTGCCACGGCAGCCGCGCCATCCAGCGCATCTTCGACGTGACGCAGCGCGTAATCGGCCGCGACCAGTCCGGTCGCCTTTGCGTTGGCGACCATGAAGGCGAGTTTCTCCCCCTTGGTGCGCGGATCGATCGGAACCAGGACCGCGCGCAGCAACGATGCAGCGACCAGCAGGTCGACGAATTCGGCGTGGTTGGCCATCAGGAGCGCCAGCACGCTGCCCGGCCCCACGCCGCGGCGACGCAGGCCGCGCGCCAGGGCCTGGCCGTTTCGCCATAGTTGGCCATAGGTGCGCGTGACATCGGGCAGCGCCGTACCGCCTTCGAACACGAGCGCTTCGCGCTCTGGCTGCGAGCGGGCAAACTCCCAAATGATCGAAGCCAGGTTGTCGTGGGACTTGCTGCTCATTGCATCACGCCTTCTGAAGCACGCTGATGACGATCGCCGCCGCATCGTCGCCGATCCAGCCTCCGCCGTTCTCCGCCAGCGCGGTACGGGCACCGATCACCTGACGCGCGCCGCAACGCCCGCGCAACTGGTCGGTGAGCTCGACCAGCTGCGCGCATCCCGAAGCGCCGATCGGATGGCCTTTGCGCAGCAGCCCGCCCGACGGGTTCACGGGAACACGACCTCCCAGCCGAGTCGCGCCGCTGTCGAGCAACGCAGCAGCATCGCCAGAAGCCGCGAGTCCCAGGTGCTCGTAGTAGATCAGCTCGGCCGGGGCGCCGGCATCGTGCAGCTCGACAAGGTCGAGATCGGCCGGCCCCACACCCGCCAATTCATAGGCCTGGGACGCAACAGCCGGAGCCAGCCGTGCGTGGTCATCGTCGGTGTAGTCCCAGCCAGAGGCCAGCACGGATGAGAGAACACGAACTCTTTGCTGGATGCCGAGCCTCTTCACCGCGCTTTCGGACATCAGGACGAGCGCCGCGGCGCCGTCTCCGACCGGCGCACACATCGGCCGCGTCATGGGATCGACGATGAGAGGTGCGGCGAGTACCTGCTCAACGGTGAGGACTTCCTGAAACTGCGCCTTCGGGTTGAGGCTCCCATGGAACGAGTTCTTGGCGGCGACCGCGGCAAAGTCGCGCTGCGTCACTCCGCTTCGCGCCATGTAGTCACGCGCCATGCTCGCGTACAGGTCCATGAAGAGCGATCGCGACTTTCCCGCTTCCGCGAGATTGGCATCGGACTTGGTCTCGCGGAGGCTTCGGGACAACCTTTCATAGACCTCGTCGATGGCCTCGAGGTCGACGGCGCCCTGGAAGACGGAGAACGTGCGGGCCTTGTCCTCGCTGTAGAGCTTCTCGAAGCCAGCGACGAGCACGATGTCGTAGGCGCCCAGTCCGATCATCTGGAAAGCCTGTTGAAAAGCCGTCGCCGACGTGGCGCAGGCGTTCTCGACGTTGACCACGGGAATGCGGCCGATTCCCAGGCCGCGAAGCACCACCTGACCCGGAACCAGCACCTGGCCTGTCATCACGCCTGCTGCCGCGTTCCCCATGTAGGCGGCCTGGAGTTGCGATGCTTCGATTCCGGCATCGGACAACGCCGCGGTGATTGCCTCCGCCGCGAGCGACTTCAGTCCGCGATCGAGAAACTTGCCGAAGCGGGTCATGCCCGTGCCGGTGATGAATACAGGTTGCATGGAATAGGGTTTGATCCAGGGAGCGTTCAAGGCGCACACCTGCGCCGAGCTCGGTTGTTGATGCGGCGCTCGGGCTCTCGAGCCGCGAGGCGCCGCGCATCTACAGTGCCCGCCCGCGCTTTCGCGGGCGGCACCGCGATGATTACTCGGGCTTGAAGTTGATGGCCCGCAGCATCTCGCCGTTCTTCTCGAAGTCGGCTTGCAAGGAACTCACCAGTTCCTCCGGGGTGCGCGGCTGACCGACGCCGAAGCCGTATTCGATGAGTCGGTCGCGCACGGCCTTTTGTTCCATCACCTTGAGCGTTGCCTGGCGCAGTCGCGCCTGCGCGTCGGCCGGCATGCTCGGCGTGACCCAGAGGCCGATCCAGACCACCGTCTCGATGCCCGGATAGCCGAGCTCGCGAAACGTCGGCACGTTGGGCAACGCCGGCGAACGCTCCGGAAGAGTCACCGCGAATGCTTTCAGTTTGTTCGCCTTGATCATCGGCAGTGCCGTCGACATGCCGTCGAACATCAGCGGCACGTGCCCGCCCATGACGTCGGTGAGGCCGGGCGCCGATCCCTTGTAGCCAACGTGCGTCATGTCCAGACCGGCGGCCTGATTCAGCTTCAGGCCCGCCACGTGCGCGACCGTTCCGGCGCTGTACGAGGCGTAGCTGACCTTGCCCGGATTCGCCTTCACGTAGCTGACGAGCTCGGGCACGGTTCGGGCAGGCACGGATGGGTGGCCGACCAGCACCAGGCCAAAGCGCGCGAATTCCGCGAGCGGCTTGATCTCCTTCGCCATATCGATCTTCAGCTTCAGGATATGCGGCACCTCGGAGACCATGCCACTGATGCCGACCAGCACCGTCGATCCATCCTGCGGTGAGTGCATCAGGTCGTTGACCGCGATCGCGCCACCGGCACCCGGCTTGGGATCGACCACGACCGCCTGGCGCAATTCCTTCTGAAGCCCGTCGCCCAGGATGCGAGCGACGATGTCCGAGCCTCCGCCCGCGGGGGCGGAGACGATGATGCGCAGCGGCTTGTCGGATGCGGGTTGCGCGCGCACTTCGGGTGCGCCGAGAACGATCGCTCCCGCGAGCGCCATCAGCGCCGCCGAGAGGTGTCGTCGGGAGAAATCGAAACTCGATGCTTTCATGTATGTCTCCTGTTTTTCTTTGGGGTTGATTGCGCGATGCGGCTGGGTGCCGGTCTTCACTTCACCGTCTTCTTTCGCGCAGGTGCTTTCGCCGGGAGCGGTGATGCCGAGTCCGGTCTCTTGACCGGCGCCATGATTCCGCCCCAGAGGATCGACATCAGCGGCGCCGCTTGCGCCGAAAGGGAATAGCTTCGACGGCGGTATTCCCACATCAGGAAGGCCCGGTTGAAGATGGCGTTGAAGGCATCGAGCATCACTCGGCTGTCGATGTCGCTTCGAAGTTCGCCTTGCCGTTGCGCCTCATTGATCGTGTGCAGCAGGCGCTTCATCATCCCGGGCTGCGCGTAGCTCGGGTCGCGCATCCAGCGCTCGAGCGGAACGGTCATGAAGATGATGCGGCCGACACCGGGGTTCCTCTCGTAGAACTCCAGATGCATCTGCAGCACGCCGAGCAGCCTCGTCCTGACGTCACCCTCTCCTTCGAGCGGCTCGAATGACGCCGGATACAGACCTTCGAGCCAATGCTGGATAAACCAGAACAGCAGCGACTCCTTGTCCCCGAAGTAGCTGTAGATCGTTCTGAAACTCATCCCGGCTTCGCGTGCGATCGTTCGCATATCGGCACGGTGGAAATCGCCGGCGGCGTACGTCTCCATCACGACGGGCGACAGCCGATCGCGCAGATGATCGGGAATGATGCGTTCGCTCGCAAAGGGTGTCGGCCCTTGCGTCTTCGCCTTCGCGTCGATGTTTTTGGTCATGTCTCGAGTCGTGAGTAACGTTGTTACCCGGCATGGTAACGAAGTTACCTTCTGCCTATCTAGGGTCAAACCCTTACCCGTTTCGACCTCCCTAAGTTCGACACCTCGCTTAGGATAACGATGTTACCTAGGTCGTTTTTGCCGGTGTTTGGCGAGGGAAAGATGCCCGCGGAAACACCTCTTCAACTCGGCTGCGCGTGCAATAGGAGAAGCAATTGAAGCTCGAAGGAAAGACAGCCCTGGTCACGGGTTCGACCAGCGGCATTGGCCTGGCCATCGCGAAGGCGCTCGCGCGTCAAGGCGCGAACATCGTTCTCAACGGGCTCGGCGACATCGACGCCGCCCAACGCGAACTTTTGGCAAGCGGTGCCAGAGCGATGCGCCATGAGGCCGACATGCGAGACCCCGCACAGATCGAAGACCTGATGAAGTTTTGCGCTTCCAGCTTCGGTCGCGTCGACGTACTGGTCAACAACGCGGGGATCCAGCATGTGGCGAACGTCGAGGCGTTCCCAGTCCAACGATGGGACGAAATCATCGCGGTGAATCTTTCGAGCGCCTTTCACACCACGCGACTGGCACTTCCAGCCATGCGCGCCGCCAACTGGGGAAGAATCATCAACGTGGCATCGACCCACGGCCTGGTGGCCTCGGCGCAGAAGTCGGCCTATGTGGCGGCGAAGCATGGCATCGTCGGATTGACCAAGGCCGTTGCGCTTGAGACCGCAACGACCGGCATCACCTGCAACGCGATCTGCCCTGGGGCAACGCTCACGCCTCTGGCACAAAAGCAGATCGACGATCGAGCCCGGCTCGACAGCGCCTCGGTCGATGAGACGCGGGTCAGGATGGTCGGCGAGAAGCAACCTTCGCTGGACTTCGTCACCGTCGAGCAGTTGGCCGAACTTGCCGTGTTCATGTGTTCGCCCAGCGCGGATCAAGTCCGCGGCGCTGCCTGGGCCATGGATGGGGGCTGGACGGCCCAGTAGTCGTCCTGTGCTTACCAGACTCGATGAGCTAGAAAAACCAAAGTGTGTTCACTATTTTAGACAAATTATAAGGCTTTGACTAAAATAATGGACACCATGCCCGCTGCGATCCAACTTGATTCCCCGACTTCCAGTGAACTGCTGCGCCAGTTCGGCGAGCGGTTGGCGTCTGTGCGCCGTGCCCGCGGGCTGACAGCGCTGAGCTTTTCTCGCGAACTTGGCATTTCTCGCACGACGCTCGGTGCGGCCGAGCGTGGCGAGCCCGCCGTGACAATGGGAACCTACATGCGCATCCTTGCGCAACTGGGTATGGCGGCGGACATTGCCCTTCTTGCAGCACAGACGGAAAACTCTGCCAGCATCATGCGCCGTCACCAGCGTTTCGCACGCGAGGTCGAGCGTGGCCAGCGTCACCCGCAGACTCTGTTTGCGTTTCCGGCCGAACTTGTCGCGCGAGCCGAGTTGGAGTTTCCTGAGAATGCGTTCGGTGAGCCGCAGCCGTGGTGATCGATATCAAGGGCAAGAAGGAGGCCATCACTCCGCCTGACATCGTCAACCGGTTGCTTGCAGCGGCCGGCGAAGACATGGTGCTCGTGGGCGGCCAAGCGTTGGCATTTTGGGTCTTGCGATACGAGTTGGTCATACCGAGCGGGCACGCTGCGATCTCCAGCGACACGGATTTCCTTGCGGTCGCGACCCATGGGCGTGCACTGGTTGAGCGGATGGCCGAAGTCATCCACGGACAAGCACTGTTTCCGAGCCGTCGAGCCTTGACGGCCCTTGTCGGGCAAGCCGTTCGCCCCATCAGCGACGACGAGTTCGTCAATGTCGACGTCATCGACAGTGTGATCGGGATTGCCGAGGAAGACGTTCGATCGCGCGCCGTACATGCGGCGGTGGACGGCCAATCTTTTCTAGTGATGCACCCTTTGCACGTTCTTAGATCGCGCTTGGCCAACATCTACGCGTTGACGGAGAAGCAGGGCATCAAAGGTGAAATGCAGTTGGCCTTGGCGATAGACGTGGCGCGCGAATTCGTACGGACAGAGGCCCGGGACAAGCAAGGTCACGGCGAGTCGACGCGAAGTCCCATACAGCCGTACATCACCGAGATTGAGCGCATGGCGTTGGATGACGCAGGCAGAAAAGTGGCGCAAAGATTCGGCATCCGTGTCGCCGATGCAATCGATCCGTCAAGCATTCCCGCCGGTCCATTCTGGGATCGAAAATGGCCGACACTCGTGACGCTGATGTCAGCGGACTATGCCAACCGATATCAGCCACCGAAGCCTTGAGTGATCGTGCCCTTGGCGTTCTCTCTTCTTGGCGGGTCGCTCAGGTGATGAGTCGTGGAGGTCTGCGCAAAGCACTGGACTGGCCTGCATCGGCCAAAGGGAAGCGCAGTTGCTCCTTCAGGTAGGCAATGAATGCCTGCACCTTTGGCGACGGCAAATGCTCGCGTGACGACAGGGCATTGAGTTCCTGCGGCGGTCCCCACCACCCGGGAAGCACGCGCACAAGCCGGCGCGCCTTCACGTCGGCCGCCATGCTCATCTCCATCGCCAAGGAAATTCCTTCGCCCTGCAGCAGCGCGGGATGCAGGAAAAATGGATCGCTCGCGACGATGACGGGATGGACGAGAAACCCGCGCGGCTTGCCCGTGCCCTTGCGCATGGGCCACACATACCCCACGTCACGACGCGCCTGATGCAACGTGAGTGTGCGGTGGTCGCACAGTTGCTCCGGCGATGGGGGAAGACCGGCGCGCTTGACGTAGGCAGGGCTCGCGAAAGCACCCGACGGAAAGCTCGCGAGCCGGCGCGCGACGAGACTGGAGTCGGGCAGTTCGCCCAGGCGCAGCGCGATGTCGATCTCGGACTCGACCAGGTCGAGCGTCGCATGCGATGCCACGATCTCGATCTTCACGTCTGGGTAGCGCGCACGAAAGCCTGGCAGCAGCGGAGCAATCCAGTCGACGCCGAATGAATAGGGCATCGTCAAGCGGAGCCAGCCGCGCGGGCCGTCGCGCAGCTTGTGGACCTCTCCCTCTGCATGCTCCAGCGTCGCTGCAATGCCTCGACAGTGTTCGTAGTAGATCGCACCGGCCTCGGTGAGGCTGAGCTTGCGCGTGGTGCGCCTCAGCAACTGCGCGCCCACATGCTTTTCGAGCTCGAGGACCCGTCGGCTGACCGTCGTCTTCGGTATCTGCAGCGCATGCGCCGCCGCGGTGAAACTGCCTTCCTGCACAACCCGCACGAACACGAGGGTGTCGTTCACATCTCTTCTCATGGCGGCGATCTCTTCAATGGCATCGGTGCACATTGTCCCATCCATGGGCCAATTCTTGCCACTTCGATGGGCTAATCAAACTGGCCGCCCCTGCTTATCTTCGGTGCTTCACTGCCACGGAAGAACACCATGAACTTGAGCGAATACGCGAATTTCGACGCTGTCGACCTGGCCCGCCTGGTGGCCAAGGGCGACGTCCGGCCGGCCGAACTCGCCGCCCTGGCCCTCGCGGCGGCCGATGCGGTCAACCCCGCCGTCAATGCCGTCGTCGAGCAGTGGACGCCCGAAGAGGTGGATCTCGCCACGGCTAAGGCCACGAACGGTCCGCTCGCAGGCGTGCCGTTTCTCATCAAGGACCTTGCGATCCAGATGGCCGGACGGCGCTGCGAACTTGGCAGCCGTCTCGCCGATGGGCTGGTCGCCGCGGACGATTCGCTGCTGATGCGCCACTACCGGCGTGCCGGTCTGGTCACCGTCGGGCGCACGACCACACCCGAGATGGCCTTCAGCACCGAAACCGAGTCGGTGCAGCAAGGCGCCACCCGCAATCCGTGGAACCCCACCTTGAGCGCGGGCGGCTCCAGTGGCGGCTCGGGCGCCGCGGTGGCGGCAGGTATCGTGCCGATCGCGCACGCAACCGATGCGGCCGGCTCGATCCGGGTTCCCGCCGCCTACAACGGGCTTTTCGGTCTCAAGCCGACGCGCGGGCGCACCTCAAACGGGCCGGCGCTTGATGAAGTCTTTGGCGGTCTGGGCGTGCAACTGGGTCTGAGCCGCTCCGTGCGCGACAGCGCCGCGCTGATGGATGCCGTACAGGGCTATTCCCAAGGCGATCCGTACTACACGCCGGCGCCTGCCGAAGGCTTCCTGTCTCAGGTCGGGCGCGATCCCGGCAGGCTTCGCATCGGGCTCATGCTGCATCCTTGGAATGGCGTACAGACGGCCGACCCCATCGCGCAGGCCGCGCGCGACGTCGCAGCCCATCTGCAGTCGCTCGGTCATCGCGTCGAGGAGGTGGCGCCCGTGCTGGGGGTCTCGTGGGAAGCCTTCGTGCATGCCAACGCGCAGATCTGGTGCGCAACGCTCGTACGCTGGATCGACGGGCTCGCCGCCGCCACGGGGCGCCCGATCGCTGCGAGCACCCTGGAGCCTTCGACGCTTGCCAACTACCGCTACGGCCAGGAGGCACGTGCTGTCGATTTCGCGGCGGCTTTCGAGGTCCGCAACACCGTATCGCGCGCGGTGGGCGCCTGGTTCGACGACATGGACGTGCTCATGACCCCCACGCTGCCCGAGATGCCGGGCGCGCTCGGCAACTACAGCGAAGGCGCCGAGCGCATGAGCGGCCTCGACTGGACCGCGCGGGTCTTCCGCCATACGCCCTTCACGCCGCCAGCCAATGTCGCAGGTACGCCGGCCATGTCGGTGCCGCTGTGCGTCGACCCCGATACCGGACTGCCGATCGGAATCCAGTTCATGGGAGGGTTTGCGCGCGAAGACCTGCTGCTGCGGCTGGCCGGGCAACTGGAACAGACGATGCCTTGGGCCGCGCGCCGACCCGCGGTGTGGGCTGGTGCGGCTTAAGGGAATCACAAGAAGGCGATGGTACAACCCGCCGGCTTTGCACGGATCGCGGGGCTGTATTGACCGCCGCCGCCCCGATGGCGACAGCACGCGCTGCGTATCGGTCACCGCGAAGAACTGCGAGGTCGCGCGCATCCAGCGCGAGATGGTTTGATCGCTCGCGTCAGATGGGGAGGCCTGGTTCGGCGCAGCGAGATCTCACACGATTGATGAGTTCTGAGCGAGCTCGTGAGGTGCTGATGCCACTGCCGCCAAGGCAGGGCACCTCATTCCAATGCCGCTATCCACTCCCGTCATGCCCCCGTAACCAGCGGGAGCAAACAGTCGTGGACAAGAGGCAGGCCTTGCCGACGGCCCAAACAACATCCAAGATTCACTGAGTCAGCAAGTCGCCCTAAACCAGAATTCGCTGGGTCAGTAGCCGGCCTCGCGCTGATCACGCAGAGCCAGTACCGTGACCACATCAATGTCTTCGTCGTACCGGTAAAGCGATACGTAACCGCCGCTACCGAAGTCGATCACCCACTCGCGATACTCAGACGGCAAATCCTCCAGCGGCCGTCCGATCAACGGCTGCAAACCCAGCACCTTCACGCCCTGCAGAATGCTTAGAGCAGCGCGCCGCGCTGCTTGCGGGTTTTTCGGACGCAAGAACTCACGCAAACGCTGCAGGTCGCGCAGCGCCGCAGGCGCGAACCTCACTTGTGGCATTCAGGCTCAGGCTGCTCGTTGTCCGTGCCCCAACTGTCCAACCAAGCACTCACTTCTTCGGCCGTGACGTGCAGACCCGTCTGCTGAAACTCATCCCAGGCGGCCACCGCTTGTTCATGAAGCTCCTGACGCTTTTCCTCCCGCTCCACATACTGCGCGATCGCCTCGCGCATGAGCCAGTGCGGCGCGCGGTGGCGCGCCTCGGCCAGACGCTTGAGCCGGCCCTTGAGCTGGGGGTCGAGTTTGACCGGCGTGGGCGCGATGGACGAAGAAGAACTCGCGGTAGTCATGGGTAATACTTTATCAACTTTCAGCGCATCCGGGCAGTTGCACCAGCGTTCCCGCGGAGTTCCCATGGCCCCCCGCGCGTCCGGTGATTGGGGGCGGCCGAAATCTCGCCGAACGCCGGCACCTCTTGGTGGGCATGGCAGCCTAAACGATGCAATCGCGATAAATGCAGTACTCGAATACGACACGCGTAGTCGATTGCGCTTTAAGTACGCTTGCGGCCTGACGTCACCGGGTGAGACTGCAATCTGAACGGCGCGTGTCGGCGACAGCCGATCCTGCCCCCCCCTTTGGCGGCAAGAGGTACTGGCGCAACGGTGATCGAGCCCGATGCGCTAACGCGCCACGCCGTTAGTTGATTTTCAACCTTCGACGACGGCATCGGCATGCCGGAGGATGTAATTCTTTAGAATAAGAACCATTCCTATTTGTCACGCCTTCGTGCTCCCATGTCCGCCCCCCTGCCAGCCCCCGCGCTGATCGACAGCATCTACCGCGAGCACCATGGGTGGCTGCTCGGCTGGTTCCTGCGCAGGCTGAGCGGCAGTTCCCAGGCCGCGGACCTGGCGCACGACACCTTCGTACGGCTCATCACCTCGCGCGAGCTGGCGCAGGTGCGCGAGCCACGCGCATTCCTGCGCACGCTCGCCCACGGCGTGATCGTCAACCACTGGCGCCGCGCCGACGTGGAGCGCGCCTGGGCGGAAGCGGTCGCCGCACAGCCCGAGCTCCTCGCCCCCTCCCCCGAGGAGCGAATGATCGCGGTGGAAATGCTGTGCCGGATCGACGCCATGCTGAACACGCTGAGCGACAAGGCACGCAAGGCCTTCCTGCTGTCGCAGATCGACGGTCGGACCTACGCGGAGATCGCGCTCGAACTCGGCGTGTCGGATCGGATGGTCAAGAAATACATGGCCCAGGCGATGTTGCAGTGCCTTCTTCTCGCGCAGGAGCCATGACCGCGGTCTCGGCGCACCCGGAACAGCCCCGGGCGACGTTCGAACATCTGCAGCAGGCGGCGACCTGGTTTGCCCTGCTGCAGTCCGAGTCGGCCACCGCGGGCGACCGGCTGCGCTGGGAAGCATGGCTGCGCAAGGATGGCGGTGCGCGTGCCGCCTGGCAACAGGTCGAGGCCGTGTCCCGGGACTTCTCGTCCGTGCGCCATCTCCCTGCGCGCCAGATCCTCGAAGACACGCGGGCCACGGCCACGCGCCGCCGTCGCAGCGCGCTGCGCGTGCTGGCCCTGCTGCCCGTTGCCGGCGTGGCCGGCTGGCTGCTCGAACGCGAAATGCCCTGGCGCGCCTGGGTGGCAACGTACCGCACGCAGACCGGCGAACGCCGTGAGATCGCGCTGGAGGACGGCAGCCGGCTCTGGCTCAACACCGCTTCGGCGGTCGATGTCGACTTCACGACGACCCATCGGCGCATCCTCCTGCATGCCGGCGAAGTGCTGGTGTCGACGGGACACGACCCCGCCTGGGAGGATCGACCGCTCGTCGTCGAGGTCGCCCAGGGACGGCTCACGGCGCTGGGCACGCGCTTCACCGTGCAGGGCGACGGCAACGCTGCCGACTCGGCACTCGTCACGGTCTTCGAAGGCGCGGTGCGCGTCCAGCCTGCCCGGGGCGGGCCGTCGCTGACGCTGACGCTGCGCGCCAACGAGCAGACCCGGCTGTTCGTCGACCGCGTCGAAGCACCGGCGGCAGCGGACGCGGGCAGCGACAGCTGGACGCGCGGCCAGCTTGTCGCCAACGACATGCGCCTGGGCGACTTCATCGATGCGCTGGCGCGCCACCGGCGCGGCCACCTCGCCTGCGCCCCGGCGGTTCGCGACCTGCGGATCGTGGGCAGCTATCCGCTGGCCGACACCGACCGGATCCTCGCGGCGCTTCAAGCCACCCTCCCGGTACGGGTGAACCGCGTGCTGCCATGGTGGGTGACCATCGAGCCCGCGCAGGGTACCGACAACCGCCACTGAAAAAATTCGCGGCGCGGGTTCCCCTTTTGCGACCGTCGCGTGGCAAGGAAGGTACCAACCCTTCCATTTGCTCAAAGCCTCCATGCGCGACCTCTCGACTTCCTCCCTCCCTGACCTGCGCCCCGCACCACCGCCCCGCTCGCGCCTGCGTCGTACCACCCTCGCGGCGCGCGCGCTGGGCACGGCGCTCGCCATCCTGCCTGCCGCCGTCGTCGTCCTCCATGCCAACCCGGCGCGAGCCCAGTCGCCCACGGAGCAGACCGCGCGCGACTATGCCCTCGCGCCCGGTCCGCTGGCCGGCGTTCTCACGCAGCTCGCCAGCCAGTCGGGCATCCTGCTGTCGGTCGATGCATCCCTCACCGCCGGGCTCGACAGCCCAGGCCTGCGCGGACGCTTCACCCTGCAGGAAGCGCTCGCAACGGCCCTCCAGGGCAGCGGTCTAAGGGCGACTCGCACGGGCGACAACATCTACTCCCTGCAGCGCGATGCGTCGCGCCCCGCCAGCCCGTCGGCAGCGGGTCAGCCCTCGGCCGGGTCGCTGCCGGCGATCGTCGTGGAGCCCCAGGCGAGCCGCGAGACCGGCACCGGCCCGGTGTCCGGCTTCATCGCGCGGCGCAGCGTCTCGGGCACCAAGACCGACACGCCCCTGATGGAGACGCCGCAGTCGGTGTCCGTCGTGACGCGCGACCAGATGGACGCGCAGGGCGCGACCACGCTGGTCGAGAGCCTTCGCTATACGCCGGGCATCGTCGCTCAATACGGCAACACCGACCTGCGCCTGGACTGGCTCACCTTGCGAGGCTTCACGCCGCCCGCGCGCTACCTCGACAACCTGCGCCTGCCTTTCGGCGCGCGCGGCTACTCGCAGCCGCGCATCGAGCCCTGGGGGCTGGAACGCGTCGAGGTCGTCAAGGGGCCGTCGTCGGTGCTCTACGGGCAGGCTACGCCTGGCGGGCTGGTGAACATGGTCAGCAAGCGCCCCACGCTCGAGCCGGTGCGCGAGGTGGAGCTGCAGTTCGGCAGCCACAACCGGCGCCAGGCAGCGCTCGATCTCGGCGGTGCTATCGATGCCGATGGCGTCTGGAGCTACCGGCTGGTCGCGCTGCACCGAGAGGCCAACACCTCCTACGACCACGTTTCCGAGCGCAAGACCTACTTCGCCCCGTCGCTGACCTTCCGCCCTTCCAGCGCAACGCGTCTCACGGTGCTCGGCCAATGGCAGTCGCTCGACTCTCCCGGCGGCGGCGGCGCGCCGGCACTGCCCGCCGCGGGCACCCTCGACACCAGCCGCTACGCTGCGCTGCCCACGCGCACCTTCGTCGGCGAGCCAGGCTACGACCGCTTCAGCAACCGGCAGCGCTTCGTGGGCTACGAATTCGAACACCGCTTCAACGACACCTTCACGGTGCGCCAGAACCTGCGCTACGGCAAGGTCGACGCGTACACCCAACGCATTCAGGCCGTCTGCCTGGCGGCCTGCAACCCGTCCTCGCTGCTGCGCTACGCATGGGCATTCCCCGAGGAGGCCAGCCTGCTGACCGCCGACACGCAGCTGCAGGCGGACTTCGCCACCGGCACGTTGCGGCACACGCTGCTCGCCGGCGTGGACTTCTCCAATGAGAAGTCCGCGTTCGACGAGACCAACCTGCGCATCATCACGCGGCCCTTCAACGCCTACCTCCCGGTCTTCGGCACCGATTCCGGCGCCGTGCCCGGCGTCGCGACCCATATCGACCAGAAGCGTCGCCAGACCGGCTTCTACCTGCAGGACCAGATCCACCTGGACCGCTGGAGCCTCGTGCTGGCCGGCCGCTATGACAAGGCCGACACCGACACCCGCACGCTGACGACCGCGACGGCGCGCATGGCACCCGTCGACCAGCACGACGACAAGTTCACCGGGCGCGCCGCGCTCATGTACAACTTCGACAGTGGCTTCGCGCCCTACCTGAGCTACAGCACCTCGTTCCAGCCGGCCGCCGGCACCGACCGGCAGGGCAATCCCTTCGAGCCGACCACGGGCCGGCAGATCGAGGCCGGTCTGAAGTACCAACCGGCCGGATCCAAGGCCATGGTGACGGCAGCCGTCTATGAGCTGACGCAGCGCAATGTGCTGACCCCGGATCCACTGAGCCGATCGTTCAGCGAGCAGACCGGCGAGGTGCGTGTGCGCGGCCTCGAGCTGGAAGCCAAGGCACCGCTCACGCGCGGCCTGGATGTCATCGCCTCCTATGCCTACACCGACAGCCGGGTCACGCGTGCCAACGCCAACGCGTCGGGTGCCAGCACCCTGGGCAAGCGCTTCCCCTATGTGCCCGAGCACCAGGCGGCCCTGTGGCTGGACTACGCCTTTCCGATGGAGATCGCGCCCGGGCTGTCGCTGGGCGCGGGCGTGCGCCGCATCAGCACCACCTACGGCGATGCCGCGAACCAGTTCCGCGTGCCCGGTGTGACCCTCATGGATGCGGCCCTGCGCTGGGACCTCGGGCGCTGGCGCCCGTCGCTCAAGGGCCTGCGCCTGGCGCTGAACGTGTCCAACCTTGCGGACAAGACCTATGTGGCGACCTGCCTGTCGTCGACCGGCTGCTACTACGGCGAGCGTCGCAGCGTCTATGTGACCGCTGGGTACAGTTGGTAGCGTGCCGCGCGGCCACATGCAAATGACCTGCTCGGCTTGCTCGAGACAGCCACTCGTGGAAGAGAGCGTGACGCAGGTTCAGGGAATGGACAGAAAGTCGTGCGGGAATCTCCGGCAATCAGGCGACTGCCGCAGCGACATCGGTAGCGGAGTCGGCGTCACGCGACCGCGCGAGGTCGAGCGCGACGTCCACAATCATGTCTTCTTGACCGCCAACCATACGGCGCCGTCCAAGTTCGAGCAGAATCTCGACGGCCGGCAGGCCGTAACGTGACGCGGCGGCTTCCGCATGCCGCAGGAAGCTGGAGTAGACACCGGCATAGCCAAGCGACAGAGTCTCCCGGTCTACCCGAACGGGCCGATCTTGCAATGGCCGCACGATATCGTCGGCCGCATCCATCAGCGCCTTGACGTCGCAGCCATGATCCCAATTCAGCCGCTCGGCCGCGGCCACGAAGACCTCGAGCGGCGCGTTACCGGCGCCGGCGCCCATTCCAGCCAGGCTCGCGTCTACGCGATCGCAGCCTTCCTCCACGGCTACGATGCTGTTGGCTACGCCGAGGCTGAGGTTGTGGTGGGCATGCATACCGGTCGCCGTCTCCGTGCGCAATACGTCTTTGAGGGCGCGGAAGCGGTCACGCACGTCCTGCATGCCCAAGGCTCCGCCCGAGTCGACGACGTAAACGCAGGTGGCACCGTAGCTTTCCATCTTCAGCGCCTGCTGCGCGAGCTCTGCCGCGCTGGTCATGTGACTCATCATGAGGAAGCCGACGGTGTCCATGCCAAGCTCGCGCGCGGTCTCGATGTGCTGCTTTGCGACGTCGGCTTCCGTGCAATGCGTCGCCACGCGCACCACGCTGGCACCGGCCGCGTGGGCGGCCTTCAGGTCGTGCACGGTGCCGATGCCTGGCACGAGCAGGGTGGCGATGCGCGCCCGACGAACGGCATTGCGCGCCGCGGCGATCCACTCGACGTCGGTGTGTGCGCCAAAGCCGTAATTGAAGCTGGAGCCGGCGAGCCCGTCGCCGTGGGCGACCTCGATGGAGTCAACGCCCGCTGCATCGAGCGCGGCCGCGATCTGCGCCACCTGCTCCACGGTGTACCGGTGCCGGATGGCGTGACTGCCATCGCGCAGGGTCACATCAGAAATGTAGATCTTTTTGTCATTCATGGAATTCTCCTCACGCGTTCGCCATGGCACGGGTGGCCAGCAGGCGCGCCGCGATGCGGTCGCCGCTCGCGAGCGCGGCACTGGTCATGATGTCGAGGTTGCCCGCATACGCCGGCAGGTAGTGCGCCGCGCCTTCAACCTGTAGGAACACGGAAGTCTTCAGTCCGGCGAGCCCTCCCACGCCGGGAATCTGCAGCGCCTGCCCGGGCGGAATGTGTTCGAACTGCACGGCTTGCTTGAGGCGGTAGCCCGGCACGTACCCCTCCACGGCCGCCACCATGGCCTGCACCGAGTCTTCGATTGCGGCCTCGTCACCGCCCACGCTCAGCGTGTAGACGGTGTCGCGCATCAGCAGTGGCGGCTCTGCAGGGTTAAGAATAATGATGGCCTTGCCCCGCCTCGCCCCTCCCACAACTTCGATAGCGCGGGCCGTGGTCTCCGTGAACTCGTCGATGTTGGCCCGCGTGCCCGGGCCCGCAGAGCGGCTCGACACCGACGCGACGATCTCGGCATAGTGCACGGTCGCCACTTGCGAGACAGCATGCACGATGGGAATGGTCGCCTGACCGCCACATGTGACCATGTTGAGGTTTAGCGCGTCCAGGTGTTCTTCAAGGTTCACCACAGGGACACAGTAGGGACCGATGGCGGCCGGCGTGAGGTCCACCATGCGGAGGGCCGGCTTGCGCTCGCGCAGGAAGGCGTCGTTGCGGACGTGCGCGGCAGCCGAGGTTGCGTCGAACACAATGTCGATGTCGCCGAAGGCGGGATGTCGCGCGAGGCCCTCGACCCCCTGGTCGGTAGTTGCCACGCCGAGGCGGCGCCCACGCGCGAGGCCGTCGGAGTTTGCATCGATGCCGGCTAGCACGACCACCTCGAGGTTCCGTGCGCCGCGCAGGGCCTTGATCATCAGATCGGTGCCGATGTTTCCACTGCCGATGATGGCAGCTTTGATCTTGTTCATGAAGGTTCCTTGCATGTTCACGCGAACCGCGCCGCGACGCGGCCGAGACCTTCAATATGCGCCTCGAAGAACGAGGGCGCAGTGATCGTCACCATCGGTCCGAGCGCCCCGGTCAGTACGACATCGCCGGCGCGCAGCGGGGTGCCGAGCCGGGCCAGTTGCCGCGTCAGCCAGACAGCAGCATTCAAGGGATGGCCCATGCACTCGCCGCCGCTGCCCTGGCTCACGCTGCGGCCGTCTTCGGTCAGTGTCATGCCGGCATCGCGCAGACTCAGCCGATCCAGTCGTTTCGGGTCCGCGCCCAGTACGTAGCCGGCGGCCGATGCGTTATCGGCGATGGTGTCGAACAGGTGTATGTCCCAGGCCGCGATGCGACTGTCCACGATTTCGAGCGCAGGCACCGCATAGGCCGTGGCCGCGAAGAGGTCGGCCAAGGTTGCGTCGGCGGCCGTCACATCCTTGTCGAGCACGATCGCGACTTCGGCTTCCAGCTTGGGCCGAATAAAGCCGGTCAGCGGAATCTCCGCGCCGTCGCCAAAGGCCGTGGAGCTCCAGAGCGCGCCGTAGTCCGGCTGGTCTACGCCAAGCTGTCGCTGCACGCTGGCGGCAGTAAGCCCGATCTTGCGGCCCGTGACGCGATCGCCGCTCGATATGCGGCGCGCCTCGTTGATGCGCTGCACGGTATAGGCGTTCTCCTGAGTCACCGACCAGCCGAGGGACTCGGCTTGGTGCCGCAACGGCGTGCAGGGGGAGCGCTGATGCTCGGCGTCGCGCAGCGCCGCCGCTAAGGCTTCGGCGGGGTCGGATAGATGTTGCATGGATGATCTCTGTTGGTGGGGGGTTGGGTGGGGCAGCGCATCGCGCCGGGTTGCGTCAAGTCGTCGAGAGGAGGCCCCGAACAAGAGCGAAGGACGGCAATTTCATCTGGCCTCTTCTCAAGATGTCGAGACGAAGAAAGCAGCTCGGCGATGAACTGGCCGCGCAGGCAATGTCGCTCATCGCGACGATGTTTCGCCTGTTCATGCGACCGTCTTCGCCATTGATGATGTGACTGAAGCAAAGGTTAGCGACGAGGGAATAGCGGCGGAAATGCTTTCTCGGCATGGAGGCCATGCCGATCCGGGTGTCACGATCCCGGAACTGAGGTGGGCGGCAGCGCGGGTGAACGACTCGAACTTCGCACGGTCAACCGCAACCGGCGCGGTGTGCTAAAGACAGGCCGCAGTCCAGGGGCGACGCCAGAACCGCGGCCCCAGGCGCTCGACGGTCAACGAGCTTCGCGACCATCTTCGAGCTCGGCGCCGGTTCATTCGAGCAGCCGTCGCAGCTCAAACTTCTGGATCTTGCCGGTGGAGGTCTTGGGCAGTTCGCCGAAGACCACAGCTCGCGGTACTTTGAACCCGGCCAAGTGCTTCTTGCAGTGCGCGATGATGTCTTCGGGCACGAGCTTCGCGCTCGCCTTGAGCTCGACGAAAGCGCACGGTGACTCGCCCCATTTGAGATCAGGCTTGGCCACCACCGCGGCAGCCAGCACGTCTGGATGCCGGTACAGGACATCCTCCACTTCGATCGAGGAGATGTTCTCCCCGCCGGAGATAATGATGTCCTTGCTGCGGTCCTTGATTTTGATATAGCCGTCCGGGTACTGCACAGCGAGGTCGCCCGTGTGGAACCAACCGCCGGCGAACACCTCTTGCGTTGCCTTCGGGTTCCGAAGGTAGCCCTTCATCGTAATGTTGCCGCGGAACATGATTTCGCCCATGGTGACGCCGTCCCATGGTACGGGCACCATCGTCTGCGGATCCATCACGATGGCGCCCTGCTGCAGGTGGTAGCGCATGCCCTGGCGGGCGTTCAGCCGCGCGCGCTCGCCGATGTCCATTCCGTCCCATTCAGGGTGCTTCGGGCAGACCATTGCCGGGCCGTAAACCTCGGTCAGGCCGTACACGTGGGTGAGGTCGAAGCCGAGCCGCTCCATGCCCTCGATCATCGAGGCAGGCGGCGCCGCGCCGGCCACCATCGCCTTGACCCCGCGCGGCAGTTTTCTCGTCAGTTCGTCGGGCGCGTTGACGAGCATCGAATGCACGATCGGCGCGCCGCAGTAGTGCGTGACCCCGTGCTCGCGGATCGCGTCCACCATCGCGTCGACATCGATCTTTCGCAGGCACACGTTAACCCCGGCGCGCGCCGCGATAGTCCAGGGAAAGCACCAGCCATTGCAGTGGAACATCGGCAGCGTCCAGAGGTAGACGGCGTGCTTGGGCATGTCCCACTCGAGAATATTCGACACGGCGTTCAATGCCGCGCCACGGTGGTGGTAGACGACGCCCTTGGGGTTACCGGTGGTGCCGCTGGTGTAGTTCAGGGCGATGGCATCCCACTCGTCTTGCGGCAGATCCCAGGCGAAGTGTGGATCGCCCTCGGCAACGAGCACGTTGTAGGTCAACTCGCCGATGCGCTCCACTGGTCCGGCGTAGAGTGGGTCATCGACGTCCACCAGCAGCAGCGGCGAGTGACTCTTACGCAATGCCAATGCCTTCTTTAGCACCGGCGCGAACTCCATATCAACAATGACCGCTTGGGCCTCGCCGTGGTCCAGCATGAAGGCGATGCTTTGGGGATCCAGCCGCGTGTTGAGGGTGTTGAGTACCGCGCCGGCCATGGGCACGCCGAAGTGCGCCTCGACCATCGCAGGCGTGTTGGGCAGCATGACCGCCACCGTCTGCCCTTTGCCGATGCCGCGCCGCTGAAGCGCAGAGGCCAACCGTCGGCATCGGACGTACACCTCGGACCAGGTGCGGCGCAGGTTCCCGTGCACGATGGCCAAGCGCTGTGGATATGCCTCGGCGCTTCGTTGGAGGAATGGCAAGGGAGAAAGCGACGCGTAGTTCGCGGAGGTCCGGGGAAGGTCCCGGTCGAAGAGCGGAGTGTCCATGGATGTCACCTATTCAGTCGCAAGGAAGTTGAGCCCGGTCGTGATCTCCGAAGGACTTCGACGAACGCGTGGCGCCCGGATGCGGAGAGTTCCCATTTCCAGATAACAGACGCCGTGCGCTCTTGCGGCCAGCGGATTCGAGCTCGGCATTTCCGACGGCTCGGTCAACAGTTTTTCCAGGGCTCGATCAGGAATTTCATTCCTGTCGCGGGATGTGCGCAGACCTTGAGGACCTCCGGTGAGATGACCTCCTTCAGCGAAATGCCTCGGGCGTAGTGGCTCGCAAACGTGGTCTTGACTTCTGCGGCAACCCGAGCTTTGAGCCTGTCGAGGATTTGCGGCTGCGTCACCTTGAGGTACCGCAGAAGAAGCCATCCGCCAGCGGCCCATGCAGCACCGATGTCGCGCGGTATCTCGATGGGGCGAGGATCGAGAGCGCCGTACACATACAACTGTTTAAGAACTTCCGAGCCGTAGCGGGAGGCTGCCTGACCGGGACGGCGGCTGATGGCCACCTCCATGCAGCTCAAAATCTGCCCGCCGCTACCCCCTCCAATGGGGTCCAAGACAATCGTTGCCCCCGTGGCCGCAATGGCGTCAACAAGTCGATCTCTGAAATCGCCGGAACTCGAGTTGCACACGTAGCGGGCGCCCTGCGCGCGCAAGAGTTCCTCTTGCTGCTGCGACCGCACCACGTTGACGAGCGGGACACCATCAGCAAGGCAGATTCGAAGAAGGATCTGTCCGAGATTCGAGGCAGCAGCCGTTTGGACAATCGCCGTGTGGCCCTCCCTGCGAGCCGTCTCCACCATCCCTAACGCGGCGAGGGGATTGACGAAGCAGGAGGCAGCCTCTACCGCACTGGTGCCCTCGGGGAGCACGAGACATTCTGCCGCCGCTACACAACGATAGCGCGCGTACATGCCCCCGGCCATCGCTGCAACCGTTTTCCCCATCAAGGACTGCGCAGCCTGTGAACTTCCTGCCGCCACGACCGTACCTGCCCCTTCGAGACCGACCGGCATGGAAGCAGCCCTGCTCGATCGCATCGCCGGCAGGGATGCTGCAGGTACAGGCGCCACAAGTTCCGGCCCAGCAGCACCGTCTGCAGTCCACGCCAGACTGAGGTCCGCGGCGCCAAGCATCGCGCCAATGTCGGACGGGTTGATTGGAGCGGCCTCGACGCGAATGAGCACATCTTCAGGCTTCAGGGCTGCCAGCGGCTCTCTGACAAGGGAAAGCACAACCTGTCCTCCATGAGTGACGACAGAGCGCAGTTGGAGCGACTCATCCGAGATTTTTTCTTCCACGTTGAACGCCGAGTTGAATGGTTGCAAGGTTCGCCGCTCGAAAGACCGGGCACGAGCGGCGGGGTGTGATCAGAACGGGCGCCGCTGTGCCGCCCATTCGACGCCACGCTTCACCAGCTCTTGGAACATCGGCAGGTCCCAGGGGCCCCGATGGTCGAGCTGATCGGGCAGGTGCGGGAAAGGCTTGTCATAGGGCCGGTTGGCGTGGCCGAGCGCGAGATAGAGTACGCCGCCATCGCCGACTGCCCGGCGGTAGAGGATCGGGCGATCGGCCTCCTCGAAATGAATGCCGCCGAACGCTTCACCGCCCCAGTTCGCGTGGAGCAACACGTCGAGGTCTCTGGTGACATCCTCGATGCAATACAGCTCGTCGGACACGTCGAAATCGCGGATGCCTTGTAGCAGCGGCTCTTCCTGCCGCGTCACTTTGACCGGGAAGGTCATGTACTTCGGGTGTGAGATGAAGCGTGTGCCGAGGATGCTCGGCATCGCCTGATTGCCCGCGACCGAATTGGTCGCATGCAACGCGAACCAGCGCCCGCCTCGATCGAGGAAGCGCCGGATCGCTGCACTCGCTTTTTCACTCACCGGTACCTGCGACGTGTAGCTGACGAGCAGGTCAACTCCGAGGAGGTCGGCCGACTCCTCATAGTCGTTGTAGCAATCGGTGCGAATGCCGTGAGCGTCGTAGAGAGCCTGGGCGAGCCGCAGCCGCGCGAAATCAAAATCGTGGTTACGGTGGGGACTGCCGCACACCAGTGCGGCGACAAGCGGGCGCGGCATCGCTTAACCGACGTCCCGCGAATGCCGCATCTCGTCCTTCATCGGCGCAGCCTCGCCGAAAGCTGCCGGCATCAGCAGCCTGCTCTCCTGACGGACGAAGAGAGGAGCGACCTGTGCGACGTACGCTTGCCACGCAGGAAGCGCGGCGAGCGCGCCACGCCGGCGCACACGGTCCTCGAACGAACTGAACCCCCAAATGAAGATCACCTGGTTCAGGTCACCGACCTCGGTCATGTAGCACCCGGCCAAGTGCCCAAGGACTTCACACTGAAGCGACTTGCCCTTCTCTGCGTAGATGCTGAGGTAGTCCTTCAGGCGGGACGGCAGCACCTGGTAGGTCCGCATCTCGAAGAGCATCTTATCTTCCGCCCGTGATATCGATGACAGCACCATGGACGTACGATGAGCGTTCCGACGCCAGCCAAAGCACAGCCTCAGCGACTTCGTCCACCGTGCCCGGGCGTTGCATCGGAATCGTAGGCGCAATGCTTTCGATGAGTTTTGCGCCTCCGAACTCATCGTGCATTTCGGTGACGATCACACCCGGTCGAAGGCTGTTGACCCGAACGCCCTGCGGCCCGAGCTCCTTGGCCAGCGCGATGGTCATGCCGTCCAACGCGGCTTTGGTGGACGCATAGTGAGCAAGTTCGGGCATACCGCCGTGCCGTGCCGCAGCCGATGAGATGTTCACGATCGATCCGCCTTCGCCTCCGCTGGTGCGGCTCATGCGCCTGACCGCTTCGCGGGAGCAGAAGAAGGCGGAAAACACGTTCGTCTCGAAGATCCGCTGCAGCCTGTCCTCGTCGATTGCATCGATAGCGCACCGGCTGCCGGAGATGCCGGCGTTGTTCACCAGCACGGAGACGCTGCCCAATGTCTCATCGACTTCGGCGAAAAGCTTCGCGGCTCCGGCACTGGTCGACACATCCGCACAGACCGCAGCGGCCCTGCCTCCTTGGCGCGCAATATTTCGGACGAGCGCTTCCGCGCCATCACGATCACTGCGGTAGTTCACCGCAACCCCGTACCCCTCTTTCGCCCCGAGGAGCGCAATCGCGGCACCGATACCCCGGCTGGAACCGGTCACAACAAGCACTTTCGACACATTCGTTCCTTCAGAAGTTGACACCTGCAGCGCCCTTGAGGTGCAGGCGCTCGCGGGCCTCCTCGGCAGACGCGATCTCCAGCCCCAATCCTTCGATCAGCTTTCTCACGGCCCGGACCTGATCCACATTCGACTCAGCCAGCTTGCCGGGGCCAAGCCAGATCGAGTCCTCCAGGCCGACGCGCACATTTGCGCCCATCGTTGCCGCCTGCGCCGCCACTCGCATCTGCGCGGCGCCTGCTCCGATCACTGACCAGTGGTACTGATCGCCGAACAGCCGGTCGGCTGTCCGCTTCATGTGCATCACATCCTCCGGGTGCGTCCCCGCCCCTCCCAGAATGCCGAGGACAGATTGAATGAAGAGAGGGGCCTTCAACATTCCACGGTCCAGAAAATGTCGAAGGTTGTACAGGTGCGCGGTGTCGTAGCACTCAAACTCGAAACGCGTGCCCGCCTCGGACCCCACCCCCAGGATGTGCTCGATATCTTTGAAGGTGTTCCTGAACACGAGGTCGCGGGTGCTCTCCAGGAACGGAGCCTCCCAATCGAACCTGAAGTTGCTGAAGCGCTCCAGCATGGGATACATGCCGAAGTTCATCGACCCCATGTTCAGCGAGGCGACTTCCGGCTTGAACTCGATCACAGGCCGAATGCGCTCGCTTACAGCCATGCCGGGCGCACCGCCCGTGGTGATGTTGATCACCGCGTCGCATCGCTCCTTGATCTGCGGCAAGAACTTGCCGAATGCTTCCGGCGACTGGTCCGGCCGCCCCGTAACGGGGTCTCGCGCGTGCAAGTGGATGATGGCGGCGCCAGCCTCGGCAGCGCCCACGGCTGCATCCGCGATTTGTTGGGGGGTGATCGGCAGGTGCGGCGTCATTGTGGGCGTATGCACGCCGCCTGTCACCGCGCAGCTGATGATTACTCGCTGTTGCTTCACAAAAGTAGTCTCCAGGACAGATGAATCACGCCCGCGTCGGGATCACGGGCAGAAGGACAGATGACGGGTGCGACGGGCCGGTGTGGATCGTTACCTTCCCCCCGAAAACTGACCGCGGACGGTCCCGCTCGTTGTCATGAACGAACGCTCCACAGCCTCGCATTTCGTGTGCGGGGTGCAACGCCATCACGGGTGGGCCCGCGTACTCGAAGTCCTTGCCACGGATGCTCAGCGCCAATCGGTAGCCCGGGGGGACGACGATGCTGGTCGGCCAGATCTCCACGTCGACTGGATAAACTTCGCCGGGCACGAGTGGAAGGATCTCGTCGTGCGCATGCCAGGGGCGCCAGGGTTTGGAACGATCCGCGTCCAGCTTCCGGTGCGACGCACGCAGCCACCCTTGCGCGATCGGCGTGTTAGGGTCGTTGGCGCCCTGGAAGGTGACCTCCTTCATGTCGGGCGTGAACAGGCGAACGGTGAGAAAGAGATCCGCGTCGGTGGTCTCGGAAGAAATGTAGAGGCGAGCTGCCAAGGGGCCCGTTACCTCGAGTTCACTGGTCGAGGGCGGCAGCATGAATACCAAGCCCGGCCCAAGGGCCTCGTAGGTGACGGAAGCGTTGTCCACCGGGACGGAGCTGCCAAGGGCCGCCTGCCCCGGCTCCAGGTAATACGGGGTCCATCGCGTGTCCGGAATGGGCCATGCCTGCTCCTTCCGAGCGACGAACCGGTCCACGTGCCGGATGTTCAGATTCACCGGAGGTTCGGCGTCCCAGCCGTTGTCAGCTCCTTTTAGGAAGTGATCAAAGAACCTCTTTTGCAGAGCGACCGAACTGGCGATGTAGAACGAAGACCAGTGATCGCCGCCATGCAGCTCGAGCCACTTCTGCTTCGAGCTCGCTTGCGTGAACCCTTCGATATTGCCTCGCAGATGCAGGCCGAGCCCTCCCCAATTGCCCGCCGAGAGGAGCGGTACGTCAACGCAGTCCCATCGTCCCGACCGCGCCTCGAAATACGAGTCCGGGAGGGGTCGGCTCGTCAGCTCGTGCTCAAGGTCCACTCGGTTAGAGCGAAGAGTCTCGTCATCCAGTGTCTCCGGACCCGCAACCAGCTCACTTGTCACGCGACTGCGCGGCCCGCGGTCACCGGCGCCGTGCTGGACGTTCACGACCTGCGGTCCGTACCAGGACTTCCACAACGCCGTGCAAGGGATGCCACCGTGGCGCACTGCGTCCCGATAGATGTCGGCTGCACCTTCCCAGACACAGATCGCCGACAGCGACGGAGGACGGCGCGATGCAGTGAACCACTGGTTCACGCCGTAGTAGGAGATCCCGTTCATGCCGACCTTGCCGCTGCTCCATGGCTGTGCTGCAGCCCAAGCAATCGACTCGCAAATGTCGCTGATCTCTCGCTCTGACCAGGGATCCAACAATCCGGGGGAGCGACCGGCGCCGCGGCTGTCGATGCGGATGCACACATAACCATCGCACACCCATTTCTCGGGGTCGACCGTCTCCCAGTTCTGGTACCGGCCACTGGATCCCTCTGCCACATCGGGGTGGCTGCGGACCATGCCCTCCCAAGCAGCCGGATAGCCCTCCTGGAAGGCCAGTCCTTTGCCGTAGGGTCCATAGCTCAGCAGTACGGGATAGCGCCCTTCCTCCACCGGACGAAAAACATCGGCACGCAGAACCGTTCCATCATCCATCGTGATGGGGACGTCCCAGTCCACAACGATGGCGTCGATGATCGCGGCAGCTTCAGTCTCTTTCATTGGGTTCATTGCGTCGTCCTTTTTTGTCTTTCCATGCCGGCAAGAATAGGAATTGCATGCCCGCTCGGGAAATACTGTCGTGGCATGGCTGGCATGCCCTGGACAGTGGCGTGTATGCGATGGGCGGAAAGGCAAAAAAAAGCGGGCGACCAAAAGGTCGCCCGCTGTATTCGGACTCGAAACTCTCAAGTCTGGATGTTCAACGACCTGATGAGCGGCCGCCACTGCGCCTCGTCTGCCGCAACCTGACGCGCAAATTCCTGGGGCGTGCTCGGAGTCGGCTCTATCCCCCTCGCAAGCAACTTTGAACGCACGTCCGCGTCGCGCAGATAGTCGCTCGCGCATAGCGCCCATTGATCCAGCACCGAGCGAGGCGTCCCTTTCGGCGCAAACAACCCGAGCCACACCCCGAGTACCAATTTGAGTCCGGTCTCAGTGAGTGTCGGGACATCAGGCAACTGTGACAGGCGCTTGCTGGTTGCCACCGCCAGCGGACGAACCCTTCCAGCGTCGATGAGGCCGCCGGCTGACGCCACACTGTCCGCGAGAAAGTCGATTTCTCCGGCAACCAGCGCCTGCAAGGCCTGCGGTGTTCCCTTGTACGCGACAGGCGTCGCCTTCGCGCCAACGGTCCGCAGGTAGAGCTCGCCGATCAGGTGCGACATCGAGCCGGGCCCGATCGTGCCGTAGTTCAACTTGCCTGGATTTGCCTTGAGCGCTTCGGCAAGCTCCTGCGCCGTGTGGTACTTGGAATTGGCCGGCACAACCAGGAGCCCGTCGATCCGCCCGATTCCCGTGAGCGGCTCAAAGTCGGTTGTCCCGCTATAGGGGGACTTCATGGTGACGGCGGGTCCCGTCACGATCGATGTCGTCGAGCCGTACAGCAGCGTGTAGCCGTCCGGTGCAGCTCGCTGGGCGAGCTGCGTGCCGATAATGCCGCTTGCGCCGGGGCGATAGTCCATGACGAGCGGCTGACCAGTCGCCTTCTGCATCGAGATGCCGATCTCTCGCGCTTCCGCATCCCCCGGCGATCCAGGGGGAAAGGGGAAAATGAGCGTTACCGGACGGTGCGGATAGCCGTTGCCGCCCTGCGCGCGCAGTTGGGTTCCCAGCATCGACGCCAGCGACCCGGCGATCATGTTTCGCCTGTTCATACGACTGTCTCCTCTAGTAGTAATTAGACTGGAGAAGAGGTTAGCAACGAGGCAATGGCGGCGGAAATGCTTTCTCGGCATGGCGACCATGCCGATCCCGGTGTCACGTCAAGGCAGGCGAGCAACGTCCGTCCCTGACGGGATGAACCCCTTCAGTCTGGCAAGTGGCCAGCGACCGCCTGATATCTGCTCATGGGCGACTTGCCGCAGCATGAGTTGCATGCGCTGGCCCGCAACGGACAAACCTTGTTCGCGGCCTTTTATCAGAAGCCAGGAGATCATCACGTCCTTGATGGGTGCCATGGAGATGGCACCACGCTCAAGCAGGTCGCTCCCGGAGCACACCGGCAGGGTCGTGAACCCCAAGCCCGATTCCACCGCCCTCAACACCAGTTGCCGAGTGTTGACCTCCATCGCAATGTTGAGGCGCAAATTCCGTTCGGCCATCGCGCTTTCCACGATCATGCGTCCCACATTCGGGCGGCTCATCGCAACCATTGGCCGATCGACAAGATCTTCCAGGGCCAACGGCTTGTCCATGGAAAGACCTGATTCGGCTGGGCCGATCAGACACATTGGCTCTTCGATGAAAGGGAAGGCCTCAAGACTGGCGAGGGGTTCCCCGGAGGCGACCACTGCCAGGTCGGCCCTGCCCTGTGCGACCATTGACCAGGCGTCGAGGACTCCGCTTGATCCTTCGAATACCCTCAGCAAGACGTTAGGAAAACTGGTCCTGAATCGCTGTACGACCGGAAACGCGAGCAACTCCGACATGGACGGAGGCAGCGCGATCGTGAGCTCACCGCTGGCGTCACCGGACCGATCTCGGACCTCGGAGCGGACCCGATCGAAATGGCGCAGCAGTTCGACGGCACTTCCGCGAAGACATTCCCCAGCCTCCGTAAGCGTGATACCACGTTCGGAACGGTGTAGCAGCGTCGCATCGAGGTCTTCTTCGAGCGAGCGCATCTGACGCGACAGCGCCGGCTGGGCGATGTGCAAGACCTCCGCAGCGCGCGTCACGCTGCCGAGTTCGGCGATTTGGAGAAAGTAGCGCAGTTGCCTAACGTTCATGGCTTCACAAGAGCCGTGCGTCGGTGGTACCGAGGGGCGGCATTGCGCGCTGGCGGCGCAACCTAAGACGGGGGCCGACTGCAGTTTACTCTGCAACAGCTGCAGCGTGCCCAGACCGTCCCCCCGTCAATCAAAGGTTCTGACTGGCGAAGCCATCGGCCGGGGCGCTGGCCAGGAATGCGCGAGCGATGCTGAGCTTTTGGGACCATCACAATTGTCCGCCGCGTGCGCGAGCTTCGAAGAGCGCTCCGATCCTTTCTGAGTCGGCGCACCCGGGGAACAGGCTGCCCCCTCCTCCCCCCTCCTCGCCCGTACCTGAGTCTCAGGAACAAGTCTCGCCGTACGCGCGGTTCAGCCCGCGGATGCGACCGTCGCGAAGCTCCTCGCAAGCTCCGGCATGTTCGTCGCCGTCTTTGACCTCGCTCCGATCGCATGTCGCAACCTGCTCGCGCGCCGATGCCCACGGCGCTGACGGCGGCTACTTCGCGGTGCGCCACGATGACGGCTCTTCGGGAGACGACACCCATAGCCCACCACTGACAGGAGTCCTCACCCTCAATTGTTAAGCTTTGCATATCGTCGACAAGTCTCGGAAGAAGTGCGACCCACGATCTCTTGCCCCGCCCAGCCAGCGCCATGCCCGCCCGCATTCCCCCCCTCCAGATCAGCGCCTACACGGCCACCTCGGCCGTCGGCGTCGGCAAG
>NZ_JAHUTH010000030.1:0-115945 GCF_025376855.1 Variovorax endophyticus
TTGACCCTAGTCCCCTCTGGCTGTGCCGAGGAGCGCAGGAGAAAGCGGGATCAGGGCCGCAGCTGTTTGAGCGAAGCGAGTTCTGCGGACCCCCGCTTTCTCCGAGCACCGCAGGTTGCCCGTAGCGAAGCGAAGGGACACAGACAGTGGGGTCGCCTTCTCTTTGGTTACTTTCTCTTGGCGAGACAAGAGAAAGTGACTCGCCCGCCGGGGCGAGACCCGGCCAACAGCCTCAACAAAAAAGACACCAGCCCGCCAACCGCAATTCAAATCATCGGCGTAACCGCCCCATCCATCGCCACGATCGCCCCCGTCACATAACTGGCCTTCCCCGAAGCCAGAAACAGCACCGTATTCGCGACTTCTTCCGGCGTAGCAATGCGCCCCAGCGGCAGCCGAGCGGTGGCCCGCTTCAGCGCCTCGTCGGTATCGATGCCCTGCAGCTTCGCATCAGCCTTCATCCCTTCGGCCAGCCGCGCAGTCAGCGTGAGTCCAGGATTCACCGCATTCACGCGCACCCCCTTGGCGGCATAAGCCGCAGCCATCCCGGCGCTGACCAGCATCAGCGCCGCATTGGCGGCACCACCGGCCATGTGCACAGGGCTCGCGACCTTGCCGCCCTGCCCGATGACATTGACGATGGCCCCACTGCCGCGCTGCCCCATGCGCTTGACCACCGGGTCGATCATGTGGATGTAGCTGAAGTACTTCGCATCCATCGCGTCGTGCCAGGCGGCGGGCGTAAGGTCGTCGGGCGGGGTGCGGCGCGCGGCGCCGGCCGAGTTCACGAGCACGTCGACGGCACCGAAGGCCTGCTCGGCGGCGTCGAGCGCGGCCAGGGCGGCCGCCGGGTCCTTGAGGTCGGCGGCATGCAGCGAGACGCGGCCCTCGGCCTGCGCGTGGGCCGCGAGCAGTTCCTGGCGGCCCTGTTCCAGGTTGGCCGGATCGCGCGACACCAGGCTCACGCGGGCGCCCTCGCGCAGGAAGCCGAGCGCGCAGGCCAGGCCGATGCCCTTGCTGCCGCCGGTGATGAGTACGTGGCGGTCCTGGAGTTCGAGATCCATCTGAGTGTCCTTGTGGGTGGTTGGCGGAGTCGCGTGGATTGAATCACCGCTCTAAGATCGCCGGATGAACGCTCCCATGGTATCCCTGCCCCGCTTCTGGTCACAGCTGTCCACGCGCGACTTCGCCGCGCTCGATGTGGCAGCCACGGTGGCGGTGCTGCCGCTGGGCGCCACCGAGCAGCACGGGCCGCACCTGCCGCTCGGGGTCGACACGGTGCTGGCCGACGGCATCGTCGCGGCGGCGCTGCCGCTGCTGCCGCCCGAGCTGCCGGTGCTGTTCCTGCCGACCCAGCAGATCGGCCTGAGCCCCGAGCACGCGCGCTTCGCGGGCACGCTCACGCTGTCGGCCGAGACGCTGATCCGCATGTGGAGCGAGATCGGCGCCGGGGTGGCGCGCGCCGGGGTGAAGAAGCTGGTGCTGTTCAACGCGCATGGCGGCCACGTGGGCGCGATGGACATCGTGGCGCGCGAACTGCGCGCCGCGCACGGGCTGATCGTCTATTCCGCGAGCTGGTTCAACCTGCCGCTGGGCGAGGCGGGTGCCCGGTTCAGCGCGCACGAGCACCGCTTCGGCGTGCATGCGGGCGAGATCGAGACCTCGATGATGCTGGCGCTCGCGCCGCAGCTGGTGCGCATGGACGCGGCACAGGATTTCCGCTCCAGCTCCGAACAGCGCGCGGCCGACTACGCGATCCTCGGCAACGGCAGGAGCGCGAAGCTGGGCTGGGCGATCGAGGACTACAACGCGCAGGGCGCGGCGGGCAATGCGGCGGCGGCTACGGCGCCGGCGGGTCAGGCGGTCGTCGATGCCGCGGCGGCGCAGCTCGCGCTGCTGCTGGCCGAGGTGTCGCGCCTGCCGCTGAGCACCGCGAACACCGGCCCGCTGCCCTGAAAAAAGAGTGAGAGAAGAGCGGCGGCCGCTCAGGCCTTCGCCAGCACCTCGGCGAACATGCCCGAGTCGACGTTGCCGCCCGTCAGGCTGACGCCCACCGTCTTGCCGCGCCAGCGTTCCCGCTGCTGAAGCGCGCCCGCGAGCGCGGCGGCACCCGCGCCCTCGGCCACGTTGTGGGTGTCGCTGAAGAGGATGCTCATCGCCTCGGCCACCTCATCGTCGCTGACCGCGATCACGTCGTCGGCCTCGCGCAGCAGCACCTCGAGCGACTCGGGCACGGGCACGCGGCAGGCCATGCCGTCGGCCAGGCGCGTGCTGACCGGCGACTCGACAGGACTGCGCGCGCGGAACGAATCGAGGTAGGCGGTGGCATGGGCCGACACCACGCCGACGATCTTGGTGGCGACGCCGCAGTGCGCGCGCGCCGCGGCCGCGCCCGCGAAGCCCGAGCCCAGGCCGATGGGCACGAACAGCACGTCGGGCGGCGCGTGCTTCAGCGCCTCGAAGAACTCGACGTAGGCGGTCGACACGCCGCGCACCAGCTCGCGGTGGAACGAGGGCACGCGGTGCAATCCGTCGCGCTCGGCCAGCACGGCCGCATGCTCGGACGCGGCCTGGAAGTCCTCGCCGTGCTCGACCAGTTCGACGCCCAGCGCGCGCATGGCGGCGTTCTTCTCGACCGAGTTGCCGTGCGGCACCACGATGGTCGCGGCCAGGCCATGGCGGCGCGCCGCGAAGCCCAGCGACTGGCCATGGTTGCCGCGCGTGGCGCTGATCACGTGGCGCGCCTCGGGCCGCTCGCGTGCCAGCGTCTCGAAGTAGGTCAGGCCGCCGCGGATCTTGAAGGCGCCGACCGGCGTGTGGTTCTCGTGCTTGGCCCAGAGCTTCGCGCCCAGGCGCCGTTCGAGCAGCGGCCAGGCGTACTGCGGCGTGGGCGGCATCGCCGCGTGCACGGTGGCGAGCGCGGCTTCTATTTCTTCGCGGGTGAATCGCATGGTGGTCACTTTCTTTCGGTCAATGCGACACGCACCGCCAGCGCGGCGAGCACGCTGCCCATCACGTAGCGCTGCGCGCGCAGCCAGCCTTCGCTCTTCGACAGCACGGCCGTGATGCTCGCGGCGCCGACGATCATCGCCGTGTTGACCACGGCGCTGCTGGCCATCTGCGCGGCGCCGAGCTGCAGGCTCTGCAGCAGCACCGAGCCGCGCTCGGGATGGATGAACTGCGGAAAGAACGAGAGGTAGAACATCGCCACCTTCGGGTTCAGCAGGTTGGTGAGGAAGCCCATGCGGAACAGCTTGCCCGGCGGGTCGGCCGGCAGCGCGCGGGCCTCGAAGGGGGCCGCGCCGCCGGGGCGCACCGCCTGCCAGGCGAGCCACAGCAGGTAGGCCGCGCCCGCGAAGCGGATCGCGTCGAAGGCCAGCGGCACCGCGAGCAGCAGCGCCGTGAGCCCGAGCGCGGCGGCGCACAGGTGCACCAGGAAGGCCATCAGCACGCCGCCCAGCGAGATCAACCCGGCGCGGCGGCCCTGGATCAGGGTGCGCGAGACGCAATAGATCATGTTCGGCCCGGGCGTGAGCGCGAGCAGCAGCGAGGCGAGCGCGAACCAGGCGATTTCGGTCAGGGTCAGCATGTCAGAGTCCTCGGGATTCCAGGGTGACGGGGCCGCGCGGCGTGTCGAGCACGGCCACGAGGTTCGGTGGGCCGGCCTCGACCTGCAGCGCGCGCAGGCCGATGGCCGAGAGCGCGGCCGACAGCGCCGGCGCGCACGGATGCGTGGCATGCAGCGAGCGCAATGCGAGGCCCGAGGCCGGCATGGCATCGACCGGATGCACCGGGCCCCACTGGATCAGCGTGGGCAGCGCGCCGTAGAACAGCCGCTGGCCGTCGTCGCGCACCGCGATCTGCCATTCGAGCCGGCCGGCCGCGGTGTCGCGCGAGGCCTCGAGCAGGTGGCCGCGGTCGATGTGCGCATGCTCCTCGCGCGCCAGGGCCTGGATGGCGGCGCGCGCATCGGGCACGTGCGCCACGAAGTGGATCAGCCGCGGGCCGTGCCGAGCGAGCCCGGCCTGCAGCTCGGCATCGTCGAGATCGAACCAGCGGCGCGTGTTCGGGCGCGATGGCGTCTTGCCCGGCTCGATCGCGATGATCTCGGCATAGGCGCGCGGAAAGGTCTCGCTCGCGACCTTCAGCAGCCGGTTGTGGGTGCCCATCAGCGGATGCGCGCCGCCGGGCGCGGGCACCACGCCCAGCGTGGCCTCGCACCAGGCCACGCCCTCGGCCAGCGAGGCGGCGGCGATCACGAGGTGGTCGACTTCGGCGTGCATGGCGCGGTCTTCCGGGTTCAGAGCGTGACGTTGCCGTCGATGCAGGTCACGGCATCGCCGCCGACCCAGATCCGGCCCTCGGCGTCACGCTCGATGTGGACGCGGCCCGCGCGGCCCAGGCACTGGCCCTGCGCGGCCAGGTAGCGCGCGGGCATGTGGCCGTCGGCGATCAGCCATTCGGCCAGGCTGGCGTTGAGGCTGCCGGTGACCGGGTCTTCCTGCACGCCGACCGGCTCGGCGAAGGCGCGCACCTCAAGGTCGATCTTCGCGCCGTCGTCCAGCGGCACGGCGGGGCGGTTGCCGAAGGCGCGCGCCTCGCGGTTCGAGCGGCCGATCAAGAGCGAGGTGTCGTGCACCGTGGGCACGCCGGCCACGCCGGCCTTCACGCCCAGTTCCTTCAGCGCGCGATGGTCGGGCGCGAGCGCGAGCACGGCGTCGGCATCCTCGAGCAGCAGGCCGAACCAGACCGGGCCGTTGTCGAGCACCTGCGCGGCGATCACCTGCTGCGCCTTCAGGCCCAGCGCGCCGGCCACCTTGGCCAGCAGCGCGGGGCTCGGCGCGCTGCGCTTGAGCGGCGGCGCCGCGAAGGCCAGCCGCGTGCCCTCGCGCCGCAGCGGCACCAGGCCGGCGCCGCATTGCTGCACCACCTGGCCGGAGGCCTTGGGCTTGCCGCCGGCCTGCAGCCAGGCATGACAACTGCCGATGGTGGGATGGCCCGCGAACGGCAGTTCGCCGCCAGGCGTGAAGATGCGCACCCGGTAGTCGGCCGCGGGATCGGTGGGCGGCAGCAGGAAGGTGGTCTCGGACAGGTTGGTCCACTGCGCGAAGCGCTGCATGGCCGCATCGTCGAGTCCGTCGCCGTCGATCACCACGGCCAGCGGATTGCCGAAGTAGGGATGGGCGGTGAAGACGTCGACTTGCTTGAACGGGCGGGATTTCATTTCTTACTCGAGAGGGAGATCGAGCACGCCGCGCGCGCCCGGACGGAGGAGCAGGTCGTTGAACCAGCGCTCGACATTCGGCCAGCCGGGCCGGCGGTACTCGGCGGCCGGCAGGTTGAACCAGCGGTGCGCCTCGCAGCCGATCGGGATGTCGGCCATGGTGAAGCGCTCGCCGGCGATGTAGGGGTGGCGCGCGAGGTGGGCGTCGAGCAGGCCGAACAGCGCCTCGCTCTCGCGCACCGAGGCCTCGATCAGCGCCGGCTGGCGTTCGGCCGGCGGCGTGCGCACCCATTGCACGAAGGCATCGCGGCTCGCGCGGTTGAGGGTGGTCTGCTGCCAGTCCATCCAGCGCTCGGCGTCGAAGCGCGCGGGCAGGTCGGCCGGGTAGAAGGCGCCGTGCGAGTACTTGGCGCAGAGGTAGCGCACGATCACGTTCGATTCCCAGAGCACCACGCGCTCCGCGCCCTCGCCGTCGTCGATGGTGGGCACCATGGCGTTGGGATTCAGCGCCAGGTATTCCTCGGTCTGCACCACGCCGAAGCGGCCGCCGGCCTCGGTGCGCTGGAAGTCCAGCCCGAGTTCCTGCGCGCACCACACCACCTTGCGCACGTTGATCGAGCTGATGCGGCCCCAGATGTTGAGCATGTCGTCGTCTTTCCTTGATGTTTGGGGGTTCGTGTTCGGGTCAGTCCCGCATGATGCGCGCGGTGCCCGAGACGCGGATCGAGCTGCCGGGTGCGGCCGGGATGTCGGCGTGCAGGCGCGACAGCATGCCCATGTCCTCGCCCTGCACCACGTCGATCGCGCCGCCATGCGGCCAGCCGATGTCGCGCAGGTAGCCCGCCAGCGCGGCGGTGGCGGCGCCGGTCGCGGGGTCTTCGTAGACGCCGCCCGAAGCGAAGGGATTGCGCGTGTGGAAGCGCTGCGCGCTCTCGGCATGCAGCAGCACGATGGTCGTGAGATCGAAGCGGGCCATCAGCGCGCGGCCGGCCTCGAGCTCGTAGCGCATCGCCGCCAGCGCCGCGCGGCTCCCGAGCGCCAGCACCAGGTGATCGGCGCCCGCATGGGCGACGGCCGGCGGGATGCGCGCATCGAGCGCGGCCGCGTCGAGACCGAACAGCGCCAGCGCGGCCGACAGCAGGGCCGGCACGGCGGCGGCGCTGCGCGTGGGCGGCGATTGCAGCGCGGCCTCGACGGTGGCGCCGTTGCGGCGGCCCTCGACCGTGATCCGCGCCTGGTTCAGCGTGAGCGGAAACACGCCGTCGCCCTGCTGCAGCGCGAGCGCCGCGCCGAGCGCGATCGTCGCGTGGCCGCAGAACGGCACTTCGGACTGCGGCGCGAAGTAGCGCACGCGCCAGCCGTCGCCGGTGCGCGCGGCGAAGGCGGTCTCGGAGAAGCCCACGTCGGCGGCGATGCGCTGCATCCGGGCCTCGGGCGGCAGGGCCTCTGAGATGACGACGCCGGCGGGATTGCCGCCTTGCTCGCCATCCGAGAAGGCCGCGATCTTCAGGACATTCATGGGGACCTCTTCAGCGCGGCACGGGCCGGTCGAGAAACAGCAGGCGCACCGCGAGCGCCAGCATCACGGTGGCGAGCAGGCCGCGCTGGAACTTCTCGGCGCCGGGGCGGCGTTGCAGCCAGCGGCCGACCTGTCCGCTGCAGGCACCCAGCAGGGTGTTGAAGCCCAGCGCCGCCAGCGACAGCACGATGCCGAGCTGCACCAGTTGCAGCGGCACGCTGCCGCGCGCGGGATCGACGAACTGCGGCAGGAACACCATGAAGAACAGCAGCGCCTTCGGATTGACCAGGTTGTTCAGCAGGGCCATGCGCACGATGCGGCCGAAGCCGGCCGGTCGCGCCTGCACGCCCGGGCGCAGGCCGCCGCCGCTGCGCAGCGCCTGCACGGCGAGCCACAGCAGGTACAGCGCGCCGGCATAGCGCAGCAGGTCGAAGGACGGCGGCCAGGCGGCCACCAGCGCGGTCACGCCGGTGGCGGCGAACAGCGTGTGCACCAGGTCGGCGGCCGAGATCCCGAGCGCCGCCGCGAAGCCGCCGCGCGGGCCATGGGCCACGCCGTGCGAGAGCACGAAGGCCATGTTCGGGCCCGGCGACAGGAACAGCGCCAGCACCGCGAGCAGGAACAGCGAGAGGGTGGCGAGGCCGATCAAGGCAGGCTCCGGTGGCTGCGCGCGCTCAGATCTGCGCGGCCGCGAGCTGCTTGTCGCCGGCCAGCGCGAGTTCCTCGCGCACGGTCTGCGCCAGCGCGGCGATCGCGGTGTCGATCTCCTCGACGCTCGCGGTCACGAACGACAGCCGCAGCGTGCGCGCGTCGCCTTCGCCGGCATAGAAGGGCGCGCCCGGCACGAAGGCCACGTTGCGCTCGACTGCCTTGGGCAGCAGGGTCACGGTGTCGATGCCCTCGGGCAGGCGTGCCCACAGGAACATGCCGCCCTTGGGCGCGTTGAACTTCACGTCCAGGCCGGCCATCTCGCGCGTGAGCGCGGCGCTCATCGCATCGCGCTGGCGCTTGTAGAGCGCGCGGATGGTGGGCACGTGGCGCTCGAGGAAGTTGTCCTTCATCACGGCCGACACCATGCGCTGCGTGAAGATCGGCGTGTGCAGGTCGACCGCCTGCTTGGCCTGCAGCAGCTTCGGGTAGATGGACTTGGGCGCCACCAGGAAGCCCAGGCGCAGGCCCGGTGCCAGCACCTTCGAGAACGAACCGAGGTAGATCACGCCCTCGGGGTTGCGCGCGGCCAGCGGCGGCGGCGGGGCTTCGTCGAACCAGAGTTCGCCGTAGGGGTTGTCCTCGACGATCGGCAGGCCGGCCGCGGCGGCGGCGGCCGACACGGCGGCGCGCCGTTCCTCGGTCATGGTGCGGCCGGTGGGATTCTGGAAGTTGGGCAGCAGGTAGATGAAGCGCGCGTCCTTGGCCTTGGCGACCAGGTCCTCGACGATCACGCCGTCGTCGTCGCTGGCCACGCCCACGGGATTGGGCTCCATCGGGCCGAAGGCCTGCAGCGCGCCGAGGTAGGTCGGCGTCTCGACCAGCACCTTGCTGCCCGGATCGATCAGCACCTTGGCGACCAGGTCGAGGCCCTGCTGCGAGCCGGTGGTGATCAGCACCTGCGAGGGATCGACGTTCCACGGCAGCATGTCGGCCACGGCCTGGCGCAGCGGCGCGAAGCCTTCGCTGGCGGCGTACTGCAGCGCGGCCTGGCCGTCGTTGTGCAGCACCTCGGCGCAGGCATCGGCGAAGGCCTGGATCGGGAAGGTCTTGGGCGAGGGCAGGCCGCCGGCCAGGCTGATGATGCCGGGGCGCTCGGTGACCTTGAGGATTTCACGCAGCACCGACGGGTTCATCTTGGCGGCGCGGGCGGCGAGTTTCCAGTTCATGGGAGTCTTCTTTCTGACGGTGAGGGGCGATGCGAACGAACGGGGTGCGGATGCGAGGGTAAGACGGCGGGCGGGTTCAGTCCACGGCGCCGACGGGCCCGCGAATGGCGGGGGCGGCCGGTGCCGCCGGCTGCGACAGCCGCTTGCCGACCACCACCGTGGCCACCACCGCGGCCGCGAAGCCCAGCGTGACCACGTCGAGCGGCTCGCCCAGGAGCGGGATCGACACCAGGATCGAGAGGAAGGGCTGCAGCAGCTGTGTTTGGCTCACGCGCAGCGCGCCGCCGAGGGCCAGGCCGCGGTACCAGGCGAAGAAGCCGATCCACATCGAGAACATGCCGACGTAGACGAAGCCCAGCCAGGAGGCGGTGGCGATCGGCTGCGTGGGCCACAGCACGAGCGTGGCCGGCAGGGTGACCGGCAGCGCCATCACGCAGACCCAGCAGATCACGCGCTCGGCGCCGAGCGCGGGCGTGACCTGCGCGCCGTAGATGTAGCCGAAGGAGGCGGCGATCACGGCGCCGACCAGCAGCAGGTCGGCCCATTCGAAGCCGAAGCCGTGGCCGTTCTGGCTTGCGCGCACCAGCGAGAACACCACCACCAGCAGGCTGCCCGCGATGGCGCAGAGCCAGAAGCCGAGCCGCGCGCGCTGGTGCAGCACCCAGGCCGCGACCGCGGCCGTGACCAGCGGCAGCAGCGCCGTCACCACCGCCGCATGGCTGGCCGTGACCACGCGCAGCGCATAGGCCAGCAGCAGCGGAAAGCCGATGCAGTTGCCGAGCACCGCGATGCCCAGCGGCCTCCACTGGTGGGGCGCCGGCCGCGGCGAGCGCGTGACCAGCAGGAACACGGCCGACAGCAGGCCCGCGAGCGCGGCCCGGCCGAGCGTGACGAACCACGGCGAGAGCTGCGGCTGCGCCTGCGTGCCGGTGGCCAGCCGCGTCATCGGCAGCGTGACCGCGAACAGCGCCACGCCGATCACGCCGAGCCACATGCCGAGGGTTTCGTCCTTGATCTTCATGGCGGACCTAGACGCGCAGCATCCACCAGGCGGTGAGCACCAGCACGGCGGCCATCGCACGGTTGAACCAGGCGAGGCGCTGGCCCTTCGACAGCCATTCGCGCAGCAGCGCGCCGGCCAGCGCATAGGTGAAGTTGCTCGCGAAGGCGTAGACCAGCATCACGGGCGCGACGATCGCGAAGCGGTGCAGCGGCTCGGCCTGGCCCGCGATCCAGCCGGCGACCAGCGTGAGCGCCAGCAGCCAGGCCTTGATGTTGAGGAACTGCAGTGCCACGCCCTGCACGAAGCCGACCGACAGGTTCGCATCGTCGGCGCGGCCCAGCGTGGTGCTGGTGGCGAGCTTGAACGCGAGGTACAGCAGGTAGGCGATGCCCAGCGCCTTGATGGCCCAGCGCAGCGCGGGCGCCGCCATCACCAGCGCGCCCAGGCCGGCCGCGCACAGCGCGAGCAGCAGGGTCCAGCCCACGGGCACCGCGACCACGAAGCGCATCGCGCGCGGCAGGCCGCCGTTGGCCGCGAGGGTGGTCGACAGCGTGGTGTTGGGGCCGGGCGAGAAGCTCATCGCCGTGGCCAGCACCAGCAGGGCGGTGAATTCTTGCCAGTTCATGACACACACTCTAAACTTTGGACCATTACAGTTCCAGTACAGATGGTCGTACACACAGCCAATCTGTATCGGGCTTGCGTACAACACAGATCGAACGCCGATGCTGACACGAACCTCGTCCCAGTCGCTGACCGCCCAGCTGGCCGATCGCCTGGCCGAACGCATCCGCAACCGGCTGCTGCTGCCGGGCGCGCGGCTGCCCTCGGTGCGCGAGTGCGCGCGCCAGCAGGGCGTGAGCCCCTACACCGTGGTGGCCGCCTACGACCAGCTCTTGGCGCTCGGGCTGGTGGAGGCGCGGCGCCAGCGCGGCTTCTTCGTGCGCGATTCGGGCCGCGATCCCGGCCGCGACCCGGCCCAGCCGCCCGGCGACCCGCTGCAGGTCAGCGCGCTGTCGATGGTCACGCAGATGATGGCCTCGCGCACGCCGGCCGACGCCAGCTCGCTGATCCGCAGCATGTTCCACCGCCCGAGCGACAAGCCGCAGCCCGGCATGGGCGTGTTTCCGCCCGACTGGCTCGATTCCTCGTTCATGCCGACGGCGGTGCGGCGCATGACCAGCACCGCGATGCTGCAGGAGCTGTCGCTGCAGTACGGCGAGCCCGCGGGCGACGCGGCGCTGCGGCGCAGCCTGTCGCAGAAGCTGGTGGGCATCAACGTGCCGGCCGCGCCCGACCAGATCGTGACCACCATCGGCGCGACCCATGCGCTGGACATCGTGAGCCGCACCATGCTGCGCGCCGGCGATCCGGTGATGGTCGAGGAGCCCGGCTGGGCGCTCGAGTTCGCGCGCCTCGAGGCGCTGGGCATGCGCATCCTGCCGGTGCCGCGCCGCGCCGACGGGCCCGACCTCGACGTGATGGCGCAGTACTGCGCGCTGCACAGCCCGAAGCTGTTCGTCAGCGTGAGCGTGCTGCACAACCCGACCGGCTACAGCCTGTCGCCCCACAGCGCGCACCGTGTGCTCAAGCTGGCCAACGAGCACGACTTCCACATCGTCGAGGACGACACCTACAGCCACCTCGCGCCCGAGCACGCGACCCGGCTCAGCGCGCTCGACGGGCTGCAGCGCACCATCTACGTCAGCGGCTTCGCGAAGATCCTCGCGCCCAACTGGCGCATCGGCTTCCTGGCCGCCTCGCCCGCGCTCAAGGAGCGGCTGCTCGAGACCAAGCTGCTGGCCACCCTGACCTCGCCCGCGCTGTTCGAGCGGGCGCTCTCGTGGTGCATCGACCAGGGCCAGCTGCGGCGCCATTCGGAGCGCGTGCGCATCCGGCTGGAGGGCGCACGCGCGCGCGCCGCCAAGCTGGTGCTGGCGCACGGCTGCACCTTCGCGTCCGAGCCCGCGGGGCTGTTCGGCTGGGTCGACACCGGCGTCGACACCGACGTGCTGACCCAGCGCATGCTCGACCAGGGCTACCTGCTGGCGCCGGGCTCGCTGTTCCATGCCCGCCGGCCGCCCACCACGCTGATGCGCATCAACTTCGCCAGCTCGCAGGACGCGAGCTTCTGGAAGGTCTTCGCCAGGACGCGCGACGAGCTTTGAGCCGGGCGGGGCGGGCCCTGCCTTGGAGTAAGCTGGCAGCACAACACCCGCCAGACCGGAGACCTGCCGCATGAACAAAGCCAGCCAACCCTTCGATTTCAGCCAGTTCGTACCCGGCTTCGACTTCCTCAAGAACCTCGCGGCCGGCGCGAGCGGCGCCGGTTCCGTGCCCGGCATCCCGAGCATGGCGAGCTGGGTGGCGCCCACCATGAGCGTCGAGGAGGTCGACAAGCGCATCCAGGAACTCAAGACGGTGCAGTACTGGCTCGAGCAGAACGGCCATGCGCTCAAGGCCACGATTCAGGCGCTGGAGGTGCAGAAGATGACGCTGTCCACCCTGCGCGGCATGAACGTGCGCATGGAGGACCTCGCGGGCGCGTTCACGCGGCAGGCGAATGCGGCGGCCGCGGCGGTCAGCCCGGCGCCGGCAGCCGCGGCGCCCGAACCCGAGGTCGAGCTCGAGGACGAAGAGGAACTCGACGCGGAGGAAGAAGAGGAGGAAGAGGCACCGCTGCCGCGCCGCAAGGCCAGGCCGGCCGCCAAGGCCTCGGCCAAGTCCGCCGCGGGCGATGCCGCCGGCGGCGCGGTCGACCCGCTCAAGTGGTGGGGCTCGCTGACCGAACAGTTCCAGCAGATCGCGAGCACCGCGCTGCAGGACGCGGCCCAGCTCAAGATGCCGGCCGTGACCCAGCCGCTGGCCGACGCCGTCGGCAAGGCCATGGGAACCGCGAGCGCCTCGCGCAAGTCCACCCCCCGCAAGGCCTCGACGGCCGCCAAGCGACCGGCGGCGAAGAAGCCGGCCGCGGCGCCCGCGGCCCGCAAGCGAACGGGCGGCCGACGCTGAGCCGCCTTGTCCTGAACATCGAACGAAGCAGGTTGGCACGATGAAGTTGTTTCCCTCCGGTCACGCCACCCATCCGCAATGGCGCATGGCGGCCGGCCTCGTGCTGGCCCAGCTGCGTGCGCAGATGGCGCTGCCCGACTACGCCTCGGCACCCACCCTCGGGCTGCTCTACATCACCGACCACTATGCGGTCGACGCGCAGGAGATCCTCGACCACCTGAGCGCCGAGCTGCCCGAGGTGACCGACTGGGCCGGCACCGTCGGCGTCGGCGTGTCGGCCAACAATGCCGAGTACTTCGACGAGCCCGGCCTGAGCCTGATGCTCTGCGCGCTGCCGAGCGACCAGTACCGCGTGTTCTCGGGCGTGGCGCCGCTGGCCAGCTCCGAGATGAGCGGCTTCGAGGCCCACACGGCGCTGGTGCATGCCGATCCCGCCACCCCCGACCTGACCGAGCTCATCGGCGAGATGGCCGGGCGCACCGACACCGGCTACCTGTTCGGCGGCCTTTCGTCGGGCCGCGGCGGCGCGTTGCAGTTCGCGGTCGGCGGCAACGGCAACATCCGCGGCCAGGGCGCGGCCGGCGGCGTGTTCTCGGGCGGCCTGTCGGGCGTGGTGTTCGGCGAGGGCGTGCGGCTGGTGTCGCGCGTCACGCAGGGCTGCCAGCCGCTGCGCTCGGGCAGCGCGCGCGAGCGCGAGATCACCGAGGCCGACGGCAACCTGGTGCTGCAGCTCGACGGCGAGCCCGCGCTCGACGTGCTGCTGGCCGACCTGCAGGTCTCGCTCGAGCGGCCGCAGGAAGCCATCGAGGCCGTGCGCGCCACCCTGGTGGGCCTGGTCGATGCCGGCAGCGACGGCATCCGCCGCACCGGCGACCTCGGCGCCGACGTGCTGGTGCGCCACATCATCGGCCTCGACCCCACGCGCCGCGGCATCGCGATCGCCGACGTGGCCGAGGCCGGCATGCGCCTGAGCTTCTGCCGCCGCAACGCCCAGGCCGCGCGCGCCGACCTGATGCGCATCTGCGCCGAGATCCGCGAGGAGCTCGAGCCCGAGGAACAGACCCTGGCCACCGCGCGCGCCGTCGCCGCCGGCGAGGCCGAGGCGGCACCGCATCCCGCGCGGCGCATCGCCGGCGCCGTCTACGTGAGCTGCTCGGGCCGCGGCGGCCCGCACTTCGGCGCGCCCGGCGCCGAGCTGCAGATCGTGCGCCACGCGCTGGGCGACGTGCCGCTGGTCGGCTTCTTCGCCGCGGGCGAGATCGCGCGGCACCACGTGTATGGCTACACGGGTGTGCTGACGGTGTTCACGGCGGACGACTGAGCGTCCGCCTTCTTTCGGAAGCTCAGCCCAGCGCGGGCCGCGCCACGCCCGCCACGGGCCGGGGCAGCCCCGTGAACGCGAAATCCACCTCCGGCGCCAGGCCGCTCACGATGCGCGCGATCGACTTGCCCGAGCCGCAGGCGTGGGTCCAGCCGAGCGTGCCGTGGCCGGTGTTGAGGTAGAGGTTCGCGAGTTTCGTGCGGCCGATCAGCGGCACGTTGCTCGGCGTGGCCGGGCGCAGGCCGGTCCAGAACTGGGCCTGGGCGGTGTCGCCGGCGCCGGGGAACAGCTGCTCGACGCGGCGCACGATGGCTTCGCAGCGCACGCGGTTGAGGTCGCGGTCGTAGCCGTTGAGCTCGGCCGTGCCGGCGATGCGCATGCGGTCGCCCGACTCCGAGGTGTAGCGCGAGAACACCAGCTTGTATTCGTCGTCGGTCAGCGAGACCTGGTAGGCCTTGCTCGCGTCCTTCACCGGCATCGTGACCGAATAGCCCTTGGCCGGATAGATCGGCAGCCGGATGCCCAGCGGTGCCGCCAGCAGCGGGCTCAGCGAACCCATGGCCATCACGAAGGCATCGCCGCGGATGCGCTGGAAGCGGCCCTCGGCGTCGGTGACCTCGACGTGGTCGATCGCGCCGCCCACCTCGCGCAGCGCGGTGATGGTGTGGCTCATCAGGAACTTCACGCCCGCCTCGGCCGCGAGCCGCGCGAGTTCGCGCGCGAAGCGGTTGGCGTCGCCCGATTCGTCCTCGGCCGTGTAGGTGGCGCCGGCGAGCTGCGGCCGGATATGGGCCAGCGCGGGCTCGAGCTTCACGGCCTCGTCGGCCGAGATCACCTGGCGCTCGCAGCCCAGCGCGCGCATCTGCTCGGCGGGCGCGAGGGCGCCGTCGAACTCTTTTTGCGTCGTGTAGAAGTGCAGGATGCCCTGCGTGCGCTCGTCGTAGCGGATGCCGGTGTCGCGGCGCAGCTGCTGCAGCGTGTCGCGGCTGTAGGTGCCCAGGCGCACGATCTGCTCGATGTTGTGGCGCGTGCGCGCGGGCGTGCACTCGCGCAGGAACTGCAGGCCCCAGAGCCACTGGCGCATGTCGGCGCGGATGCGGAACAGCAGCGGGGCGTCTTCCTTGCCCAGCCACTGCAGCACCTTGAGCGGCGCGCTGGGATTGGCCCAGGGCTCGGCATGGCTCACCGAGATCTGGCCGCCGTTGGCGAAGCTGGTCTCGGCGGCCGGGGTGGCCTGCCGGTCGATCACGGTCACGTCGTGGCCGAGTTGCTGGAGGTAGTAGGCCGAGGTCACGCCGAGCAGGCCGGCGCCCAATACGATCACGCGCATTTCAAGTACCTTTCGAGGTCGAAGCGCTTGAACGGCGTGAAGGTTGTGCTGCTGAATAGATAGCGCGCAACCGGACGGCCGTCCAATTGCCGCTCCCCCTGTCCTCGGTACCTGAGAGTTTCATCCGCTGCACCTTGCAGCGGACTTGCTCCTTCGGCGCAGCACGGCCGCGATGGGCGATGTGCTGGCTCTCCAGACGGCGTTTCAGTGGTTGCAGTACAGGTCCCGCGCGAAGCGTGGAGCCGACCTGAGCGTTTATGGGAGTTTGCGCCTTCGGTGGGGCTGCCTGCGCGATGCATGCGGCCCGCTCTCCTGCAATGGGTGGCGATTGTAGGCGGGCCTTGCGCACCGGCCAACCCCGGGATTCGGCCTTGCGCACGGGTGGGATAATCCACGCCCGGCCGCGCCCGCGCGGCTTCGGGCTTTCGACCACGCGACTCAGCAATCACACAGCACAGGGGACTCCATGATCCTGGTTACCGGCGGCGCCGGCTTCATCGGCGCCAATTTCGTCCTCGACTGGATCGCGCAAGGCGACGAACCGGTCGTGAACCTCGACAAGCTCACCTACGCCGGCAATCTCGAGACCCTGGCTTCGCTCAAGGGCAATCCGCGCCATGTCTTCGTGCAGGGCGACATCGGCGACAGCGCGCTGCTCGACCGCCTGCTGGCCGAGCACAAGCCGCGCGCGGTGGTCAATTTCGCGGCCGAGTCGCACGTGGACCGCTCGATCCACGGCCCCGAGGACTTCGTGCAGACCAACGTGCTCGGTACCTTCCGACTGCTCGAGTCGGTGCGTGGTTACTGGAACGCGCTGCCGGCCGACCAGAAGGCGGCCTTCCGCTTCCTGCACGTGTCGACCGACGAGGTCTACGGCTCGCTCTCGAAGACCGACCCGGCCTTCACCGAGGAGAACAAGTACGAGCCCAACAGCCCGTACTCGGCCAGCAAGGCCGCCAGCGACCACCTCGTGCGCGCCTGGCACCACACCTACGGCCTGCCGGTGCTCACCACCAACTGCTCGAACAACTACGGCCCCTTCCATTTCCCCGAGAAGCTGATCCCGCTGATGATCGTCAACGCGCTGGCCGGCAAGCCGCTGCCCGTGTATGGCGACGGCATGCAGGTGCGCGACTGGCTCTACGTCAAGGACCACTGCAGCGCGATCCGTCGCGTGCTCGAGGCCGGCCGGCTCGGCGAGACCTACAACGTGGGCGGCTGGAACGAGAAGCCGAACATCGAGATCGTGAAGACCGTGTGTGCGCTGCTCGACGAGTTGCGTCCGCGTGCCGACGGCAAGGGCTACGCCGAACAGATCAGCTACGTCACCGACCGCCCTGGCCATGACCGGCGCTACGCCATCGACGCGCGCAAGCTAGAGCGCGAGCTCGGCTGGAAGCCGGCCGAGACCTTCGACACCGGCATCCGCAAGACGGTCGAGTGGTACCTCGCCAACGGCGACTGGGTGCGCAACGTGCAAAGCGGCGCCTACCGCGCCTGGGTCGAGAAGCAGTACGACGCGAAGGCTTCCGCATGAAGCTGCTGCTGCTGGGCAAGGGCGGACAGGTCGGCTGGGAACTGCAGCGCAGCCTCGCACCGCTGGGCGAGCTGGTCGCGCTCGATTTCGACAGCACCGACTTCCACGCCGACTTCAGCCGGCCCGAGCAACTGGCCGACACCGTGCGGCAGGTGCGCCCCGACGTGGTCGTCAATGCCGCCGCCCACACCGCCGTCGACAAGGCCGAGAGCGAGCCCGAGTTCGCGCGCAAGCTCAACGCCACCTCGCCCGGCGTGGTGGCGCAGGCCGCGCAGGAGCTCGGCGCGCTGATGGTCCACTACTCGACCGACTATGTCTTCGACGGCAGCGGCACCGCGCCCTGGAAGGAAACCGACGCGACCGGCCCGCTGAGCGTCTACGGCCGCACCAAGCTCGAGGGCGAGCAACTGGTGGCGCGGCACTGCGCGAAGCACCTGATCTTTCGCACCAGCTGGGTCTATGCGGCGCGCGGCGGCAACTTCGCCAAGACCATGCTGCGGCTGGCCAGGGAACGCGACAAGCTGACCGTCATCGACGACCAGTTCGGCGCGCCCACCGGTGCCGAGCTGCTGGCCGACATCACGGCCCATGCCATTCGCGCCACCTTGCAGGACCCGTCCAAGGCCGGGCTCTATCACGCGATCGCGGGCGGCGAGACCACCTGGTACGGTTATGCGCGCTACGTGCTCGAACTCGCGCAGCAGGCCGGTGTCGAGCTCAAGGCCGGGCCGCAGCAGGTCGAGGCCGTGCCGACCAGCGCCTTTCCCACGCCGGCCACCCGGCCGCACAACTCGCGCCTCGACACCTCGAAGCTGCAGGCCGCCTTCGGGCTGGTGCTGCCGCCGTGGCAGAACGGCGTCGCGCGCATGCTGCGCGAGATCCTCTGAGCGCGCATCGCGCGCCGGACCCGAACCCCTGAAGAGAAGACACCAACGATGACCATCCAGACGACGCAGCGCAAGGGCATCATCCTGGCCGGCGGCTCGGGCACGCGGTTGCATCCGGCCACGCTCGCGATCAGCAAGCAGCTGCTGCCGGTGTACGACAAGCCCATGATCTATTACCCGCTGAGCACGCTGATGCTCGGCGGCATGCGCGACATCCTCGTCATCAGCACGCCGCAGGACACGCCGCGCTTCCAGCAACTGCTGGGCGACGGCAGCCAGTGGGGCCTGAACCTGCAGTACGCCGTGCAGCCCAGTCCCGACGGGCTGGCGCAGGCCTTCATCATCGGCGACAGGTTCGTCGGCAATTCGCCGAGCGCGCTGGTGCTCGGCGACAACATCTACTACGGCCACGACTTCGTGCACCTGCTGTCCGACGCCGATGCGCAGGCCAAGGGCGCGACCGTCTTCGCCTACCACGTGCACGACCCCGAGCGCTACGGCGTGGTGGCCTTCGACGCGCAGGGCAAGGCCAGCAGCATCGAGGAGAAGCCGCTCGAACCCAAGAGCAGCTACGCCGTGACGGGCCTCTACTTCTACGACAACCAGGTCGTCGACATCGCCAAGGCCGTCAAGCCCAGCGCGCGCGGCGAGCTCGAGATCACCGCGGTCAACCAGGCCTACCTCGACCTCGGCCAGCTCAACGTGCAGATCATGCAGCGCGGCTATGCCTGGCTCGACACCGGCACGCACGAGAGCCTGCTCGAGGCGGGCCAGTTCATCGCCACGCTCGAGCATCGCCAGGGCCTGAAGATCGCCTGCCCCGAGGAGATCGCCTGGCGCAACGGCTTCATCGATGCCGCGCAGCTCGAGAAGCTCGCCGCGCCGCTCGCCAAGAGCGGCTATGGCAAGTACCTGCAACGCCTGCTGAAGGACGAGGTGCGTTCGTGAAAGTCACCCCTACCGCGATTCCCGACGTTCTCGTCATCGAGCCGAAGGTGTTCGGCGACGCGCGCGGCTTCTTCTTCGAGAGCTTCAACGGCAAGGCCTTCGACGAGGCCGTGGGGCGCCATGTCGAGTTCGTGCAGGACAACCATTCGCGCTCGGCCCAGGGCGTGCTGCGCGGCCTGCACTACCAGATCCAGCAGCCGCAGGGCAAGCTGGTGCGCTGCGTGCGCGGCGCGGTGTTCGACGTGGCGGTGGACATCCGCCGCTCGTCGCCGACCTTCGGCCGGTGGGTGGGCGAGGAGCTCAGCGAGCACAACCACAAGCAGCTGTGGGTGCCCGCCGGGTTCGCGCACGGCTTCCTGGTGCTGACGGAGACGGCGGAGTTTCTGTACAAGACGACCGACTATTACGCGCCGGTGCATGAGCGGGCGATTGCCTGGAACGATGCCGCACTCGGCATCGCCTGGCCGGATGTCGGCGTGGCGCCGCAGCTTTCAGCGAAGGACATGGCTGCCCTCTCGCTCGATCAGGCGGAAGTCTTCGCCTGATCCGCGGCTGCGGCGAGCATGCGCCGCAGCGTGTCCTCGAGCGCCGGCTCGGCCAGCGTACGGCCGTGGCGAGCCAGGAGTCCATGCAGCTTGGCGGGATCGCCGCACAGCCGATGGACTTCGTTGGCTCTCACGAAAGCCGGATTGACCTCGATGCGAGGGTTGTGCGAAGTCATTTTCGCCAGCATCTCGATCACCGATCGAAGTGCATGGGGGCGGCCTGAGCAGATGTTGTAGGTTTCGCCGGCCTCGCCGACGCTCAGCAACTCGAGGTAGGCATCGCACACCATCTGCACGTCGTTGAACTCCCTCTCGACGTCCAGGTTCCCGAGGGAGATCGACTCCGAGCAGCGGGCGAAGTGCAGGGCCAGCTTGGGGATCAGGAAGTTGGCGTCTTGCCCGGGGCCGGTGTAATTGAAGGGCCTCGTGATCAGCAGGTTGAGCCTGTCACCGTAGGTGCGGGCCATGTATTCCATGGCCAGCTTGCTCATGCCGTAATGGTTGACCGGCGCCGGCGGCTGGGCTTCCGAGATGGGTGAAGTGGCCGTGTTGCCGTAGATGTTCGCGCTGCTCGCCAGCAGGACCCGGCGTGGCGGAACGGCAAGCCGCGTGAGTGCATTCAGCAGATTCGTCGTTCCGACCACGTTGACCGCATAGAACGCACCATCGTTGGCATGTCCCACGAAGCTGATCGCCGCGAGATGGACGACGGCATCCGGTGCCGCGTTGCCGACCTCGGCGCTCACCGCATCCGGATCCGTGAGATCGGCGCGCAGCGGGATCACCTCGTGGCCCGCCGACTCGGCGTGGCGAACGAACGGGCGGCCGGTGAATCCATCCGCGCCGGTCAGCAGGATTTTCAAAACGAAAATCCCTGTTCGTTGCGGCGCAGGTCGGCCTCCACCATCATCTGGCAGAGTTGCTCGAGCGTGGTGGCAGGTTCCCAGCCGAGCTTGGCCTTGGCCTTGGCCGGGTTCCCGATCAGCAGGTCGACTTCCGCAGGGCGGTGGAATTTGGGATTCACGCGCATCACCGTCTTGCCGGTCGCGGTGTCCACGGCCGTTTCGGCCTCGTTGGAGCCCTTGAAGTCCACGTCGATGCCGGCGCCCTTGAATGCCATCCGCACGAAATCGCGGACGGTTTCCGTCCGGTTGGTTGCCAGCACGTAGGTATCGGGTTCGTCGACCTGCAGCATCCGCCACATGCCCTCGACGTATTCCTTGGCGAAGCCCCAGTCGCGCTTGGCATCGAGGTTGCCCAACTCGAGCACGTCGAGCTTGCCGAGCTTGATCTTTGCCACGCTGTCCGTGATCTTGCGGGTGACGAACTCACGGCCGCGCAGCGGGCTCTCGTGGTTGAACAGGATGCCGCTGCAGCCGAAGATGTCGTAGCTCTCGCGGTAGTTGATGGTCATCCAGTGCGCGTACAGCTTCGCAACGCCGTAGGGGCTGCGCGGATAGAAAGGGGTTTCCTCGATCTGCGGAATGGCCTGGACCTTGCCGAACATCTCGGAGGTGGAGGCCTGGTAGAAGCGGATCTTGGGGTTGACCAGGCGGATGGCCTCGAGCAGATTCAAGGCACCCACGCCGGTGATTTGGGCCGTGGTGGCTGGCTGATCGAAGCTCACTCCGACGAAGCTCTGGGCCGCAAGGTTGTAGACCTCGTCGGGTTGCGAGCGATTGAGTAGGCCGATGGAGTTGCCGAGATCGGTCAGGTCGTATTCGACCAGGTGCAGATTGGGGGCATTCTGGATGCCGAGTTCCTCGATGCGCCAGAAGTTGACCGAACTGGTTCTGCGATAGGTGCCAAAGACCACATAGTTTTTTTCGAGGAGCAACTTCGCCAAGTAAGCTCCGTCCTGTCCTGTGATGCCAGTTATCACTGCACGTTTTTGCATGTAAATCCTTCTATGCCGATAAGCTCGCAGCTCTTTCAATAATGGGTCGATTTTGCCTCATCGGGAATCGGGTCCTCATGGCGCGCGAGCGCACGAGTGCAGGAGCGCTTCCCAGCCATCAGCGCTGCACGCATGCATCGAGACTCATTCGTTTCGCAGTCCGAAAAGAAGATTGGAAAAGCGGTGTCCGAGCTTCGAATAGACATGGGCATCCACCCAGCCGTCCGCCTGGCGTTCGACTGCTGCCAAGTGGTCATCGCCGGATCTGATGCGCGCAATCAGATCTTCCAGGCCGTTCACCAAGTCCGCTACGGAGGCTCCTGGGAGCCTGTGCACGGTTTGAGCGAGGTCGTCGAAGATGGAAATAGGGGTTACAGCAACTGGACGGCGACTCGCAAGGCCATAGCGAACTGCCCCGCTGGCCGACTCCCCCGTGTTCTGGTAGGGGAACACGATCAGATCGGATTGATCGAGAAGCGACAGACTCTCACTGTCCGAGAGAAAAGAGGAGTGAAACTCGACTGCCTTGGTCAATCCCAGTTCTGCAACCAATTTCCGCAATTCGAGGAGCAACTGGCGAGAGGACTCGGCGGGATACTCTGCGTTGATAAGCTTGAGTTGCACCGGAACTCCCTTTTTTCTTAGCAGGGCAAGAGCCTGCACTATTTCAGGGAGGCCCTTGTGTGGAAGGCAGAAGCCATAGGTCGAAATTGTGAATACAGAATCTGAAGGATTAGTCTTCCTGGTAGGTTGGTGATCGAGGAGTCCGTGCGGAAAAAGCAGGGTGTTGCTTGCCACCCCAAGGGCTTTCAGGCGATTGAGATCGTTGACTGAATGAACAATCACGCGTTGGCATTTGCGCAACGTCTGTACAAGAATTCTCAGCTCCTTATTTTGTGCCCGCGCGTCGGGTGGATCCTGGGTCGAGTGCAGCACGGCGACGACATGTCTGCCCCGCAGATCGACCTGATGGGTGATAAATGTGGCCAGTTGAGCGAAATCGAAGAATCCGTAGTTGAATTGAACAACGAGTGTGTCCAGGTCAAGCTTGTCGATCTGACTTTGAAGTCGAGAGAGGTCGGGCGAAGCATACTGGTCCCAGCAACGAACTACATTCGCAGTATCTTCCTCGGTCAATTCCTGTGCGTCAGGGGCGAGAATGGCTACCGGCGACGGCATATGCCTGACCAGATGCGCGGAGTAAGTGGCTATTCCGCAGCGGGTATTCCAGGTGCTGATCCATCCCACCCGCGGTTCGAAGCGGCTGATCCCGGATGCGATACGCAGGGCACCCATCTTCATCCGTTCCGCCACGTGTTTCCATTGAAACCTCTCCTCGAGAAGCAGTCGACCGTGCGTCGAACGCCGACCTCTCTCTTCACCGGTCAACGACCGAACATCTTTCATGAGTGTCGTCAAGTGCCTCTTGCTCGGGCGTGCCCACACCGAATCGAAGACGCCGAGGTGAGAGTTGGCGCTCTCGAAATCGTAGTCGAGTATCCAAGCGGTCTGATCGGTGCAGAAATCCAGTTGGCCGCTCCAACCAGTAACAATTACCTCCATTCCGCACAGCATGGCTTCTGCCAAAGGAAGCCCGAAGCCTTCGGCCTTGCTCGGGGCCACAAGACAGTCGCAGGAGAGGTACAGGGCCTTCAATTCTTCGTCCGAAAGATCCTGTTCGATCACGATGACTTGCGGAAAGTCGGACTTTTCAGCCCTGGCCTCGCGAAGCCAATCGTGGATTCGGTTGTGAGGATTCGCGAAGGTTTTGATGATGAGGCAGACATCGTCGTCGATCGAGAACGCGTCGCCGTAGGCTTCAAGCAGAATGTCCGCCCCTTTGCGCGGAAAACAGGAAGAGACGTGCAAGAAGCGAAATCCGTTGCCGGGCGCCGAATAACTCGTTGATGCTTCGACGCGCTCCCAATGATCGGTTCCAGCGCCGACGACCCACGCCGGCACTCTCAAGCCATTGTCAACAAGCGTTTTACGGACGTGTTCCGAAACGCACGCGACTCCTTGGAGGTTTTCATTGAAGTCGTCTATCCATTTCGCCGGAAATCCGCTTTCCTCCCAGCCGTAGGTGTGCAGCAGATTGATGCGGCTGTTCATGTCGGCAACTCTTGGTGGAAAGAGGTTTCGACTGCTGATCAGGCAATCTTCTGGGGGGTACAGCGATACCCGCTCATGAAGCCGTTGGATGTCGGGGTTGTGCTCGAGGAAGTCTAGGTTCGGCGCAAAATCCCCGGGGCCTTCCGTCGAGTGAAGCACTACGCTGAAGCCCGAGGCATCGATGGCTCGCGCGAGTTCCCGGTTCACCAACGCCAGGCTGTAGCTGCTGTCGAATGGCCCTTCGAGACGCCATTGGTCGGTACTCGATGCCTGGGTTTCGCAAAGCATCCAGCGTGTGGATTCGTTGTCGGTCGCGATGACGCGCGCCAATTGCTGCAAGTCACTCGTACTGGGTAGGACCGTGGTTGAGATAGCGGCCAGCCGAGCGACCACTGCATCGCTTTCCCGCCGCCAATTCTCGAGGGTTCGTGACCATCCGGTTTGAGGCGTCGCATGAGCCTTTCCTGATCTGTCCAGATGAAGGCGTTCCAGGGCCTCGAGCACGATATCCGCCGAGCGACTCCACGAGAACTTTGAAGCTTGGTCAGTGGCGTGCTTACGAAGTGCGTCGTGGAAGCCTTGATCGCTCAGTGCCCTCTTCATTGCCACGCTGATTGCAAGCGTATCAGTTGGATCAAAAAGTGCATCTGACCATCCGATGACCTCAGGCAGACTGGTCGTATTGGATGCAATGGTTGCCGTCCCACAAGCCATTGCTTCCAATGGAGGAAGGCCGAATCCCTCTATGAGCGAAGGAAAGACAAACAAGGAAGCGGCATTCAGCAGGAGAACGAGGTCGTCATCGGACACATGATCCAGGACTAGGACCCTGCCGGCGATTTGCAGTTTTTCTGCAATTTTTCTTATCTGGTCCGCCTCGCTCGAGTTCCATTTCCCGGCAAGGGCAAGTTGATGAGAATCGATGATACTTCTGGGAAGTCGGGCATATGCTTCGATCAGACGAGGCAAGTTTTTCCTCTCGTCCATTGCGCCCGTGCAGAAGATGAACTTGTCTTCGATGCCATGTCGATACCTAATTGTCAGAAGGCCCGAGTCATCCGGAGGAAGCTTGAGGAACTTCGATTCGACAGCGGCGGAGATTGTCGTGATGCGATCAGACGGCAGATCCAGAAGGCGCTGCGCTTCGATGGTCGAGTAGTTTGAGATCGAGAAGAGCATGTCCGCTCGCCGCAGATCCGCCACTTTCTCGTCATACCAAGCCCGAGACCAGCGACTAGGCAGGTACTTCGTGGGGTCGGTGAGCGGGATCAGGTCGTACAAGATCGCCGATGTCTTGTGATCGGTCGGCAGCCGGCCGATCGAAAGCACTGCATCGTCGAGGCCGCCCTCGAAGAGACTGGAAACAAATACCGAGTCGGGTTGTAGGCGTTGGATGAAGCTCTCCCGCGAGATCTCCATCGCCTCACGCCGCCAGTTGTTTGCCATGTCGTGCCAACTGACCGCATCTGCGCAGGCGAAGTACTTGATTCGGTCTGGAGAAATTCCGAGCTCCGACTGGAAGTACTCGGATGGACCCGAAAGCCCCTGATTGGCAATGACCCAGATGTCATGATGCTTGGCTTGTCGGATAAGAGCCTTGGCAATTGCCAGTGAATAGCGACCGATGCCTCTGAAGCGACTACCGGTCTGGGCGCCTTGCAGATCTACAACAATTCTCATTCTGTTCCCTTTATCCGTTATTTCCGCTGTTCCGGAGGTATCTGCTTGGACAGTTGATCAAAAATTTCCGCGGCAGCAGGAGTCAAGGCGTACCCGTCGAAGGTCGCCGGCCGTGGGGAATGCGTCAGGGCAGGCTCTAGTTCCGCTTTTAACTTCGTGCGCAATCCAGGAGCCATTCGGAGCAGGAGGCGTATCCATTTCTGGGTGCCCGGACTCTTCTGGCTTGCCAAGGCCGCAAGCCGAATGAGCCCGATGCCACGACGCCGCAGGCCGGATAGAACCCTATCTTCTCGAAGAGCGCTGCTGAGTCGGCGAAATGGATGCCCCGCCACGCGCAGCGGAGCGGTAATGCGCCATGAAGTGCTTCGATAGATGCTCTGGGCTTGCAGCGCCAGCGCGGCCGCGTGCGCTTCTGCTTGCGAGGCTCGTTGAATGAGTTGCCGCTCCCTTGATTCGAGCCGCTTTACATTGAGCGTCGACTCCTTCAATAGATCGCGCAACGCATTTAGGCTCTCATTCGAAACCCTCAAATCCCCCTCGATGCGTTCTCGATCCGCCTGCGCCTGATCGAAGCGACCCACCCAGTGTTCGCACCATGAGCCCACCCGTGTTCCGATCCGGACTTGATCGAATACGTTTGGAGGCGTACTCAACGCCGCGGCCAATTCCTGATGCTCGGCCGCGACGTAGAACCTGTTCAGTCCATCGAAGTACGCAAACGCATAGTCAGCATCCAGAAGAATGGACTCCCAGCTTTGGTACGAGGGAGTCTGGGACATCGGCACCGTCGCCTCGATGACCATAATCCATGGACGCAGGCGCGTGGGATCCCATCCCCTCAGGACGAGCTCCTCGGCGCCCTCCACGTCGATCTTCATCCAGTGGATGTCGCGACCCTCGTAGGCGGAGAATGCACTGCGGATCGGTAGCGTCGGAACGCGCAACACTTGGTGACCGAATCCATGCTCGACTTCATGTGAGTTCGCGTAGCCTTGCACCAGAGTGCTGAGTCCGGTGTTGGAGATCACATGAAATTCGACCTCGCCCTCTTTATCCGAAAGTGCCAGTTGCAGTACCAATTCCTCCGGGCGGTCATTCCTCAACAGCGAAGCATACGCGGGCACGGGTTCTACATGGATGCCGCGCCATCCCCGTTCGTAGAACGCCTTGCTGACTGAGTCGTCGGTGGGGTGCTGCGCACCGATGTCGATGTAAAAACCGTTGCTGACATGTTGAAGGGCTCGCCACAAAACAACGTCCTCGAAGTTTTGAGCGTAGGACAGGAAAGCCATGTTTTAACCTTGTATGATTTTGACGCCGCCTCTGGAGAGAACCGTGCGTGCGCGTATCGCCACGGCGGGTGCGATTGTAGAAGCCCCCACATTTGCCGCTGGAGGTGTCGCTGGCGCCGCCAGCATGTTCGTAACAAATAACATGATAGTTTTCGATGCAGGTCCTACGAACCCCATGAGGCGTGCTGTAAGTCAGCAGATAAGGCGTGCGTTAAAGGCTATTTGGTGGCTGATCACGCCTTGGCAGATTCCGCAGAGGCTTCGCTTTCTGAGCACCCGCAGACTCGCGGCAACTCGGGAGCAAAGGATTCAGTTGCTGCTGCAGCGGGCAGATGACGTACAGCGCCACGCCGGCGATGGCCGCGGCATGGGCGTCGGGGCCGCAAGGCTCCGATGGAATTCCCGTAATGCCCTGACACAGCTGGGGCATCTGGGTGAGCACTTCTTGCTTCCGAGACAGCGTGCGGATGAGGTTGAGGATGTTGGTGGTGCGGTGCGATTTTGTCTGGACTTGCTGTCTCGGCGGGAAGACTTGCGACTCGCCTTTCCAGACGCAACCACGGGTGGGGCCGACTCCGCTTTCGCTCAGTGGATGGCAGGCGAGCCGGGTAGTGAGCTTGGCCTCACGGATGAAGGAAAGGCTTGCATTGGGAAGTTGCTCGCTTCCGATTTTGGAGCCAGGGCTAGGCAAGCATTTCTGAACAGTGGCCGCGTTCGGAACGCGATGCCCCACGGCCTTACCGTTCCGGGCTATCCAGTTTTGTTCGAATGGTTTGTCGAGTTCGAAAGGCATGATTCGAGCCTTTCGCTGGAAGAGATCTGGTGGCTCTTCTGGCAAGCCTCTGAGCAGCCACGGCTTGAGCTCGTTCGGGCCTTGGTTTTCACGCCGGAATGGCAAAAGCAATTTCCGGACGGTGCCACAGTTTTCGGTCGAACACGGTTCGTCGAATGGTTTCGGCGAACCTATGGAGAGTCGGGCGATTGGCTCGATTCGCCCGATTGGCCCGAACTCTATGGCACGGCACATTCAATACGGCTGGCCTACTTCGCGCGCTCCATTTGGCAGGCTGAACATCCGGAAGCCCTTCGCGACACGAAAAGCGCGGAGGTTTTTCTTGCATGGCTGACGTCGAAGCACGCTGGCCTGCATGATGAATCCATTGCCTGGTGCCGGCTTTTGGATGTGAAGAAGACGGCGGTGGAACTGGTGCAGCCAGGTGTCAATGTGCTCGGCCACTTTTGCTATCCCTCCGGCCTTAGGGTGTCGGTGGAGTCGCTTGTCAATGGCCTCAAGGCCGTTGGCGTTCAGACGTCACTGCGAGATGTCAGGACGCATCCCAGGGACGATCCGCATCATCTGGCGTTCGATGGACTTGAATGCTTCGATATCACGATCGTGCATGTGCAACCGGATCCATTTTTCGATGAGGCCTTTCAGCGAGCAGATCTCCACCCTCGAGATCCCCGAACTTTTCGCATCGCGTACTGGTACTGGGAGTTCGATACGATTCCGTCGAAGTGGCTTGATCACCTGGAGGAGGTGGACGAGGTTTGGGCTGCAACCGAATTCGTCGCTCGGGGTATGCGCAAGACCTTGACAAAGCCGGTGCAAACGATTTTCCCAGGGCTCTCGCTGGCCGAGCATGAAAAGGCGGATTCGAGGAGCTTCGGAGTTCCAGGCGAACACTTCATGTTTCTATTTACGTTCCATATGGCGAGCGTGATGGAGCGGAAGAATCCCCTGGGGCTGGTGCGTGCATTTCGTCAAGCATTCGCTCCGTCGGAATTGGCGACATTGGTCATCAAGACATCGTATGGAGACAAGCATCCCGATCAGCTTACCGAATTGCAGACTGCGATAGAAGGCCACAATATCCTGCTGATCGATGAGATATTTGCCGCTGATCGAGTAATGTCACTGATGAGTGCATGCGATGCCTATATCTCGTTGCACCGAAGCGAAGGGTTGGGGCTGACGATGGCGGAGGCAATGCTGATGGGGAAGCCGGTCATCGCCACCAGATTTTCGGGAAATGTCGACTTCATGAATGAAGAAAACAGCCTCTTGGTTGATTGCGAACTGGTGACGTTGCAGGCTGACGTTCCGCCTTATAGCGCGGGCATGGAGTGGGCGGAACCCTCCGAAGCGCATGCTGCACAACTGATGCGGAGGGTCTTCGACGATCGCCTTTTCGCCGCGGAGATTGGCTCAAGGGCTCGCGAAAGCGCTTTGCATGCGTTGTCGGTGGAGATGGCTGGCAAGAGGGCTGCCGCCAGGCTTGCGGAGATTCAGGAAGCTCTTGTCTCCGGCGATCGCAAGTAGCCGCCCTGGCAGCCGGCATCCGGGCGGGTAACGGCAATGAAAAAGGCTGGCCGAGTCGTCAAGATGTGACCACGATTCGCCCGTGTTCCAGATGAATCACGCGGTTGCACTCCTTTGCGATGAGGTCAGGAGAGTGAGATGCCAAGACCAATATGCCTGACTTGGCGACGACATCGCGCATCCGTTTTTCGGCCTTTTCGGTGAATTCGGCGTCGCCTACCGAAAGCCATTCATCCATTAGCAGAATGTCTGCTTGAACGCTCGTGGAGATCGAGAACGCCAAGCGCATCAGCATGCCTGTCGAATATGTTCGCACCGGCATGTTCACATACTCACCAAGACCGCTGAACTCGCAGATCTCCCTGGTCAATTGTTCCACCTGCTTCCTGCTCATTCCCATCACAAGGCCGCGTAGCATAATGTTCTCGAGGCCGCTGGCATCCACTTCAATGCCCAATACCGGATCGATCAGGCTGGAGACGGTGCCCTGGCGCGTGAATTCTCCGGACGATGGTTCGTAGACGCCCGCCAAGGTGCGAAGCAGGGTCGATTTGCCCGCGCCATTGTGGCCAACCAGCCCTAGTCGATCGCCGCTACGCAGTTCGATATTGATGTTGTGTAGCGCCTGCACGACAGTGACACCTGTCTCCTTGCCCAGACGGCCACCGGTTACCGATGCTGCCAAAGTGCTTCGTAGAGAACTGGCCCCCGCTCCATAGATCGGGAAATTGACCGAGACATTCTTGAGTGAGATCAGTGCCATGAATTCTCAGAGCCAGTAAACGACGCGACGGCGGTATTTCATGAAGAGCAGCCCGGCTACCACGGTGGTGCCGATCGTCCAGCAGAGAATGCCAAGCCAATCGTGCAAGCTGGCCATCCCGCCCATCAGCGGTGTGCGAAGTAGATCGAGCATCTGTGCCAGTGGATTCCACAGCACGTACCTTGCGCGACCAGGAAGGCTTTCCGGCAGCCAGAACACCGGCGTGAGGAACATCAGCATTTGCATCAGGCTGGTCACGATCTGGGTAATGTCGCGAAAGCGCGTGCAGATCAAGCCGAGCAGCAAGCCAACCATGTGCGCGTTAATGATCAGCAGCAGAAATGCAGGGAAGAACAACAGCGCATGCCAGGTGAGAGCGATGCCGGCCCAGAGCGCGACCGGTACATAGAGCACGATCTGGTGTGCAAACTGGATGACGTTGCGCGCCAAGGCGCGCCAGACAAACAGAGTGATGGGAAAGTAGCCCTGTTTCAGATAGTGCGATGAATTGACGAACGTATGGCAAGCATCGGTGACGATGTTGGAGAAGAAGCCCCAGAAAATCACTCCGAGCGCGAGATGGGGAAAGAATCTTGAGAGTTCTGTGCCGAAGAGCGCACTGTACAGCGGGCCCATGCCGCCGATCATGACTCCCATGCTCAAGGTCAGCCATAGTGGGCCGAGAAGCGAGCGGCGGTAGCGAAGGACGATATCGAACCAGGCCAGGGTCCACCAGATGTCGGGCCGCCGGGTGCCTTCCCACCAGTCCGCCCAGGCGTTGCGATGTAGGTTTGAATGCGCGGTACTGCTCATGCTCGTCCATAGGTGTCCGCGAGGCGGACGATGTCGTCTTCTCCCAGGTAGCTCCCGCACTGCACTTCGATCAGCACCAGTTCTTCGTGGCCGGTGTTCGTGAGGCGATGTTTCTCCTGAAGTGGAATGTAGCGGTATTGGCCGCGCACGGTCTCGTGCTCGACCTCCCCGATCTGCACGATGCCTTTGCCCTGGACCACGACCCAGTGCTCGGCGCGCTGGTGGTGGTATTGCAGCGAAAGCGACTGGCCCGGCTTGACCGTGATGCGCTTGACCTTGTAGCCGTCTTCTTCCTTGAGCGACGCATAGGTGCCCCAGGGACGATGGACGGTGGCCGGCAACTGAACGGTCTCGTGCGTGCGCGATTTCAGCAAGTCCACGACCTTCTTGACCTGCTGCGCGCTGTTCTTGTGCGCCACCAGCAGCGCGTCGGGCGTGTCGACGATCACGAGGTCATGGACGCCGAGCGTGGCCACCACCTTGGCGCCATGGCTCTCGACCTGGACGTGCGTGCCGGTGGTGTCCACGGCCACGACGTCATCCGGCAGCGTGTTGCCGTTGGCATCCGCCGGATGGGCACTCGCCACGGCGGGCCAGGAGCCTACGTCGTTCCAGGAGAACTTGGCGGGTACCACGTGCACGTTGTCGGCCCGCTCCATGACGGCGTAGTCGATGCTGATGTCGGGTTGCAGGCCGAAGGTGTGCAGGTTGAAATCGAGGGTGCTGCCGTTGCGCGTGGCATTGCCCATGGCGTTCCGGGCGGCACGCAGAACCTCGGGGGCCTGCTTTTCGAACGCGGCCAGAATGCTGGCGGCGGTGAAGCAGAACATGCCGCTGTTCCAGTAGTAGCGCCCGGTTGCCAGATATTCCTGGGCCGTGGCGAGGTCGGGCTTCTCGACGAAGCGCTTGACCGGCTGGCTCTGGCGCGAGACGCGGTCGACCTCGACGTAGCCGAAGCCGGGTTCGGGCGCGGTGGGCGCGATGCCGAACAGCACCAGCGAGCCCTCGTTGGCCAGTCGGAAGGCTTCGCTCGCGCTGGCGACGAAGGCCTCGACGTCGGGGACGAGGTGGTCGGCCGACAGCACCAGCATCACCGTATCGCCTCCGAACTGCTGCTCACATTGCAGGGCGGCAAGGGCAACGGCCGGCGCGGTGTTCCGTCCCTTTGGTTCGAGCAAATAGGTGGTGTCCGGCGGGTCGCTCATACCGCTGAGCACGTCCTTCGTCAGGAAGAAGTGGTCCTTGTTGGTCACGATCATCAGGTCGCCCGTGCCGCATGCCTGACCCCGTTCGATCGCCTGCTGCAGCAGCGTTGTGCCCCCGAGCTTCATGAAAGGCTTCGGGAAGGCTTGACGCGAGACAGGCCATAGTCTCGATCCGGCGCCTCCCGACAGCACCACTGAAAGCACCCGCATCTTTTTAAACCTTGTTTCTTTATGGAGGAGCGATAATTTTACCGACCCCTGCCGGGGCGAGCCGTGAGCAGGCGTTCGTTGCGACGCCCCGCGCTGAAAGTGCGCACCACCGGCCTTTTCTTCGCGCGGCCATGGCCTCGGCGCGAGTTTTCGGAATGATCGACCGTATTTTATGAGGCCCACGCTGCCCGCCGCATCCACAGGGAGACGCCGACCCGCACGCCCCGCCGAGCTGACCAAGGCCCAATTGCAGGCCCGGGTGCATGCGCTCGAGCAGCAGGTGGCCGCCATGGAGCGCTCGACCAGCTGGCGGCTCACGGCCCCGGTGCGCTGGGCCAGCCGGGTGGTGCAGCGCCTGCGCGGCGGGCCGCCACTGCCGGCGGGCATCGCGGGCGGCAACTACGCGGAATGGATCGCGCGGTCGGCGGCGCTGCAGGCGGGGCCGCTGGCGGCACTCGCGGCCGAGACGCGGGGCTGGTCCGAACGCCCGCTGATCTCGGTGCTGATGCCCACCTACAACCCCCAGCCGGCCTGGCTGCGCGAAGCCATTGCCTCGGTGCGCGCGCAGACCTACGACCGCTGGGAGCTCTGCATCGCCGACGATGCCTCGACCGATCCGCAGGTGGCGGCCCTCCTCGAGGCCGCGGCCGCCGAGGACAGCCGTATCCGCTGGGTCCGCCGGCCGGTCAACGGCCACATCTCCGAAGCCTCGAACAGCGCGCTGGCGCTGGCCGGTGGCGACTGGGTGGCGCTGATGGACCACGACGACCTGCTCGCGCCCGATGCGCTGCTGCGCGTCGCGCACGAGCTGCGCGCCCATCCCGAGGCGCGCATGGTCTATTCGGACGAGGACAAGATCGACGCCGCCGGCCGGCGCTACAACCCCTATTTCAAGCCCGACTGGAACCCCGAGCTGTTCCGCTCGCAGAACATGTTCTCGCACCTCGGGGTCTACCAGCGCGCGCTGGTGCTCGAGGTCGGCGGCTTCCGCAAGGGCTTCGAGGGCGCGCAGGACTACGACCTCGCACTGCGCTGCATCGAGCGCATCGACCCGCTGCGGCAGGTGCGGCACATCCCGCACGTGCTCTACCACTGGCGCGCGCATGCCGAGAGCACGGCCCAGTCGGCCGGCGCCAAGCCCTATGCCGAGATCGCGGGCGAACGGGCCCTCGACGAGCATTTCGAGCGCATCGGCCTGGCCGCGCGCACCGAGAGCACGCCGCATGGCTACCGCACCCGGCTGGCGGCACCCGCGCGCTGGCCGAAGGTGTCGCTGGTGATCCCCACGCGCGATGCGCTGGGCCTGGTGCGCCAGTGCATCGAGAGCATCGTGGCGCTCTCGACCTACCCCGACTACGAGATCCTGCTGGTCGACAACGGCTCCACCGATCCCGAGGCGCTGCGCTACTTCGCCGAGCTGCGCGAGCAGCCGGGCTTCCAGGTGCTGCGCGACGACGGGCCGTTCGACTACGCGGCGCTCAACAACGCCGCGGTGGCACAGGCCCGGGGCGAACTGGTGGCGCTGATCAACAACGACATCGAGGTCATCACCCCCGACTGGCTCGAGGAGATGGTGGCGCTCGCGCTGCAGCCCGACGTCGGCGCGGTGGGCGCGAAGCTGCTCTACCCCGACGGCACGGTGCAGCACGCGGGCGTGGTGCTGGGCATCGGCGGCATCGCCGGCCATGCCCACAAGCACCTGCCGCGCGCGGAGGGCGGCTACTTCAACCGCGCGCAGCTGATCCAGTCCTTCGAGGCCGTGACCGCGGCCTGCCTGGTGGTGCGCAAGGCCGTCTACCAGCAGGTGGGCGGGCTCGATGCCGACCACCTCAAGATCTCGTACAACGACATCGACTTCTGCCTGCGCCTGCGCGAGGCCGGCTACCGCAACGTCTGGACGCCGCATGCGGAGCTCTACCACCATGAATCGGCCACCCGGCCGCGCGACCTGGACCCGGCCCAGCGCGAGCGCGCGGCGCGAGAAGAGAACCACATGAAGACCCGCTGGGCCGCCGTGCTCGACCGAGATCCCGCCTACAACCCGAACCTGAGCCTGGCCTCGGAAGACTTCGCGCTGGCCTGGCCGCCGAGGCCCGTGCCGGAGGTGCGGCCATGAACCGCCTCCTGCGTGCCTTGAGCTTCGTCCCGAACGCTCTCTACAAGGGCGGCGGCCTCGGCGGCACCGCGCGCCGCGCCGTGAAGATCCTGCGCCAATCGGGCCTGCGCGGCGTGGTGCGCTCGGTCGGTGTGCTGCTGCGCAACGACGGCCCGCCGCTGATGGCCGATGCCTCTCGGCCCGACCGCTTCCAGTACCGCGAATGGGTCAAGCGCCACGACGCGCCGCTCGCGCCGACGCAGCGCCAGGCGCTCGAGGCGCAGGCCGCCGGCTGGCCGCGCCGGCCCGGCTTCGTACTGGTGATGGCGCTCGATGGCGCCGATGCGCAGCAGGCGGAGCGCGCCGTGGCTTCGGTGCGCGACCAGGTCTTCGCGCACTGGCGGCTGGTGCTCGCGGTCGGCCCGGGCACGGCGCAGGAGGTCAAGGCGCTGGCCGGCCGGCTGGCCGCGGCCGAGCCGCGCATCGAGTTCGCCGAGGCGACGCTCGCGCAGGCCTTCAACGCCGCCGACCCCGGTGCCGACGGCTGGCTCGCCGCCTGCGATGCGCGCGATGCGCTGGCCGCCGATGCGCTGTGGCGCGTGGCCGAGGCCGCCGTGGCCCATTCCGAGGCCGCGCTGATCTACACCGACGAGGACCGGATCGCGGCCGACGGGCAGCGCTCGGCGCCGTACTTCAAGCCCGACTGGAACCTCGACCTGCTGCGCTCGCAGGACTTCGTCTCGCGGCTGGCCTTCTTCGCGGCGCCGCTGCTGCGCGAGGTGGGTCGGCTCGACGAGCGCTTCGGCGACGCGGCGCGCTACGACCTGGTGCTGCGCGCGGCCGAGCGCCTCGATGCGGCGCGCATCGTCCATGTGCCGAAGGCGCTTTACCACCGCCATGTGGCCTCCGAAGAGGCGGTGCATGCGATGGACCCGGCCGAGTACGCGCCCGAGGGCGGCGAGCGCGCGCTGCAGGCGCACCTGGCGCGCGGCGGCATCGAGGCCACGGCCGAGCGCGCGGGCGCCGGCTTCCGCGTGCGCCATGCGCTGCCGGCCGAGCTGCCGCTGGTGTCGCTGTTCATTCCCACGCGCAACGGCCTGAAGCTGGTGCGCCAGTGCATCGAGAGCATCCTCGAGAAGACCCTCTACCCGCGCTACGAGATCATCCTGGTCGACAACGGCTCGGACGACCCCGAGGCGCTGCGCTACTTCGAGGAGATCTCGGCGCGCGCGGGCGTGCGCGTGCTGCGCGACGACAGCCCCTTCAACTACTCGGCGCTCAACAACCAGGCCGCGGCGGTCGCCAGGGGCGAGGTCTTCGGCCTCATCAACAACGACATCGAGGTGATCTCGCCCGACTGGCTCGGCGAGATGGTCTCGATCGCGCTGCAGCCCGGCGTGGGCGCCGTGGGCGCGCGGCTGTGGTATCCCGAGAACACGCTGCAGCATGCGGGCGTGGTGCTGGGCTACCGCGGCGGCGTGGCCGACCATGCGCACCGCCGGCTCGGCCAGGGCGATGCCGGCTACTTCGGGCGCGCGGCGCTGCTGCAGGGCTTCTCGGCCGTGACGGCCGCCTGCCTGATCGTGCGGCGCGCGCTCTACGAACAGGTGGGCGGGCTCGACGAGAAGAACCTCAAGGTCGCCTACAACGACGTCGACTTCTGCCTGCGGCTGCGCGAAGCCGGCTATCGCAACGTCTGGACGCCCCATGCCGAGCTCTACCATCACGAGTCGGCCACGCGGCCCTCGGACCTGTCGGAGGCGCAGATCCAGCGCTTCCTCGGCGAGGAGGGCTACATGAAGCAGCGCTGGGGCGAGTTGCTGTTCAACGACCCGGCCTACAACCCGAACCTGAGCCTCGCGATCGAGGACTTCAGCTATGCCTGGCCGCCGCGCGCGCCGAAGGGGCTGGCGCCATGAGCGAGGTGGCGGCTTCTTCCGCCGGGGCACTGACCGTCTCGGTCGCCCTGTGCACCTACAACGGCGAGCGCTTCGTGCGCGAGCAGGTCCGCAGCATCTGCCTGCAGACCCGGCCGCCGATGGAGATCGTGCTGTCCGACGACGCCTCGCGCGATGCCTGCGTCGAGGTGGCGCGCGCCACCGTCGAGGAATGCCTGCGCGAGCGGCCCGGCCTCGCGATCGCGCTGCGCGTCATCGTCAATCCCGTCGGCCTGCGCGTGGTCAAGAACTTCGAGCAGGCGGTGCGCGCCTGCGGCGGCACGCTGATCGCGCTGTCGGACCAGGACGATGCCTGGGTGCCCGAGCGGCTCGAGCGGCTGGTGGCCGAGTTCGAGCGCAGGCCCGAGCTGCGGCTGCTGCACTCGGACGCGCGCCTCGTCGACGCCGAGGGCGCGCCGCTGGGCGGCACGCTGTTCCATGCGATCGAGGTCACGGCCGGCGAGCTCGAGCGCATGCATGCGGGCCAGGCCTTCGACGTGCTCCTGCGCCGCAACATCGTCACCGGCGCGACCACGGTGTTCCATCGCGAGCTGCTCGACGCGGTGCTGCCGTTCCCCGTCGAATGGGTGCACGACGAGTGGATCGCCACGGTGGCCTCGGCCTTCGCGCGCATCGACACCGTCGAGGCGCAGCTGATCGACTACCGCCAGCATGGCGGCAACCAGATCGGCGCGCGGCGCGACACCTTCATGGAGAAGGTGCGCAAGGCCCTGGCCTCGCGCGGCACCACCCACGTCGAGCGCGCGCGCAAGGCCGAGCTGCTGCTCGAGCGCCTCGAGCAGGTGGCGCGCGCGGGCCGTCCGGTGACCGCCGACACCCTCGACAAGCTGCGCGGCAAGATCGTGCACCAGCGCTTCCGCACGCAGCTGCCGGCCTCGCGCTGGGCGCGCGTGCTGCCGATCCTGCGCGAGGCCCGAACGGGTCGCTACGACCGGTTCGGCCGCGGTTTTCGCGGCGTGGTGCGCGATCTGTTCGAATCCGTCTGATCCATTCCCGAGCCCTCCGTGAGCCACATCCCCCAGACCCCCGCCTCCGTGCCGCCGACCGTGGTGGTCGTGATCCCGTTCTACAACGGCTCGGCCTTCATCGAGCGCTCGGTGGCGAGCGTGTTCGCGCAGTCGATGCCGGCCAGCGAGGTCATCGTGGTCAACGACGGCTCGCGTCCCGAGGAGCGAGCCAGCCTCGACGCGCTGGCCGCGCGCTTCCCGTTCCGCATCCTCGACAAGGAGAACGGGGGCCAGGGCTCGGCGCGCAACGCCGGCGTGGCGGCCTCGACGGCCGAGTACATCTGCTTCCTCGACCAGGACGACTTCTATCTGTCGAACCACATCGAGATCCTGGTCAAGGGCATCCCGGCCGATGACCCGCGCCTGGGCTTCGTCTACGCCGACCTGGCCGAGGCCGATGGCGAGGGCAACATCATCCGCGCGGCGATGGTCAAGGACCACACGCTGCATCACCCGAAGACCAACATCTTCGAGATGCTGCGCCACGACATCTTCGTGCTGCCCTCGGCCGCGATCGTGACGCGCAAGGCCTTCGACGCGGTGGGCGGCTTCGACACCCAGTTCATGGGCTTCGAGGACGACGACCTGTTCCTGCGCATCTTCCGCAAGGGCTTCACGAACCACTTCATCGACAAGGTGGTCACGGTCTGGTGCATCCACACCGGCAGCACCTCGTTCGACATGCGCATGATCCGCAGCCGCTTCAAGTACTTCAAGAAGCTGGTCGGCATGTTCCCCGACGAACCCCGGCGCAACCGCTACGTGCTGCGCGACTGCCTGATGCCGCGCTTCGGCCGCTTCTTCATGGACCACGTGATCGAGGCAGTGAAGGCCAACGACCCGAACCGCGCCGAGATGAGCGCGGTGCTCGCCGAATACGCGGCGATCGTCTATGCGAGCCCGGCGGTCAGCGGCCGCAAGAAGCGCGAGCTGCGCGCCACCGTCTTCATGGCCGAACACAGCCCGCCGGGGCTGATCCGCGCCATCGGCAAGCTGACGCGGCTGCCCGGGGTGCGCTCGTTGCGCCGATTGCTGGGCTGAGGGGCGCTCAGTGGGTCTTTTGGCGCAGCCGGCGGTAGCGCCAGAAGGCGCCCGAGGTCCAGACCTTCAGCAGGCTGGAGGCATGCCAATACAGATACTTCATGCTTCGATGACTGGCGCGCTGGGCGTCGTGGCGCGCTCGCAACTGCTCGCCCACCTGCAATTGCCAGCCGGCCAGGGCCAGACGGGCGCAGATGTCGAAATCCTCGCCGTACATGAAGTAGCGCTCGTCGAAGCCGCGGATACGCGCGTAGGCCTCGGATCGGAACAGCATGAAGAGGCCTGGAATCCAGGCCGGCGTGTCGGGGCGTACGTAGCCCGGCTTTCTGCGCGTGAGGATCTCCAGCGGAGAAAGCACGTTGCGGTGCTGCTCGGGTTCGCTGCGGCCTGATTCGAGGATGCGCGGCGTGAGCAGCCCCGCGTCGGGTGCCGCCAGCGCGACCAGCGGCGCCAGCACATCGGCATCGAAACGGATATCGGGGTTGAGCACCAGGAACCATGGCGTGGCGCAGCGCTCGAAGGCCTGGTTGTGGTTGGCGCCGAAGCCCTTGGGCTGCGCGTTCTCGATGCGTTCGAGCGCGAAGCCCCAGGCGGCGCCGGCCAGCGGCGCGTCGGACTCGGGGATGTTCAGCGTCAGCACCACCTTGGCCACCTGTTCGCGGCTGAAGCGGTCGATCTGGTCGAGCAGGGGGCGCACGAGTTCGAGCTGCCCGTGGCTCACGATCGAAATCGTGACGGCGGGGGAGGTCGTAGCGGGGATGGCCATGGTCTAATTTCGCCCGGGGATTCTAGGGGCCCCGCTACCACCCATGATTGCCCTGATCGTCATCAGCTTCTTCGTCTCCGCCTTCGCGGTCCAGATCTTCATGCGCCGCGCGCGCCGCCATGCGCGGCTGTACGGCGCCGACATGCCGCAGCGCTTCCACAAGGGCCATGTGCCGCGGCTGGGGGGCGCGGGCATCATCCTCGGCATGGGCGTGGCCTGGCTCGCGGCCGGCATCACCGGCACCGATCCGTTCAACGTCTCGTGGCCCGTGTCGGCCTCGATGCTGATGCTGGTCTGCATCCTGCCGGCCGTGCTCGGCGGCATCGTCGAGGACGTCACGCAGCGCGTGCAGGTGCGCTGGCGGCTGATGCTCACCCTGGGCGCGGCGCTGCTGGTGTGCTGGGTGCATGGCCTGAGCCTCGCGCGCACCGGCATCCCGCTGGTCGACGGCTGGCTCGCGGCCGTGCCCTATGCCTCGGTGCTGTTCGCCGCGCTCGCGATCGGCGGCCTGCCGCATGCCTTCAACATCATCGACGGCTACAACGGCCTCGCGGGCACGGTGGCGGTGCTGGTCTGCCTCGCGATCTCGCACGTGGCACTGCAGCTCGGCGACCGCCAGCTCGCGGCCATGATGGTCTGCCTGGTCGGCGCGACCTTCGGCTTCCTGATCTGGAACTATCCGCGCGGCAAGATCTTCGCGGGCGACGGCGGCGCCTACGTCTGGGGCATGGTGATCGCCGTGGCCTGCGTGACACTGGTGCAGCGCCACCGCGTGGTCTCGCCCTGGTTCCCGATGCTGCTCTTGATCTACCCGGTGTGGGAGACCCTGTTCTCGATCTACCGCAAGCTCGCGCGCGGCCAGTCGCCGGGCACGGCCGACGCGCTGCACTTCCACCAGCTGATCTTCCGCCGCATCGTGCGCGTGGCCTTCGCCGACGACGAGGCGCGCCAGCTGCTCGCGCGCAACAACCGCACCTCGCCCTACCTGTGGATCTTCGCCGCGATGTCGGTGGTGCCCGCGGTGCTGTTCTGGAACAACACCCTGGTGCTGATGTTCTTCTGTCTTCTGTTCGTCACGACCTACGTCGGCGCCTACCTCATGATCGTGCGCTTCAAGGTGCCGCGCTGGCTGCGGCCCTGACCGTTCGTCTTTGCGAGAATCCCGTCCCATCGTCCACCGTCCCGGAGCCTGACCGCCCATGACCGACCCCGTCCTCAACATTCCCCCGCGCGACAAGGCCGAGATCCTGGCCCAGGCGCTGCCGTACATCCGCAAGTTCCACGGCAAGACCATCGTCATCAAGTACGGCGGCAACGCCATGACCGACCCGGCGCTGCAGGCCGACTTCGCGGAAGACGTGGTGCTGCTCAAGCTGGTCGGCATGAACCCGGTGGTGGTGCACGGCGGCGGCCCGCAGATCGAGGCCGCGCTCAACCGCCTGGGCAAGAAGGGCAGCTTCATCCAGGGCATGCGCGTGACCGACGCCGAGACCATGGAAGTCGTCGAATGGGTGCTGGCCGGCGAGGTGCAGCAGGACATCGTGGGCCTGATCAACCAGGCCGGCGGTAAGGCCGTGGGCCTGACCGGTCGCGACGGCGGCCTGATCCGCGCGCAGAAGCTCAAGCTGGCCGACCGCGCCGATCCCAACGTGCAGCACGACGTGGGCCAGGTCGGCGACATCGTCTCGATCGACCCGAGCGTGGTCAAGGCGCTGCAGGACGATGCCTTCATCCCCGTCGTGAGCCCGATCGGCTTCGGCGAGGAGAACGAGAGCTACAACATCAACGCCGACGTGGTGGCCGGCAAGCTGGCCACCGTGCTCAAGGCCGAGAAGCTGATGCTCTTGACCAACACGCCCGGCGTGCTCGACAAGGACGGCAAGCTGCTCACCAACCTGAGCGCGCGCGAGATCGACGACCTGTTCGCCGACGGCACGATCTCGGGCGGCATGCTGCCGAAGATCGAGGGCGCGCTCGATGCGGCCAAGAGCGGCGTCAATGCCGTGCACATCATCGACGGTCGCGTGCCGCACGCGATGCTGCTCGAGATCCTGACCGACCAGGCCTACGGCACGATGATTCGCGCGCGCTGAAGCCGCGCGAAGGCCGGCCCCGGGACGGGCCGGCAGCCAGCGGGCGCGCGGGGAGGCGCGCGCTCACTGCTGTGCGAGAATCAATTGTTTACATCTTCCGCACGCGCCTCCCATGCAAAACGAAGAGACAGTCGTCCCCGGTGCAGAGACCCAGGCCGAAACCGCGCCGGCCGCTCCGGCGCGCAAGCGTCCCAAGCCCGGCGAGCGGCGCGTGCAGATCCTGCAGGCCCTGGCCGCGATGCTCGAGCAGCCCGGCGCCGAGCGCGTGACCACCGCTGCGCTGGCCGCCCGCCTCGAGGTCAGCGAGGCCGCGCTCTACCGCCACTTCGCGAGCAAGGCGCAGATGTTCGAGGGCCTGATCGACTTCATCGAGCAGAGCGTGTTCACCCTGGTCAACCAGATCCTCGAGCGCGAGGCCACGGGCAAGGAACAGGCGGCCCGCATCATCGCGATGCTGGTGCAGTTCGCCGAACGCAACCCCGGCATGACGCGCGTCATGGTCGGCGATGCGCTGGTCTACGAGAACGAGCGGCTGCAGCAGCGCATGAACCAGTTCTTCGACAAGATCGAAGCCAGCATCCGCCAGGCGCTGCGCGAGGACCGCGCCGCCGAGGGCTCGGCCACGCCGAGCGTCGATGCGCAGGTGCGCGCGTCGGCGCTGACCTCGCTGGCGGTCGGCCGCCTGCAGCGCTTCGCGCGCTCGGGCTTCCGCCGCGAACCCTCCGAACATCTCGACGCACTGCTCGCGCTGGTGCTCTGACCCGCTGAGGACAGGGCCGCACAGCGGCCGCGGCTTATCGCCGGCATAGGCAATCGCAATCGAAACTGGTCATTCGATTGTTGAAAATAAACGGGCTCCCACAACCGATAGGAAAAGCCCAATGACCGAATCCCGCAAGCTCACCACCGAGAACGGCGCGCCCGTCGAGAACAACCAGCAGTCGCAGACCGCGGGCGTGAACGGCCCCGTGCTGATGCAGGACCATCACCTGATCGAGAAGCTCGCGCGCTTCGACCGCGAGCGCATCCCCGAGCGCGTGGTGCATGCGCGCGGCTCGGGTGCCTTCGGCACCTTCGAGGTGACGGCCGACGTCACCCAATGGACCAAGGCGAAATTCCTCGGCCAAGTCGGCAAGAAGACCGAGGTGCTGGCGCGCTTCTCGACCGTGGCGCTCGAACTCGGCTCGGCCGACACGGTGCGCGATCCGCGCGGCTTCGCGCTCAAGTTCTACACCGAGGAAGGCAACTACGACCTGGTGGGCAACAACACGCCGATCTTCTTCATCCGCGATCCGCTCAAGTTCCCCGACTTCATCCATTCGCAGAAGCGCGATCCCTACAGCCACGTGCAGGAGCCCGACAACGCCTGGGACTTCTTCTCGCACTCGCCCGAGGCCACGCACCAGTTCACCTGGCTGTTCGGCGATCGCGGTATTCCGAGGAGCTACCGCCACATGGACGGCTTCGGCTCGCACACCTTCCAGTGGGTCAATGCGCAGGGCGAGGCCTTCTGGGTCAAGTACCACTTCAAGACCAACCAGGGCATCGAGACCTTCGTCGCGGAAGAAGCACAGCGCGTGGGCGGCGAGAACCCGAACCACCACCACCTCGACCTGCTGCATTCGATCGAGCGCGGCGAGTTCCCGAGCTGGCGGGTGCAGGTGCAGATCATGCCGGTGGCCGAGGCGCAGACCTACCGCTTCAATCCCTTCGACCTGACCAAGGTCTGGTCGCACAAGGACTACCCGAAGATCGACATCGGCATCCTCACGCTGAACCGCAACCCCGACAACTACTTCGCCGAGATCGAGCAGGCCGCGTTCAACCCGGCCAACTTCGTGCCCGGCATCGGCCCCTCGCCCGACAAGATGCTGCAGGGCCGCCTGTTCAGCTACGGCGACACGCAGCGCTACCGCCTGGGCATCAACCACACGCAGCTGCCCGTGAACCGGCCGCACGCGACCACGGCACGGAACTACGGCCGCGACGGCGCGATGCGTGGCGACGGCAACGGCGGCCGCGGCCCGAACTACGAGCCCAACAGCTTCAGCGATGCGCCCAAGCAGAGCAACGAGCCGGTGTATGCGCCACTGCAGATCCACGGCTGGACCGGCAGCCACCAGTGGCAGCAGCACCCCGAGGACACCGATTTCGTGCAGGCCGGCGACCTCTACCGCCTGATGGACGAAGCCGCGAAGCAGCGCCTGGTGAACAACATCGCGGGCGGACTGGGCGCGGTCCGGCGGCAGGACATCATCGACCGTTCGCTGAGCTACTTCCGCCAGGCCGATGCCGACTACGGCGCGCGGCTCGAGAAAGCGATCCGGGCCGTGCAGGCCAGGATCAAGGGCGACGACACCAGCGTGCAGGTCGGCAAGCCTGCGCACGACGCCAGCAAGAGCTAGCGATCTCAGGCGGCGACCGCGACCCCCACCTTCGCCCCCGCCGCCACGATCTCGCCCCAGGTCGCATCGTCGACCCAGATCCCGTCGCGCCGGCGCGCCGCGCGCGCCTCGCGCTCGGGCTCGCCCGCGATCCGTACCGCGTCGAAGCCCTGGCCCGGCGGGCTGCGGCGCAGCCACTCGACGAACTCGCGCGCCTCCTGGTCGAAGCTGGCCTGGGTGCCCAGGCGCTCGGGATCGATCAGCACGGTGAGCATGCCGTTGAGCACGCTGCGGCTGGTGTCGGCCGGCCGGTGCCAGGTGCCGCCGCCGGTCAGCGCGCCGCCCAGCAGCTCGCAGGCCAGCGCCATGCCGTAGCCCTTGTGCTCGCCGAAGGTCATGAGCGCGCCGAACAGGCCGTTGCCCTGCGGCACCACCACCACGCCGGGGTCGTCGGTGGGCGCGCCGTTCTCGTCGATGAGGTAGCCCGGGGGCACGCGCTCGCCCTTGTTGTGGGCCACGCGCATCTTGCCCTGCGCCACGCGGCTGGTGGCGTAGTCGAGCACGAAGGGCTCGGCGCCCGCGAGCGGGATGCCGATGCAGCAGGGGTTGGTGCCGAAGCGCCCGTCGCCGCCGCCCCAGGGCGCGACCACCGGGCGCGAGAGCACGTTGACGAAGTGCATCGACACCAGCCCGTGCGAGGTCGCCATCTCGGCGAAGTGGCCGATGCGGCCCAGGTGGTGCGCATGCGCGAGCGTGAGGATGCAGCTGCCGTGGCGGCGCGCGCGCTCGATGCCGAGCTCCATCGCCTGCACGCCCACCACCTGCCCGTAGCCGTGCTGGCCATCGAGCGAGAGCATCGTGCCGATGTCGAGGTTGATGCGCACCGCCGCGTTGGGATGCAGGCCGCCTTCGGCCACGGCGTCGATGTAGCGCGGCAGCATGCCCACGCCGTGCGAGTCGTGGCCGCTGAGGTTGGCCATCACGAGGTTGGCCGCGACCTGTTCGGCCTCGGCCTGCTGGCTGCCCGCGGCGCGCAGGATGCTCGCGACGGTGGATTGCAGGCTGTCGGCCTGCAGTGTTCTCGGCATGGTTCAGATTCCTTTGGCGTTCACGGTGATGGCGTAGAGCGAGGTGGTGGCGCAGACGAACAGGCGGTTGCGCTTGGGCCCGCCGAAGCAGACGTTGGCCACGCGCTCGGGCACGCGCAGCTTGCCCAGCAGCGTACCGTCGGGGTGGTAGACATGCACGCCGTCGGCGGCGCTGGTCCAGATCCGGCTCTCGGTGTCGAGCCGGAAGCCGTCGAACAGGCCCGCGCTGCATTCGGCGAACACCTCGCCGCCGCGCAGGCTCTTGTTGTCGGGGTTGACGAAGAAACGGCGGATGTGCCGCGGCCCGTTGGGGTCATGGCTCGCACCGGTGTCGGCGATGTAGAGCAGGGATTCGTCGGGCGAGAAGGCCAGCCCGTTGGGCTTCACGAAATCGTCGGCCACGCGCTCGACCGCGCCGCTGGCCGGGTCGATGCGATAGACATGGCAGGCCCCGATCTCGCTGTCGGCGCGCAGGCCCTCGTAGTCCGACAGGATGCCGTAGCTCGGGTCGGTGAACCACACGCCGCCGTCCGAATGCACCACCACGTCGTTCGGCGAGTTGAGCCGCCGGCCCTGCCAGTGCGAGGCCAGCACGGTGATCGAGCCGTCGTGCTCGGTGCGCACCACGCGGCGCGCCAGGTGCTCGCAGCTCACGAGGCGGCCCTGGCGGTCGACGGTGTTGCCGTTGGTGTTGTTCGCGGGTTCGCGCAGCACCGCGGCCTGGCCGTTGCGCTCGTCCCAGCGCAGCATGCGGTCGTTCGGAATGTCGGACCACACCAGCGTGCGCAGCGCGCCGAACCAGGCCGGGCCCTCGCACCAGCGCCCGCCGGTCCACAGCCGCTCGAGCCGCTCGGGCTTGGGCACCAGGCCCGTGAAGCGCGGGTCCAGCGTCTCGAAGCCGGTGCCTTCCAGCGCACCGAAGGGAAGCGTCGTCATCGGCCGTGCGTTCCTACATCACAGCGCCGACCTGCCAGGGCACGAACTCGTTCTGCCCGTAGCCGTGCTGCTCGCTCTTCGAGGGCGCGCCCGAGGCCGTGGCCAGCACCAGCTCGAAGATGCGCTGGCCCATCTCCTGGATCGAGGCCGTGCCGTCGACGATCTCGCCGCAGTTGATGTCCATGTCCTCTTCCTGCCGCTTCCACAGCGCCGAGTTGGTCGCGAGCTTGAGCGAAGGCGAGGGCGCGCAGCCGTAGGCCGAGCCGCGGCCGGTGGTGAAGCAGATCAGGTTGGCGCCGCCGGCCACCTGGCCGGTGGCGCTGACCGGGTCGTAGCCCGGCGTGTCCATGTAGACGAAGCCGTGCGCCGTCACCGGCTCGGCGTATTCGTAGACCGCCTCGAGGTTGCTGGTGCCGCCCTTGGCCACCGCGCCCAGCGACTTCTCGAGGATGGTGGTGAGGCCGCCCGCCTTGTTGCCCGGCGAGGGGTTGTTGTTCATCTCGCCCTCGTTGATGGCCGTGTAGTGCTCCCACCACTTGATGCGGTCCACCAGCTTCTGGCCCACCTCGCGCCGCACCGCGCGCCGCGTCAGCAGGTGCTCGGCGCCGTAGACCTCGGGCGTCTCGCTCAAGATCGCGGTGCCGCCATGCGCCACCAGCAGGTCGACCGCCACGCCCAGCGCGGGGTTGGCGCTGATGCCCGAGTAGCCGTCGGAGCCGCCGCACTGCAGCCCGATCGTGATGTGGGCCGCGCTGCAGGGTTCGCGCGTCACGGCATTGGCGCGCGGCAACATCTCCTCGATCAGCGCCACGCCCTTGTCGACCGTCTTGCGCGTGCCGCCCGTGTCCTGGATGTTGAAGACGCGCAGGTTCTCGCCTTCGGCGAGGTTGCCGGTCGCGAGCCAGGCGTTGATCTGGTTGGCCTCGCAGCCCAGGCCCACCACCAGCACGGCCGCGAAGTTGGCATGCGTGGCATAGCCGGTCAGCGTGCGCTCGAGGATCTGCATGCCCGTGCCCTGCGTGTCCATGCCACAGCCGGTGCCGTGCGTCAGCGCGATCACGCCGTCGACGTTGGGATAGGCCGCGAGCGCCGCCGGGTTGGTCTTGCGCGAGAAGTGGTCGGCGATCGCGCGCGCGGCCGTGGCCGAGCAGTTCACGCTGGTCAGCACGCCGATGTAGTTGCGCGTGGCCACGCGGCCGTCGGCACGCCTGATGCCCATGAAGGTCGCCTCGCGCTTCGCGGGCGCGGGCTTCACGTCGGCGCCGAAGGCGTAGTCGCGCGCGAAGTCGCCCTTGTCAGGGCCCATGTCGAGGTTGTGCACGTGCACGTGCTCGCCGGGCGCGATCGGCTTGCTCGCGAAGCCGATGATCTGGTTGTAGCGGCGCACCGGTTCGCCGGCCGCGATGGCGCGCATCGCGACCTTGTGGCCCGGCGGTATCAGGCCGTGGACCTTGACCTCCTCGACGACGGTGCCGCCGAGCAGTTGCGAGCGCGCGATGACGACGTCGTCGGCGGGATGGAGTCTTATGTAGGGATTCATCGTCAGTAGAACATCTTCGGCAGCCACAGCACAAGCTTGGGCATGTAGGTGATCAGGCCCAGGCTCAGCAGCAGCGGCACCAGCCAGGGCAGGATGGCCATGGTCGTGCGCTCGAAGCTCAGGCCGGCCACGCGTGCCAGCACGAACAGCACCATGCCCATCGGCGGGTGCAGCAGGCCGATCATCAGGTTGAGCACCATCACGAGCCCGAAGTGGATCGGGTCGATGCCCAACTGGGTGGCGATGGGCAGCAGGATCGGGACCAGGATGGTGATCGCGGCGGTCGGCTCCAGGAAGCATCCCACGAACAGCATCAGCAGGTTGGCGAGCAGCAGGAAGACCCAGGCCTCCTTGGTGAATCCCAGCACCCAGCTGGCGATGTCGGTGGTGACGCCGGTGGCCGTCAGCATCCAGCCGAAGATCGAGGCGGCCGCCACGATGAACAGCACCGTGCTCGTGGTCTCGATGGTGTCGAGGCAGACCTTGACGAACATCTTCCACGACAGCGTGCGGTACCAGGCGAAGCCCAGGATCATCGCCCACACGCAGGCCGCGATCGCGCCCTCGGTGGGCGTGAACAGCCCGGTCGTCATGCCGCCGATCAGCAGCACCGGCGTCATGATCGGCAGCAGCGCCTCGAAGCGGAAGAGCTTGTCGAGCACGAACAGCGAGGCCAGCCCGACGAACACCGAGAGCTGCGCCGGCGCGTCGAACTTCGCCACCACCACCCACAGCAGCAGCGGCCAGCCGATCACCACGGCCAGCTCCACCAGGGCCTTGAACAGCCGGGTGCTCGAGAACTTGATGTCCGCGCCCCACTTGTTCTTGTGCGCGTAGTAGGCCACCGTCAGCATCATCAGGATCGCCAGCAGGATGCCCGGCAGGATGCCCGCGAGGAACAGCGCGCCCACCGAGACGTTGGCCATCATCCCGTAGATCACGAAGGGCAGGCTCGGCGGGATGATCGGCCCGAGCGTGGCCGAGGCGGCGGTCACGCCCACCGCGAACTCGGTGGAGTAGCCGTGCTCCTTCATGGCCTTGATCTCGATGGTGCCCAGGCCGGCCGCGTCGGCGATGGCCGTGCCGCTCATGCCCGCGAAGATCACCGAGCCCAGCACGTTCACGTGGCCCAGGCCGCCCTTGAGCCAGCCCACCAGCGCGAGCGCGAAGTTGTAGATGCGCGTGGTGATGCCGGCGTTGTTCATCAGGTTGCCGGCGAGGATGAAGAAGGGCACTGCCAGCAGCGGAAAGCTGTCGATGCCGCCGACCATCCGGTGGATCACCACGAAGGGCGGCAGCGTGCTGTCGCTCACCAGGATGTAGACCAGCGAGGCGCCGGCCATGGCGATGGCCACCGGGATGCCGCCGGCCATGAAGACGAGGAAGATGATTTTCAGCATGGTGTGGGAACCGGGTCTGCCGTGGCCTCAGCGGTCGGCGAGGGTGGATTCGGGACGCTCGAGCACGCTGTAGCCGCGCCGCCAGTGGATGCGCAGCACCTGCAGCGAGCGCCAGGCCATCGCGGCGAAGCCGGCCAGGCACAGGCCGTAGACGATGTTCATCGGCGCATCGACGATGGTCATGCGCGTCTGGTTGCCGATCTTCATCATCATCTGCACCGTCATCACGATGGCCGCGAGGAAGAAGGCCACGCGCAGCAGGTCGACCAGCCGCGACAGCCACAGCCCGGGCGCGCCGCGCAGGTAGCGGTAGAAGAAGTCGACCTGGATCTGGTTGTTCTTGGCCACGCCGATCGCCGCGCCGATGAACACCACGCCGATCAGCATGTAGCGCGCGACCTCCTCGGTCCAGGCGGCCGAGTCGTTCATCACGTAGCGCGTGACGAACTGGTAGAACACGGTGAGCCCGAGCAGCCAGAACAGCGCGAGGGAGATCCAGCCCTCGGCGATGGTGTCGGAAAGGTCCACGGCCTCGTCCTGCGCATGGAAGTGGCCTTCTTCGTCGATGATTTTCTCGTCGCTCAAAACGATCTCCTCGTGGGTGGTCGGCGCTCGCGGCACGGCCCTCCTCGCGCGCGAAAGGAGGCTGGCCGCGCGAAGCGGAAGGGAAGGGCGGGCCTACTTGATCGCCAGGATGCGGTCGTAGTCCTGCTGGCGGTAGCCGTTGTCGGTGGGCTTGGTGGCCTTGAGCACGGCCTCGCGGAACACGTTCTTGTCGACCGTGATCACGTTGTTGCCCTTCTTCTTGAACTCGTCGACCAGCCGCGCCTCCGAGGCGATGATCTCGCGGCCCGTGCGCTCGGCCGCTTCCTCCATCACCTCGCTGAAGATCTTCTTCTCGTCGGCCGACAGCCGGCCCCAGAGCTGGCCCGAGCAGATGGTGAGCAGCGAGTCGACGATGTGACCGGTCAGCGAGATGTTCTTCTGCACCTCGTAGAACTTCTTGGCCTCGATGGTCGGCAACGGGTTCTCCTGCGCGTCGACCGTGCCGTTCTGCAGCGCGAGGTAGACCTCGGCGAAGGCGATCGGCGTCGGGTTCGCGCCCAGCGACTTGGGGAAGGCGAGGTAGGCCGGCGCGTCGGGCACGCGGATCTTCAGGCCCTTCATGTCCTCGGGCTTGCTCACCGGCCGCGCGGCGCTCGAGGTGACGTGGCGCGCGCCGTAGTAGCTCAGCGCCGTGATGTGGTTGCCGCTCTTGTCGTCGTAGCCCTTGGCGAGTTCCCTGAACACGTCGCTCTTCGCGTACTTGAGCTGGTGCTCGGCGTCACGGAAGATGAACGGGAAGTAGGAGATCGCGAGCGGCGTGTAGGTGCGGCCCGCGAAGCTCGCGCCCGACAGGATGATGTCGACCGTGCCCAGCGTCAGGCCCTGGTTGATGTCGGCCTCCTTGCCGAGGCTGGAGGCGGGGAACACCTGGATGTCGTACTTGCCGTTGGTGCGCTTCTTGATCTCCTCGGCGGCCCACAGCGAGTACTTGTGGAAGGGCTCCGAGGTCTCGTAGACGTGGGCCCACTTGAGCTTGGTCTGGGCCGAGGCGAGGCCCGGCGCGCCGAGCGCGCCGGCCGCGAGGGCGCAGGCGGCGAGGGCCTTGAGGGTGGTGCGTTTGCTGTTTCCGCTGCTGCTGATCATGTGGCTTGTCTCCGTTATCGTCGTGGCAGGAAGAAGAAGTAACGCTGGCGAGAAGTCAGGAAGGCTTCGCGCGTCGCCAGCTCGCGCTGAATCGCTGGTGGGACTTGTCCATGTGCTCGTGCATCGCGGCGCGCGCGGCCTCGGCGTCGCGCGCGGCCACCGCGTCGCGGATCGCCTCGTGCTCGGCGATGGCCGAGCGCCACGAGGACACCGTCTCGAAGTAGCCGCCCAGGCGCGTGAAGATCGGGCCCTTGCGCGAGTCCCAGAAGTTCTGCACCGTCTCGATCAGCACCGCGTTGCCGCTGGCGCCGACGATCGCGAGGTGGAAGGCGCGGTCGCCCTCGAGCGGCATCACCTTGCGGTCGGCCAGTTCGCGCATGACCTCGATGGCGCGCGTCATCGCGTCGACGTCCTTGCGCTTGCCCATCTGCGCCGCGATGGCCGCGGTCTCGCCCTCGATCACGCGGCGCGCGCGGATCAGCTCGAGCGGTCCCCATTCGGTGGGCGCCACCGGCGCGCTGGCGCGGTGCGAACGGTCGAGCACGTACACGCCCGAGCCGGTGCGCACCTCGACCCAGCCCTCGACCTCAAGCGCGATCAGCGCCTCGCGCACCGAGGGGCGGCTCACGCCGAGCTGCTTGGCCAGGTCGCGCTCGGCCGGCAGGCGCGCGCCCACGGCGAACTCGCCCTGGCCGATCAGCGCACGCAGCTGATCGGCGATCTGGCGATATAGGCGTTGGGGTTCGACGGTCTGCAGGGGCACGGAGAAGAGAAGGTGAGCAGGTTTAAGGGTTGTCCTGAATTGGACAAGTGGTAAGGCCAATTCAGAATACGATGCGCGGCCCGTGCCACCCATCGGGCCAAACCCGAATCGGAGACACCATGAGATTGAAGGGAAAGACCGCGCTCGTCACCGCGGCCGGCCAGGGCATCGGCCATGCGAGCGTGCTCGCGCTCGCGGCCGAGGGCGCGCAGGTCTGGGCCACCGACGTCAATGCGCAATTGCTCGAGCGCTACGCCGGCGTGCCGAACGTCATCGCCGCCAGGCTCGACGTGCTCGACAAGGCCGCCATCGGCGCGCTGGTGTCGACCCTGCCGCCGCTCGACGTGCTGTTCAACTGCGCGGGCGTGGTGCACAACGGCACCATCGAGCAGGCCAGCGACGACGACCTCGCCTTCGCCTTCGCGCTCAACGTGCGCGCCCAGATGTGGACCATCCAGGCGGTGCTGCCCGGCATGCTCGCGGCGGGCCGCGGCAGCATCATCAACATGGCGAGCGTGTGCTCGAGCATGAAGGGCCTGCCCAACCGCTTCGTCTACGGCACCACCAAGGCCGCGGTGCTGGGCCTCACCAAGAGCGTGGCGGCCGACTACGTCACGCGCGGCATCCGCTGCAATGCGGTGTGCCCCGGCACGGTAGACACGCCTTCGCTGGGCGAGCGCATCAACGCCAACGCCGACCCCGAGGCCGCGCGCAAGGCCTTCGTCGCGCGCCAGCCCATGGGCCGGCTCGCGCGCGCCGAGGAGATCGCGCCCGTGGTCGTATTCCTCGCCAGCGACGAATCCATCTTCGCCACCGGCCAGGCCTTCACGGTAGACGGCGGCATCACCATATGAACCAGCTCGACTTCGCCGGCCGCCACGCGGTGGTCACAGGCGGTGCCACCGGGCTGGGCTTCGGCATCGCGCAGCGGCTGGTCGCCTCGGGCGGCACGGTCACGCTGTGGGACCGCGACGAGGCCGCGGCCGCGCGCGCCGCCGAGTCGCTGGGCCCGGGCAAGGCGCGCGCCCTCAAGGTCGACGTCTCGCAGCAGCCCTCGGTGGCCAAGGCGGTGGCGGCCACGCTCGCGCATGCGCCGCGCATCGATGCGCTCGTCAACAGCGCCGGCATCACCGGCCCCAACGCCAAGCTCTGGGACTACCCGGTGGACGACTGGCGCCAGGTGATGGAGGTCAACGTCAACGGCGTGTTCCTGTGCTGCCGCGAGGTGGTGGCGCAGATGCGCGCGCAGGGAGGGCAGGGCCGCATCGTCAACATCGCCTCGGTGGCCGGCAAGGACGGCAATCCCAACGCCAGCGCCTACAGCGCCAGCAAGGCCGCGGTGATCGGCCTCACCAAGTCGCTCGGCAAGGAGCTCGCCGACACCGGCATCCGCGTCAACTGCGTGACGCCGGCCGCGGTCAAGACCGCGATCTTCGACCAGATGACGCCCGACCACATCGCCTTCATGCTGTCGAAGATCCCGCAGGGCCGCTTCGGCACCGTCGAGGAGGTCGCGGCGCTGGTAGGCTGGCTGTGCACCGACGACTGCTCGTTCTCGACCGGCGCGGTGTTCGACCTCTCGGGCGGCCGCTCGACCTACTGATCGCCCCTTCCCACAGAACCATCCAACCACCCAAGGAAAAGCAAGCATGAAACTCGTCCGCTACGGCAACCCCGGCAAGGAGAAGCCGGGCCTCGTCGACGCCAACGGCCAGCTGCGCGACCTGAGCGCCGTCGTCAAGGACATCGGTCCCGAGCAGCTCGGCGATGCCGCCATCGCCAAGCTGCGCAAGATCAAGACCGACAAGCTGCCGCTGGTCAAGGGCAAGCCGCGCTACGGCAGCCCCGTGGCCCGCGTCGGCAAGTTCATCGCCATCGGCCTCAACTACGCCGACCATGCGGCCGAGTCCGGCCTGCCGGTGCCCAAGGAGCCCGTGGTCTTCATGAAGGCCACGAGCTGCATCCAGGGTCCGAACGATCCCGTGATGCTGCCCAAGGGCTCCGTCAAGAGCGACTGGGAAGTCGAGCTCGGCGTGGTCATCGGCACGCGCGCGCGCTACGTCTCGCAGAAGAGCGCGCTCGATCACGTGGCCGGCTACTGCGTCATCAACGACGTCAGCGAACGCGAGTTCCAGATCGAGCGCGGCGGCACCTGGGACAAGGGCAAGGGCTGCGACACCTTCGGCCCCATCGGCCCCTGGCTGGTGACGCGCGACGAGGTCGAGAACCCGCAGAAGCTCGCGATGTGGCTCGACCTCAACGGCCAGCGCGTGCAGACCGGCAGCACCAAGACCATGATCTTCAGCGTGGCGAAGATCGTGAGCTACGTGAGCCAGTTCATGACGCTGGAACCCGGCGACGTGATCACCACCGGCACCCCGCCCGGTGTGGGCATGGGCATGAAGCCGCCGCTGTTCCTCAAGAAGGGCGACGTGATGGCGCTCGGCATCGAGGGCCTCGGCGAGCAGCGCCAGGAAGTGGTGCCCTTCAAGCTCTGAGTCCCGCGGCAGCCGAGCTCTCGTTTCCTGCCATCGACGGCCCCTTCGGGGGCCGTTTTTCGTTTCCGTGTGCCTTTAAATGTCCCATTGACAGAACATTGAAACTGCAAAAACATCGCCTGCATGTCGCAGATGCCCTTGCCCAAATACCACCAGATCTACCTGGTGCTGCGGGAGCAGTTGCATGAGGGCCGCTTCGCCGCCGACGGGCTGCCGGGCGAGCTCGCGCTCATGCAGCAGTTCGGCGTGGCGCGCGTCACCGTGCGGCGCGCGCTCGAGCAGCTCGCCGCCGAAGGGCTGATCTCGCGCACGCCGGGCCGCCGCACGCGGCCCATCGGCCCGGTCGCGGGCGAGCCGCCGAGCGCGCCGGCCAGCGAGCGCGCCAACCTGCGCGGCCTGCTCGAGAACCTCGTCACCATGGGCCTGCACACCTCGGTCAAGGTGCTCGAGGTCGCGACCATCACGGCCTCCTCGCAGGTGGCCGAGGCGCTGCAGCTGCAGCTCGGCGACCCGGTGCAGAAGGCGGTGCGCGTGCGGTCCACGCGCGAGGGCCCGCTCTCGCACATCACGACCTACGTGCCCGACACCATCGCGCGCCGCTTCGGCCGCCGCGAGCTCTCGAAGAAGCCGATCCTGGTGCTGCTCGAGGAGTCGGGCGTGAAGGTGGGCCGGGCCCACCAGACCATCTCCGCGCGCCTGGCCGACAACGTGCTCGCGCAGCACCTCGACGTCTCGGTCGGCTCGGCCCTGCTCGCGGTGCGCCGCCTGATCTACGACGAAGACGAGCGCCCGGTGCAGTGGCTGCACGGCTTCTACCGTCCCGACCGCTACACCTACGAGATGCAACTGTCCCGCGTCGGCAGCATCGACGCCAAGGTCTGGGTCAGCCGGGACGTGTCGGCCAAGTTCAACTGAAGACAAAGAAAAGGAAACGCCCCATGCAGACCCGCCGCCGCTTCGTTTCGCAGTCCGCCACCCTGGCCTCCGCGCTCGCCTTCCCGCTGATCGGCGGGGCCCAACCCAAGCCGCTGAAGGTGGGCGTGCTGCACCCGGTGACGGGCGCGCTCGCCTACTCGGGCCAGCAGTGCCGGCTCGGCGCGCAGCTCGCGATCGAGGACATCAATGCTGCGGGCGGCATCAAGTCGCTCGGCGGCGCGAAGCTCGAGGCCCTGCTGGGCGACGCGCAGTCGCAGCCGCAGGCGGGCGCGGCCGAGGTCGAGAAGATGAACGAGGCCGGCGTCAGCGCCATCGTCGGCGCCTACGCCTCGGCGATCTGCCTGGCCACCACGCAGGCCGCGGCCAAGTACAACCTGCCGCACGTGGTCGACGTGGGCGTGGCCGACCAGATCGTCGAACGCGGCCTGAAGAACACCTTCCGCTTCGGCCCCGGCTACCGCAAGTCGACCGAGGTCGCGATGGCCAACCTGCTGGTGCTCAACAAGGCCGCGGGCAACCCGGCCAAGACCGTGATGGTGATCCACGAGGAGTCGCTGTTCGGCGCCGGCACCGCGCAGTTGCTGGCGCGCGAGCTGCCGGGCTACGGCTTCGAGGTGAAGGAGGTGGTGAAGCACGCCAACCCCACGCGCGACTTCAACAACATCGTGCTGCGCATGAAGTCGATCAACCCCGACATCGTGATCCCGGCCAACTACTACAACGAGTACGCGCTGCTGGTGCGCACCATGCAGCAGCAGAAGGTGGTGCCCAAGGCGATCTTCTCGGTGCTCGGCGGCGCGGCCTCGAGCTACAAGTTCGTGAAGGAGTTTCCCGACGCGGCCAACGGCATCATCGACTGCAACCACTGGTTCAACCCCAGGGACAAGCGCGCGCAGGAGCTGCGCAAGCGCGTCGAGGCCAAGGGCCAGTTCTTCAGCTACGAGGTCTTCATGACCTATGCCTCGATGTGGCTGCTGGCCGATGCACTGGAACGCGCCAGGTCGGGCGAGCGCGCCGCGATCGTCGACGCGCTCGAGAAGAGCACCTTCTCGAACCACTTCATGCCCTATGGCCCCACGAAGTTCGTCAATGGCCAGAACGAGGGCGCGCAGCCGCTGATGACGCAGGTGGTGAAGAACGACATCAAGGTCATCATCCCGCGCGACTACCGCGAGGTGGAGCCGCTGTTCCCGCTGAAGGCATGAGCGTGCGACCAACCATGCCACGGTATTCAGGCAGCCGTCGATCAGCCGCGGAGCCCGGCATGTGGTGCGGGGCGGGCGATCCCCTCTGCGCCGCCGAGGAGCGCAGCGTTTCGCGGATCAGGGCTCGCAGCTGTTTGAGCGAAGCGAGTTCTGCGAGACCCCGCGAAACGCGAGCACCGCAGGGCAGCCGCGAAGCGGCCGGCGCAGTGGGGTCGCTCGACCCGCACCGCATGCCGGGCGGCCCACAACCCACGCGCGACGAACAAAAATGCTAGACCCCAGCATCCTCTTCCCCTCGGTGCTCAACGGCCTCACGACAGGCGCCGTCTACGCACTGATCGCGCTGGGCCTCACGCTGATCTACGGCGTGCTGCACATCATCAACTTCGCGCACGGCGCCTGCCTGATGGTGGCGCTGTACGCGGTGTACTTCCTCAAGGAGCGGCTGGGCATCGATCCCTACCTCGCGCTGCCCGTGGTGGTGCTGGGCATGTTCGCGCTCGGCTATGCGCTGCAGCGCGTGGTCATCAACCGCGCGGGCCACGGCAAGGACGAGAACATCCTGCTCGCCACGCTCGGCATCGCGATCGTGATGGAGAACCTCGCGCTGCTGTTCTTCAAGTCCGACACGCGCAACATCGACACCGCCTATTCGCTGAGCACCGTGGCCATCGGCCCCGCGATGATCGCCGTGCCCAAGCTGGTGGCCTTCGCGGGCGCGCTCGTGGTCTCGGGCATCCTGTTCTGGATCATGGGCCGCACCGATCTCGGCCGCGCCATCCGCGCCGTCGCCAAGGAGAAGGAGGGCGCCAAGCTCATGGGCATCGATGTCGACCACGTCTACGCCATGAGCTTCGGCATCGGCCTGGCCTGCCTCGGCGCGGCCGCCTGCTTCCTGCTGCCGGCCTACTACGTCAACCCGCAGGTCGGCGGCGGCTTCGTGCTCGTGGCCTTCACCATCGTCGTGCTCGGCGGCATGGGCAGCTTCGTCGGCGCGCTGATCGGCGGCTTCCTGGTCGGCGTGGTGGAGTCGCTCGGCGGCCTCTACCTCGGCGAATCGCTGGGACAGATCGGCATCTTCGCGATCTTCATCGGCGTGGTGCTGTTCCGGCCGCAGGGCATGTTCGGGGCCAAGGCATGAGCGCAGCGAAGCAACTCGCGGGCATCGCGCTGTTCGCCGTTCTGGTGGCATGCGTGCCGCTGGTCACGAGTTCGGGCGTCACGCTCAACTTCGTGATGATGGCGCTCTACGCCACGCTGATCGCTCAGGCCTGGAACATCCTCGGCGGCTTCGGCGGCCAGTTCTCGTTCGGCCACGCGCTGTTCTTCGGCACCGGTGCCTACATCCAGGCCATCGCGCAGCTGCAGGGCGGCATCAACGCCTGGGTCGCGCTGCCGCTGGCCATCGCAGGTGCCGCGCTGGTCGGCCTCTTCATCGGCGCGCTGAGCTTTCGCTACGGCCTCAAGGGCTCTTACTTCGCGCTGGTCACGCTGGCCTTCGCCGAGGTGTTCCGCATCCTCGCGCTGTCGGTCGACTTCACGGGCGGCGGCGTCGGCCTGATGGTGCCGCTGCGCGAGTCGGTCGCCAACCTGCAGTTCGCCACGCGCGCCGGCTACCTGTGGGTGGTGCTCGCGATGGTCGTGGTGGCGCTGCTCGTCACCTGCTGGCTGCGCAATGGCCGCTTCGGCGCCTACCTGCAGGCCGTGCGCGACAACGAGGACGCGGCGCGTGCCGTCGGCGTCGACCCCTTGCGCGTCAAGCTCGCGGCCATCGGCCTGTCGGCCGCCTTCATGGGCGCGGCCGGTGCCTTCTACGTGCAGGTGTTCCAGTACATCGATGCCGGCATCGCCTACGGCCCGGCCGTGTCGGTCGAGGCGCTGGTGGCGGCCATCGTCGGCGGCATGGGCACCGTGTGGGGCCCGGTGCTCGGCGCGGTGGTGCTGCACCTGCTGTCGGACTTCACGCGCAACCTGTTCGGCGAGCTGCCGGGCATCAACATGGTGATCTACGGCACCGTGCTCGTGCTGATCGTGATCTTCGTGCCGCGCGGCATCGCGGGCATCGGCCAGTCGGTGCGGCAGCTCTGGAACGCGAAGGGAGGCCGTGATGAGTGAGTCTTCCCTGCTGGTGCTCGAGGGCGTCTCGCGCTCCTTCGGCGGGCTCAAGGCGGTGCAGAACGTGAGCCTCGCCGTGCGCGAGGGCAGCCTCAGCGCGCTGATCGGGCCCAACGGCGCGGGCAAGACCACGCTGTTCGCGCTGATGTCGGGCTTCCTCAAGCCCGACGCCGGCAGCGTGCGCTTCGCGGGCCAGGACATCACCGGCCGCGAGCCGCACCGCAATGCCGCGCTCGGCATGACCCGCACCTTCCAGATCGTGAAGCCCTTCGCCGCGCAGACCGTGCGCGAGAACATCGCGGTCGGCGCCCACCTGCACCTGCGCGGCCGCACCGAGGCGCTGCGCGAGGCCGAGGCCGTGGCGCAACGCGTGGGCCTCGCGCCGCAGCTCGACAAGCCCGCCTCCGACCTCACCGTGGCCGGCCGCAAGCGCCTCGAGCTCGCGCGCGCGCTCGCCACCCGGCCGCGCCTGCTGCTGCTCGACGAGGTGCTCGCCGGCCTCAACCCGCAGGAGATCGCCGAGATGATGCCGGTGGTGCGCGGCATCGCCGCGAGCGGCGTGACCGTGCTGATGATCGAACACGTGATGCAGGCCGTGATGAACCTCGCCGAGCATGTCTGGGTGCTGGCACAGGGCCAGCTGATCGCCGAGGGCAGCCCGGCGCAGGTGACCTCCGACGACCGGGTGGTCGAGGCCTACCTGGGCCACGGCACCGCGGCGCGGCTGCGCAAGGCCGCAACGGGAGCCGCAGCATGAGCGCTTTGCTGGAAATCGAAGGGCTGCGCGGCGGCTATGGCCGCGTCGAGGTGCTGCGCGGCGTCGACCTCAAGGTGAACGCCGGTGAGATGGTCGCGCTGCTCGGCAGCAACGGCGCGGGCAAGTCCACGCTCAACAAGATGGTCTGCGGCCTCACCCCGGCCTGGGGCGGCACGGTGCGCTTCGACGGCAAGGACCTGAGCGGCGCGCACTACCGCGACGTCGTCAAGGCCGGTCTGATCCAGGTGCCCGAGGGCCGCAAGGTGTTTCCCAACCTCAGCGTGCGCGAGAACCTCGAGCTCGGCTCGTTCACGCGGGCGCGCGAGCGCCGCGCGCAGAACCTCGAGAAATCGTTCGCGCTGTTCCCGCGCCTGCGCGAGCGCATGGACCAGCATGCCGGCACCATGAGCGGTGGCGAGCAGCAGATGCTGGCCATCGCGCGCGGGCTGATGGCCGAGCCGGTGCTGCTGATCCTCGACGAGCCTTCGCTGGGCCTCTCGCCGCTGCTGGTCGAGGAGATGTTCACGCTGATCCGCGAGCTGCGCGATGGCGGCCTGGCCGTGCTGCTGGTCGAGCAGAACGTCGGCCAGTCGCTCGAGATCGCCGACCGCGCCTACGTGCTCGAGAACGGCAGCGTGCGCTTCTCGGGCCTGCCCGGCGAGCTGCTCGTGAGCGACGAACTGCGGCGTGCCTACCTGGGACTCTGAGGCGCTTCCCTCCACGATCTCTTCCGGAGAACAACACATGAAAAGACGCGACATCCTCCTTTCGTCGCTGGCCGCGGCATGGGCCGGCCACAGCCTGGCGCAGATCGGCGGCGCGCCGGTGCGCATCCTGGTCGGCGCGCCCGCGGGCGGCTCCACCGACACGCTGGCGCGCTCGCTGGCCGTGAGCATGGGCCCGGCGCTGGGCCGCAACGTCATCGTCGAGAACAAGCCCGGCGCGGGCGGCAACATCGCAGCCGATGCCGTGGCCAAGGCCGCGCCCGATGGCAACACGCTGCTGATGAGCTTCACCAGCCATGCGATCAATGCCACGCTCTATCCGAGCCTGCCCTTCGATCCGGTCAAGGACTTCACCGCGCTCACCTGCGTCGCGACCTCGCCCTCGATCCTCGTGGCCCATCCCTCGGTGCCCGCGAAGGACGTGCGCGAGCTGATCGCGCTCGCCAAGGCGAAGCCGGGCCAGCTCAACTTCGCGATCGGCGCCGTGGGCTCCTCGCTGCACATGGCGGGCGAGGCCTTCAAGATGCAGTCGGGCGTGGACATCGTGAACATCCCCTACAAGGGCACCTCGCCAGCGGTACAGGACGTGCTCGCGGGCCAGGTGCAGCTGATGTTCGCGGCCGTGGGCAACGTCAAGGCCCACATCCAGGCCGGCAAGCTCAAGGCGCTGGGCGTGACCACGGCGAAGCGGCTGCCGGCCTTCCCCGAGGTGCCGGCCATCGCCGAGGCGCTGCCCGGCTACGAGTCGAGCGCCTGGTTCGGCCTGTTCGGCCCCGCGCGCATGCCCGCCGAGCGGATCAAACAGATCGGCGATGCCGCGCGCCATGCGCTGCAGCAGGCCGACATGCGCCAGCGCCTCGAGATCGAGGGCGCGATTCCCGTCGGCAATTCGAGCGAGCAGTTCTCGGCCTTCGTGCAGAGCGAGATCGTGCGCTGGGCCAAGGTGGTCAAGTTCTCGGGAGCCAAGCCCGAATGACCTCGACGGCTTCAGCACAGACCCTGGCGCAGAAGCTCATCGCGCGCGCCAGCGGCCGCGAGCGGGTGGCGGTGGGCGAGATCGTGACCTGCGGCGTCGACCTCGCGATGTTCCACGACTCCTCGGGACCGCGCCGCCTGCAGCCCATGCTCGAGGAACTGGGCGCGCAGATCTGGGACCGCTCGCGCGTGGTGCTCGTGATGGACCACTACGTGCCCGAGCGCGACGACGACTCGCGCCGCATCGTGCGCATCGCGCGCGACTGGGCGCGCGACCAGCAACTGCCGCACGTCTACGACAGCCAGGGCATCTGCCACGTGGTGGTGCCTCAGCACGGCCACATCCGCCCCGGCATGCTGTGCGTGGGCGGCGACTCGCACTCGCCCACGGGCGGTGCCTTCGGCGCCTACATGTTCGGCGTCGGCAGCACCGAGATGCTCGGCGTGGTGGTCACGGGCGAGATCTGGCTGCGCGTGCCCGAGACCCTGCGCATGTGGTGGGACGGTGCGCTGCCCGCGGGCGTGACCGCCAAGGACATGATGCTGCACATGATCGGCCGCTTCGGCATGAACGGCGGCCGCTACCAGGCCGTGGAGTTCGCGGGGCCGGCCGTGGTCGCGCTGTCGATGCAGGAGCGCATGACGCTCTCGAACATGAGCGCCGAGCTCGGCGCGCAGGCCGGGCTGATCGCACCCGATGCCACCACGGCCGCGTTCCTGGCCGGTGCCGGCGCGCCGCCGGTCGACATGGCGCCGTGGTTCACCGACGCCGATGCCGCGCTCACGGACCATCGCTTCGATGCCACCACGCTCGAACCCCACGTGGCCGCGCCGCACAGCCCGGCCAATGCGCATGGCGTGAGCCGCTTCGTCGGCACGCCGGTCGACGTGGCCTACATCGGCGCCTGTACCGGCGCCAAGCTCGACGACCTGCGCGCCGCCGCGCAGGTGCTGCGCGGCCACAAGGTCGCGAACGGCATCCGCCTGATCGTGGCGCCCGCGAGCCTGCGCGACCAGGAGCAGGCGCGCGAGGAGGGCGTGCTGCAGGTGCTGATGGAGGCCGGCGCCGAGCTGTTCCCCACCGCCTGCGGCGCCTGCTCGGGCTATGGCGATCCGATGGGCGACGACATCACCGTCATCTCGACCACCGCGCGCAACTTCAAGGGCCGCATGGGCTCGCCGACCGCGCAGGTCTACCTGGGCTCGCCCTACACCGTGGCGGCCGCCGCGCTGCGTGGTTGCGTGACCGATCCGCGCGAGGTGCTGGCATGAGTGACCGGGACCTGCACCGTCTGCACCGGGTATGGCGCCTGGGCGCCGACATCGACACCGACGCGCTCGCGCCCGGCCATGCGATGAAGCATGGCATCGACCGCATCGCGCAGCATTGCCTCGAAGCCATCCGCCCCGAGTTCGCGCGCGAGGTCCGAGCGGGCGACGTGATCGTGGCCGGCCCCAACTTCGGCATCGGCTCCTCGCGCGAGCAGGCCGCGGCCGTGCTGGTGCAGCTGGGCGTGGCCGCGGTGATCGCGCCCTCGTACAGCGGGCTCTATTTCCGCAATGCCTTCAACGTCGGCCTGCTGCTGTTGACCTGCGCCGAGGCCGAGTCGCTGCACGACGGCGAACAGATCGCGCTCGACATCGGCACGCCCGCGCTGCGCGGCGCCGACGGGCGCACGCTGGCCTGCGAACCCGTGCCGGGCTTCCTGACCGAGATGGTCGAGGCCGGTGGCCTGCTGCCGCTGCTGCGCCGTCGCATGGCGGCGAAGAAGGAAGCCGATGCCGCCTGACATCGATCCACGACGCTCGGTGCTGCAGGCCGTGGTGGCGCTGCATGCGGCGCGGCCGGCCGATGCCGAAGCCGCCGCGCAGGCGCGCCGGCTGCTGGTCGACACGGTCGGCTGCGCGCTCGCGGGCCGGCAGGCAGGCGAGGTGCGCCGGCTCGAGGCCGCGCTCGCCGCCTGCGAACCCGGTGGTTTCGCGTTCCCCGCCGGCCCGTCGCTGGCCGTGCAGGCGGCCGCGCAGGTCATCGCCATGGCCGCGACCTGGGACGAGGCCTGCGAAGGCCACGCGCTCGCGCACGGCCGGCCCGGCGTGCCGCTGGTGGCGGCGCTGCTGCCGCTCGCGCTGCGGCGCGATGCCAGCATCGGCGACTTCGTCGATGCCTTCGTGCTCGGCTACGAGGTCGGCGCGCGCTGCGGCGCCTGGCTGCGCATCCGCCCCGGCATGCACGTCGATGCCAACTGGCCCGCGCTCGGCGTGGCGGCGGGCGCGGCGCGGCTGCTGGGCCTGGCGCCCGAGGCCATCGTGCAGGCCATCGACATCGCGGCCTGCCAGCTCGCCACCAGCCTCTACCTGCCGGTGGCGCAGGGGCGCACGGCCCGCAACACCTACCTGGGCCACAGCGCCTCGCTGGGGCTGCAGGCGGCCTTCGCGAGCGCGGCCGGCATCGACGCGCCCGAGGGCGCGCTGGCCCACTACGCGGCGAACCATGCGGCGGCCACCGCGCAGCCCTTGCCCGATGCATCGACGCTGCTGCTGCGCGACGCCTACCTCAAGCCCTTCGCGGCCGTGCGCCACGTGCACTACGGCGCGACCGCCGCGCGCGCCATCCGCGAACGGCTGGGCGGCGACACCGCGGGCATCCGCCGCATCGTGCTCACGGTCTACGAGGAGGCGATCGTCTATTGCGGCAACCGCGCGCCGCGCACGCCGATCCAGGCGCAGTTCAGCCTGAGCTTCGGCCTCGCGGCGATGCTGCGCTTCGGCGATGTCGATCCCTCGGTCTATGCCGTGCCGCGCTTCGACGACGCCGAGCTGCGCCGGCTCGAGGCGCTGGTCGAGCTCGAGGTCGATGCCGACCTCACGGCGCGCCGCGAGCGTGGCGCCACGCTCGCGCTGACGCGCGACGGCGTCATGCACGAAGAGACCGTGACCACCATCACGGGCGACGCCGGCCATCCGCTCGACCGCGCGACCCTGGTCTCCAAGTTCAAGCACTACGCAGCACAGTCCGTCGCGCCCGCGCGCTCCCAGGCCTTCTGCGACGACGTGCTCGACGCGCCCGCCGACACCGCGCTCGGCGCGCTGTGGCAACGGCTCTGACCCGATTCCTCTTCACCACCTTCACGCCCCACCCACCATGAAACTCCTGCGCTACCTCGCCAGCACGCTGCTCGTGTGCCTGCCGCTCGTCGCCGCCGCCCAGGCCGGCGGCTTTCCCGACAAGGCGATCCGCATCGTCGTGCCCTTTCCTCCGGGCGGCGCCACCGATGCCGCGGCGCGGCTGGTCGCGGTGAAGATGAGCGAGCACTGGGGCCAGCCCGTGGTGGTCGACAACCGCGCGGGCGCGGGCGGCAACGTGGGCTCGGACCTCGTGGCCAAGGCCCCGGCCGACGGCTACACGCTGGTGATGGGCGTGACCGGCTCGCATGCCATCAACACCTCGCTCTACAGCCGGATGCCCTACGACCCGGTGGCCGACTTCGTCGCCATCAGCCAGGTGGCCGTGGTGCCCAACGTGCTGGTGGTGCATCCCTCGGTGCCCGCGAAGAACCTGGCCGAGCTGGTCGCGCTCGCGAAGAAGGAGCCCGGCAAGCTCAACTACGCCTCGCTGGGCAACGGCACGGCCGCGCACCTGGGCATGGAGATGCTCAAGGCCGAGGCCGGCGTCGACATCACGCACGTGCCCTACAAGGGCAGCGCGCCCGCGGTGTCCGACCTGCTGGCCGGCCAGGTGCAGATGATGGTCGACGGGCTGCCCTCGGCGCTGCCGCACGTCAAGGCCGGCAAGCTGCGCGCGATCGCGCTCACCAGCCTGCGCCGCTCGCCCTCGCTGCCCGATCTGCCGACCATCGCCGAGAGCTACCCGGGCTTCTATGCCGATGCCTGGTCGGGCCTGTTCGCGCCCAAGGGCACGCCGCAGCCGGTGGTCGACAAGCTCTCGGCCGAGGTGCAGCGCATCCTCAAGCTGCCCGAGGTGCGCGAGAAGCTGGCCGCGCTCGGCGCCGAGCCGGTGGGTTCCACGCAGGCGGAATTCGCTGCCCACGTGAAGAAGGAAATCGACAAGTGGGCCAAGGTCGTGAAGACCAGCGGAGCGAAGGTGGATTGAAATGAAATACGAACAGCCGGACGCAGAGGACGCGAAGGTTTCGCGAAGACCGCAAAAAGGATCCAGGAAAACTTTCGAGGTTTTCTTTCGCGACCTTTGCGGAACCTTCGCGTCCTCTGCGTCCGGAAGTCCGATCCCGTTTTCGTGCTCCTCCGCGGCCCCTTGCGATGCGAGTGGCACTCAGTGCAATGGACAACTGACATGAACGACACACTCGACCCCGTCACGCTCGCCGTGCTGCGCGGCCGCCTCGAGCAGGTGGCCGACGAGATGGACGCCACGCTCTACCGCAGCGCGTTCAATCCCATCATCGCCGAGGCGCACGACGCCTGCCACGGCCTGTACGACGCGACCAGCGGCGACACGCTGGTGCAGGGCAAGTCGGGCCTGCCGGTGTTCGTCGGCGCCATGGCCTTCGCGGTGCGCGCCACCGTCGCCGCGGCCGCGCCGCGCGGCGGCATGAAGGACGGCGACATCTGGATCAGCAACGATGCCTACGACGGCGGCACGCACGCCAACGACTTCAAGCTGGTCAAGCCCTTCTTCCGCAACGGCAAGCTCTACTGCCACATGGCCTCGGCCGCGCACTGGCACGACGTGGGCGGCGCGGTGCCCGGCAACTACAACCCTGCGGCCACCGAGTGCTGGCAGGAGGCGGTGCAGATTCCGCCGGTGCGCATCGTGCGCGACGGCAAGCTCGATGCCGACGTGCTCGCGATCCTGCAGGCCAACACGCGCCTGCCCGACAGCCTGTGGGGCGACCTCAACGGCCAGCTCGCGGCGCTCGAGCTCGGCGCGAAGCGGCTGAACGGCCTGCTCGACGAGTACGGCGACGACCTGGTGCTGAACGCGCTCGGCGAACTGCGCGGCCGCGCGCTGCGGCTGATGCGCTCGCACATCGCCTCGCTGCCCGACGGCCGCTACAGCTTCGAGGACCTGCTCGACAACGACGGCATCGCGAACGAGCCGCTGACCATCGCGCTCGACATGACGGTGGCCGGCGACCGGCTGCTGCTCGACTTCTCGCGCACCTCGGCGCAATGCGCGGGGCCGGTCAACATCTCGCGCGCCACCGCCGTGGCGGCCTGCTACGTCGCGCTCAAGCACCTGTTCCCCGACGTGCCCGCCAATGCCGGCGTGCTCGACGCGGTGGACTTCGATATCCCCGACCGGCTGGTGATCAGCGCCGAGCGCCCGCGCCCGGTCGGCGGCTACACCGAGACCATCCTGCGCATGATCGACGTGATCTTCAGCGCTGCCGCGCAGGCCGATCCCACGCGCGCCGTCGCGCAGGCCTACGGCACCATCAACGCGCTGTCGATCGCGGGCCACCGCAGCGACAAGGGCCGCGAGGGCCAGCGCTGGGTGATGTTCAGCTTCTTCGGCGGCGGCCATGGCGGCCATTCGGGCGGCGACGGGCTCTCGCACGGCAATGCGCCGATCTCGACCGCGACCATTCCGCCGCTGGAGATCCTCGAGGCCGCCTATCCGGTGCGCTTCACCGAATGGTCGCTGCGCGCCGATTCGGGCGGCGACGGCCGGCATCGCGGCGGCCTCGGTGCCGTCTACGAGATCGAGCTGCTCGAGCGGGACGCCGAGGTCTTCGTGTTCGGCGAGCGCGGCACCTCGCCGCCCAAGGGCATCGCGGGCGGCGGCGAAGGCGCGGTCAACGTGTTCCGCTACGAGAACGCGGGCGAGTGGCACGTGCCGCCGATGGTCTCGAAGATGCGCGGCATCCGGCTCGAGCGCGGCGAGCGCGTGCGGCTCGAGACGCCGGGCGGCGGCGGCTGGGGCGAGGCCGCCGAGCGGCCCGCGGCGCAGCGCGAAGCCGACCGCGCGATGGGCTATGTGACGACCGGCAACGACAAGAACGACAAGGACGAGGCATCCGAATGAGCTCCCCTGACACCCTCCGCAACCCCCGCAATTCCCTGGTCGTCGGCGTCGACGTCGGCGGCACCTTCACCGACCTGTTCGTGCTCGACGAGGCGAACGGCACGGCGCGCATCGTCAAGGTGCCGTCCACGCGCGGCGAGGAAGCGCGCGGCTTCATGAACGGCGTGGCACGCGTGGCGGATTCGGCCGCGGCCATCGCCACCATCGTGCACGGCACCACCGTCGGCACCAACGCGCTGCTCGAGCGCAAGGTGGCGCGCACCGGCATCATCACCACGCGCGGCTTCCGCGACGTGCTCGAGATGCGCCGCCGCGACCGGCCCCAGACCTGGGGCCTGCGCGGCAGCTTCCTGCCCGTGGTGCCGCGCGACCTGCGCCGCGAGGTCGACGAGCGCGTGCTGGCCGACGGCACCCTGCACACCGCGGTCGATCTCGACCAGGTGCGCGCCGAGGCGCGCGCGCTGCTCGAGGCCGGCTGCGAGGCGGTCTGCGTGTTCTTCATCAACACCTATGCCAACCCGGCGAACGAGCGGCTCGCGGTCGCGGCGGTGCGCGAGCTCTGGCCGAATCCGCACGTCACCTCGGCCAGCGAGGTGCTGCCCGAGATCCGCGAATTCGAGCGCTGCTCGACCGCCACGCTCAATGCCGCGCTGCAGCCGGTGGTGGGCAGCTACCTCGGCCGGCTCGAGTCGGACCTGCGCGCGCAGGGCTTCGCGGGCGAACTGCTGGTGGTGCAGAGCAACGGCGGCGTGATGTCGCGCCAGACCGCGAGCGACCTGCCGGTGCGCACCGCGCTCTCGGGCCCGGCGGCCGGCGTGATCGCCTGCGCGGCCATCGCGCGCGCGGCCGGCTTTCCGAACGCGATCACCGGCGACATGGGCGGCACCTCGTTCGACGTCTCGCTGGTGGCCAACGGCGAGGCCGCGCTGGCGGCGCAGACCGCGATCGAGTTCGGCATGGTGATCCGCTCGCCGATGATCCAGATCGAGACCATCGGCGCGGGTGGCGGCTCCATCGCCTCGGTGGATGCGAGCGGCATGCTGCAGGTGGGCCCCGAGTCGGCCGGCAGCGTGCCGGGCCCGGCCTGCTACGGGCGCGGCAACATGCGCCCCACGGTGACCGACGCCAACGTGCTGCTGGGCCGCATCGCGGCGGACCGGCCGCTGGGCGGCGGGTTGCTCGCGGCGCTCGACGGCGAGAAGTCGCGCCAGGCCATCGAGGAACACGTCGCGCGCCCGCTGGGCCTGGACGTGCATGCGGCCGCCGAGGCCATCCTCACGGTTGCCAACGCACGCATGGCCGGCGCCATTCGCCTGGTGTCGATCGAGCGCGGGCACGACCCGCGCCGCTTCGCCTACATGCCCTTCGGCGGCGGCGGCGCGCTGCACGTGTGCGCGATGATGCGCGAGGTCGGCGTGGCCACCGGCATCGTGCCGCGCTACCCCGGCGTGACCTCGGCGCTGGGCTGCGTGATCGCCGACATGCGCCACGACGCGGTGCAGACCCTCAACAAGCCGCTGGCCGAACTCGACGTGGCGGACGTCCAGCGTCGCATCGACGAACTGGCCGCGAGCTGCCAGCAGCGCCTCGATTCCTCGGGCGTGCGCTTCGAGGAGGTGCGCGAGGTGATCGCGCTCGACATGCTCTACGCGGGCCAGACGCACACGCTGCCCGTGGTGCTCGGCAGCGCGCCGCTCACGGCCGCGGCCATCCGCGCCGCCTTCGAGGCCAGCTACACGGCCGCCTTCGGCCGCGTGCTCGAGGGCATCGCGATCCGCGTGATGAACCTGCGCTATGCGCGCATCGGTGTGCGGCCCAAGTTCGACCTCAAGGTGCTCGCGCCCGAGGGGCAGGGCAGCACCACGCCGCTGGGCACGCAGCGCGTGTTCCACGACGGCCGCTGGCACGAGGCGCAACGCTATGCGCGCCTGGAGCTGCCGGTGGCCGCGCGCATCGAGGGACCCGCGATCCTCGAGCAGGCCGACACCACCGTGTGGCTCGAACCCGGCTTCCATGCCGAGGTCGATGCGCACGGCAACCTTCTCGTGAGGCTGTCATGAGCGAAACCAGGCAACCGATCGCGGCACGCACCGCGCTGGTCATCATCGACCTGCAGAACGACTTCCTCGATGCCCGGGGCGCCTATGCGCGCGGCGGCGACACCAACCCGCCGGCGCTGCTGCTGCCGGCGCGCGTGGCCGCGGTGGCGCGCGCGCTCAAGGCCGCGGGCGGCATGGTGGTGGCGAGCCAGTTCACGCTGTGGCCCGATGCGGCGGGCGAGCCGATGGTGTCGCCGCACCTGAAAGCGCTGCGCCCCTACCTCGCCAGGGGCGACTTCGCGCCCGGCAGCTGGGGCCAGGCCAACGTCGACGCGCTGTCCGGCCTGGTCGACGTGAACGTGAGCAAGGTCGCCTACTCGGCCTTCTTCAACACCCAGCTCGACTGGGTGCTGCGCCGCGCGGGCATCGACACCGTGGCGGTCTGCGGCATCGTCACCAACGGCGGCGTCGCGAGCACGGTGCGCGATGCGCACATGCGCGACTACCGCACGCTGGTGCTGGCCGACGGCTGCGCGGCCTTCGGCGAGGAGCGCCACCAGACCTCGCTGGCCGACATGCGCAACGTGGCCGAGGTGACGGACTGCGCGGCCTTCGCCGCGTCGCTCGCATGAGTTCGAACCCGTCGCGACCGGTGCGCCGCGCGGCGTCGGTCGAGGCCGAGGTGCGCGTGCCGGTGGCGATCGTCGGCGGCGGCGCCTGCGGGCTCACGGCCGCGCTGATGCTGGCCGATGCGGGCGTGGACTGCGTGGTGCTCGAGCGCGATGCGCTGCCCAGCGGATCGACCGCGCTGTCCTCGGGCTTCATCCCCGCGCCCGGCACGCTCGCGCAGCGCGCGCACGGCGTGCTCGACGACAGCGCCGAGCGCTTCGCCGCCGACATCCAGGCCAAGGCCCATGGCCGCGCGGCGCCGGCGCTGGTCGCGGCCTATGCGGGGGCCATCGGCCCGGCGCTCGATGCGCTGCAGGCGCGGCACGGGCTGCGGTGGCTGCTGCTCGATGGCTTCCTTTATCCCGGCCATGGTGTGCACCGCATGCATGCGCTCGAGCAGAAGACCGGCGCCGCGCTGATGGCGGCGCTGCAGTCGGCCGCCGAGGCGGCGGGCGTTCCGGTGCTGACGCAGGCGCTGGTCGACACGCTGGTGCTCGATGACGGCGACCGCGTGGTCGGCGTCGAGTACGCGCGCCCCGATGGCAACCGCGAGACGCTGGGCTGCGATGCGCTGCTGCTGGCCTGCAACGGCTTCGGCGGCAATGCGCGGATGGTGCGCGCGCTGCTGCCCGAGATGGCCGAGGCCGCGTTCGGCGGCCACGTGGGCAACGACGGCAGCGCGATCCTCTGGGGCGAGGCGTTGGGCGCGCGGCTGCGCGACCTCGGCGGCTACCAGGGCCATGGCTCCTGGGTCACGCCGCAGGGCGCGCTGATGTCCTGGGCCGTGATGATGGAAGGCGGCGTGCAGCTCAACCGCGAGGGCCGGCGCTTCCATGACGAGACCCAGGGCTACTCCGAAGCCGCGGTGCATGTTCTCGCGCAGCCGGGCGGCATCGCCTGGAACGTGTTCGACGCGCCACTGCTCGCGCTGGCGCGCGGCTTTCCCGATTTCCGCGAGGCCGAGGCGGCAGGCGCCGTGCGGCGCTGCGAATCGGTGGCCGCACTGGCCGACTGCATCGGCTGCGAGGCCGCGGTGCTGCAGGCCACGCTCGACGCGATGCGCACCGGCACGCCCGCGCCCGATGGCCGCGTGTTCGCGCGCGGGCTCGACGCACCGTACCTCGCGGTCAAGGTCACGGGCGCGCTGTTCCACACCCAGGGCGGCCTCGACATCGCACCCGACATGCGCGTGCTGCGCCACGACGGCACGCCTTTCGACAACCTGCTGGCCGCGGGCGGCGCGGCGGGTGGCGTGTCGGGCGACGCGGTCTGGGGCTATCTCTCCGGCAACGGCCTCTTGAGCGCCGTGGCCGGCGGCTACATCGCGGCGCGCACGCTCGCCGCATCCATCCCAACCAGGACGAACTCCGCATGACGAATCCCTCTTTCAAGACCCGGCTCGCGCGCAACGACATCGTGCTCGCGCCCGGCGTGTACGACGCGCTCAGCGCGCTGGTGGCCGAGCAGGCCGGCTTCGAGGCGCTGTACCTCTCGGGCGCCTCCATCGCCTACACGCGGCTCGGCCGGTCCGACGTCGGCCTCACGACCTTCACCGAGGTGGCCGACACGCTGGCGCGCATCACCGAGCGCGTGCGCGTGCCGGTGATCGTCGATGCCGACACCGGCTTCGGCAATGCGCTCAACACCCAGCGCACCGTGCGCGGCTTCGAGCGCGCGGGCGCGGCCATGGTGCAGATCGAGGACCAGACCTTTCCCAAGCGTTGCGGCCACCTCGACGGCAAGGCCGTGGTGTCCGAGCGCGAGATGGTCGGCAAGCTCAAGGCCGCGCTCGATGCGCGCAGCTCGAGCGAGACCCTGATCCTCGCGCGCACCGACGCGGTGGCGGTCGAGGGCATGGAGGCCGCGCTCGACCGCGCCGAGGCTTATCTCGCCTGCGGCGTGGACGCGCTCTTCATCGAGGCGCTGCGCTCGCCCGAGCAGATGGACGTGGCCTGCCGGCGCTTCGGCGACCGCGTTCCGCTTTTGGCCAACATGGTCGAAGGCGGAAAGACGCCGATCGAGGATGCCGACGCGCTGCAGCGGCACGGCTTTCGCATCGCGATCTTCCCGGGCGGCACGGCGCGCGCCGTGACGCACACGCTGCAGGGCTACTACGCGAGCCTGCACCGCCACCGCACCACGCAGCCGTGGCGGCCGCAGATGCTGGACTTCGATGCGCTCAACGCGGTGATCGGCACGCCCGAGCTGATGCTCGAAGGACAGAAGTACGAGTAGGTCTCAGCGCAGCGCGCGCACGAGTTCGTCGTAGACCAGCCGCACGCGCGCCGGCACCGGCGCGCGCTGCGAGCGGTAGACATGGATCGGCCAGGACTCGGGCGCTTCGGCCTCGAGCACCTCGACCAGCTCGCCCGATGCGATCAGCGGCTCGGCCAGCGGCCCCGCGAGCTGGCCGAAACCCAGGCCAGCGCGCACGGCGGTGCACTCGGCCTCCACGTCGTCGCTGATGAAGGCCGGCGCCGCCACCGGCATCTGCCGCCCCTTGCTGAAGAACCAGGACCAGGGCCGGCCCACGCTGCGGTCGAGCAGCGCGGTGAGCGGAAAGCCCGACAGCGCCTCGATGTTCTCGGGGATACCGGTGCGCGCGATCAGCGCCGGCGCCGCCACCACGCGCAGCTGCATGCGCCCGACCGTGCGCGCGACGAAGCGCGCATCGCGGATCGGGCCGGCGCGCACGCCGATGTCGATCTGCTCGTCGACCACGTCGGCATGTTCCTCCGACAGCCGCAGGTCGAGCACCAGCCCCGGATGCGCCGCCAGCATCGGCGCCAGCGCCTCGGGAATCAGCCGCCGGCCGTAGACGTTGGGCGCGGTGACGCGCACCGTGCCCGCGTGCTGCGACAGCGCGCGCCGGTCGGTGCGGTGGAACAGCGCATCGACGCCGCCGACCGCGGTGCGCGCGCGCTGCGCGAGCTGGCGTCCGAAGTCGGTGAGCTGCACGCCGCGCGTGCTGCGGTGGAACAGCGGCTCGCCCAGTTCCTCCTCGAGTTCGCGCACGGCGCGCGTGACCACCTGCGGCGAGACCGCCAGGCGCACCGCGGCATCGCGGAAGTTGGCCGCATCGGCGGCGGCGCAGAACACGCGCAGGGCTTCGAGCCGGTTCGACATGGGGGTGGGTTGAGTGTTCCTGAATCAGGAATTCTGAAGTCGTGAGAGTTTCATTTACGGGAACGCCCGGATTTTCCACACTGCATGCACTTCTTCAAGTTCTTCAACGCCCACCCAAGGAAAACACCATGACTTCCGTTCAAGACAACATCCGCGGCAAGGTTGCCATCGTCACCGGCGCCAGCAGCGGCCTCGGCGAATCCACCGCCCGCCACCTGGCCGCCCGCGGCGCGAAGGTGGTGCTGGCCGCGCGCCGTACCGACCGCCTCGAGAAGGTGGTCGCCGAGATCCGCGAAGCCGGTGGCGAGGCCATCGCGGTCGCCACCGACGTGGCGAAGCGCGAGGACCTCGAGCGGCTCGCCGCCGCCACCGTCGAGGCCTTCGGCCGCATCGACGTGCTGGTCAACAACGCGGGCGTGATGCCGCTGTCGCCGATCGAGAAGCTCAAGGTCGACGAATGGGATCGCACCATCGACGTCAACATCAAGGGCGTGCTCTACGGCATCGCCGCCGTGCTGCCGCGCATGCAGGCGCAGGGCAGCGGCCACATCGTCAACGTGGCTTCGATCGCCGGCATCAAGGTGTTCACGCCGATCGGCACCGTCTACAGCGCCACCAAGTACGCGGTGCGCGCCATCTCGGAAGGCCTGCGCGTGGAGGTCGGCAACACCGGCATCCGCGTGACCATCGTCTCGCCCGGCGCGGTCGAGTCCGAACTGAAGTTCGGCACCACCGATGCCGAGACCGCCGCCGGCGTGCAGGCCTTCTACGAGGCCAGCCAGATCCCCTCGGACTCGGTGGCGCGCGCGGTGGTGTACGCGGTGGAGCAGCCCGCGAACGTGGACATCAACGAGGTGGTGCTGCGGCCGGTGGCGCAGGACTTCTGATCCTCGCACCGGATGGCGCGGATGCCGCTCAGAACGGCATCTGCGCCGAGAAGGCCACGCTGCGCGGCGCGCCCACGTAGTAGCTGTTGAGCCAGTAGCTCTTGTTGGCGACGTTGTTCACGTTCAGCCGCAGGGTCAGCGGCCGGCCCGAGAGCTTCATGGCGTAGCGCAGGCCGAGGTCGGCGGTGGTGACGGCGGGCAGGCGGTCGGTGTTTGCCGCATTGGCCCACTGCTTGCCGGTGTGGTAGATGCCGCCGGTCAGGGTCAGGCCCGGCACGGGAAGCTCGTACTCGGTGTAGAACTTGGCGATCAGCTTCGCCACGTTCTGCGGCGTCTTTCCGTCGAGTTCGGAACCCTTCACCTCGGCGTCGAGCGAGGTGATCCCGGTCACCACAGTCCATCTGTCCGTGATCCTGCCCGAGACGTTGAACTCGATGCCCTTATGGTTCTGGCGGCCGTTCTGCGCGTAGACGTTGCGGCTGTCGGTGTACTCGTAGGCCTTCTCGATGTCGAACAGGGCGGTGGTCAGCAGCAGCTCGCCGACGGTGGCCTTGAGGCCGATCTCCTTCTGCTTGCTGACCATCGGGGCCAGGATGGCGCCGGCGTTGGAGGCGGTGTCGGGCGCGATGCCGCCCTGTTCCAGCCCCTCGATGTAGCTGACGTAGGTGGTCAGCCAGGGCACGGGCTTGTACAGCAGCGAGACCGAGGGCGAATTGCGGCTCTTGTCGTAGTCGGGCTGCGTGCGCGCGCCGCCGGAGTCGAGGCTCTGACTGCGGATGTTGCTGCGCGTGATTCCCAGCAGCAGCGACCATCGGTCGTCGAACTGGATGTTGTCGCCGATCAGGTAGTTGGTATTGCTCACGCGGCCGGCGTAGTAGCTGCCGTAGGTGTTCGGCGGGAACACCGGCTCGGGCACGTAGGTGGGGGCGAAGAAGGGGTAGGGACCCTTGTAGCCGGTGCTGGGGTAGTAGTCCGAGCTCCACGACTTGTCGGAATACATGTAGTAGCCGAGGGTCAGCTTGTGCGCGACCGGGCCGGTGTCGAAGCTGATGTCGGCCATGGCGGAGGCGGCCGCGAAGGCGTCCTTGGTGCCGGCCACGCGCTGGCGGTTCTGGGTGAAGCCCGTCGGCGAACGCACGCTGTTGAGCGTGTGGTCCTGCACCGGGCGGTCGATGTCGTCGCGCATGTAGGCGCCGCGCAGCGTGAGCTTGTCGTTGACCTTGTAGGTCGCCTTGCCCATCAGCTTGGTGTTCTCGAACTCGTCGTTGACCCAGGGCTGGCCCCAGTTCCTCCTGGCGTCGGGCGCGCGGCCGTGCGGCACGCCGCTGAAGAACCAGTAGGCGGAGGAGCCCGAGGTCCTGTACTTGTTGTAGACCGCGTTGAATTCCAGCAGCAGCCTGTCGGTCACGTGCCAGTCGACGGCGGCGCTGAACAGCGAGCGGTTGATCTTCTGGTCGTCGACGGCCGTGCCGCCTTCCTGCTTGACCACGTTGAGCCGGTAGCCGACGCGGCCGGCCTCGTCGAAGCGGCCGCCGAAGTCGCCGTGCACGTAGGCCTGGCTGCCGCCGTAGTTGCCGACGGTGAGGCTGTTGAGGCGCTCGACGGTCGGGCGCTTGTAGACGCTGTTGATCATGCCCCCGGGCTGGGCCGCGCCGAACAGGAAGCCCGAGAGGCCGTTCAGGATCTCGATGCGTTCCTTGTCCTCGACCACGGCCGCATGGTTGTAGAGGCGCCGCAGGCCGTCTTCCGCCGTGTTGTAGCCGTTGAAGCCGCGGATGTTGACGAGCGGCGACCAGCCCGTGATCTGCGGGGTGGCGGTACGGGTCGAGGGGTTGAGCTTGTAGATGTCGTCGAGCGACTGCGCCTGGATGTTCTGGACCAGCTCGCGCGGCACCACGATGATCGAGAACGGCGTGTCCTGCAGCGCCATGCCGCCGAGCGCGCCGACCGAGGAGACGGTCTTGGCGCGGTAGCCGTCGGCGGCGGTGCCGTCCTGCTGCAGGGCCGGCGTGGCGTCGGGCGCGGCGGCGTTCACCACCACCGGCGGCAGCGTCGCGCCGCTCGTTGCCGCGGGCAGGGCGCGGATCACGGCCGCGTTGCCGTCGAGGCTCGCGCCCAGGCCGCTGCCCGCGAGCACGCGCTCCAGCGCCTGGCTCGCGGTGAACTGGCCCGACACCGCCGGCGCCTGCTTGCCGGCGACGAGGTCGGGATGGACCATCAGCTGCAGCCGGGCCTGGCGCGCGAGTTCGTTGAGCGCCGCGCCGAGCGGCTGGGCGGGCAGCGCGATCGGGTAGACGGCCGCGGCCTGCACGGCGGGCACGGGCTGGGCGTTGACGGATGAGGTGCCCCAGGCGGCGAGGACAAGGGCCGCCGCGAAGGCGGTGGCGGCGGGGCGGAAGCGCGGGTGCGGCATGAAGGCGGACTCCGGAAGGTCGATGGGTAGAGGAAAAGAACTACCCATGCAGACGCATCAGTTCCGGCGCAGTGGAGGTCCGTCTCGAACTTTTTTGAAAAAACTTCGCCCGGGGCCCGGCGGGCCTCAGCGCGGCGCGATCTCGGTCGTGCCCTCGCGCGGCTGCAGCCGCACCGGCAGCACCTGCGGCAGCGCCTTGGCGAAGGCGCCGAACTGCCGCAGGTCGAAGCTGCCGTTGATGCGCATCGCGGCCACCGCGGGGTCGCGCACCGTGAGGCCGGTCGGGCCGTAGCGCTCGAACTCGGCCAGCGCCTGCGCCAGCGGCGTGTTCTCGAAATTGGCGCGGCCTTCGCGCCAGAGCAGGGCGCCCGCGGCGGGTGCGGCGGACGTGCCGCGCAGGCGGCCGCCCGCATCGGCGGCGACGGCCTCGCCCGGGCCCAGCAGCCGCGGCTCGGCCCCGGCCGCCGGCTCGGCCGAGGCCACGCGCACGCGCACGCGGCCTTCCTCCACGGTCACGCGCACGCCACCGGCATCGAGCCCGGCCTGCGTGTGGCGCACCGAGAAGCGCGTGCCGACCACCGTGATGCGCAGCGGGCCGGCGAGCACATCGAAGGGACGGGCGGCATCGGCCTGCACACTGAAATGGGCCTGGCCCTCGGGCAGGCGCACCTCGCGCCGCTGGCGATAGAGCGTGACTTCGGCGCGCGTGGCGGTGTCGAGCTGGAGCACGCTGCCGTCGGGCAATTGCACGTCGAGCTGCTGGCCGCGCGCGGTGGCGAAGGTCTTGGCATAGACCGGCTGCTGCTGCCACAGCGCCCAGCCGCCCGCCACCACGAACAGCGCGCAGGCCGAGGCGGCCAGCGGCATCCAGCGGCGCGTGCCCTGCCAGCCGCGGCGCGGCGGGGTGGCGGCCTGCGTGCGCGCGCGCAGCGCGGCCAGTTCGGCGGCGGGCAGCGTGTCGAGCCGCCGCCAGGTGCCTTCGAGCCGCTCGAGCGCGGCGCGGTGCGCGGGCGTGGCCGCGAGCCAGGCCTCGAATTCGGCCGCCTCGTCCGGCGCCAGCCCGTCCTGCCGGCGCACCAGCCAGCGCGCGGCGGCCTGTTCGGCGTCCGGCGCGGGATCGGTGGGCGGGGTGGCTGTCATGCGGGGAAGTTCTCTGTTCTGGATGGAGACGCGCGGGCGGCCTCGAAGTGGAGGTCGGTGCGGCGCCGCGCTATCGATTGTGGTCGCTGGTCCCGGTGCCGAAGGCGTCCTCGCAGGCCTGGCAGGCCAGCACGCCGCGGATCACGTGCTGCGCCACCATGTTCTTCGAGATGCCCATGCGCTCGGCCACCTCCTGGTGCGACAGGCCCTCGAAGCGGTTGAGCACGAAGGCCTCGCGGCAGCGCGGCGGCAGGGCCTCGATCGCCGCCAGGATCGCCCGCGCATGCTGCGCCGAGGCGTAGGCCTCCTCGGGCTGCGCGTGGGCGGGCGCCATCGCATGCGCGGCGTCGGCCAGCGCGTCGATGTCCTCGTGGTCGCGCAGCACGGCGCGGCGATGGCGGTCGATCACCAGGTTGCGCGCGGTGCGATAGAGCAGCGCGCGCACGTTGGAGATGGCCTCGCCCGATTGCCGCAGCGCGAGCACGCGCGCATAGCTCTCCTGCGCGAGGTCGGCCGCGGCGTCGCGGTCGTTCACCGAGCGGAAGAGGAAGTTCAGCAGTTCGCGGTAATAGCGCTCGAGCAAGATCGACCCATGCCATGGAGGGGGATGCGTTCCGACGACCGGCTGGCGTGGGGATGTGGCGGCGGCTGATCTCGCGCGCGTCGTGGATGGGAACTCTTCTCATTATCGGCGAGCCGCGGCGCGGCGATCCGGCCTGTCATCCGCCGGTTGCTTTTCGTTGATAACCTTTTCCGGCTCAAGGTCTTTGCCGGCGAGAAATCGAAAGCCCCTGCAAAATAGAACGACCGTTCGTTTTTGTCTGGAAGTCCCACGATGTCCGTCAATGCCGTTTCCGCCAAGCCGGCCCGCGCCGCCCAGAAGGGCCAGCAGACCAAGGCCGTGATCGTCGATGCCGCCCTGGCGCTGGCCGCGCAGATCGGGCTCGAGGGCCTGTCGATCGGTGCCGTGGCCGAGATCACCAAGATGAGCAAGTCGGGCGTGTTCGCCCACTTCGGCTCGCGCGAGGAACTGCAGATCTCGGTGGTGCGCGAGTACCACGCGCGTTTCGAGCAGGAAGTGTTCTTCCCCGCCATCGAGGCCGAACGCGGCCTGCCGCGGCTGCGCGCGATGTTCGCCAACTGGATGAAGCGCACCTCGACCGAGATCGACTCGGGCTGCATCTACATCAGCGGCGCTTCCGAATTCGACGACCGCCCGGGCCCGGTGCGCGACGCGCTGGTGGAATCGGTCTCGATCTGGCAGGCCGCCGTGCTGCGCGCGATCGTGCAGTCGAAGGAGGAGGGCCACCTCAACGCCGATGCCGACGAGCGCCAGGTCGCGTTCGAGATCCACGGCCTGATCCTCGCGCTGCACTACGAGGCCCGCTTCCTGCGGGTGCCCGGCTCCATCGGCCGTGCCAACACCGGCTTCGACAACATCCTCGGCCGCTATGCGGCGGCCGGGACGCCCGCGCCGACCGCTGCCGCCGCGCCCTCGCGCGTGCGCCGCCTCAAGACCGTGCGCTGAGCGCGCGGCACCGTTTTTTTCTTCCCTTTCATCTTTCAGTTCGACCAGGAGAGTTCCGGATGCCCAGCTACAACCCGCCCGTGCGCGACATGCAATTCGTGCTGCACGAAGTGCTCAACGTCGCCGAGGAACTCAAGGCGCTGCCCGCGCACGCCGAGACCGACGCCGACACCATCAACGCGGTGATTGAGGAGGCCGGCAAGTTCGCGGCCGAGGTCACCTTCCCGCTCAACATCAGCGGCGACGAGGAAGGCTGCGTGCTCGACAAGGCCACGCACGAAGTCAAGACGCCCACGGGCTTCAAGGAGGCCTACGCCAAGTACGTCGAGGGCGGCTGGCCCGCGCTGTCGTGCGACCCGGCCTTCGGCGGCCAGGGCCTGCCCTTCGTGGTCAACCAGTGCCTGTTCGAGATGCTCAACAGCGCGAACCAGGCCTGGACCATGTACCCGGGCCTCTCGCACGGCGCCTACGAGGCGCTGGTGGCGCACGGCACCGACGAGCAGAAGAAGACCTACCTGCCCAAGCTGGTGAGCGGCGAATGGACCGGCACCATGTGCCTGACCGAACCCCACTGCGGCACCGACCTCGGCCTGCTGCGCACCAAGGCAGAACCGCAGGCCGACGGCACGTACCGCATCACCGGCAACAAGATCTTCATCTCGGCCGGCGAGCACGACATGGCCGGCAACATCATCCACCTGGTGCTGGCCCGGCTGCCCGACGCGCCCAAGGGCAGCAAGGGCATCAGCCTGTTCGTGGTGCCGAAGTTCCACGTCAAGGCCGACGGTTCGCTCGGCGAGCGCAACCCGATCTTCTGCGCCGGCCTCGAGCACAAGATGGGCATCCACGGCAACGCCACCGCGCAGATCGTGATCGAGGGCGCCACCGGTACGCTGGTGGGCGAGCCCAACAAGGGCCTGGCCGCGATGTTCGTGATGATGAACGCCGCGCGCCTGGGCGTGGGCAACCAGTCGCTGGGCCTGACCGAGGTGGCGTTCCAGAACGCGCTGGCCTATGCCAAGGACCGCCTGCAGATGCGCTCGCTGTCGGGCGTGAAGGCCAAGGACAAGGAAGCCGATCCGATCATCGTGCACCCCGACGTGCGCAAGATGCTGCTGACCGCCAAGGCCTATGCCGAGGGCGGCCGCGCGCTGCAGGTGTTCTGCACCCTGCTGCTCGACAAGGAACACCACCATCCCGACGAAAAGGTGCGCAAGGACAGCGGCGAACTGGTCGCGCTGCTCACGCCGATCGTGAAGGCCTTCATCACCGACAACGGCCACATCGCGACCAATGCCTGCATGCAGGTCTTCGGCGGCCATGGCTTCATCAAGGAATGGGGCATGGAGCAGTACGTGCGCGACAACCGCATCAACATGATCTACGAAGGCACGAACACCGTGCAGTCGCTCGACCTGCTGGGCCGCAAGGTGCTGGGCAACAACGGCGCCTCGCTGAAGAAGTTCGGTAAGCTGGTCGCGAAGCTGGTGGAAGAAGAGGGCGTGAACGAGAAGATGGCCGAGTTCATCAATCCGATCGCGGGCCTGGGCGACCAACTCACCAAGTTCACGACCGAGATCGGCTTCAAGGGCTTCCAGAACCCCGACGAGGTCGGCGCCGCCGCGGTGGACTACCTGCGCGTGGCCGGCCACTTCGTGTTCGGCTACCTGTTCGCCCGCATGGCGCAGGTCGCGCTGCGCGAGATCGCGGCCGGCAACACCGACCCGTTCTACGTCGCCAAGCTGCAGACCGCGCGCTTCTACTTCGCCAAGCTGTTCCCCGAGACCGCGACGCTGATGCGCACGGCCCGTGCCGGCAGCAAGGTGCTGATGGACACCGACGCCGCGCTGGCCTGAGTCCGCGCCTCCCCTCTTCGACCACTTCCGGAGCCGACCATGAAAGCAACGCTTGCAGCCCTCGTCCTCGTCGCGACCTCGGTCACGGCCCTGGCCCAGACCACTCCGGTGGGCCTGTGGCGCAACGTCGACGACAAGACCGGCGAGGCCAAGGCCGAGATCCGCATCGGCGAGACCGGCGGCGCGCTCGTCGGCCGCATCGAGAAGTCGCTGAAGAAGGACGGCAAGCCCGACGCGGTCTGCGACGAATGCTCGGACGACCGCAAGGGCCAGCCGATCGCGGGCCTGGAGATCATCCGCGGCGGCAAGAAGGCCGACGGCAAGGACGTCTGGGAGGGCGGGAAGATCCTCGACCCCGAGAACGGCAAGGAATACCGCGCGAGCTTCACGCCGATCGACGGCGGCAAGAAGCTCGAAGTGCGCGGCTATCTCGGCCCCTTCTGGCGCACCCAAACCTGGAACCGCGTTCCTTGACCCACCCCCGTTGCTTGCTCACTTCGTGTAGCCGCCTCCCCCCTCAAGGGGGCAACACCAGTGGCCCGGCAAAGCCGGTTCCACGGTGTTCCCCGAATAAGTCAGAACCCCAAAAAGCTCTGTTATGTCCAGATTTCAAGTGAAGAAGGTCGCCGTGCTCGGCGCCGGCGTGATGGGCGCGCAGATCGCGGCCCACCTCGTCAACGTGCGCGTGCCGGTGGTGCTGTTCGACCTGGCGGCCAAGGAAGGCCCGAAGAACGGCATCGTCACGCGCGCCATCGACAACCTCAAGAAGCTCAAGCCCGCGCCGCTGGGCGACGTGGCCGACGCGGGCCTGATCGAACAGGCCAACTACGACGACAACCTCGACCTGCTCGGCGAGTGCGACCTGGTGATCGAGGCGATCGCCGAGCGCATGGACTGGAAGCTCGACCTCTACAAGAAGATCGCGCCGCACGTGGCCAAGCACGCGATCCTGGCCTCGAACACCTCGGGCCTGTCGATCACCAAGCTCAGCGAGGCATTGCCCGAAGCACTGAAGCCGCGCTTCTGCGGCATCCACTTCTTCAATCCGCCGCGCTACATGTTCCTGGTGGAGCTGATCAACACGCCCACCACGCAGCCGCAGGTGCTCGACGACCTCGAGGCCTTCGTCACCAGCACGCTCGGCAAGGGCGTGGTGCGCGCGCACGACACGCCCAACTTCATCGCCAACCGCGTCGGCATCGCCGGCATGCTGGCCACGCTCAAGGAAGTCGAGAAGTTCGGCCTCACGCCCGACGTGGTGGACGACCTCACGGGCAAGAAGCTGGGCCGCGCGAGCTCGGGCACCTTCCGCACCGCCGACGTGGTGGGCCTGGACACCATGGCCCACGTGGTGAAGACGCTGCAGGACAACCTGAGTGCCGAGACCGATCCCTTCTACGCCAACTTCGCGACGCCGCCGGTGCTCGCCAAGCTGCTGGAACTGAAGAACCTGGGCCAGAAGACCAAGGCCGGCTTCTTCAAGAAGGTGGGCCGCGACATCCTGCGCTTCGACCTCCAGAGCGGCGACTACGTGCCCGCCGGCGCCAAGGCCGACGAAGTCTACGGCCGCATGCTCAAGAAGCCCGCGGGCGAGCGCCTGAAGCTGCTGCGCGAGAGCGAAGGACCGCAGGGCCAGTTCCTCTGGGCGATCCTGCGCGACGGCTTCCATTACGCGGCCGTGCACCTGGGCGATATCGCCGAGAGCGCGCGCGACATCGACTTCGCGATGCGCTGGGGCTTCGGCATGAAGCAGGGCCCGTTCGAACTCTGGCAGGAAGCCGGCTGGGCGCAGGTCGCGAAGTGGGTGCAGGAAGACATCGACGCCGGCAAGGCGCTGAGCAGCGCGCCGCTGCCGAAGTGGGTGTTCGAAGGCCCGGTGGCCGAGGCCGGCGGCGTGCACACGCCCGAAGGCTCGTGGAGCGCCTCGCAGAACAAGTTCGTGCCGCAGCGCAAGCTGCCGGTGCATGCGCGCCAGCTGTTCCCCGAGAGCGTGCTCGGCGCGAACGCGGCCGATGCCAACACGGCCGGCACCACGATCAGCGATGAAGGCGACGTGCGCGTGTGGACGCTCGACGGCGAGGTGCTGATCGCGAGCATCCATTCGAAGATGCACGCCATCAGCCCCGACGTGGCCGAGGCGCTGGGCGCCGCGGTCGAACTCGCCGAGGCCGAATACGAGGGCCTGGTGATCTGGTCGCCCGACGAGATGTTCTCGGTCGGCGCCGACCTGCAGGCGATGCTGCCGGCCTTCGTGGTCGCGGGCATCGGCGCGGTCGAGGGCGCGGAGGAAGAGCTGCAGAACGTGATGCTCAAGATCCGCTATGCCAACGTGCCGGTGGTCTCGGCCGTGCGCGGCCTGGCGCTGGGCGGCGGCTGCGAACTGGCCGTGTACTCGTCGAAGCGCGTGGCGGCGATGGAAAGCTACATCGGCCTGGTCGAGGTCGGCGTGGGCCTGATCCCCGGCGCCGGCGGCCTGACCTACATCGCGCGCCGCGCGGCCGAGAGCGCCTCGGCCTCGACCGGCACCGACCTGCTGCCCTTCCTCACCGAAGGCTTCACGGCCGCGGCGATGGCCAAGGTGGGCACCGGCGCGCTCGATTCGAGGAAGCTCGGCTACCTGCTCGACAGCGACGTGATCGTGCCGAACAAGGACGAGCTGCTCTACGTGGCGCTGCAGCAGGCCAAGGCCATGGCCGACGCCGGCTACCGCCCGCCGCTGCGCCGCACCTTCCGCGTGGCGGGGCGCAGCGGCGCCGCGACGATCAAGGGCCAGCTCGTGAACATGCGCGACGGCGGCTTCATCAGCGCGCACGACTTCCACATCGCGAGCCTGATCGCGAACGTGGTCACCGGCGGCGACGTGGACGCGGGCTCGCTCGTGACCGAGGAATACCTGATGGCGCTGGAACGCAAGGCGTTCTGCTCGCTCATCGTGCACCCCAAGACGCAGGAGCGGATCATGGGGATGCTGAGCACCGGCAAGCCGGTGCGCAACTGAGGACGGATTTCATGAGCAAGCAAGTACAAGACGCCTACATCGTCGCGGCCACCCGCACCCCCATCGGCAAGTCGCACCGCGGCTACTTCCGCAACCACCGTCCCGACGACCTGCTCGCGACCACGCTGAAGGCCGCGCTGGCTGCAGTGCCCGGTCTCGATCCGAAGGCCATCGAGGACATCATCTGCGGCTGCGCGATCCCCGAGGCGCAGCAGGGCCTGAACGTCGCGCGCATCGGCGCGGTGCTCGCGGGCCTGCCGACCAGCGTCGGTGGCATCACGGTCAACCGCTTCTGCGCCTCGGGCCTGTCGGCGGTGCAGATGGCGGCCGACCGCATCCGCGTCGGCGAGGCCGACGTGATGATCGCGGCCGGCGTCGAGAGCATGAGCATGGTGCCGATGATGGGCAACTCGCCCTCGCTGTCGCCCTCCATCTTCGAGCGCGACGGCGACGTGGGCATCGCCTACGGCATGGGCCTGACGGCCGAGAAGGTCGCGCAGCAGTGGAAGGTGAGCCGCCAGGCCCAGGACGAATTCGCGCTGGCCTCGCACCAGAAGGCGCTGGCCGCGCAGAAGGCCGGCAAGTTCGCGGACGAGATCACGCCGATCGAAGTGACCGACCGCGCGCCCGATCTCGAGAGCGGCGAAGCGATCGCGACCACGCGCACCGTGAACCTCGACGAAGGCGCGCGCCCCGACACCTCGATCGAAGGCCTCGCCAAGCTGCGCACCGTGTTCGCCGCGCGCGGCACGGTCACGGCCGGCAACAGCTCGCAGACCTCCGACGGCGCGGGCGCGCTGATCCTGGCCAGCGAGAAGGCGGTCAAGCAGTTCGGCCTGACGCCGCTGGCGCGCTTCGTGAGCTTCGCGAGCAAGGGCGTGCCGCCGCACATCATGGGCATCGGCCCGATCGAGGCGATTCCCGCGGCGCTGCGCTATGCCGGCCTGAGCCAGCAGGACATCGACTGGATCGAGCTCAACGAAGCCTTCGCGGCCCAGTCGCTCGCGGTCATCAACACCCTGGGGCTCGACCCGTCGAAGGTCAACCCGATGGGCGGCGCGATCGCGCTGGGCCATCCGCTGGGCGCCACCGGCGCGATCCGCTCGGCCACGGTGGTGCATGCGCTGCAGCGCGAGAAGCTCAAGTACGGCATGGTCACGATGTGCGTGGGCATGGGGCAGGGCGCCGCCGGCATCTTCGAGCGCGTCTGATCGATCACGCGCCAGGCAACGCGACGAGGGCCGGCGCCAGAAGGAGACAAGCCATGCATCAGACGCAGCAGTTGCCGGTCGACGGCGGCACGCACGAACTGGCGGTGCGCCGCTACGAACCCGCGGGCGCGCCGCGCGCCAGCATCGTGATCGGCGGCGCCATGGGCGTGCGCCAGTCCTTCTACGAGGCCTTCGCGCGCTGGCTCGCGGGCCAGGGGCTGCGCGTCTGGACCTTCGACTACCGCGGCTCGGGCGACTCGCGCCGCGCCGCCTCGCTGCGCGGCTTCGAGGCCGACCTGTTCGACTGGGCGCGCGACTACGAAGCGGTCATCGACGCCGCCAAGGCCGCGCTGCCCGCGCAGCCGCTCTACCTGCTGGGCCACAGCCTCGGCGCGCAACTGCCGGGCTTCCTGCAGCGCCCCGAGCAGGTCGACGGCCTGGTGAGCATCGCGGCCGGCAGCGGCTACTGGCGCGAGAACGCGCCGCGGCTCAAGCGCGGCATCCTCTACTTCTGGTTCGTGCTGGTGCCGCTGGTCACGCGGCTGTGCGGCTACTTCCCGGGTCGCAAGCTCAGGAAGGTGGGCGACCTGCCGCGCGGCGTGATCCTGCAATGGCGGCGCTGGTGCCTGAACCCGCGCTACAGCGTGGGTGCCGAGGGCGAGCTGGCGCAAAGGAGCTACAGCCGCGTGCGCTTCCCGGTGCTCGCGCTGTCGATGACCGACGACGAGCTGATGACGCTGGCCGGCACGCACAGCCTGGTGAGCTTCTACGATCAGGCACCGCGCGCCATCGAGCGCATCGCGCCGGCCGACGTGCAGGCGCGGCGCATCGGTCACTTCGGCTTCTTCCGCGAGCAGTTCAGCCAGAGCCTGTGGCCCGCCACGGTCGACAAGCTGCATCGGCTGGGCGCGTTGACGACCGCGCCCGGCGTCCCGCACACGACTGCCTGAGGCCGCGCGCCGGAGCACACTGCGGCCATGAGCACGAGCACTCCCCACCCCTTCGACAAGGCCATCGCGCTGCAGCACAGCGACCTGCGCGCGGGCCACTTCACCGGCACCACCAGCCCCGACTACTGGAACATGGTCGGTCCCTTCGGCGGCACCACCGCGGCGGTCGCGCTGCAGGCGGTGCTGCAGCATCCGGACCTGCTGGGCACGCCGATCGCGCTGACCGTGAATTACGCGGCCGCGCTCGAGGCCGGTGCCTTCGACGTGCAGGCGACCGCGGTGCGCACCAACCGTTCGACCCAGCACTGGACCGTGCAGATCACGCAGCCCGGCGCGGGCGGCGCGCCGAACATGACGACCACCGCCACCGTGGTGACGGCCGCGCGCCGCGAGACCTGGGGCCGGAGCGACCTCGCCATGCCCGAGGTGCCGAAGCCCGAGGCGGTCGAGCCGATCCGCATCGGCCCGGCTGGCGTGGCCTGGGTGCAGCAGTACGAGATGCGCCCGTTCAGCGGCGGCATTCCCGCGCAGTGGGACGGCAGCCTGCAGCACAGCCAGACCCGCATCTGGGTGCGCGACGCGCAGCCGCGGCCGCTCGACCTGCCCTCGCTCGCGGCCATGAGCGACGTGTTCTATCCACGCATCTGGCTGCGCCGCGCCAAGCACGTGCCGGCCGGCACGGTGTCGATCACCACCTACTTCCACGCCGACGCGGCGCAACTGGCCGAGGTCGGCACCGGCTTCTTGCTCGGGCAGGCGACGGGGCAGCAGTTCTTCAACGGCTTCTTCGACCAGACCGCGCAGTTGTGGAGCGAGGCCGGCGTGCTGCTCGCGACCTCGAACCAGATCGTCTACTACAAGGAATAGCCTCCGGTTTCGCAAGGCCCGCGGCCGCCCGGAGAGAATCCAGCCCACCCAGGAGACAACGCCGCATGACGAAGACCGTCGAGTTCTATTTCGATTTCGGCAGCCCCGCCGCCTACCTCGCCGCGACCCAGCTGCCCCATGTGTGCGCTGACACCGGCGCCGAGCTGGTCTGGAAACCGATGCTGCTGGGCGGCGTGTTCCAGGCCACGGGCAACCACTCGCCGGCCGAGATCGCGCCCAAGGGGTCGTACATGACGACCGACCTGCAGCGCTTCGCGAAGCGCTACGGCGTGCCCTTCGTGCACAACCCGCACTTCCCGATCAACACGCTGCTCTTGATGCGCGGCGCCACCGGCGTGCAGATGGAACAGCCCGCGCGCTTCGCGGCCTATGTCGACGCGATCTACCACGCGATGTGGGTCGAGCCGCGCAACCTCAACGATCCGGCCGAGGTCGGCGCGGTGCTGCAGGCCGCGGGCTTCGACCCGGCCGCGCTGCTCGCGCTCGCGGGCCGGCAGGACGTGAAGGACCGCCTGAAGGCCGTCACGCAGGAGGCCGTGGCGCGCGGCGTGTTCGGCGCGCCCACCATGTTCGTGGGCAGCGACATGTTCTGGGGCCAGGACCGGCTCGACTTCGTGCGCGAGGCGCTGGCGGCCTGATCCCTTTTCTCTTTCTTCTTTCCACAGGACACAAGCCATGAGCGACATCCTCGTCCACGCCGAAGCCGGCGTGATGACCATCACCTTCAACCGCGTCGACAAGAAGAACTCGATCACCAGCGCCATGTATGCCGAGCTGGCCGATGCGCTGGCCAAGGCCGAGGGCGACGCGGCCGTGCGCTGCGTGCTGATCCAGGGCGACCCGACCATCTTCAGCGCCGGCAACGACATCGGCGACTTCCTCAATGCGCCGCCCGCGGGCAAGGACTCGCCGGTGTTCCGCTTCCTGCGCGGCATCGCGACCTTCCCGAAGCCGATCGTGGCGGCCGTCTGCGGCCCGGCCGTGGGCATCGGCACCACGATGCTGTTCCATTGCGACCTGGTCTACGCGGGCGACAACGCGGCCTTCTCGATGCCCTTCGTCAACCTCGGCCTGTGCCCCGAGGCGGCCTCCAGCCTGCTGGTGCCGCAGATGCTCGGCTACCACCGCGCGGCCGAGGCGCTGCTGCTGGGCGAGCCCTTCATGGCCGAGGCCGCGCTCGAGGTCGGCCTGGTCAACCGCGTGGTGCCGCCGACCGAGGCCAATGCCATCGCCCAGACCCAGGCGCGCAAGCTCGCGGCCAAGCCGCTGAGCGCGCTGGTCGAGACCAAGCGGCTGCTCAAGAAGGCGCAGCTGCCCGCGGTCATCGAGCGCATGGACGAGGAGGGCGCGAGCTTCGGCCGCATGCTGCGCGAGCCCGCGGCGCGCGAGGCCTTCGGCGCCTTCATGGAAAAGCGCAAGCCGGATTTCTCGAAGCTCTGAGCGCGCTGCGGGTCGGTACCTACAACCTGCGTTCTACGGGCTTTCCACAAGCCGCCGGGGCCCCTTCGGCGGGGTCGCACGCGTACACTGATTCGCGTGCCAGTCCTCCAGTTACACACGCCAGCAGCCCGCACCCAGCGGTCGTTCGATGCTACTGAAAAGGTAGCAATTCGACCGACCCGCAGGCAAGCCCTGGGCCTGCTCGGCGCCACATTGGCGGCGCCTTCGGTGGTGCTCGCGCGCGTGCGGCCGCTGCGCATCGGCGTCATCGGCCCCTGGTCGGGCGCCTACATCGGTGGCGGGCGGCAGTTCGACGCCGGCATGGCGATCTGGCTCGGTGCGCACAACCAGCAGATCGCGGGCCGCCCGGTCGAACTGCTGCGGCGCGACGTGCCCGTGAGCGCGCCCGACATGGCGCGCCGGCTCGCGCTCGACCTGGTGGAGAACGAGCGCGTCGACCTGCTGACCGGCCTGCACTTCAGCTCCAACGCCTATGCCGTGGCGGCCGTCGCCACGCAGGCCAAGGTGCCCACGGTGATCATGAACGCCGCCTCCTCGGGCATCACTGCGCGCTCGCCCTACACGGTGCGCGTGTCCTTCACCATCGCGCAGGTCACGCTGCCGCTGGCGCGCTGGGCGCTCAAGGAGGGGCTGCGCGAGGTCTGCACCGTGACGGCCGACTACGCCTCGGGCGTCGATGCCGAGACCGCCTTCGTCTCGGGCATCACGGCCGGCGGCGGCAATGTCGGCGCGATGCTGCGCGTGCCGCTCGCCACGCAGGACTACACGGCCTACATGCTGCGGCTGCGCGAGCTCAAGCCGCAGGCGGTGTTCTTCTTCCTGCCCTCGGGCCAGATGCCGGCGGGGTTCCTGCGCGCCTGGCGCGACCGCGGCATGGCCGACACCGGCATCCGGCTGCTGTCGACCGGCGACGCCACCGACGACCACTACCTGCAGAACATCGGCGAGCTGGCCGAGGGGCTGGTCACCAGCCACCACTATTCGTACGCGCACGAGTCGCCCGAGAACCGCCGCTTCGTCGCGGCCTTCGAGACCGAGTACGGCTCGCACCTGCGGCCCGGCTATTTCGCGGTGGCCGCGCACGATGCCTTCGCGGCGCTCGATCTCGCGATGGCCTCGCCGCTGATGCGCGGCGGCGGCAGCCCCGAGAAGCTGATCGACGCCTTCCGCGGCCTCAAGCTCGAGAGCCCGCGCGGCCCGATCGAGATCGACGCCTACACGCGCGACATCGTGCAGACGGTCTACATCCGCCGCACCGAGCGCCGCGACGGGCGCTGGATCAACCGGGAGTTCGAGCGTTTCGAGAAGGTGCGCGATCCGGCGCTGTGAGGCTGCCCGGGCCGATCAGGCCGCCGGCTGCTCGATCGCCCGCGGCCGCCCGCTGTCGTCGATCGCCACGTAGGTGAAGGTGGCCTGCGTCACCTTGATGTACTCGCCCTGCGCCCGGAAGCGCTCGGCGAAGACCTCCACGGTCACGGTGATCGAGGTGCGGCCGATGCGCACCAGCTTCGAATAGAAGGACAGGATGTCGCCGATGCGCACCGGCTGCTTGAAGATGAACTCGTTGACCGCCACCGTGGCCTGGCGCCCCTTGGCGTAGCGCGCCGGGATCACCGAGCCGGCCAGGTCGCACTGGGCCATGACCCAGCCGCCGAAGATGTCGCCGTTGGCATTGCAGTCCGCCGGCATCGGGATCACCTTGAGCACCAGCTCCATGTCGGTGGGCAGGCTCTTCAGGGTGGCGGCGGCGTCGGCACTGGGGGAATCGGACATGGGCAACAATCAGGGCAGAAAAACGACCACGATTGTCCCTCATGCGCCGCGCCGGCGAAGCCGTTTCCACCCCCACCTCCTCCCCACCGCACGCCGGCGGCCATGCGCCCGCGCGCGCCGACCGCTCCGACTGGGCCACGCTGCGGCGCCTCTTTCCCTACCTCTGGGACTACAAGTGGCGCGTGCTGTTCGCGCTGGGCTTCATGGTGGCGGCCAAGGTGGCCAACGTCGGCGTGCCGCTGCTGCTGAAGAACCTGGTCGACGCCATGACGCCCAAGCCCGACATGGCGCAGGCGCTGCTCGTGGTGCCGATCGCGCTGCTGGTGGCCTACGGGCTGCTGCGCTTCAGCACCTCGCTCTTCAACGAGCTGCGCGAGCTGATCTTCGCCAAGGCCACCGAGGGCGCGGCGCGCCGCATCGCGCTCGAGGTGTTCGGCCACCTGCATTCGCTGAGCCTGCGCTTCCACCTCGAGCGCCAGACCGGCGGCATGACGCGCGACATCGAGCGCGGCACGCGCGGCGTGCATTCGCTGATCTCGATGTCGCTCTACAGCATCGTGCCGACCATCATCGAGCTGGTGCTGGTGCTCGCCATCCTCGGCGTGAAATTCGATGCGCTGTTCGTCTGGATCACGCTGGCGGCGCTGGTGCTCTACATCGGCTTCACGGTCACCGTGACCGAGTGGCGCACCCAGTTCCGCAAGACCATGAACGAGCTCGACTCGCTGGCGCAGAGCCGCGCGGTCGATTCGCTCCTGAACTACGAGACCGTCAAGTACTTCAACAACGAGGCCTTCGAGGCGAAGCGCTACGACGCCAGCCTCGACCGCTACCGCAAGGCCGCGATCACCAGCCAGCGCACGCTGAGCATGCTCAACGCGGGGCAGCAGGCGCTGATCGCGATCAGCCTGGTGCTGATGCTGTGGCGCGCCACCTCGGGCGTGGTCGACGGCCGCATGACCCTGGGCGACCTGGTGATGGTCAACGCCTTCATGATCCAGCTCTACATCCCGCTCAACTTCCTGGGCGTGATCTACCGCGAGATCAAGCAGAGCCTGACCGACCTCGACAAGATGTTCGTGCTGATGGAGAAGGAGCGCGAGGTGCGCGACGCGCCCGGCGCGCAGCCGCTGGCCGGCGCCGACGCCACGGTGCGCTTCGAGGACGTGAGCTTCGCCTACGAGGCCGCGCGGCCGATCCTCAAGCACGTGAGCTTCGAGATCCCCGCGGGCAAGACGGTGGCGGTGGTGGGCCCCTCGGGCTCGGGCAAGTCCACGCTGGCGCGGCTGCTCTACCGCTTCTACGACGTGCAGCAGGGCCGCATCACCATCGGCGGCGAGGACATCCGCGCGGTGCAGCAGTCCAGCGTGCGCCGCGCGATCGGCATCGTGCCGCAGGACACGGTGCTGTTCAACGACACGATCGAATACAACATCGCCTACGGTCGCCCGGGCGCCACGCGCGCGGAGGTCGAGGAGGCGGCCCGCGCGGCGCGCATCCACGACTTCATCGCCGCCACGCCGCAGGGCTATGCCACCACGGTGGGCGAGCGAGGCCTGAAGCTGTCGGGCGGCGAGAAGCAGCGCGTGGCGATCGCGCGCACGCTGCTGAAGAACCCGCCGATCGTGATCTTCGACGAGGCCACCTCGGCGCTCGACTCGGCCAACGAACGCGCGATCCAGGCCGAGCTCAAGAGTGCGGCGCAGGACAAGACCACGCTGGTGATCGCGCACCGCCTCTCGACCGTGGTCGACGCGCACGAGATCCTGGTGCTCGAGGCCGGCGTGATCGTCGAGCGCGGCACCCATGGCGAGCTGCTCGCGAAGCAGGGCCGCTATGCGCAGATGTGGGCTTTGCAGAAGAGCGAGGCGGCGCCCTTGCTCTAGCCCGATCATTGCTTTCCGTTTTTTTCGACGATTCCAGGAGTTCAGACGTGTCGACCAAGATTCCCCTGCTGGTGCTCAACAGCCTCTCGAGCGCCCACCAGGCCCAGATTGCCGAGGTCTACGACATGACCTATGCCTTCGGCGACGAAGCTCGCGCGGCCGCGATCGCCGCGCGCGGCCATGAATTCCGCGCCGTGCTGACGATCGGCGTGATCGGCATCACGCCGGCCGAGATCGAGGCCATGCCCAAGGTCGAGCTGATCTGCTGCCTGGGCGCGGGCTTCGAGGGCGTGCCGCTCGAGGTGACCCGCGCGCGCGGCATCGTCACCGCCAACGGCGCCGGCACCAACGACGACTGCGTGGCCGACCATGCCTTCGGCCTGCTGATCGCCATCGTGCGCGGCTTCCGCACCCTCGACCGCCAGTGCCGCGAAGGCGTGTGGCGCGAGTCGATCCCGCAGCCGCCGAACGTGTCGGGCAAGAAGCTCGGCATTCTCGGCCTGGGCACCATCGGCCAGAAGATCGCCAAGCGCGCGGCGGGCTTCGACATGGAGATCGGCTATCACAACCGTTCGCCGCGCGAGGGCTCGCCGCACCGCTACTTCGGCGACCTGAAGTCGCTGGCCGCCTGGGCCGACGTGCTGATGCTGGCCGCGCCCGGCGGCGCCGCCACGCGCCACCTGGTGAATGCCGAGGTGCTCGATGCGATCGGCCCCCGGGGCTACCTGGTGAACATCGGCCGCGGCAGCGTGGTCGACACCGAGGCGCTGGCCGCGGCGCTGCGCGAGAACCGCATCGCGGGCGCGGCGCTCGACGTCTACGAGAGCGAGCCGAAGCCGCCGCAACAGCTGATCGGCCTCGACAACGTGCTGCTGACGCCGCACCTGGCGGGCTGGTCGCCCGAGGCGACGCAGAAGTCGGTGGACCATTTCATCGCGAATGCCGAGGGGCACTTCGCGGGACGTGGGGTTCTCACGCCGGTCTGAGCGAACTCAGCCCAGCACGGGCGGCTTGCGGTCGCCCCACCCGCAGGCCTCGTCGTACGCATGCCCGAGCCGCAGCACCTCGAGGTCCGCATGGATCGGCCCCGCGAGCTGCAGCCCCATCGGCAGGCCCGCCTCGCCGAAGCCCGCGCGCACGTTGAGCGTGGGCAGTCCCGCCAGCGTGAACGGCGTGACGATCTCCATCCAGCGGTGGTAGGTGTCGCTCGGCACGCCGGCCACCTGCGCGGGCCAGTGCAGCTCGGCGTCGAAGGGGAAGACCTGCGCGGTCGGCGCCAGCACGAAGTCGAAGCGCTCGAACAGCGCGAGGAAGGCGCGGTAGACGTTCGAGCGCCACACCGAGGCCTGGAACAGCGAGGCGGCATCGAGGTGCCGGCTCTGCTCGATCTCCCAGCGCGCCTCGGGCTTGAGCTGATCGACCAGCGCGGGCGTGTTCATGTAGGCACCGAGCTTGCCGCCCACCAGCAGCTGGCGCAGCCGCAGCCAGGCGCTCCAGTTGTGGGCGCGCGGCACGTCGAGGGTGCAGGGCTCGACCTCGCAGCCCAGCGCGCGGAAGGTGGCGAGCGCGCTCTCGCCGAGCGCGAGCACGCCGGGCTCGAGCGGCAGGTCGCTCCAGATGCTGCCGAGCCAGCCGATGCGCAGGCCGCGCACCTCGCCCTCGATCCGCAAGTCGTCGGGCGCGGGCAGGGCGTGCGGCGAGGACAGCGGCACGCGGCCGTCGAAGCCGGCCTGCACCGAGAGCAGCCGCGCGGTGTCCTCCACCGTGCGCGCCATCGGGCCTTCGCAACCGAGCTGCTGGAAGAACAGCTCCTCGTCGGGGTCGCCGGGCACGCGCCCGCGCGAGGGCCGCATGCCGATCACGTTGTTGAAGGCGGCCGGGTTGCGCAGCGAACCCATCATGTCGCTGCCGTCGGCCACCGGCAGCATGCCGAGCGCCAGGGCCACGGCCGCGCCACCGCTGCTGCCACCCGCGCTGCGCTCGGGCGCGTAGGCGTTGCGCGTGGTGCCGAACACCGTGTTGTAGGTGTGGGAGCCGAGGCCGAACTCGGGCGTGTTGGTCTTGCCGATGACGACCGCGCCGGCCGCGCGCATGCGCGCCACGTGCAGGCTGTCGGTGCGCGCGGGCGTGCGCGGCGGCAAGGGCGAGCCCTTCGAGGTCGGCAGGCCGGCCGCGTGGCTCAGGTCCTTCACCGCGAGCGGGAAGCCGTGCATCCAGCCGCGGCGCTCGCCGCGCGCCAGCTCGGCGTCGCGCTGGTCGGCCTCGGCCAGCAGCGCGCCGGGGTCCCGCAGCGAGACGATCGCGTTGAAGCGCGGGTTCAGGGCGTCGATGCGCGCCAGCGTGGCTCGCATGAGCTCGCGGCACGAGAGGCCGCGATCGGCGATGCGGCGGGAAAGCTCGGTGGCGCTGAGGTCGAGGAAGTCGTCGGTGGGCATGGCGTGGAGGGAGGAAAGGGCGAGCCGCCAGTATGTGGCAGCCGGGCGCGGGTTGTCCCCGAGCGCCGCCGGCCGCGGCTTCGCGCGCGGCGGCACATAATCGCCCGCCATGGAAACCAAGTGGCTCGAAGACTTCATCAGCCTGGCCGAAACGCGCAGCTTCAGCCGCTCCGCCCAGTTGCGGCACGTGACCCAGCCGGCGTTCTCGCGCCGCATCCAGGCGCTGGAGGGCTGGGCCGGCACCGACCTCGTCGACCGCAGCTCCTATCCCACGCGGCTCACGCCCGCGGGCCAGACGCTCTACAGCCAGGCGATCGAGATGCTGCAGGCGCTGCAGAGCACGCGCGCCATGCTGCGCGGCCATTCGGCCGCCGGGCAGGACGTGATCGAGTTCGCCGTGCCGCACACGCTGGCCTTCACCTTCTTCCCCTCGTGGGTCACCAGCCTGCGCGAGCACTTCGGCCCGATCAAGAGCCGGCTGATCGCGCTCAACGTGCACGACGCCGTGCTGCGGCTGGTCGAGGGCAGCTGCGACCTGCTGATCGCCTACCACCATCCCTCGCAACCGCTGCAGCTCGACGCCAACAAGTACGAGATGGTGAGCCTGGGCGAGGAGACCGTCGCGCCCTGGGTCAAGGCCGACGCCGAGGGCGCGCCGCGCTACCGGCTGCCGGGCCGCGCCGGCCAGCCGCTGCCCTACCTGGGCTATGCGCCGGGCGCCTACCTGGGCCGCGTGGTCGACCAGCTGCTCAAGGAGTCGGGCACCGCGATCCACCTCGACCGGGTCTACGAGACCGACATGGCCGAGGGCCTGAAGGTGATGGCGCTCGAAGGCCACGGCATCGCCTTCCTGCCCCAGAGCGCGGTGCGCAAGGAGGTGCGCATGCGCAAGCTGGTGAGTGCGCTGCCGCCCGAGATCGACCGGCTCGAGGCCACGATGGAGATCCGCGCCTACCGCGAGCGCCCGCAGGCGCCGCTGCAGCCGCGCACGGGCGGCCGGGCCGCCGCCAAGTCCGCCGGGCTCGAGTCGCTGCAGCCCAAGAGCTCGGCCGACGCGCTGTGGTCGTACCTCGTCGGGACCCAGCCGCCGCGCTGATTCCGGGAACCCGTAGGGGGAGCGCCGCTGGTCGGGCCGGGCGTTTGGGTATAGCCTTTGGCAACGGGTTTGTGCACTGCACAATCTATAAAAGTCAGGCATAAGTGTTCCCGTAAACAGCATTGGCGTCCGTGCCATGACGCCCCTACAGTCCGGGCAGTTTTTCGGCCGCGGGTCGAACGACCGCAAATCTATGGCACGCGTTCTCGCGTGCTTTTTTTCAGCCGAGAGGTGGGATATGGGCTCCAACTTCAGAACCGAACACGACTTCCTCGGCGAGAAGCAGATTCCCGTTGCCGCCTACTGGGGCGTGCACACGGCCCGGGCGGTCGAGAACTTCGCGATCTCCGGCACCCGCGTGTCGGCCATGCCCGACCTGGTGCGCGCGCTGGCCTTCGTGAAGAAGGCCGCCACGCGCGCCAATGCCGACCTCGGCGCGATCGACCGCGACCGCGCGGCCGCGATCATCCTGGCCTGCGACGACCTGATCGAGGGCAAGCTGCTCGACGAGTTCGTGGTCGACGTGATCCAGGGCGGCGCCGGCACCTCGACCAACATGAACGCCAACGAGGTCATCTGCAACCTCGCGCTCGAGAAGCTGGGCCACGAGAAGGCACGCTACGACGTGCTGCACCCCAACGACCACGTCAACGCCTCGCAGAGCACCAACGACGTCTACCCGACGGCCGTGCGGCTGGCGCTGTGGTTCGCGATCGGCAAGCTGCTCGAGGCCATGGCGGCGCTGCGCCGCAGCTTCGAGGCCAAGGCCCTCGAGTTCAAGGACGTGCTGAAGATCGGCCGCACCCAGCTGCAGGACGCGGTGCCGATGACCCTGGGCCAGGAGTTCCTGACCTACGCCATCATGATCGGCGAGGACGAGGCCCGCCTGGGCGAGGCGCGCGCGCTGATCGAGGAGATCAACCTCGGTGCCACCGCCATCGGCACCGGCATCAACGCGCCGCACGGCTATGCCAACCTGGCCTGCCAGTACCTGGCCGAGCAGACCGGCGTGCCGCTCAAGCAGGCCGCCAACCTGATCGAGGCCACGCAGGACACCGGCGCCTTCGTGCAGCTGTCGGGCGTGCTCAAGCGCGTGGCCACCAAGCTCAGCAAGACCTGCAACGACCTGCGCCTGCTCTCGAGCGGCCCGCAGGCCGGCTTCGGCGAGATCCGGCTGCCCGCGCGGCAGGCCGGCTCGTCGATCATGCCGGGCAAGGTCAACCCGGTGATCCCGGAGGTGATGAACCAGGTGGCCTTCGAGGTGATCGGCAACGACATCACCGTGACCCTGGCGTCCGAAGCCGGCCAGCTGCAGCTCAACGCCTTCGAGCCGATCATGGGCTGGAGCCTGTTCAAGAGCATCAAGCACCTGGGCAACGCCTGCAGGACGCTGCAGCTGAACTGCGTCGACGGCATCGAGGCCAACCGCGAGTTCCTGGCGAAGCGGGTGCGCGAGTCGGTCACGCTGGTCACCGCGCTCAATCCGCTGATCGGCTACGAGAAGGCCGCGCTGATCGCCAAGACCGCGCTGGCCACGGGCGGGCCGATCGACCTGGTCGCCGAGTCGCTGGGCATCATGACGCGCGCCGAGATGGATGCGCTGCTGGTGCCCGAGAACCTGACCCAGCCCGTGCGCCTGTCCGTGCCGGTGCCGCCGGCCGCGGAACCGTCGGGCACAAAGGCTGCTTTGTGAAAGCCCGACAATGCCGAATCCCGTGTCCGCACCACTGCAGCGCCTTATGCGCCCGCCCGGTGCGTGGCTCGGGGAAAATGCACCGGGTTGGTCCGGGTATTCCCCCGAGACATCATGTCTAGAATTTCGTTGTATCTCTCATTTCCGTCACCCTCAGGAGTTTTCCGTATGAAAAAGCAAGTACTGGCATTGGCAATCGCGGCGCTCGCCGCCGGCGGCGCGATGGCGCAGGCCAATGACACGCTGGCCAAGATCAAGGCATCGGGCGTCATCACCGAAGGTGTGCGCGAATCCTCGGGTCTGTCGTACACGCTGGGCAACGGCCAGTACACCGGCTTCCACTACGACGTCTGCGCCAACATCATCAAGGACCTCGAGAAGGCCGCCGGCAAGAAGCTCGAAGTCAAGTACCAGCCCGTGACCTCGCAGAACCGCATCCCGCTGGTGCAGAACGGCACCGTCGACATCGAGTGCGGCTCCACCACCAACAACGCCACCCGCCAGAAGGACGTGGCCTTCGGCGTGACCACCTACGTCGAGGAAACCAAGATCGTCGTGAAGGCGAACTCGGGCATCAACTCGCTGGCCGACCTGAAGGACAAGACCGTCGCCACGACCACCGGCACCACGCCGCTGCAGACCGTGCGCAAGCAGAAGCGCGCCGAGAACCTGACCTTCAAGGAGGTCTATGGCAAGGACCACTCCGACAGCTTCCTGCTGCTCGAGACCGGCCGTGCCGACGCCTTCGTGATGGACGGCTCGATCCTGGCCGCGCTGGCCGCCAAGTCGAAGTCGCCCAAGGACTACAAGATCCTGCCGGACGTGCTGGCCGTCGAGCCCATTGCCATCATGATCCGCAAGGACGACCCCGCCTTCAAGAAGGCCGTGGACGACAGCATCAAGGCCCAGGCCAAGTCGGGCGAGCTCGCCAAGCTCTACGACAAGTGGTTCCTGAAGCCGATCCCCCCGGCGAACGTCACCATCAACCTGCCGCTGGGCGAAGCCACCAAGAACGCGTGGGCCAACCCGAACGACAAGCCTGCTGAAGAGTACGTCACCAAGGAATAAGCGTCGCGTCGCTGCGTGAATGACGCCCACCTTTCGCGGTGGGCGTTTCTTTTCAGGGACTGATTTTCGGAAGAAGGCGAAGGAGTAAGAAAATGGGCAACTGGGATTGGCAGGTCTTCCTGCAGGACCCCGGGGGGGAATATCCGACCTACCTGCAATGGATGCTGTCGGCCTGGGGCTGGACGGTGTCCGTGGCACTGTTGGCGTTGATCGTCGCGTTGGTGTTGGGCTCGCTGGTCGGCATCGTCCGTACCTTGCCCGACAACCCGTGGCTGGTGCGCCTGGGCAATGCCTGGGTCGAGCTGTTTCGCAACATTCCGCTGCTGGTGCAGATCTTCCTCTGGTATCACGTCATCCCGGCGCTGATTCCGGTCATGAAGGGCGTGCCCAGCTTCATCCTGGTGGTGCTGGCGCTGGGCTTCTTCACCTCGGCGCGTATCGCCGAGCAGGTGCGCTCCGGCATCCAGGCGCTGCCCAAGGGCCAGCGCTACGCGGGCATGGCGGTGGGCTTCACCACGACGCAGTACTACCGCTACGTGATCCTGCCGATGGCCTACCGCATCATCATCCCGCCGCTCACGAGCGAGACGATGAACATCTTCAAGAACTCGTCCGTCGCGTTCGCCGTGTCGGTCACCGAGCTCACCATGTTCGCCATGCAGGCGCAGGAAGAAACCTCGCGCGGCATCGAGGTCTACCTCGCGGTGACGGCGTGCTACGTGGTGTCGGCCCTGGCCATCAACCGGCTCATGGCCTTCATCGAGAAGAAGACCCGCGTGCCGGGCTTCATCGTCTCGGCCAGCGGCGGCGGAGGACACTGACATGATGAATCTCGACCTGTCCTTCTACAACTGGGACGTCATCAGCAACTTCGTCATCAAGGGCTTCTACTTCAGCATCATGCTGACGGTGGTGGCCACGATCGGCGGCGTGATCTTCGGCACGATCCTCGCGCTCATGCGCCTGTCGGGCAAGAAGTGGCTCGATGCGCCCGCGGCGCTCTACGTCAACGGCATGCGCAGCATCCCGCTGGTGATGGTGATCCTGTGGTTCTTCCTGCTGGTGCCGGCGTCGTTCTATTCGCTGTTCGGCTCGGTGGGTTCCAACTACCGCTCCGAGATCTCGGCCGTGATCACCTTCGTCGCGTTCGAGGCCGCCTACTTCAGCGAGATCATGCGCGCGGGCATCCAGTCGATCCCGCGCGGCCAGGTGAACGCGGGCCAGGCGGTGGGCATGACCTACGGCCAGAACATGCGCCTCGTGGTGCTGCCGCAGGCCTTCCGCAACATGCTGCCGGTGCTGCTCACGCAGACCATCATCCTGTTCCAGGACACCTCGCTGGTCTACGCCATCGGCGCCTACGACATGCTCAAGGGCTTCGAGACCGCGGGCAAGAACTTCGGCCGCCCGATCGAGGCCTACCTGCTCGCCGCGGTCGTGTACTTCGTCATGTGCTATGCGCTGTCGTACCTGGTGAAGCGCCTGCACAAGAAAATCGCCATCATCCGCTGACAGAGCACTGAACCGGAGAGAAAGAAATGTCCGAAAAAATGATCGAAATCAAGAACGTCTCCAAGTGGTACGGCCCCGTGCAGGTGCTCAACGACTGCTCGGTCAGCATCGCCAAGGGCGACGTGGTCGTGGTCTGCGGTCCCTCGGGCTCGGGCAAGTCCACGCTCATCAAGACCGTGAACGCGCTCGAACCCTTCCAGAAGGGCGAGATCACCGTCAACGGCATCCCGCTGCACGACCCCAAGACCAACCTGCCGAAGCTGCGCTCCAAGGTCGGCATGGTGTTCCAGCACTTCGAGCTGTTCCCGCACCTGTCGGTGACCGAGAACCTCACGATCGCGCAGATCAAGGTGCTGGGCCGCACGCCCGACGAGGCCAAGACCCGCGGCCTCAAGATGCTCGACCGCGTGGGCCTGATGGCGCACAAGGACAAGTTCCCGGGCCAGCTGTCGGGCGGCCAGCAGCAGCGCGTGGCGATTGCCCGCGCGCTGAGCATGGACCCGATCGTGATGCTGTTCGACGAACCCACCTCGGCGCTCGACCCCGAGATGGTCGGCGAAGTGCTCGACGTGATGGTGAGCCTGGCCAAGGAAGGCATGACCATGATGGTGGTCACGCACGAAATGGGCTTCGCCCGCAAGGTCGCGAGCCGCGTGATCTTCATCGACGTCGGCGGCCGCATCCTCGAGGACTGCACCAAGGACGAGTTCTTCGGCCAGCCCGAGAACCGCCAGCCGCGCACCAAGGACTTCCTCAACAAGATCCTGCAGCACTGAACGCTGCGCCTTGCGGCGAACGACGAGGGCCATGCCGGCGACGGCGTGGCCCTTTTTTCATGGCGCCGGGGACTTCGGCAGTGTCTCGTCGAAGAAGGCCGGAACCTCCCGCCCGAGGCGCGCCAGCAGCGCCTGCCGGTCGAAACCCGGCGGATCGGCGGCGATGTCGCCGTCGGGCGTCTGGATGGGCATGGACGGCGTGTCCATGAACGCGAAGTGCCAGGCATTCGGGATGCGCCGCAGCTCGGCGGCCGGCATGTTGCGCGCGATCCATTCGGCATGGAAGCGCGGCACCAGGAAGCGGTCCTGCTCGGCTTCGTAGATCCGCGTGGGCACGCGCACCTGCGCCAGCGACGCGGCCGTGAAGGGCACGCCGGCCGGGGCCATGGCCACGACCGCGCGCACGCGCGGGTCGCGCAGCGAAGGCAGCAGCGATGCGGACGGGGCGGTGGGGGCGGGGGGCGTCGCGGCCGTCCCGCCATCGCGGCCCACGCCACAGAAGATCGGATCGGCGGCGCGCTCGCTCGCGCAATGCGTGGCGATGCGCGACAGGTCGGCCTGCGCGCCCGCGAGCGCGAGCACCGTGTAGCCGCCGGCCGAGTGGCCCACGGCGCCGATGCGCGGGCCCTGGTCGTCGCGCGCGATCCGGTCCTTCCACTGCGGGTCCTGCAGCAGGGCGTCGATCACGCGCGAAGCCTGCCGCGGCCGTTCACCGAAGTAGGCGGCCCCGCCCTGCTTCAGCAGCGAGCCGTCCTGCCAGTTGTCGCCCGGATGGCGGAGTGCCGCCACCAGGTAGCCCGCGCGCGCGAGCGCCTCGGCCAGGCTGTTGTGTCCCAGCTCGGTGCCGGCGAGGCCGTGGCTCAGCAGGATCAAGCCCTTGAACTTCTCGTCGGGCGGTGCCTGGATCGCGGCGCGCACGGTGAACGGCCCCATGGCCGTCGTGCGGGGTGCGGCCTGCGTCGGGTAGTAGAGCGCGACCACGGTCGGCGCGGCATCGGGCGTGGCGCCCGGAATGCGGACCTGCCGCCAGCCGGCCTCGGCGGCCAGCAACTGGCAGGACAGCAGCAGGCCCGAGGCGAGCAGCAGGGCGTGGCGAGAGAGGAGGGCAGTGGCGCGCATCGGGTCTCCATGGCGGGGTCAGTGGAGTGCGCATGGTTGCCGCGGGACGGCGCGGCGGCCAGGCGAATGCGATGAAGTGCGCGAAAGACGGCGCCAAGCGACGGGAGCGGTCGCGGTCTTCGCGTCGCGGGTTTCGTGCGACCATCTTCCGCTGTCGTATTGGCACGGAGGTGAAAAGAATGGGCTTCCATCCATCCAGGTATTGCGCGGCGGCGGTTTGCACGGCGCTCGCGCTGATGACGCTGATGCCGGCGCAAGCCGCCGAGGACTGGACCGAGATCGCGTCCACCGCGCGCAAGAAGGTGCTGTTGCAGCGCGAGTCGATCCGTCCGCACGGCGACGCCGTCGAGGCCTGGACGCTCTATCGCTACGACGAACTGCAGACCGATGTCGGCAAGACCCCGTACCGCACTTCGCGCTACCTCTACGACTACGACTGCAAGGGCGCGCGCGAGAAGATGCGCCGCGTCGTGAGCCACAACGGGCCGCTGGAGGCGCACGACATCGACCTGAGCCGGCGCAGCGAGTGGAAGGCGGTGGGCGGGCCGACGACGGTGAGCGGGATCGTGTTCAAGAACGTGTGTGCCAAGGGGCGTTGACCGGTGCGTGACGACGCCACGATGGCGCCGTCCTACCTGAGCCCTTCGGTATCGAGCGCCTTGCGGACCGCGGGCCGTGCCCGCACGCGTTGATACCAGTCCCGCAGGTTGTCCAGCCCATCGAAGTGGATGTCGGCCCTGTAGACGGACGCCAGCCACGCGGCCTGGCCCCATTGGGTCAGCGCATAGAGGTACGCGTCGGCCGCCGTGAATGTGTCGCCCATCAGGTAGTCGCGGCCGGCAAGCTGCGCGTCGATCCAGGCATAGCGCTGCTCGAGCTTGGGCTTCGCGGTCTCGACGCCGTACTTTCCGGCGAGCACGGCATAGAGCAGGGGAATGAAGCCCTTGTGGATTTCCGAGGTCAGGAAGCTCAGCCACTCCTGCAGGCGATAACGCTCCAGGGTGCCGTTCTCCGGCGCCAGGCGCGATGCCGGCTTCAGGTCGGCCAGGTACTGGACGATGGCGGGGCCTTCGCGCAGCATCGTGCCGTCGTCGAGCTCGAGCAGCGGGACATAGCCGAAGGGACTGAGTTCGCGGAAGTCGCGGCCGTCCTGCGTCCTGTGCGTCTTGTGGTCGACCTTGACGAAGTCGAAGTCGAGGCCGAGTTCGTTCAGCACGATGTGGGGCGAGAGCGAGCAGGCGCCGGGGATGTAGTAGAGCTTCATGGGTTCTTCGATGGTCGAGGGGCATGGCGCTGGAGAGCGCCTCGGGCCATGTTAGGAACCGGGCGTGGATTTGGAAGAAGGCACATAAACTGCCTCTAGGTTAAAAAAATATACCTGCGGCCCTCTTCTCCATCGCGTGCTATGAAATCGAACGTCTCGGGTTGTTCCGTCGAGGAAGCCATGCGCCTCCTGGGCGGCCGCTGGCGGCTGCTGCTGGTGTCCTATCTCGTCGACGGACCCAAGCGATTCAACGAACTGCGTCGCGACGTGCCCGGCATTTCCCAGCGTTCGCTGACCCTGGACCTGCGCGCGCTCGAAGAGGCTGGGCTCGTGCAGCGAACCGTCCATGCCACGGTGCCGGTCAAGGTCGTGTACCAGCTCACGCCCGATGGGGAACGGCTGAAGCCCGTCGTCAGCGTGATGATGGAATTCGGCCTGTGGCTGAAGGCCAGGGCCGCGGTCTGAGCCGCGCGTTCGAGCGCTGACCCGGCCCTCTCAACGCAAGCGCGATATCCCCTGCGTCAGCAAGTCGAAGAACCCCTGCGCATCCCCCTCCGCGATCCAGCGCACGTTCGCCGGCTTCTTCAACCCTCCGTACCAGTCCACCACCGTCTGCCCGAACCCCAGCCCCTCGCGGCTGTCGATCGCCACGTTGACCCATCGGCCGCTGAACAGCGAAGGCTGCAGCAGGTAGCCGATCACGGTGGCGTCGTGCACCGGCCCGCCGGGCAGGCCGTAGTACTGCATGTCGTGCCGCACATAGGCATCGAGGATGTCGGCCACGATCCGGCCCGCCTCATTGCCGAGGTCGCGCAGCCGCGCGATGCGCTCGGGGGTGGCCAGCACCTTGTGCGTGAGGTCCAGCGGCAGCATGGTGATCGGCACGCCGCTTCCGAGCACGATCTCGGCCGCATGCGGATCGGCGAAGACGTTGAACTCGGCCGTCGGCGTGATGTTGCCGCCGTTGAAGTGCGCGCCGGCCATGAGCACCAGCTCGCGCAGGCCGCGCACGATGTCGGGCGCCTGCGCGAGCGCCAGCGCGAGGTTGGTCTGCGGGCCGAGCATCGCGAGCGTCACGCTCTTTCCTGGCGCGGCGCGCAGGGTGTCGATCAGGTAGTCGACCGCATGCCCCTCGGCCAGCGGCTGCGCGGGCTCGTGCACCTGCACGCCGGTGATGCCCTCGCTGCCGTGGATGTCGGCCGCATAGATCGGCGTGCGCAGCAGCGGTCGCTGCGCGCCGCCATGGACCGGAATGTCGGGCCGTTGCCCCCACTCGCGCGCCAGCCGCGCGTTGCGCGAGGTCTTGGCGAGCGGCACGTTGCCAGCCACCGTCGTCAGCGCCTGGATCTTCAGGCGCTCGGGCGAGGCCATGGCGAGCAGCAGCGCGATCACGTCGTCGGCACCGGGGTCGGTGTCGATGATCAGCGTGTGGACGGTGGTGTCGTCGGAAAGCGGGGGCGTGTTCGTCGGCATGCGGGCTCCATGCAGGCGCGACGGAGCGCGCGCCTGCGGGCAGCCAGTCTGCCAGAGCTTCAGCCCAGGAGCCGCCTGGCGAAGAAGGCCAGGATCTCGTCGCGCGCCGCGATGGTCGGCTGCCCGGCCTCGTCGATCAGGTGCGCGGTGACCACGCTGTGCGGGCTCGCGACCACCTGCGCGAAGAAGGGCGGCGTGTCGGGGTTGGCCGCGCTGTCGGGCAGCACGCGCGCCACGAAGCGGTCGCCCAGCGCCTGCGAGAAAGCGGCGAAGCGCTCGGCCTTGCAGAACCTGTCGCCGTCGAAGCGGTAGGCCATCACCGTCAGGTCCTCGCGTTCCAGCCGCTCGCGCACGGTGGCCAGCTCGTCGGCCGCCACGTTGGTGCCGGCCGGGTCGTCGAGCGGCAGCGAGGGCTGGCACACCACGGGCGCGAGCACGGCGCGCTCGAGCATCATCGACAGCGCGAAGTTGCCGGTGAAGCACATGCCGATCGCGCCCACGCCGGGGCCGCCGCATTCCGTGTGCGCGAGCCGCGCGAGCGCGCGCAGCCATTGCGTGACGGGGCTCGAGGCATTCGACGCGAAGGCGCGGAACTCGGCGCTCACGCAGGCGCGCTTGAACACGGCCGCACCTTCCTCGGCCTGCGGCACGGCCCCGTCGCGGCCGAACAGCGAGGGCATGTAGACGGTGAAGCCCGCGTCGCGCACCCAGCGCGCGAAGCGCGCCACCTGGGGGCTGATGCCGGGCATCTCGGTCATCACGATCACGGCCGGGCCGTGGCCCATGAGGTAGACCTTTTTGGCGACGCCGTCGAGTTCGATCTCGCGTGAGGAGAAGTCGTCGAGCGGGTCGTCGCGGTCGAGCGGGCGGGTTGCGGGTGCGTGGGACATGGCGTGGGCAGTGGGGTGGATGAAGCTTGTATTGGGCCCACCGGCCGTTCAGAATGGCAGTGTCCTGTTTGACTGTTTCAGGGCCAAATCGGACAACACCTCCTCATGCACGACTTCACGATCCTGGTGCTGCCCGGCGCCTTCGCCTCCAGCGTCGCCGCCACGGCCGACATCCTCGGCGCCGCGCGCTCGGTGGCCGCGCGCGCCGGCGTGGCGCCGCCGCGCTGGCGGCTGTGCTCGCCGGCCGGCGGCATGGTTGCGCTGCGCTCGGGCATGCACATCGACACCGTGCGCCTGCCGACTCGCGCGCGCGACGACCGCTCGACCTGGGTGGTGCCCGGGCTCGGACTCGACACGCCCGAGCAGATCCGCCGCTGCCTCGAGAGCGAGGACGCCGCGCGCGCCATCGACGGGCTCGCGCGCCATGCACGCGCCGGCGGCCAGGTCGCGGCCTCGTGCTCGGCGGTGTTCCTGCTCAATGCGGCGGGCCTGTTGCAGGGCCGCCGCGCGACCACCTCGTGGTGGTACGCCGCGCTGCTCAAGCGCATGGCACCCGACTGCACGGTCGACGTCGACCGCATGGTCTGCGCCGACGGCGCGGTGGTCACGGCCGGCGCGGCCTTCGCGCAGACCGACCTGATGCTGCACCTGCTGCGCGAACGCTGCGGCAGCGCGCTCACCGATCTGGTGTCGCGGCTGCTGCTGATCGACGGGCGCCAGGCGCAGGCGCCGTTCATCGTTCCCGAGCTGCTGGCCAACGGCAACGACCTGGTGGCGCGGCTCGCGGCGCGCGTCGAGGCGGCGCTGCCCGCGCCGCCCTCGGTGAGCGAGCTGGCGCGCGAGTTCTGCATGTCGGAGCGCACGCTCGCGCGCCACGTGATGAAGGCCACCGGCAAGAGCACGCAAGCGCTGCTGCAGGGCGTGCGGCTGCGGCGCGCGCGGGCGCTGCTCGAGTCCAGCCGCATGACGGTCGACCAGGTGGCCGGCGCCGTCGGGTATCAGGACGCCACCGCGCTGCGGCGCCTGATGAAGAAGGTGGCGGGCGCGAACCCCAGCCGCTATCGCAACTGAGGCGCGCCGGCCCGCGCGGCGCTTGGCTCTTACTTCTTGCGCGCCGCGATCGCCTTCTCGGCGCGCGCCACGAGGTCGGCGCCCACCGTCGGCTTCCACTTCTCGTACACCGGGCGCGTGGCCTTCACGAAGGCCTCGCGCTCCTCGGGCGTGAGGCTGGTGACGGTCACGCCCATGCCCGCGATGTCCTTGAGCACGGGCCTGTCGGCTTCCACCAGGCCCTTGCGCGCGATGACGATTTCTTCCTTGCCGGCGTCGATCGCGGCCTGGCGCACGATGGCCTGGTCGGCCGGCGTCCACGAGGCCCAGATCTCCTTGTTGACCACGAACACCAGCGGGTCGGCCACATAACCCCAGGTGGTCACGAACTTCTGGCCCACGGTGTGCATCTTGAGCACGGTGAACAGGAACAGCGGGTTCTCCTGGCCGTCGACGGCGCCACTCGCGAGCGCGGGCTGCGCATCGGCCCAGCTCATCTGCGTGGGATTGGCGCCCAGCGCGGTGAACATGTCGGAGTAGATCGGCGAGCCGACCACGCGGATCTTCATGCCCTTGACGTCGGCCGGCGACTTGATCGGGCGCTTCGAGTTGGTGATCTCGCGGAAGCCGTTCTCGCCCCAGGCCAGCGGCACCACGCCGGCCTTGTCGAGGGTCTTGAAGATCTCCTGGCCGACCTCGCCCTGCGTGAGGGCGTCGATGGCCGCGTAGTCGGGCATCAGGAAGGGCATCGAGAACAGGTTGAGCTGCTTGACCTGCGGCGACCAGTTGATGGTCGAGCCCACGGCCATGTCGATCACGCCCTGGCGCAGCGCGCTGAACTCGCGCGTCTGGTCGCCCTGGATCAGCGACACGCCCGGGTACAGCTTGATGTTGATGCGGCCCTGGGTGCGCTCCTTCACGAGGTCGGCCCAGATCTTCCCGGCCTGGCCCCACGGCGTGGGCGGGCCCAGCACCAGCGACATCTTGTACTCGGCCTTGTAGGCGGCCTGCGCCATGGCGCCCGACGAGAACATGCCCAGGGCGGTCGCGACGGCGGCGAGGCCGAGCAGGGTGCGGCGGAATTTCATCTGATCTATCTCCTCGTTGAAAAAAGTCGGGCGGCCGCGAGCACGCTCATCAGTAGCCCAGCTTGCGCGGCAGCCACAGCGCGAGTTCGGGGAAGGCGATCACCAGCACCATCACCACGAACATCGAGAACAGCATCCAGCCGACCCAGCGCACGGTCTCCTCCATGCGCACCTTGGCGATGCGGCACGACACCATCAGGTTGACGGCCAGCGGCGGCGTGAACTGGCCGAGCGCGACCTTGAGCGTGAGGATCACGCCGAACCAGACCGGGTCCCACTTGTAGTACTGAACGATCGGCAGCAGCAGCGGCACGAAGATCAGGAAGATCGAGACACCGTCGAGGAACATGCCGACCGTGATGAGCAGCAGGATCAGCAGCGCCAGCACGCCGTATTCGCCCAGGCCCGAGTTGACGATGGCGCGCGTCACCGGATCGATCACGCCGAGCGTCGACAGCGAGTAGGCGAAGATGCCCGCGAGCGAGACCACCAGCAGGATCACCGCCGAGAGCTCGCCCGATTCGCGCAGGATGACGAACAGGTCGCGGACCTTGATGGTGCGGTGGATGCACATGCCGACGAAGAGACCGTAGAACACGGCGACCACGGCGGCCTCGGTGGGCGTGAACCAGCCCGCGCGCATGCCGCCGAGGATCAGCACCGGCGCCGCCAGGCCCCAGGTGGCTTCGCGGAAGCTCTTCCAGAACGGCGGGCGCGGCAGGGTGGATTCGAGCGCGCCCATCTTGTGCTTGCGCGCCAGCCACACGGCCGGAATCATCAGCGCCAGGCCGGCCAGCACGCCGGGCACCATGCCGGCGGCGAACAGCGCGGGCACCGAGGCGCCGGGCACCAGCACCGAATAGACGATGAAGGCCACCGAGGGCGGGATCAGGATGTCTGTGGCCGCGGCGGCGCCGACCACGCTGGCCGAGTAGGCGGCTGGATAGCCGGCGCGCGACATGGCGGCGATCATCACCGCGCCCACCGCGGCGGCATTGGCCGGGCCCGAGCCCGAGATGCCGCCGAGGAACATCGCGACCGCGATCGCCACCAGCGGCAGCATGCCGGAGCCGCGGCCCACGATGGCGATGGCGAAGTTCACGAGGCGCAGCGCGACGCCCGAGCGGTCGAAGATCGAGCCGACCAGCACGAACATCGGAATGGCGAGCAGCGGGTACTTGCCGAGGCCGGCATAGAAGTTCTGCGGCACGGCGAGCAGGCCGAACCACTGGGCGTCGGTGTTGGCGAGCGCGATGCAGGCCGCGCCGGCCAGGCCGAGCGCCGCGCCGATGGGCACGCCCACCAGCATCATCAGCAGGAAGGCGACGAACAGGAGCGTGGCGATCATTCGGCGGCGTCCTGCTGGTCGTTGTTCTTGTGCTTGCGGCCGCGCCGCACGAACAGCCCGATGGCGCGCAGCGCGATGGCCAGCGACACGATCGGCAGCCAGATCGAATACCACCAGGCCGGCACGCCGATGCCGGGCGAGGTCTCCTCGAAGCGGTAGTCGTCCCAGACCATGCGCACGCTGAGCGCGGCGATCAGGCCGAACAGCGCGGCGATCATCAGCGCGCCGAACTGGGCCAGCCGGCGGCGCCGGGCCATCGAGCCGCTCTCGGCGAAGTACTCGATGCGGATGTGGCGGTCGCGCGCGACCGCAGCCGAGCCGGCGACCAGGGCCAGCATGATCATCAGGAACACGGAGAACTCCTCGGTCCAGGCGAAGGAGGAGTCGGTGAAGTAGCGCACCAGGACGTTGGCGAAGGTGATGAGCGCGAGCGCGCCCATGATGAGCACGGTCAGCCAGTCCTCGATGCCCAGGGGCACCTTGGTGGGCTCGTCGGCGGCTTCGATGTCGGGGGGGAGGGGGCTGGCGGCGTCCAGCGTGGGGCCGGACTCAGGAGGAGTGGTCATCGGAGAAAACGGGCAGCTGGGGCAGGCGCCATGTCACCGGGCGGTCGCCGGGACGCGATCCGTACACCTCGACAGGGGAGCTGGCGTCGATTCTGGGGGGTCAATGTCCACTGATATATCGGGGGTTTCCTTTAGCTGTTGCCTACGTTTTGGGGGCGTGGGAAGGGTAGGTTTTCCTCTTTGAGGCGTCCGGGGGCGTGCACAGGACGCCGGGTACTCCCCTCCGCGAATGTCCCCCGGCCTTCGGCCTCCTCCTTTATTTCGCTGCGGGGAGTACCCGACGCCCTGTGCACCATGAGTGCGGCTGTGAGATCGGAGTTTTGACTGCAGTGGCGGATTGCAGGTGGACGTGCGAGGGCGACCACTGCGCTTTCGCAAGAGACGGGCGCTGGACAAGCAGAAGTCCGAAGTGCTGGCGTCGGACTCGGTCGGCTTTGGTGTGACTGCGTTCTATGTTTGCTTCAGACTGGGAGCCAAGATGCCCGTTGCCCGCTTTTCTGCATCCTCTTTTTGGTGGCTGAGGCTGACGGCCCGCACGAGACCCTTTCCCCCATCCCACGTGTTCCATCCCTCTGGCCGACGTGCGGATCGATAGGATCGCGCCACCGTGTTGCACGCGACTCACCAAAGCGTGACCAGATCGACGTCTTTGCCGGCAGGCTGCTTGTAACTCGGAAAGCGGACGCTTGCTGCCAGAGCGATGACCGACGTCAACGTGCTGTACCAGATTTGGTTCGCTACTGCCATGGAAAAAGCCAAGTCGATTCTCTACGCTGACAAGCGTCAGCACTGCCTTCGCTTTGCTCTTGCTGGTCACTGGTCTCAGAGAGATCAGCGCGCAGAGCTTTGGTTGATCCCCGCCATAACGATTTTGCTCGGACTGGTTGCCACCAGTGGCGTCAACGCGTTCAGACGCTAGTGGATTAGTGGCCCCATTTGTCTTGTCTCTATGGGACAATTTCTGTAAGAAAACGGGAACTGGCGCGAGGAGATTGTTTTGCGGCGAACCAGTACACAGGCAGCCAAGTCGACGCTACTGAGCGATCAAGCGCTTGCACGCTTGCGCGAATTGCCAATGGTGGAAGTTGCATCAGCCATGGGGATCACCCTAAGGGGCAATAAGGCGATGTGCTTCAAGGGACACGATAAAGCGAGTCCAAGCTTCACTGTCAACAAAGCGAAAAACAATTGGAGGTGCTATGGATGCGGCGAGCATGGCGATGCGATTGCGCTCGTCCAGAAAATTCACGGCTTTGGGTTTACGGACGCCTGCAAGTGGCTCTGCAGCCACTTCGGCATCGTCGGTAGCGATTTCCCTCTCGGTAGACGCGCTCGTTTCATTGTCCGGGCTACCGGTCCTAAGCCGGCCGATTCCCCGGCTCCTGCCCCCTCCCCCAGCCCCGACTGCGAGTTATACACGTGGTTAGTAGCGCACTGCGGACCGGTCAAAGCGTCGTTGGGGACTGCGTACCTCCGAGCTCACGGAATTGAACCCGAACTAGCGCTTAAGTTTGGGATCGTTGAACTCATAGATCCGGCGCTGGCGTACCGAAAGTTGGAGAAGCACTGGGGTGCGGAGCGAATTCGTGGCGCGGGGCTATCTGGTAGTCGACGAGCGCTAAGCTGGTCTGGCTACGCATTAATTTTCCCCTTCAAATTTGATTCGGCTACAGAGTATCTACAGGTTCGCTGCCTACAAAGCAGTATGAAATTTTTTGGCCCAAGCGGTATATCCAAGCCCATGTTCAACCGGCACCGACTTAGCCAGTTGAAGTCAGGCAGTCTTCTCCATATTTGCGAGGGCGTCCCGGACGCAATCGCCATGGAGGGGGCCGGGCTAGCAGCAGTTGCGGTTCTAGGGGCTACATCATTTCGCTCCGAATGGGTTGAGGAGCTACTTCCTTTTGATCTGGTGGGAATTCCTGATGGTGATGCTGCGGGCGAGAAGTTCATGAATTGTCTTGCAAAAGAGTTTAGGGCGAGGAGCAAGAGCATTCGGTTTGTGATTCCACCTGAAGGCATGGATGCCAGTGATGTGATTGCGCGAGGAAAGAATGCCTAGTTTTCTGAGTCAGGTATGCGACCAATTGAACATGCGCTGGGCATGGGAGAAGGTGAAGCGGGCGTCGGTCCCTGGCGACATCTGGATTGATGAGGCGGACCTTGCCTCTTTTGAAGTTCATTTGGGTCGTGAACTCCAGAGTATTAGTGACGATCTATGCTCGGGAAGATTTCGAATGTCACCGATTCGACCTATGGTCTTTCCGAAGAACCCTGATGGAGATGGAAATCCTAGGGTTCGACAGTATTTCCACTTCACGATCAGAGACCAAGTCGCTTGGACTGCGGTGGTGAACATCTTAGGGCGCCATGTCGATCCGCTGATGCCTGTTTGGAGCTATGGCAACAGACTCTTCCGGTCTACATGGATTGAGGAAGATCTTCACGGTAACAAGATTCGAAAAGTCGGCCCTTACAGACATTCCTCCGGGCGAATCTATCGACCGTTTCAGCAGGCTTGGCCGCTATTTAGGCGCCACATTGCTCTGGCGGTCTCGGCGGCCGCACACGGTCACTCCAAGGCGGGCAACCTCGATGACGATGAGCGCGAAGAGTTTGAACTTCAGCATCGAATGCACCGGGTTGACCGATGCCCATATGTGTTCCCGGATTATTGGACCAGCTTTGCGACCGATCCTCCCAACAGCGAGATTTATTGGGCATCCGTAGATCTTGAGAAGTTCTATCCATCAATCCCACTGACAGCTTGCGTCGATGCGATCTGCCTTTGCGTTCCGGCCGAAATGCGCCCGGAAGTGCAGCGACTGCTAAAGACGCTTACACAACTTCCATTGGACCTTGAGGGATGGACGGATGCCGAACTTAAGCACATTGAACTTGATGAGTCTCGGAAGACATTTCGCAGAATTCCTACGGGGCTCATGGTGTCAGGTTTTCTCGCAAATGCGGCGCTACTGCAGGTCGATCATGAGGTGCAGAGGACGCTACCTCTTGGTCGCGTCGCGCACTTCCGCTATGTTGATGACCATGTGATATTGGCCAAGACGTTTGAGGAACTGATAAATTGGATTGATCACTACAAGGGTGTGATCGATAGGCTAGGCTTCGGCGCAAGCATTAATCCGTCAAAGACTGAACCCAAAGCTTTAGGGGATCTGTTAGGAACGAGCGACGATAGCAAACGCGCTGCGGGGTCGGACCTGTGGAATCGGGCTCAAATTGGGTGTCGCCTCGATTCTGAGTTTCCAACTCCATTGATGACAAAGACGATTGCCTTGGTTTCAGCAATCGGCAGAACCGACTTCACGGCACTTGAAGACAACGAACTCTCAATCCTGTCTCAGCAGCTAGAGCACCTATTGCTGGTAGATGTTCCTGAAGCAGAGATGCCAGAGAGAACCCGTTTAGCATTCGCGGCGACCCGCCTTGCTCGCGTAGCCGAGGCAAGACTCGCTGCTCCTGAAACACTGGATATTCGACATGGCAGTGCCGGGAGATTCCGAGAAATTAGGAGCAAAGTAAGCAGTCGAAACGAGGACAATCCTTCGCTCGATCCAATCGCTGCTCTTACCGGCATCAGCGACCCTCAGATCCACGCTCGGCTGGCCAGCATTGCCGACAGAGTCTTTGGCTTAGTCAGAAAAGTTCTGTATGAACGACCCGATCGCGTCCGTTTGTGGACGCATGCGTTGACCATCGCGCGTCGCCTCGGCGCTACTGGGTTGGAACTTCTCTTTGACGACATCGATCAGTATGCGAACGATCCAGTAAATCGGTTGGCAGCCAGCTACATACGTGGCAACTCATACGCGGTGCTTGCTGCAGAAACAGTGCGAGCTGCGCAGATACTCGTTGACCCTGAAGTGGCAGGGTGGCGCCGAGCGGCTGCATTGAGATCATTGCGGGATATCGCAAAGCTCACCAACCGAGGCGTTGCTGAAGCGGATCGGTGGTTTGTGCAGAAGAGCCTAAATCAGTTCTTCGTTGGTGCTTATTGCGCCACTGTGCTATTGGAAGAGTCGCCGGATTCTTTCCATCTTCTCGGGCAACGGCTGAATCAAGAATTTGTCGAAAAAGGCCGAGCATTGCTAAGTAGCAATGACGTTTCGCCGGATCTGCGCGTTGCATTTGCCTGGTGGGGATGCAAGTTCGATCTTCGCAGGCCCGTTCGCCGAGCGACTGATTTGATCATTCACTTAGGAACCTGCGTCGAGGACCTACCCGAATCCGACGACTTTTGGACTTTTTTTCCTGCGGATGCACCACTCGCGCCATTAGTGCGGATCGCATCACGAACTAGAGCAACTCAAGTGATTCAAGAAGGATGGTGGTTTGATGCCTTGATGGGACGCCTCGATCGACCAGGCCTTCAGGAAGTAGCCGCTCTTTCGCCGGCAGCGTCAAGAGTCCGGACATCACTCGAAGGATCGGAAGCTGGGCAATTGCTGCCACTTCCAGTCTGGGCATCGAAGATCTGGGGCAGCCGTGACTCTGGAAGCACAAAAGAATGGCGGCTCGGAGAGTGGACCTGCCTAGAAATCGTCAGGCAAGCAGCATTGCTACTTTCGTCCACCGAAACGCTGAACGACGACTACCTTCAACGCGCATCACGAAAAGACTTCGGTGCGCGATCAAATTGCGCACATCCCCTCAACTTTGCGTTGCCAAGTCATCTCATCGAAATGGCGTCAGTTTCTTGGCAAGAGTGGAAACAAGAGCTGCGACAGTCCGGAGTTGGCGTTGTACGGCACGTGTCTCAGCGGCGTCAGATCTACGACAGACGATATGCGCCGCTTGTGGTGACTGAAATCGGCTCTGCGCAGAATCCGATTCGCGGTCTTGGCCTTTGCCTGTTTGCGTTGCTTTCGCGCGCCTTCCTACTACCAGTGCAATGGAACGGGCTGGGGCATGAAAGCATGCTCAGACATCTGCCACAACTCCTTCGAGAGGAAATTACCTATTCGTCGGCGACTCTCGGGATTCTCGAAGCGTGCCTTCAACCCCGTGCCGTTGAAAACGTATTCGCCAGTCTGTACCAAACATGGAGTTCGGACTTTGACGATGACACTGAGCATGATCCGGTAAGCCTCATCGATGCATCCGACTTAGCGCGCATTATCTCAGTCGCACAAGACGAACTTGAGGCAAATCAAGTATCGACCTTCAATCAGCAGTTCCGACAAGTCACCCCTGTCGATCTTATGCACCTCACCGACGTTGATTGGAAGCGCTACTTTGATATGGGGCCGGTATGAGTTCTGAGAAGCCAGCGTTGGTCGAAGCACTTACCCTTGGCATTGTCCAGACGACCTTGGATTCCAAGGTCGCGTGGACTGCCTCTAGTGGCGCTCCAAGGATTTCGGCATCCGAGGACAGCCGTGCGTGGCACGAGATTCGTAGAGCGATGAGGGCATTGGCAGATCATGACGATCAACCCCGCATCATTCTTCTTCCCGAGCTAGCACTGCCAAGAACGCGACTGGACGATTTCGAGCGACTTGTCTGTTCTATGAATGCCCTAGCGATCATTGGGGTTGATTACCGTCTGGATCATCGAGCGAAGTCTGCGAAAAATGAAGGTCTCGTCCTCGTTCCACGAAACTTCTGGAATCGCACATCTTCACGCTATGCCACAAGAGTCTGGTTCGGCAAGCGCGACCCCGCGCCAGCCGAGGCATCCGGCTTCAAAGAGTACGTACCGCCGTGGGCTTTTCACGCCGATCCCAACGTATACGTTTTCGACGCAGGACCCTATGGGCGGATTGGGGTCAGCATTTGCTACGACTTCATGGATATTGAGCGTGCCCTTCTTTATCGCGGGCGAGTCCATCATTTGTTTGTCATCGCGTACAACCGTGACGTAAAGCTCTTTGAGTCGTTAGCCGTTTCTCTATCAAGGACGGTCTTCTGTAATGTGGTGGTCTGCAACACCGGATATTTTGGTGGCTCACTGGTCGTCACCCCGTACTACGAGGCGTTCAAGCGTGTTGGATACTCGGTCGATGGGGGCGAACTGTTTACTGCACAGTGCGTCCAGCTTCCGGTACGCGATCTTGATGCGGCCATTCACGGTCGCGACACTAAGCCTCGCGCCATGTACAAGCACCTGCCACCAGGCTTTATGGCTAGTATCTCGCCTATTGCTGCTCCGCCGGAAGGGCCATCGCCAGTGACTATTCCGCTGTTCCCTCCAGAGTGAGAGGCGATTGCCATATGTAATTCGCGTCGCCAAACCCACGCTCGCAAGTCAATGGGTTGGTGTGTGCGACTGTCTACAGCGACGCATGAACTCCGAAGCCGAACAACCGTTTCCAGGAGCTGAATCTAGCCTGCCGTAGGAACGCAGCCCGTGCAAAGCGGATGCTCGCGTTGTCTGTCGACGATCAGTGCGGAGCATGAAGTTGCCTCTGAGGCACACCCCATAAACCTAACCGAACCGACTTCCTTCGATCACGAGGGCTTCAACCATAGCGCTCCAAAGAACCGGTTCCCCAAGCGGGCCGCGACCCCGCAGCCCGCAGACCAGCCCTTACCCGCCAGCCTCAAGCGCCCCATGCCGCGCCTTCTCGCTCAACTGAAACAACTCCCCCGCCTCACGCGCAAGTCCAGCCGCAAGCCAGATCAGGTTGTCCAGTTGTCGAGGTCCATCACCGCTGCACCAATCGATGTCTTTCCCGTGGCAGACCCACAGAAGCGCTTCGAGTTGGGAGAGGGTGTTTTCGAGGAGATCCGCCGGGCCTTGGGCGTTGTCTCCGGGAGATACCGGCGTGCGACGCCGGGCTATAGTCTTGGTAGCCATTTATGTGCGCTCCTTAGAGGTGGTTGCACGTTTTTGGTTAGACGGTCGGGGTGCTCACTACACCTCGGCCGTCGCCTTTTGATACCTCGCATCCGCATCGCTGCTTTCGCACCGACGACCTGCCGCGAGGCAAGCAGCCTTCGAACATCTCGTTAGTGGATTGGTGTGTTGCGCCTTTCTGCTCCCACGGTTGGGGTAGCGAGTGACAGGGGCATCAACTCTAGGGAAGAAGCGGGCAGGTTGCCGTGCCGCTCGGCATGAAGTCGCGGCAACCGCCAATAAATGCAGCTTCTGCAATGCACGGCGCAGGGGCCTCGAAGAGGCCGTGGCGTGCAGGTCCCGATCTGCGTGAGCGCCGCCGGGATGCGGGCAGGAAAAGACTCAGTCCATCCAGGACCGCGCCCGGTCCAGATGCTCGCGGCACTCGCGCACCATGCGTTCCAGCAGTTCCGCGCAAGTCGGGATGTCGTCGATCAGCCCGATGCATTGGCCGGCCGAGACCACACCGTCCTGCACCGCGCCCGACTCCAGCGCGGCGCGGCCGCGCGCGCCTGCCACCAGCGGGCGGATCTCCTCGAACTCGCAGCCGCCCGGACGGTTCTCCGTGGCCACGACCTCTTCGGAGATCGCGTTGCGGAACACGCGCGCGGTGTTGCGCATGGTGCGGAACATCAGCTTGGTGTCGCGCTCGCTCGCGTCCACCAGCGCCTGCTTGATGTTGTCGTGGATCGGCGCTTCCTGGGTCACGCAGAAGCGCGTGCCCATGTTCACGCCCTCGGCGCCCAGCGCGAGCGCGGCCGCCATGCCGCGGCCGTCGGCGATGCCGCCCGAGGCGATGATGGGGATGCGCAGCTTGCGCGCCGCGATCGGCAGCAGGATCAGGCCGGGCACGTCGTCCTCGCCCGGATGGCCCGCGCACTCGAAGCCGTCGACCGACACGGCGTCGACGCCATTGCGTTCGGCCGACAGCGCGTGGCGCACCGAGGTGCACTTGTGGACGATCTTCACGTCGTGGCGCTTGAGCACCTCGATGAAGTCCTTCGGGCTGTTGCCCGCGGTCTCCACGATCTTCACGCCGCTGTCGATGATCGCCTGCACGTACTCGGCATAGGGCGGCGGCTTCACGGCCGGCAGGATGGTGAGGTTCACGCCGAAGGGCTTGTCTGTGAGCGCGCGGGTGCGCTCGATCTCGCGGCGCAGGTCGTCGGGCGTGGGCTGCGTGAGCGCGGTCACGATGCCCAGGCCGCCGGCATTGGAGACTGCAGCGGCCAGTTCGGCGCGGCCCACCCACTGCATGCCGCCCTGCACGATCGGGTAGCGGATGCCGAGCAGCTCGGTGATGCGGGTCTTCATGCGGGCGCTTCCTCTTACAGCGTCTTCACCAGCTCGGGCACGGCCGTGAACAGGTCGGCCACGAGGCCGTAGTCGGCCACCGAGAAGATCGGC